>CAYQOU010000021.1:0-59454 GCA_964419255.1 uncultured Fibrobacterota bacterium | reverse complement strand
AACCTCTGATTTAGGGGCGAATTTGTTATGGGTGAAATCTGTGTGTAAACAGCTGCTGATCCCGCTGATAAACGATCGGGGCTGACTGATATAACCGGTATTCGTGCGGTAACAGAAGGGGGTTCCATAGTGAAACATGATCTCGATGTTGCCGGTCGGTATGACTCGTTGCGTCTCCGATACATCCCCGGCCTCGCTCTCCAATACCCAATAATGACGGATAAACCGCGAGAGGAGAGCCGAAGGTTTGATAACCTGATAGATCATGGACGCTATACCCGGTCTCAAAGCCGGATCCTTAATAGAGATAATTTACGTACTGCCCGAAGCGTGCCGTCTATATCTTCGGGGAAAACAGTTAGAATTTATATTGGTGTTCCTTGCGGTTTCAATTAGAGTTTTCGGGCCGGATACATCGAGGGGCATCCGGGTGATGGGAGACATTATTTTAATGATGTACTTGATTTCTTCGACAACCTGTGACAGGAGTATCTGAATGAAACGTCTGGTTACCATAATGAGTATAGCAGCACTTCTAACAAGCGTATGTGCGCAGCAGCCCGAATCCATCGATACCACCGGGCAAAAGACGACAGTCGAGAAGACGGCTGCCGAATCCGCTCCCAAACGTATCCTGCTTGCCATGGAGAAAACGGCATTTAAACAGGAGCTGATTGTCCAAATGCAGTCGAGCCTTGCCTCCAGGGGGCATAATGTGACCATGGTGGACAATCACAAAAAGCAGCTCAATGAGCATAGCGCATCGGATTACGACCTCGTGTTTATCACAAATTCAGGGGTCAATTCCAAGGTTCGGCCCTGGGTAAAGGATTGGCTTTCCGCAAACGAGCAGCACAAAAACCGAATCCTTCTGCATACCACCCAGACTCGCGACTGGGAAGTCGAGGCGGATGTGGATGTGGTCACCTCTGCATCGGCCAAAAAGAACGTAAAGAGCCTGGCTGCCACATATACCGATAAGCTTCTTGGCCTCGAGCAGTAGTCCCAAGGAAAAACTCCATGCCTCCGACACTCACAAAGCCTATTCGGTTGACTGTTCTTGCTGCGGCGATGCTCTCACCGGCACTGCCGCTGCATCTTTACTTTGCCGGAAACTGGTACTCGATTCTCCACGACTACTCCCTTGGTATGGCATTTGGGATAGTATCGTACTGGTACTTTCTTATGACCCTTGTGATCGCAGCGCGTTTGCCGTTTCTTGATCGTCTTTACGGACACGACCGTGTGATGATAGCCCACGGTCATATCGCCGGGGTGGCGGTCGTTTTGGCTTTTGTGCACTACTGGTTTAAACTCGATTACGCCGACTACACCGTCATGCAGGTCAAACTGGGAGTCGCGGGAATGGGCATATTTGTAGCCGTCGCTATACTTACGCATCTATTCATGATTGAAGGCCGGGTACAAAGAATCAAGCCGTTTAATCATCTGCGTCGTTTCGCGGTGAAAAGACTCGGGGCGGATTACTCGCGCGTAAAGCTTTTGCATAATGCCGTCTCTGTTGCAACGGTCCTTATCATAATCCATGTACTTACGGCTTATTCGACGGCCGAAAGCGCTGGACGGATGTGGTTGATGGGCGGAGCGGGGGCGGCTGCCATCGCCGTATACCTCTACCATACTGTGGTGAGACGAGTTGCTCTCTCCATACGGTCCGGATTCATAGTCGAAGTTAAGTTTCTGAGTCCGACCGTGTATCGGGTCAACATACAGGGGAAAGACGATTGGCGCTTTGCACACAAGGCGGGGCAGTTCTGCTACATGCGCGTTATGTCCAGGACCTGCGGTACCGAGGAGCACCCGTTCACCATCTCCTCGGCCCCCGATGAGCCGCACATCTCCTTAACAATAAAGAAACTGGGTGATTACACCGAGAGGCTTGCCTCAGTCAAGCCTGGCGCCAGGGTGCATCTGGACGGTCCGTATGGGACGTTTACTCCCGATCTTTCGGCCGGACCGCATCTGTTTATTGCCGGTGGGATAGGTATAACGCCGTTTCAGTCGATAATCCAGTCCCAAAGACAGCAGGGCTTTACTGAGCAGCTAACGCTTATGTGGAGTGCGCAGACCGGCAGGGAGCTTTTCGCGGCGCAATATTTCTTTGCCCTGGCCAATGATTATCCTCTGTTCCATTTTGTCCCGGTTGTCACCCGCGAGAAGCCGCCGCAGCGCTGGGAGCGGCGCATAACCGAGGAGCTTCTAAGGCAGAAGCTGCAAAACGGATGTCCTCACGCCGTATATATCTGTGGCTCCGATTCGATGCGCTCGGCGATGATCAGCCATCTCAAGCGACTTGGCGTGAGGGCATCCAGGATACACTACGAGCGGTTTTCATCGTGAATGCTCATTGTTCGCACAAGGTGGAATGTGTTTATCAGATGCGTAAGCCGATTAGGTTGATTTACACATTTGCATTTGGCAATTTAGCGGATCAACGGTTTACTTCTTCTGCTCCTCCGCAACCAGCTGCTGATATCGCTTCTGAAGTTCAGGTTTCTGCTGAATGGCCATGCCGATCTGCTGGTAGCGTACAGGAGTGAGTCCCTCTTCCTGTATAACCTCTGCTCCCTTAGTATGCATCTGCTGCTGAAGTGTCTGCATTCGGTTGGAGGCTTTCTGTGCTTTCTGAAGCTCTTCCTCAGAGGCGTCAGCATTTTTGCTTTTGTCCATCTGTGAACGTGCTATCTCATCGTAGCGTTTGGGCGAGAGGCCTTCCTCGGATATCACCGTATGCATTTTTTTCTGTGTCTCGATCTGTACCGACTGCATCTTCTGGTTTACCGTCAGGAAATTTTCAAGCTCCTGGTCACTGACATCTTTCGCCTCCTCCGGCAGCTGCGCAGCGCCCATCTGCTGTTGTATCGACTGTGTACTTCCTGCCGGTGAAGATTGGGCGTAGATATTCTCGACAAGCAGTAAGATCGATATAACTAACATGGATAGTATGAGAGAGATTTTTGTCTGTTGAAAATAACGCATAAAAAAACCCTTTTCATTGAAGTAGATTAGAGATTGCAACAAAAATGATGAGTTCATGCCGGATCAGCATTTCAAGATCGACACGTCCCCTTAATATAAGATAAAAGATGAGGGAGAAGATGTCAAATATCATCTGAGAAAAGGGAGGACTGCCGAAAAAAAAATCCAACGGCCGATCTAATTCATCCAATTAGCAGCAATATGTGAAAAAGAAACCTCACATAACTTGCGGAGAAGTGAAATAATCACAAACTGCTATTGGCTCAAGGCAGCATGTGCCTATGGCCGAAAAGGCAAAAAGAGTCAAATAACGATTGACGATATGATCGGCTATGGTAAAATAAAGGATAAAACTGCAAGCAATGGTTCTGGCTAGATGATGATTTTCTACCATTACATTACCCGATTTTGTTCAGAAAAGTACCTCACGTATGTCATGCTCCCGCTTGCGGGATGATCCGGCATCCATGCTCGTCCCGCGGCCGGGATCGGCACAGGTGTGTTTAAAATCGCGGCTATGAAAAATGATTTGCTTGGCTGCTACTTTGTGGTCCCCGCGTTCGAGAGAATGACAAATGAATCAGTAGTAGTTATTCTGAACAGATACTACTTAATGCCTTCAGGAGAGAGAAGAAAAGATGAATCTGAGGAATCTAACAATCGCCAGGAAGCTGGTTTTGTTCGGGGTAACAGCGACAATCATTCCCATGGTTATTATTGCGGGTATTGCTTTGTGGAAGGCAAGATATGCTGAGCATGTAGCCACAGAGGAAGCGCACAGGCTTACCGAGCAGGCGCTGGAAAAAACTCTCGAAGGTGTTGTAGCTATGCTGACCAGTCAGCAGGAGGTGCTGGAGCAGAAAGTGATAAATGATCTGAATGTCGCAGGAGATATCATGCAGCAGACTGGAGATGTGTGGTTCAGCCGTGAAACGGTGAAGTGGGATGCTGTTAACCAGTATACAAAGAAGAGTTTGTCCATTGATTTGCCCAAAATGATGCTCGGCGATGTATGGCTGGGAAAAAACAGCGGCTTTGCTCAGTCGTCCCCGGTTGTCGATAAAGCGCAGGAGCTTGTGGGAGGAACCTGTACGATATTTCAGCGGATGAATGATCAGGGCGATATGCTTCGGGTGTGCACAAATGTGCGAAAACTCGACAAAACCCGGGCTATAGGCACCTATATCCCCGCGACTGATCCCAACGGGAAACTAAATCCGGTGCTTAAAAAAGTACTGGCCGGGGAACGGTTCGTAGGACGGGCGTACGTCGTTAACAAGTGGTATGTCACAGCCTACGAACCGATACGTGATGACGCGGGAAACGTCATGGGAATGCTTTACACCGGTGTCCCCGAGGAGAGTGCAAAGAGTCTTCGGCGGCAGATTCATGACATTACGGTTGGTGAATCGGGATATGTCTTTGTGCTGGATGCTAAAGGTAACTACATCATTTCGGATAATGGGAAGAACGATGGCGAAAATCTCTGGGAAAAGAAAGATGCAGAGGGGCGTTTTTATGTGCAGGAAATTGTAGAGAAAGCTCTTGCCTTGAAAACCGGGGAATTTAAACATGTCAGGTATCTTCACCAGGGTGACGGCGAAGCTGAGCCCAGACCGAAAATCGCAGAAATAGCCTATTTCGAACCGTGGGGCTGGATCATCGGTGTAGGCTCGTATGAGGAGGAGTTCATGGACGGGGTAAATGAAATTCGCGCGGTAAATAGGGAAGGACGCGTGGCGATGGTGCTTGCCTTGATACTCTCGATTGCTGGTGTTGCAGTTCTCTGGTGGTTTTTGTCCGGAGGTATCACCCGCCCCATCCGTAATGCCGCCGATATGTTGAAAGATATTTCGGAAGGTGAAGGGGATCTTACTCGGCGCCTTGAGGTGAAAACCAGGGATGAGATCGGTGATATGGCAAAGTACTTCAATGACTTTGTCGACAAACTGCGGGACATCATCGGGCGGGTTGTCGGCAATGCCGATACCGTTGCCTCTTCGGCATCAGAGCTTTCGGCAGCTTCTATCCAGATTGCGGCAAACACCGAGGAGATGACCGCGCAGACAAACACCGTGGCATCATCTACCGAAGAGATCACCACCACCATAAACACCATCTCTGCGGCGGCAGAGGAGATGAACGACTCGTCAAACACGGTCGCCACGGCTATTGAGGAGATGAGCACATCACTTGCCGAGGTCGCCCAAAACTGCCAGAAAGAGCTGGCTATTGCGGAAAACGCAAACAAACACGCCACCTCCAGTAAAGATATCATGGATCGTCTGGGCACATCGGCCAAATCCATCGGTAAAGTAATCGAGGTGATCAATGATATTGCCGATCAGACCAATCTGCTTGCTCTTAATGCAACAATCGAGGCGGCATCGGCCGGCGAGGCCGGTAAGGGCTTTGCCGTTGTAGCAAACGAAGTAAAGGAGCTTGCCAAGCAGACCGCGCAGGCAACCCAGGAGATTGGCTCTCAGATCGAGGATATGCAGAAGAACACCGGCTCTGCGGTCGATGCCATTGAGCTTGTCGTCGGGGTGATCGGTGAGGTGAACACAATATCTCAGACAATTGTCAGTGCGGTGGAAGAGCAGAGCGCGACGATAAACGAGATATCCAACTCAATTGGCCACGTCAATAACGGTGTCGGTGAAGTCGCCCGCAACGTGGAGCAATCGGCAAAAGGGTTGTCTGAGGTCTCAAGCAACGTGCAGGGCGTAAACGAAGCGGTTGCCGATACATCCCGCGGCATCGCCGAGATGAGAGCCAGCATCGAGGAGCTGGCAACCCTTTCGGAAAGCCTCAAGGCGCTGGTGGGGGAGTTTAAGATATAAGAATGACAAAGTTCTTTTGGGGACTGATAAACGTGTTCGCGGGGGCGGAATCGATTCCGCCCCGGGACATAATCTGCTTGCGTCAAAGGCTACACCCGTATCGCCGCCGTCTTGATGTAGGCGTAAATCTTTTTTCCCGGCTCAAGCTCCAGAAGATCTTTTGACCGAAGCGTTATTCTGGAAAGCAGTGCCACCCCATTACTCCGCAGCCGCACCATACAGGTGCCTTCTCCATAATGCCTAATACTCTCTACCACCGCAGCGATCGTGTTGAGGTTGCTTGTTTGGAGATCACCCGACAATGACAGACTCACCTCACGGGCCGCCACATGCACCCTTACATAGCTGCCGATCGGTACATCACGCAGCGGTATCCACAGCGTTCCCGCTTCACATTCGACACCGCTGAGATGGTAGGTGTGGTCGTGTTCCATTATCCTCCCGGTGAGTGTCGCGCCGGCCTCATCTCCCCGTTCCATAGGTAAATCGAGACGGGTAGCAATGTCATTAATCGGGCCGGATGCAGATACGCTGCCTTCATGCATCACAACCATGTGATCGGCCAGCCTGGAAACCTCCTGCAACGAATGGCTTACGTATATGATTGGGACCTGCAGTTGATCGCGAATGCGCTCCAGGAAAGGAAAAATCTGCATCTTACTCTGAATGTCGAGTGCCGAAAGCGGCTCATCCATCAGAAGCAGCCGAGGAGTGGTCAGAAGCGCACGTGCAAGGGCCACTCGCTGGCGCTCGCCGCCGGAGAGCCTCAGGGGTTTGCGCGTCAGAAGGTGGTCGATGCCAAGCAGGTGAATGATATCCCGTATCCGGAACTGCTGCTCAGATGATGGTGTGCGTTTGAGGCCATAGCGGATGTTGGCATCGACGGTGAGGTGCTCAAAAAGGTTGCTTTCCTGAAACACCAGTCCAAACGGTCGCTTGTGAGCCGGGGTGAACATTTTTGCTGCCGTGTCATGCCACAGTTTATCGAACGCCTCCAGTCGTCCCTCTGCGGGTCTGTCAAGTCCGGCGATGCAGCGAAGGAGAGTGGTTTTTCCGCATCCCGATGGACCGAAAAGTGCCGTGAGACCTTTTTCCGGTATGTGAGAATCAACCGCGAGGGTGAAACTGCCGCGCTTATGTCTGTAACGAGCTCTCATAGTCTATCGTTCTTTGCCATGTGTCCTGTTCAATAACCGAACGGTTAAAAGAATACAGGCGGATAAAACCAGAATACCCGCCGCCAGCCGGTGCGCCTGTGCATAATTCATGCTTTCAACATGGTCGAAAATTGCTGTCGACACCACGCGGGTTTTCCCCGGGATATTTCCACCGATCATCAGTATCACCCCAAACTCGCCGATGACATGGGCAAAGCCAAGCGTTGCGGCGGTAAGAAACCCGGGTGCCGCAAGCGGCAGCGCAACCGTAAAGAAGCTGTCGAGAGGAGCGGCCCTCAGCATGGCCGCGGCTTCAAGCGGTCGCCTACCGATGGCCATAAAGCTGTTCTGAATCGGTTGCACGACAAACGGAAGAGAATGTACCACCGCACCGATCACAATGCCGCTGAATGAGAAAGCCAGAGTGCGAATGCCGATTTGCTCCAGCAGCGACCCGAAAGGCCCCTGCGGGCCCATAAGGATCAGCAGATAGAAACCAAGCACCGTCGGGGGGAGTACTATCGGTAAAGAGACGATCGTTCCCACAACATGTGAAATCAGCGAACTGCTTCGGGCAAGCCACCAGGCCAGGGGCGTGGCGATGCAGAGAAGCACCGAGGTTGCTGTCACCGCAAGGAGCAGTGTCGTTTGTATCGCCTCTAAATCCAGCGCACTCATTGCGACTCTCCCACGCCATATCCATACTGCATTATTATGGCCAGAGCCTGCTTATCGCGGAGAAATTCGGTAAATTGATGTGCAGCGCTTTTATGTTGAGCACTTTTTAGCACCACCGCCTGCTGGAGCAGCGGGGAGTAGTAATCCTGCGGCACTATCCAGTATGATCCTTTTTTCTCCGGCGAAAGCAGAGCGATCTGTGCATAGGCCACAAATCCCAACTCCGCGTTTCCACTTGCCACCTGCTGCCAGGTCTGTGCGATGTTTGTTCCCTGTACCAGGCGGTCTTCCATACCGGGGGTGAGCTTTAACGTTTGAAGAGTCTGCCTGGCGGCGGCACCATATGGCGCTGTTTTGGGGTTTGCGAAGGCACAATACCGCCAGGATGTGCCGGAGAGGACGGTACCCGCGGTATCGATAAATCCCTCCCTGGGGCTCCACAGCGCGAGTACCCCCCGTGCATAGGTAAAACGGGTCGAATCGATCCCGATCCCCTCACGCACCAGTGCGGCGGGGCGGAGCGAATCGGCGGCAAGGAGTACATCAAACGGAGCTCCGTTGACAATCTGAGAGAAAAGCTGGCCGGTGGAGCCGAAACTGACCGTAACCGTATGGCCGGTCTTCTTTTCAAACAGCGGAACGATCGCTTTGGTGGCCGCGGTGAAATTTGCCGCCACGGCTATGTGCAGCTGGTCGGCCGATGTCCGAAACGGTAATAAAACCAGCATAGCTATCATTGTTGATAGTATCTGCCTGCATGGTGTCTTCATAAGATTTCCGTATTCATAAGTCTGCGTTGTTAATCATTGTTTTTTTTCCGGCTGCTATCGAAAAACTCATACAACGTTGGGATTAAACACTCAAGCCAGTGTGGTCGCAAGAATCACCTGGGATGTTTTTATGAGAAGTTCAACTCTCTTGCCTTCAGCCATATTTAAAGAGTCAACCGCATCCCAGGCCGCCTTATAACTCATCGGTAGTGACTTGGCTGCGGCGGAAATCGAGCCGGTGGTGTCGATTGCCTCAAGCAGCCGCAGATGCTTCTTATTGAGTACCTGCTTTCCTTCACTGCACAGCCAAATGGCCCCGCTTAAATCAAAATTCGTCTGGTTGATAATGGACGTGCCCTCAGCCATTAGTCCCGCCCTTTGGAGTATATGGTCTTTTTAAGATTCACCGTTGTCTGTGCGAATGCGAAGATTGCTTCACTCTCATCAACCATAGCATCACCACTTCGAAAGTAGCCGCCTCCGAGATACACCTGACCAAGTGTACCTAAGGAGTATCGGAGGTGAAGATCCAGTTCGGTACCCATAACGCAGTCGAACCGAACCGTCCAGTGAGAGGTATTGCTGTGCAAAGCTTTGCACCCATAAGTTTACAAGGATAAACAAAGACAAACAAACATTGCGCATCCCTACACTCCTTGTAAGAGGATTATGGCTTTTTCCTGCTTCATGGCCGTCGAATCAGCGCTATAGCACTTTGTATATAGCGGTGGTGCAGACAACCGGGAACAGTAATGTCAAAAGGCGTGCCGTTTGATTTCGAAAAACGGATGAGGGTTATAACGCCCTCATTTGTAGAGAGTTATGTCAGAAGCAGGGTAGTGATGGATAACAAAAAACATCGGTTTATCCGGCACGTAGCTGTATCCGGCACAGGAATGTGCCGGAGAAGAGGCAGTTATAGTAGATACAAAATTAGTGCAGGTTTGTTAGTGATCTGTTTGAAAGGTGTGAGAGTGGAGGTATACCCGCGTGTTGTCCAGCGGGTAAAATCATTATTGCAGCACAATAATGAAACAATTAGGTTGGATTATGAAAGTTTTGGCTGATCCTGTAAATTATTTTTTTATGTTCAGATTGAATTGCGTTACAGCTAATCGTCTCATTTCGAGCAGTATCGGAGGACCTTATGAAGACTATCGAGGAGATAAGGGAATTTACCAACCAGAACCCGGCAGCCTGGCTTTCCACGGCTGTAGGCGATCAGCCGCATGTGCGGGCAATGGCAATGTGGTTTGCTGATGATTCGGGCTTCTATTTTCATACCGGCACCCAGAAAAGACTTTCAGAGCAGCTAAGTAATAATCCGAAAGTTGAAATTGGTTTTATGAATCCCGGTGAGGGCATGGGTAATATGCAGATGGTGCGAATCACCGGAAAAATCGAGCAAATCAACGATGACGGACTCCAAAAGAAACTCTTCGAAGATCGTCCATGGCTTCACGACGTTTTTAAAGCATATCCAAACGGTCGGATTTTCATGTTCAGAATCGCCCACGGTGAGGCGCAGTACTGGGATATGAGTTTGAACTGTAAAGAAAAAGAAACACCCCCGATAATCTTCTGAGCCTTTTGGGATGCTCTCCGCCTCTCATTTTTGATTTGTTGTTCTTTTGATTTTTCTTCGCGTATGAAGACCCCAAAACGAAAAAAAAGCCGGTGTTTTACAACCGGCTTTTTTGTATGTTAGCTGAGGGCAGGATTGGCTTATGGCTTCGCCAACGCCTCTACTTCGCCAATTTCCAATTGGCTCTGTGGTCGAACCAGGTTTTCATCTTTTCCTCACGGTGAACTCAAATAATAACAAAAATGGCCAACACAAGGTTGACCATTTTGTTATTATTGGTAGCGGGGGCAGGATTCGAACCTACGACCTTTGGGTTATGAGCCCAACGAGCTACCGGACTGCTCCACCCCGCGATATATCGAAATTTCTATGTCTCTCAAGCGAGATCTCTAATATACTACAATGATTATTCTAACACAAGACTAAATTTGCGATTCTCTGTGCAGACCGCTTTGTCTGACTATAAATAAACATCAAAGGGCGTGCCAGATGTTGCCTTGCTCTCTTCGTTTAATCATCCCCTCCACCGAACACACCCGAGCGCATCAAATAGTACAATAGCGTCAGAAGTGAGCTGACCGCTGCCGCCACATAGGTCAGAAACGCCGCGTTGAGCACATTGCCCGCTATCGCAGACTCACTGCGGTTTACTACACCCGCTTCCACCATTAGCTTCTTTGCCCGATGACTGGCATCCCATTCCACCGGAAGAGTTACTATCGAAAACAGGACCGCCACACTGAACAGCAGGGCCCCCAGAAAAATTAACTTCGGAGATATGAAAAAACCCGCCATTATCACAAAATAAGAAATATTACTCGCAAAATTAGTCGCCGGCACCAGTGCCGTGCGCAGATGAAGAGGTGCAAACTTATAAGCATGCTGAATAGCATGCCCCGCCTCGTGACACGCCACGCCGATGGCCGAGAGACTGTTGCTGCCGTATACCTTGGGTGACAGACGCAGCTTTTTGGCCGTGGGGTCATAGTGGTCGCTGAGAAAACCCTGCACCTGCTCGATACTCACGTCGTTTATTCCCGCGGAAGACAAAAGCTTGCGGGCCGCCTCCGCCCCGGTCAGGCCGGTTTGAGAGGCTACCCGGGAGTACTTATTGAAGGTACTCTTGGTCATAAACGACGCGATCATGGCAAGAATCAGCCCCGGGATCGCAAACATCAGGTACATTGGATCAAAAAATCCCCACATCATAACCACTTCCTCCTGCAGATATCGTCAGTATGCATCTTTATTATCCCCTACTCGGGGTAAAAGTAATCGAACCCGGTCTTTTAGTACTCAAATCGCGCGAATCGCCCATTCAGAACCCTGATCGCACTCCTCATCGGTGATAGCCGACTTACAGCTGCCAGATCCGGCTTAAAAATAATCAAAAACATCAATATTACGTATGAAAACATCGGTTCGTAACATAATTTAATGACCGGGGACACAAAGCTGCCCCCTGGACTCCTGAACCAATCGGGGTGGGACTACTCTGTTTCCGTCGAATCGCTGTGAAAAAGCGGGTTCTCGAACTCTGAGACATTGTCCGAATCGCCATCAAAGCCTCCGCTGCAGAAAACCAGCAACAGAAGAAGAAGAACCAACAGCCATCGGAAATCGATCGGGGCAATTCTTTGTGTACACATCTTACTCATCCTCCTGCGATCCTTTCACATTCTGGCGTGCATACTTTTCTGTCCTCTTGCGCATCCGTGACGGAGTAAAACGAAAGCGTAGTCCGGTTTGAAAAGAGTGCCATCCGGTACGCGGACTTTTTCCCAGGGGAAGAGTAAAAGTGGTGTACAGGGTGGGAGAAAACCATTCGCCAATCGAAAATTCTGTTTCTACAAGAAATGTTTGAATCCACCAGTCATTATCAAACCGCACCGAAACGTTTTGTCCGGTCTGGGAGTCGATAAGGTCATAAATCGTGATATCTTCCCAGCGATATCCCAGAAGATAGCCAAAATTAAACCACTTCGTTATGAAATGTAGTCCCGCAGAAACAGAGGTACTTGGTAGCACCACACGCGGATTTGCTCCAGAAAGCGAATCGTATAAAATGGTGTAGCGGTTGCCGGATTCTCCTTTTACATGCAACGTATCAGCCTTTTCGTACACCAATCCCGAATTCCACTGCCCCAGATCGACAGAAACAATAAGGCCCCGCATGGATACTGTATAGCTGTTTGCCAGAGATAGGCCTTTATGATTGTTCATGTAATTTTTCCCATCGGAAAAATAGGAAAGAATATGCCGAAATCGCGTGTTTGTCGGTTTCCGATAGATAAAAGAGAGTGAATTAATAGATAAATTAAGAGGATCTTCCCGCATGTTGCGCAGAATGCGCTGTGCATTCAACCGCAAGGCCTCAAAGAAGGGGGGGGTGGGACAGCCGCCGTATAATCCGTATACATCAGAGCATTTGTCAACGCTGTCAAGAAAACCGTCTCCATCTCTGTCGGGAACTTCCGTAAGCGTGACCACCACCTGCCGTTTATCATCCGGGTAGATGGTGATCTGCTCGGTTTGAGAGTAGTAGCGTTTGCGATCGAAGGTAAAGCTGTATTCCCCCGTCGGTAAGGTTTTCTCCTGAACCCCATATCCGAGCAGCTCTTCCCCAATGTGGATACGAGCATCCGGAGGATTAGGGATAAGCTCAAGTTCTCCGGTAAGTCGTCTGGGATTAAAAGGGAAGGTGGTAACCTTACCCAGAAAAACCTCCACAACCGTATCTAGCGAGCTGTACCTATCGCCCCCGTACCATTCAACCCGATGCTTTCCTTCGTTGAGCGTAACCTGATTACCCTCTATTTCTCGACCGTCGATCACAAACGGTACATCGATCGGGGGATCGGGCAGCTGAAGTACTCCCAGCCGCAGAGTTCCCTCTACATATGCCGTATCCATGGAAGAAATCAACTGGAAAGAAACCGAAACCATCGAATCTGCTTCAACCACAACCTTTTTACGTGAAAAAAGATACTCGGGAACGCTGACCTCGACCGTATGCTCTCCCGCCTCAATACCTTCGATAATCGAAGGAGTGGTTCGATTGATATTTACGCCATCGATAAAAATCCGTGCGTCGGCGGGCTCCGACTGAACATACAGTGCGCCCGTTTCAACGCCAATATCGGCCAATTCGATCCACATATCATTGACCTTCAGAAAAGCCGCTTCACTTCCAAACACATACATCCTATCGGAGCCGAAGGCGACCAGCGGCATGTCGGCATCACTGTCGGCTTGCTGCTCGGAAAAGATTTTCGTGCGAACGATCTGCTCAAATGTCAGACTTTGTGGATAGGAAAATGTGGCTGCTAAACTATCCGCATACTTCTCGATACTACCACCAAACAGTCCGTAGGTATTATCCGATAGTCGACATCGGACAATAACGGAAGAGTCGCGGGGACGACCGGGTGACAGGATCTGCTCGGGTGACAAACTCCTGTGTATATGAATGGACTCGGGAAGATCATCTATGATATTGCTTTCAGGGGGGGATGTTGCGAAAAGTGATATAGTATGGGATGCTGCGGCATCGATATCGAAGCCGACAGCAAAAAAGAATACAAAAAAGAGAATAGATATACGAAGAGCCTTAGCCCTTCTGCCTCTCAAAAGACAGGAATCGCTGTGATTATTCACCATGGGGTATGTTTAGTTCCTTTCATCCCTTCTTTCCCTCTGTAACCAAATCGCTGTTTCGCATCTGGCTAACTGTTTTGGGGCTAACCATTTGCATGTTTTGTGCCTGCAGACCATGGGAGCGGCCTTCCCCCTGCAGAAGGTCAAACTCGAAGACAAGCTGTCTGCTGGGAAGATCCGCCGGACTAATTCCCTCCGGAAGCTGAGAGTCGTGGAAAAAAACACTCTCGTATGGTGATTCCTCCTGCCGCGAATCGATTCTCCACAGGCCCTGTTTGATCACCTTGATGAAACGAAGGAATCCGTATCCTTTGCCGGTATGGTTATAGCAGATTCCCCGCACCCGGGAGCCTATCTCACCCCACACACCGTTGCCTTTGGCCGACTGGGTCGGCAGGAGATTGGGTACCAGATAGCCAGAAATATAGGTGTCGGCCTCTCTGCGCAAATCCGATGAGACATTCTCGAAGGCAAGCGTCTCTACCCGACAGCCTTTGTTCTGAAGTGCCTGCACGACCCGTACAAAATCTCCATCACCGGTTGCAAGAAGAACCCGGTCAAGATTTTCAGACTGCAGCAGAGCATCCACCGCCATGTCCAGATCGGCATTTGCTTTTCCGAACCGGTTACCGTTTTCATCAATATACCATTTAACGTTTTTCTGAATCACCTTGTAGCCAAGGTCGCGAAGCAGGGAGTAGAAACCGTTTTGTCCATCGCGGTATGCTGTGTCGTGCCGTGCCCGTTCAGCATCGAAGCTTACATACACATTCAGTCGTATCGGCTCCGCATGCCCGTGACACGCAAACTCACGCAACACATCATAACGCACCCCAAAACCACCGTTTCGTGCGAGATTGGCGGCATCCACATACACTCCCACTCGCGTCTGGCCCATACCTGGCATAAGACTCCTTGTTTATGCTATTAGTGTGCTGAAAACCCTCTTACGTTTGATTTGGGCAAATCACGTTCCGAATGCTATGCCAAATCGTATAAATCAACAATAAAGATACCTTTTTGGCTGATCTAAATCCTATCTCTGACATACGTTTTTGCTTATCTTGCTGCCCATTGTTTTGCAGCTTTTCAGCATCATTTCTGATTTTTTCATGAAAAAAAGCCGGATTCCACTCCGGCTTTTCTCTGTATCGTCTTGTCATAACTCGACTCTCTGCTCCAGACTCTCCTGCGCTGTAAATAAAACGGGAATACCCCTTTTGTTCCTTAAAGCGGCGCTTCCTGATTTATTCCCCTGCTGAAGATCCCACCCTGTGCGATGTGGGTAAGGTGCTTGTCGGTATTGCTCGCTTCATCCAACGTCCTTCTCAGAAGCTTTTCGATATTTTTAAGCCCCAGATCGTGGGCATAGGTTCGTGCAGAGCCATATGCGGCGATCTGGTAGTGCTTAATTTTCTGTACCGAGGATATCAGAGCGGAATCCTTGACCGCCGGCTCGGCATCCCGGCCAATGATCTTTTCGAGTTCCCGAACCATTCCCTCTACTCCCAGACTCACCCGCTCATCGGCTCTTATGTCGAGTATCTCGAGGATTTCATCCAGACGATTGAGCTGCTGTTCGGTTATGCGCAGATCATCTTCGAATGCATCCCGCAACTCAGGGGAAGCCGCTGCATTGGCAAGCCTGGGAAGGATCTGCTCGATCTGCTTTTCCGCACTATAGAGATCGAACAGCTCCATCTCAAGTAGATCGTGTAACGTATCCAATGCCATATGAGTCCTCCTTGAAAAACCGCCGGAGCGTTCTAGTCTCCGACGGTGGTCATCTCCGCGCCTTTGTGCTCGCGCATGATCTTGCGAATATCCTTTGATGACACTTCTTTGCTCTGAGTCCAGATAAACACGTCACCATGCTCGATCTGATCGGCATAGTATTCCACCAAATCGTGAGGGACCTCGGCTTTGTTCAGTATCGCGTTGATTGTCCGTGCTCCCTGAGGCTCTGTAGTGATGATCTGGGCAATCTCCTCAATCCTGTCCCCTGCAAAGTACATCCGTCCCTGATCAGAAAAACGCACCGGTCGGCGATCGGCCAGGAAGTGATCAAGAAAACCCAGCTCCTCACGGCTGTACGGGGGGTGTTTTTCCGATTGTGCCCCCTCACTATCGGCCTGAGTGGCACTTCTTTTGACTGCGTCCTCCTGAACGATTACATTCACCTCTTGGGGCTTAACCCCGGCTTTCATAAGTTTGGCCAATGCTATCCGTGCATTCCCGAACCCTTCAAAAACGCTATACACTGATTCCATATCTAACTCCTTTCAATCATAGGATGCAAAAGGCAATGCTCAAACCAGTCGTGAATTTCAGTCTCAACCTTGTCGGAGACCGAATCAAGTGAATGATTCGCCCCACTGTATATCACAAGTTTGCGGGGTGATTTTGCCAGACAATGTAGCTGTTTTGAACAACTGGAGGGAAGAGTCGCATCGTTGCGACCGTGAATAAAAAGAATCACACACCCGGCCCTCTGCTTATGCACCGATAAGGCGCCATAGGTCTGAGCCGACAGGGTTATCACTACCCGTACCGAAGGATGTGACTGGGCGGTTTGAATGCCCACCGCACCTCCTACCCAATGGCCCGCAAGCCCGATTGTGTCCACCCCCTGCTGTTGAAGGTAATTGCACCCCACCACCGTATCATGGACCGAGCCTTTTGGGGCGTGAGGATCACGATAGCCGACGCGCGGCCCCGATATTCCCATTCCCGCCAGGTCGAGTGATGGCTTCGGGTAAAGAGCATCGGCGGGTTTGTGCCAAACACCGCCGATTCCACCCACCAGGATTGCCCCCCGCCGGCTATCGGGCACATGGTAGAAAAAAGCCTTCGTGTTGGCCGACCCATCTCCCGGCAACAGCTCCGTATAGTCGTCCATAGAAGGTGCCCCCTTCCGTAATATCTCCCTATTTTGAAAGGAGCAAAAGACATACCAGAGGGAGGAGATATTTCCGGTTAGTATACATCCGAAACGATATCTGTCCTTAGTGCACAAACTGTTGATATGAAAGATGTTACAGGAAGCATCATTCTCCCTTTCGCGCATGTGCGCGGTCAAGCAATGAAAAACAAGTATCAAAGACAGGAACCGTGGCCGGGATTTCGTCAATTTTCTGGCTGCGATGAGAAAGTGAAAAAAACGCCTCTACTCAGGATTCTTGCGATAAATTCGGTTTCGTAAATAAGTACACTCGTCATCAAAGGTGCTGAAAAAGGTTCTGTCTCCACCGAAGTACAACCAGATGATCTCCTGTAGCTGATCGGCGACCTCCTGGGCGCAAGGGCGACGGTGAGGAAAAAGCTGGAGCATGGAGGTGATAAGATCCTTGAGCCGCTCCTTATAGCATCCCTGGACTGTGCCCTCGGTGATATTGAGAGGCTGGGGCATGAGCGCTTCGATGTCGGGCAGATTGATTTGATATGTGGCTATCTGTTTGAGCATCTTCTGAGTATCGGATGCCTCCTTTATATGAGCCTCTCCGGTGGTCAGAAAAAGGATGTTTACTCCCAAAGAAAAAATGTCTGATTTTCCGGTTATCGGAACCACATCCCCCTGCTCGCTGACAAAGAAATTTTCGTCCAGATACTCATCATGAAAAAACGGACTCTTGGGTTCGAATGACCATTCATCGACCTCCTTAAATGGTATTCCTCCGATCATGACGATTCGCTCGGGAGTTTCCCGGCGGAGCATTGCAAGCTCATCTGCGGAGTTGACAGAGGCGGCGTATCTGATTTCGGTCGTGGTCTGGGTGGTTTGGGAGCGTTTGGTGATCTGCTCCGGTGACATGTAGAAGGGAGTACCGGTGATCTTTTTATATAGCGGGCTATCCATCTGCTTGTACATATTGGTGTACTTTTCTGTCAATCCGAAGTCGATAATGGTTGCTATCCCGGTACGTGCAATTATAATGTTCTGTGGCTTTATGTCATTATGTATGTAGCCTTTAGAATGCATATAGTGAAGTGCCTGGGCGATATGTTTGAGAGTAATCAGTCTTGCCAGGAGATCGAAACGATCATCCAGGAGCAGCTCCTGCAACGGCCAACCTTCCACATACTCGTAGTACAGACGCCTGTCTTTTCCGAAATCCGCAAATCGAGGCAGTGACCATAATCCGGGCAAAGTTTTTTTGCTTTCAGGCGTATAAAGATGGGGAAGGGTAAGATCCCGGAGATTGATAGAGCCGTTCTGGTGTCTTTGCAGGTCTATAACTGCTTTGCCTGATTTTGAAGAGTGAGGTTTTTTGGCCACCATGATATTCTGTGACACCAACAGACGTCCCCTGCCATCAGTGAACGGAACGTATCGCTTCTTCAATGGCAAAGAACTGTCCTCGGAAATCTTACGGGCCATTCCCATCAGTGCGAAATGAAGCGTCGCCTCCGAACCCTCTCCAAGCGTGTGATCCAGACTGTAGTATACACGAACAATAACCTTACCCGGGTCCAGAAATGAGACAAACTCCTGTCTTATATTATCGAAATAAAAAGTCTCGATAAAGTTTCCTGCATCCAGGTTCCATTCTTCCGGATGTATGAGTGCGACTTTGGAGTTCGAATCATGAAGGTTAAGCATGGTGCCCATAAACATTTTTAATCGCGGGGGAGCTGCGACTTTCATAAAATTTCGAAGGCGGTAACGCTCATTAGGATCCTGTAGTATAGAGATGATTTTGGAGCTGCTCAGTCCGCTGAAACACTGACGCAGCAGGCTGGACCAGAACAGCCCCGCATTGAGACGCTCCGCAACCACATCATCGACGAGTCGTTCAAATTCGAAACCGATCGCATCTTCGAAATCGACCAGCTCCATCAACGTCTTCAGCTGTTCAATCTTCTGTAAACTAAGTGGTTGCATCGCCTAAATGATTATTGGGTTTCGGTACGGCCGTCTAAGAGCCTTGAACCTGTAAATATATCATTGAATTAGCTTGTTTGCACCTGTTTTCCCGATCCGATTCGGGCCGGAAAACAGGATTGTGACCTGATATGGATGAGAGGTATTCTATCCATGCCGAATGATTACAGATATGTTTTCGGTATGTAACAGCTGTTGTAATTCCAGGGGGTTTTCCTGTGTAAATTCAAGCGCCATTCCGCATTCGGATGAAATACTCCTCGGTACGGGTATTACTCTAACCCTCTTGTGATGAGCCGTTAGGATGCGCTCCGCTTTGATCGCATCTCTTGTCGTCTTAAAAAGAAAAAATGTCCGATTCATCATACAAGTGTCTTCAATGCATCAATAAGATACAAAAAGTCATCGGGCGTGTGATAAGGAGAGACTGAAATTCTGATGCTTCCGGATGGAAATGTTTTAAGTGTCTTATGAGCGAGAGGGGCGCAGTGAAGTCCCGCGCGGGTATCGATACCAAAACGCTGACTTAGCTGCAAGCCCAGCTCGGCACAGTCGTGGCCGTGAGCGGTAATCGAAAAGGTGTTTCCCTGCTCGGCAGGATCGCCGGCTTTTAGCAGTGTGAGCCCCCTTATCTGCGTAAGCATATCAATCATCTCGAGATATTGCTTTCGACTATGACAGGGTTTTGGGTGATCCGAGAGTGCTGCGCCAAGCCCGAAAATTCCGGCAAGATTAGGCGTGCCCGCCTCCAGCCGGTCGGGTAGGTTTTCCGGCATTTCAAACTGCTCCGAATTGCTTCCCGTTCCTCCAAAAAAAAACGGACGGATACGATTGTGATCTTTCATAAACAGCCCCCCTGTCCCGGGAGGACCCAAGAGGCTTTTGTGCCCGGTGAATGCTATAAAGTCGATATGCCAGCTGTCGGCTTTCACTTTCGAAGAACCTAACGACTGAGCAGCATCCAGAAGAAGGGGGATGTCCCCGATCTGCTCTTTTATCTCCCTGACCGGCTGTATAAGCCCGTTTACATTACTCTGATGGTTGACAATCACCAGTACCGTCTGCCTGGATATGCAGGCAGGTATCTGCGAGGGAATAATCCTGCCGTCGGGGCGGTGGGGGAGAATATCCCAGATGACCCCTCTATGGTGATGCAGATGCTGAAGAGTGCGGGTAACGGCGTTGTGCTCAAGCGGGGAGATAAGCACATGAGTGCCGGGAGACAGCACGCTGTTGAGTACGATATTTATCGCATGAGTGGCATTGTGGGTGAATACTATTCCATCTCCGTTGGCCGTATGCAGGATGGTGCTTACCCGCTCCCGTATCTCCTCCACGATTCCGGCGACCGTGATTGCGCGTGGATAGGCGCTTCTGCCATAAGGGCCTCCGATCACATTGAGATACCGACTCATCGCCTGTGCAACGGCCGGTGACTTGGGAAAAGAGGTGGCGGCATTATCAAAATAGGTGTTCATACTGGTTGTCGCTTATGGTTTGATCACATGACCAGCCTGGGTCATGGTTTCCAGAATTGTATACATATTTGAAGTGATTCCAACCTTCACGCTCGATTTCTTATCAAAATAGTCGGCACACGTTCCGCATACCAGTATTGTTACTCCCTTTTGGTGCAGTTTCTTGAGAGAATCGATTACCGGAGAATTTTCCAAAGCAAGAAATATGCCCCGGTTATAAAATACGACTGCACCGGGAAGAGGCGAAACCTCGTGGAGTGTGTTTATGAACGCCTTCATCAAAATCTCCCCCAGGTCATGATCGCCCATGCCCATGACATCGCTCCCTACTGCCACCACATGTGGCTTACTCGGCTCCGGTGTGCAGTAACTTTCAGCATCGGGACTAGCCAGTTGCTGTTCACGTTTGGTTACATGAAGCTCAAAAAAGCCGTTGTTCTCCAGCACCTCGGTTTCCATATGATTGTCATTGAGAAATCGCTCGACGTTTTGTTTGGAGGTCTCGTTGTCGATCTGAACAATCATTGTCTGATTGACGGCAAGTTCGTTGAGCGCCTTTTTCGTCATTATCAGCGGTTTGGGGCACAGCATGCCTCTGGCATCCACGATTTTCTTATTCATATTCTTCTCCTGTTGATGAGATGAAAAAACCTTGTACAAAAATAGTAGGCTGCAGTCTTGCTCTGTGGAATTTGAATCAAATAAGAGGAAAATCGCAGGATGCCTGATTCAGTCTGGACAGAAATAGCCCCAATTATTCGAGTATGGAGTCAAGCAGCTTTTTTACCTGCTTCCAGGTGAGAGCCTGCTTTTTATCTGAAGGAGAGTCGGTTATTTGAATAAAATTCATGCCTGCATTTTGAGCCCCTAAACCATCGGTGTCGGCTCTGTCGCCGATCACAAGTATACTGTGGGGAGCAATGTTCCATTGGGATGATATGGAAAGAAAGCATGTAGGAGAAGGCTTGAGGCAGCCTGATGATTCGGTCGAGGCCAGAGTATCAAACAGCTGCGGAGGGATCCTCAGGCCGTTTAGTCGCTGTGCTACACGGTCAAAATCGGAGAGTACTCCCAATCTTATGTCATTATCGCGGAGTCGGCCAAGAAGTTCGTTTAGTCCCGGACGGCTTCCCCTGAGAAGAGGCATCACATTTTCGAATGCGGTATAAAAGTGCCGAATAATCCAGTCATGCATCTGTTGTGAATTCCGGTCGCCTTTTTTGCCTGCCAGATCTTCGGCAAGAGCCATGAGAAGAGGGGTCCCGCCATCGTGATCCTTACCCGCATATTGTCTTCTTACGTTCATATATCGGGGCAGAAGCAGGCTCTTTGGGAAAAGCATGATCGTGAGAAGTGGTTTGAAAAACCACTTCATTTTGTAAAGGGTACCATCGAGATCGAAAATAATACCGCGTATGTGAGTTGGAGACTGATTGTTCATGTTCATATCAGAGGCTTTTGCTTGCCTGGTAGATATTATCAAAGAGTTCATCGAGAAAATGAAGCGGGGTGGAAGAGAATGCGATTCGAATGACCCCCTTCTGTGCGATCACCCCGGTGCTGTAATCGGCTAAAAGCTTCTGACGCAATGTCTCTGCATCGATTCGGTGAGGTTTTATGCACATAAAATAACCTGAATTGAAAGGCAGAGACGAAAATTCCGAGTCGTACTCCGGATGGCCGGCCATTATTTGACGAATGCGATCGTAGCGCTGTTTTAGTACATTAAACTTACGTTGCTTTTCATTTAAGTAATCGGGGGCGGTAAATGTGTCCAGAAGCAGAGACTGCGCCAGGTGGGAGGCGTTTGATATGCTACCCCGAACGGCTCCCGAGAGCTTGTGTTCGAGCGCGACATACAGCTCCTCGGATCCATTCTTGCACCCGAATGTGACAAACCCGATTCTGAATCCCCATGCATAGTCTTCTTTGGTTGCTCCATCAAATTTAACCGCTAGTACCCTTTCGTCAAGATCTGACAGTTGCACAAAAATAGATTCTCTGGTCACATCCTGTTCATAAACCAGCCCGAAATAGGCATCATCCACAAAAACTACAATCTGGTTGCCGGCCTGGGCGGTCTCCAGAATCGCCTGTTTAATACTGACGACCTCGTGCTCTGTCGGTGTATAGCCGGTCGGATTATTGGGGAAGTTCAGCAAAAGAATGCGTTTGCCTGGTGCTCCGCTCAGAAGTGCCCGCTTCATTGCCTCACAGTCAAATCTGCCGGCCCGGGTGAATGTGTTAAACGTCTGCAGGTGAGCATTGTACGCCTGTTCGAATACCATGCGATAGTTTTCCCAGAACAGCTCCGGGACTATGATCTTGTCGCCAGAATCGCAGAAAAGGTATCCTCCCATCGACAAGCCGTGAGTAAGTGCGCTGCAGATCACCGGCAGGGAGATTTCTCTTCCGTGTAATCCGGGATTTTTGTGATATATCAGATCCTGCCATTTTTCTCTCAGAACCAGTTTGCCATAACTTGACGTATAGGTAAACACATCCTCTGCGGAGAGTTTTACTTTTTCTGCCAGAGTATCCAGGCACATGGTCGTACCGTTTTCTTCCTTGGCGCTGCCGATGGTTGCATTGATTTTGCATTTCTTTGCTTCAGCCGTCTGTCCCAGAATGCCTCGCTTCGGAAAAAAGATGTTTTTCCCTTTCTCCGATAAAAGCGAGAAGACATGATGGTTGTGCGTTCTTATGGCACCATTTAGTTCGGCAGCTTGTGGATTAAGCGGCATGTGAAAATACTCCAGATATGGAAAAAATGAATAGAATCCACATAAAAATGGCCGATCGTAGGCATATACCGTACGCCGGCTGGGATAGGAAAATAAATGATCCTTTTTGAACATTCAACCTGGCAGACTGCAAAGCTTGTGCTCCTATTGAGAGTTTTTTGGAAGAGATCCTCCTGTTATCAAGCATGACACAATTTCGCATTTATTTCAATCCAAATTTGTGGTTAAAAATCGTGGTTTCGGGTATCTTACTGTTACTATGCCAGGCTTGAAGAATATTTTTGATGGTTTTTTTGTGCGGGGAGATAAAGCAGAGATCAATCAGGTAGTGTGACAGGCCTGCCTCGGAGAGTTGCCTGTGCCTGTGGGTGAGGCTAAGCGGTTTTTTTCCGAGCAGGTAATAAAGCTCCCCTCTGCTCATCGTCAGAAACGACTCGTTTTTCGGATCAATCAGCAGGCTGCCTGGCTCTATGCCGGGCTTGATACGTGATACGAAAAGAGGAATATGTCCGAACACCAATACAATCCCCGCCCGATGCACCGTTGCGCGCATGTTAACAAAATCATCCTCGGGTGAATACGTAAATCGCTGGTATCCGGACTCAGCAATAAAATGCTGAGAGAAACGGTTGGTTGCCCAGATTAGATAATCAGCGGTTAGTTCCCAGTCAGCGGGAAACAGACGGTTTTGCCCAAACTGCGAGGCTACACCTAGGCGTATGCCCATCGATGAAAACTGCTTCAACAACTCCCGCCACTTTGAAAGATCATGTTCGGATATATACGGGGGCAAAACAATACTTAGTCTTTGACGCCACCGATTAATAAGATTTCTGTTTTGCAGGAGTGTACGGCAGTCGGAGAGTGTGCCTGCAAACTGGATATCCCGATAATCGTCTTTGTGAAGCATATAAAGCCAACCGGGGTTGTCTACGCGCACCGATACTCTCTCCCCGGTTTGGCGCCTGCAGACGAAACTGTTTTTATTGTACCTGCTCAGAAGGTCCGTGTGCCGACCGGGCTCTCTTGAGTATCGGGCGGGGCGCACAGGTACCTTTTTTATGTTCCAGGATGATGATTTGCTTTTTTTTCTACCCACCAGGTAGACCAGATCTCCGGTCTTTGCGGGTAACGCTTCTGTCAGCGTGACAGCTACCGAATCCGACCCGGTGGGGTCAACAGCCACTATACGGGCGGCTTTGCCCTCAAAGCCTGCCTGACCATGGATTCTCAATCGGTCGCCGATACACAGCCGCTCATCGGTGCGAATGGATATCGTATTTGCATCAGATGAGCAGACCGCTCCCAGAAGAAGACCGGTACCGGATGGTCTGTCGGCGGTGATCAGGCTGGAGGGTTGTCTGGCCCCCAGAAACAGGGAGGCCTTTTCGCGGCCGAAATCAAAGCGAAGCATTTCGCGTGTTTCATCGATTCGATCGGGAGTGTCCAGAAGTTTTCTAAACGCAGACACTACGGTATGTACATACTCGGCACTCCGCATTCTTCCTTCAATTTTAAAACTGGCAATGTTCATACCAGCCAGTGCTTCCATGAAATCCAGGGCGGAGAAATCGCGGGGTGAAAAGAAAAAACCCGATTGTTTTTTACTGAAGAAACGGCGACGACACACCTGTGTACAGCGCCCCCGGTTGCCGCTTAATCCTCCCAGATAACTGCTTGCCAGGCAAAGACCCGAGAAACTGTAACAGAGCGCTCCGTGTATGAAAATTTCCGTTTCAATGGGAGCGGCTTTTTGAATCTTTCGAATCTCCTCGACAGAAAGCTCGCGGGCAAGAATCACCCTCTTAACTCCCAGTTTTTTGGCCGCCAAAGCTCCGATGCTGTTATGGATGCCCATCTGGGTACTGCCGTGTACATCAATTGCAGGAAAATGTCTCGAAACTGCCGCCGCAAAACCGATATCCTGTACGATTATTGCATCAACACCCATTTCACTGAGTTGCTGGACCACCTTCAAAGCACCCTGCATCTCCGACTGTTTTACCAGGGTGTTTAGGGTGACATAAATCTTAATCCCCTTCTTGTGCGCATAGGGAACAAGGTAGGAGAGTGTCTGAAGGGTGAAGTTTTTGGCGCGCAGGCGGGCATTTAGCTGATCTACACCCAGATAGATCGCATCTGCCCCAGCTTCTATAGCTGCGTGAAAACTTTCCTGAGATCCTGCCGGAGCGAGTAATTCGGGAGTCTTGCAGTGTCTGGTATTCGTTACGTATGTTTGCCGGCTTGATTTTTCCATGAAAATAAAAAATACCTTTTCGTACCATGAATAATGGGCACAAGATTTGATATCATATATAAAAACAGAACCGAGTTGTCCTTTTCTGAGAGGTCCAGATCATGTTTCGAGCAATCGCCTTAGGTGCTTTCGTCCTGATGTTGCGTGTGTTTTCTGTCTTTGTTCCCGAACAGGAATATCGGGCAAAGGTTGATGGAATTGCCCCGATGACAGAAAAAAATGGTGGAATGGATCTTAACGGGTGGTCTTACGAGCAGGTAGGTTCTTCCGACGGCTCATTTAACCACCATTTCTATCATCATCCTGCAAAGACCGACAGTGCACCGGTGTTTTTATTTATCCACGGACTGAATCTGGATGGCAGGACATTTCTGAATCTCAACGGTCTTTCTTCCGATTACGAGCTTATCGCCTACGATATGCCGGAGCAGTGCCCGTGGTACAAAGGCGATTATGATGATTATATCCGTGTTATAAGCGACTTTCTTGAGATCAGAGATATCAAGCGACTTTCTCTCATGGGGGTCAGCTTCGGTGGGGGAATCGCCCTTGGCCTGGCTGCTCAACGACCGGAGCTGAAAATACGAAATCTAATACTTGCATCAACGGCTATTTCGGAGCAGTCGGAGGTGCAAACCGAGATGACTCAGTGGTTATCAGAGCAGCCCGACTACATTATTTACTGGTTTGTCGAGCAGCTCTATCGGCGCTCTGCCGACAACTACGAGTCCAGCTCTTCTGAGCCGAGTGTAAAGAAGCTTCTCCGAATAAAACACCCCTCATATTACAGGCAGATCAGTGCTTCGCTGGGAGAACACAATGCTGTCCATGATGCCGCAGACCTCAATCGTATGCCCGTGTTATTGCTGATGGGTGATCAGGACAGACTTTTTTCGGTCGAGAGTGCACAGAAGACAATCGACTATCTGGACAATGGCACATTGGAGGTAATAAAGGGAGGCACACACAGCATGGTGTACACCAAGGCAGCAGTTATAGAACAAAAAATTCGAGATTTCATCGATGCAGGAAATCGGCAGCATGTTTCTAAGGGGAACGCGAAGGCTGTGGATACTTTCTGAACAGAGGAGCCATGGCGGAAATTCTGGATATCTTGGATAAAGACGGAAAGCTTCTTCAGACAAGAGAACGGAGTAGCTATTATAAAAGCATCAAACAGGAGTATGCTCTAAAGGGTTCGATCGAAACACAGATAAAACAGGTACGTCTCCTTCTGATGAATACCGATGGCCGCATATATCTGCAGAAGCGAAGTGCCGCAAAAGGGGAAAACCCCGGACTATGGGATAAATCCATCGAAGGACACGTTCCCTCGGGTTCGGCTTTCGATACCGCTATTATTCGGGAATGTGCCGAGGAGCTTGGGTTTGCCGCAGTTGTCTTACGTGATGAAGAATTTTGGCGGGCAGTCGATCAGATGCATTTGGAGATAATCGGAGTGTTACGGCCGGTAGACACACGTCTATTCTGGAAATCGAGACGGACGACCGAGACTGGAGAAACTTTCGAGCTGCCTCTCACGGTTGCCACATACATCGGTTACTACAACGGACATGTCAGATTTGTGGACGGGGAGAGTAGCGGATTGGTGGTTTTTTCCTGCGAGGAGTTGCTGAAAGAGCTTTCAGAACATAAGGCACTTTACACCAACGACCTGTCTATCATGATACAGGAATATTGCGGATTGCTACGGCCATATGAAGTTGTTTCTGCTGGTTAAGCATATTTTCATCTAAGTCCTGCAGAGCCGGAATCGCTTTTTCGATTACCGCACCTTCGTTACTCGGACCGAAAAAGCCGGCGAAAAAACCGGATCGATAAAAAAACGAGACAAAATTAAACTACAAAAGAAGGCGCTTTCCTATCCCACCCGTCTTCCGCTTCTGCGAGATGGAACGGCAGACAGGCAGGTGTCAGACTACATTGCGAGAGTCACCCACTTCGACTTGCACAAGGTAGGTTACAGAAGTCCTGTACTAAAATATCTTTCCGCCCGGTCGGCCAGAATCGTAACGATACGCCAGTCGGGGTGCCTCGATGCAATCTGACGTGCCGCCCAGACGTTGGCTCCGGATGATGTTCCCACCAGAAGAGAGTTTGAGCGTGCAAGCTCTCTGGTTGTCTCTACAGCATCTTCATCGGTGACCTCGATCACCTCATCTATAAGGGAGATATCGAGTATATCGGGTATGAATCCATCACCTATGCCCTGAATCTGATGAAGGCCGGGTTCGTGGCCCAGTAATGCGGAGACGTTTGCCGGCTCGACGGCGCAGATTCTGGTAGCGGGGCTGTGCTCCTTAAGAAACTTACCAATTCCCTGAATCGTCCCTCCACTTCCGACACCGGCTATAAACGCATCCACTTTGCCACTCGTCTGGCGCCACAACTCGGGGGCGGTAAATTCGTAGTGTGCCTGTGGGTTGTGAGGGTTTTTAAACTGTTGAGGCATGTAGGCACCAAGCTCTTCTGCGATTTGTTCCGCTTTACGAACCGCACCTTCAACCCCCAGCTCATCGGGCGTTTCGATGAGCCGGCCACCGAGTACTTTTATGATATTTTTACGTTCCCTGCTCATTCCCTGAGGCATAACGATTGTGACCGTGTAGCCTTTGGCAATCCCGACCATTGTCACCCCGATGCCGGTGTTGCCGGAGGTCGGTTCCACAATGTTCATTCCCGGTTTTAACAGACCGTCCCGCTGTGCCGCTTCTATCATAGAGAGGGCAACACGGTCTTTTACACTGCCTCCCGGATTGAGAAATTCAGCTTTTGCCACAATCGGCTCGTCACGTAAACTGATCAGGGGAGTGTTACCGATCAGATCTAAAATATTGCTTGCTTTCATCGCTTACCGTACCTGTCTGGGATCAAAACCCAACTTTTGAATTAACTGTTCATAGGATCTTTCTTCCATAGATACGCCTTCACCCCTGATTAGATTCTTAACGGCTTCCATTTCCGAACGGGAGAAGCGCACCCCGCCTTTTATATGGTTTTCGAAGGCTTCACAGGCAACCGGACAGACTTTTTGGGCTATATCGTAGATAGCTTCGGCATACACACGGATTTCTTTCTGCGCATGGGGATCGAGTCTGAGGCGGAGGAAATGGAAAAGGTTGTGCAGATCTATCTGCCAGTACCATTCTGTATAGAGGCTGAGAGGCAGATTGATTCGAGCCAGCTCGCGGGCGATATTTTCATTCAAAAGGCGCTCGTAATTAAGGTAGATCGCTTTCTGCTCATCTGTCAGTATGTTAAGCACTTTCTCCTGCAGAGAGGCGGGAACCGTATCGGTTGCACGACCCTGTTTATTATCTTCGCTCTGAAGAGCGATATCCTGCCTTTCCGGAAGATAGAATTCTGAACGCATGACACTATAGCGGCCTGATATCTCATTAACACGTGCGGTGCGGTGGCGAATCCACTGGCGGGCGACGAAGATCGGCAGCTTTATATGAAAGGTGAAAACGACCTGCTCAAAGGGCGAAGTATGCTCGTTACGAAGCAGATAGTTAATCAGCCCCTTATCCTGTCGGTATGTTTTAGTTCCTTTCCCGTAGGAAACACGGGCCGATTGCACTATACGCTCGTCACTGCCCATGTAGTCAATCAGACGAACAAATCCTGCATTGAGGACAGGAAACTTTTTATCGAGAATCTTTTCTGCTTCGGCAACAACACAATGGGCCATGTTAAACCTCTCCTTTTATGCATTCCAACTGCACATTTAACTCCTGTATCTCCCGCATCCAATAATTCCATTCAAAAAAACATGGATACACGAACCAGTTAACGGCTGCCGTTTTAGAACTCTTTCTTGTATCAAGCACCGTAATCGGTACGGAAAAAGAACCATTCGTACCGTATGTTATCTGACGAACACTTGTGATGCAGGCATAGTAGGGAACCCTGCCTGAGCAGGGTTCCTCAAAAAAACGGGTTTAGTAGCGGTAGTGCTCCGGTTTAAAAGGACCTTCCTGTGGAACACCGATATAGTCGGCCTGCTCCCGAGAAAGTTTGGTAATCCTACCGCCAAGCTTCTCTACGTGAAGTCGCGCAACTTCCTCGTCAAGATTTTTTGGCAGACGGTAAACATCAACTTCGTAGTCGTTTTGCCACAAATCAAGCTGTGCCAATACCTGGTTGGAAAACGAATTGGACATTACAAAGGAGGGATGTCCGGTTGCACAACCAAGATTAACAAGGCGGCCTTCCGCCAGTAAGAATATCTGATTGCCGTTCTCGAAAGTATATCGATCCACCTGAGGTTTGATTTCTTCCTTCCTGACGTTTGGAAGAGAGTTGAGGCGGGCAACCTGTATTTCGCTGTCAAAGTGACCGATGTTACAGACGATAGCCTGGTTTTTCATCCTTGCCATGTGGTCTGCGGTAATGACATCCTTGTTTCCGGTTGCAGTGACATAGATATCACCTTCCGCCAGCGCCTCTTCCATAGTCGTGACTTCGAAGCCCTCCATAAGAGCCTGAAGAGCGCATATCGGGTCGATTTCGGTAATCAATACACGTGCGCCAAATCCTCGCATGGACTGTGCGCACCCCTTACCAACATCGCCATATCCGCATACTACCACGTTTTTACCCGCAACCATTACATCCGTGGCACGTTTGATACCATCGGCCAGCGACTCTCTGCATCCGTACAGGTTATCGAATTTTGACTTGGTGACCGAGTCATTTACATTGAATGCGGGAACCAAAAGATCTTTTCTGCTCATCATCTGATACAGACGGTGAACACCGGTGGTGGTTTCTTCCGAAACCCCTTTCCACTCCTTTGCCCATTGTGAGAAAAGGCCACTTTTTTCATTGATTACTCTCTTGATCACTGCGTACAGTTCGGTTTCATCCTCTGTATCAACCGGTACCTCAATAATGGAAGGGTCTTTTTCGGCTTTGTAGCCAAGGTGCATCAGCAATGTCGCATCACCGCCATCATCGACAATCAGATTCGGTCCTTTTCCGCCGGGAAATGAGAGCGCCTGAAAGGTACACGCCCAGTAATCAGCTATCGTTTCTCCCTTCCAGGCGAAAACCGGAACACCCGTTTTGGCGATTGCGGCCGCCGCATGATCCTGAGTGGAGAATATGTTACAGCTGGCCCATCGCACCTCCGCACCGAGTGCTGTCAGAGTCTCGATCAGTACTGCTGTTTGAATTGTCATGTGCAGAGAGCCGGATATACGGGCACCGGCCAGTGGCTTCTGCGCGGCATATTTCTCGCGAATAGCCATTAAACCCGGCATCTCATGCTCGGCCATTTCAATTTCTTTTCGTCCCCATTCCGCCAGACTCATGTCGGCAACCTGGTGGGGTAAATCAGCAAAGATATCAATCTTGGAAGTCATTGCCTACTCCTAAATTTTTCGAATGGAAGATAACTGAAGTTATGATAAAATAGTTCTTTGCGGCATTACGACCAATAGAGTGAGAAAAATAACCTCTTTTACCTTTAGTCGTACCCGTATGTCCTATATTGCATTTATTAAACGAAAAAATAAACAGTTGTGTCATTTATCGTCATATGTCTATATCACATGTCTTGTGTACGGACGGGGTATACATTTATGTACGCCTGATAGATGCTTCTTTGGTTATTGGGAGGCTCAAAAAAGGATGTGGAAAGTATTGCGCGTTGATTAGAAAGGATACAATCCTTTACCTTTAAGTTTTTGCCGACGAGATGCATAAATCGATAACACTCTCCACGTCGATTTCTTTCATACACTCACCTGTGCAAGCCACAGGCTGTTTTCCCGGATGGCAGGGAGCACGTTTGCAGCTTCCGCGGAGTACGGTAACATGATTTCCCCGCGGTGCCCATACGTCTGGATCGGATGGGCCAAAGAGTACAATCGAGCTGACACCCAGTGCGGCACTGAGGTGAGACACCCCGGAATCATTGCCGATGAACAATCTGGCAGAGCACAATGCTCGAGATAACTCCGGCAGCGAATCGGTTCTTAAAATAACATCTCCGGAAGGCACACGAACTGCTTGCTCCGCCGGTCCCAGAAGCCATGAGAATGATTCTCTTCTCGACCTCAAATACTCTGCCAGGTGCAGGAAATTTTGCCAGGGCCAGTTTTTGCGCTTACTTCCCGAACCCGGATGGATGATCACCCCGTCTTTGCTAGACAGATCCTGGTGCAGCTGATCGAGAAATCTCAGAGGCGGTTGGATGTTTGTGAGGGTTTCTTCAATCGGCAGCAGCTTCAAATGATAATCAACAACGTGTTCCCGTATTGCCGGGAACGGTGGCTGAGAGTGGATCCGGGGAACTCCGGCCGTTTCAAGATTGGAGAGAACCGGCGAATTTTGCGGTGCAAACAGAAACGCCTCGGAAAACAGCTTCAATCTTTGGATCACATCTTTTCGGGGGGTATGAGAAAACAGAGATGCTGTCTCTGCAGCATCCAGATCCCACCATGTATCTGCCAGTCGGGCCGCTATGGCCAGTTCTGCATGCCGTTTTCTGGTGAGCAGACAGATTCTTTCTCTGGGGAAACGGTTGCGCCACAGATATATCATCGGGAGAACAGTAACGAAATCTCCCAGTGCACCGCTATGATATATGAGAGTGCTCATAATAAAGTATTAAAGTAATCACGATCGTCATCGAGAGCAATGTTGGGGTGCTTTTTCTCAAGTCTATCTATTTTTTCAAGCATTGTGCGGGCGAATTGACGTGTCTGTGAGGAAGAAGAATTTTCTATACGATGGTTCCGTGCGTTTCTCACCGGTTCATAGTCGGCAACAAACCCCTGTGCCTCATCGGAGAGGCAAGCTTTGCAGAACTGATCCCAAATATAATCAACGGCCAGGTCTGAGGGATGGGCCATATCCCGCTCATAGAAGCGGTAGTCGCGTAATTCATCAATCATGATTTCGTATGCGGGGAAATAGTAGACATGTTCTGGAAAAATTCTCTGAATGTTTTCCACGCAGCAGAGAAGGTGCGCCTTGCTGATGCTGTTTTCGTGTGGATTATCCCTCAGGTGACGCACCGGGCTTACAGTCATAATAACATTCAAGGAGGGACGAAGAAAAAGAAGATATTCCAAAACCTCCGAAAGTCTCCTGGAAGCCTCTTCATTCGTTATCAGCCGTCTATCGAATCGTTTGGCAGGAAGTCGATGACAGTTTGACACTACCTGATCTGTATCTTTCAGAAAATACCCATATGCGGTTCCCAGAGTGATAATTAGCGTATCCAGCGAATTGAGAAACCTGTGAGTGTATGAAAGAATACCATTGATATTTTGAAGAAGTTCATCCTGGGTGACGGCGGAGAATCGGGAGTGATAATCGAAACATCTCCAGCATCCATTAAACTCGAAAGTATCATCGGGGCTGTAGGGGGTTCCTTTCAGCAATCGCATGAGGCTGGCTGCCAGCGAAAGGGGGTTGTAGACCACACCGGTGGGATTTTGAAGGGGCTCGAAACGAAAATCGGTAAGCCGATCGCCGATGTTTTCGGCAAAGCATGAGCCGATGCTCACAATTGATGAGCCGTGTGAGATGCGGTGCTGATTTGGCGTAATGGGTACCATCGTTCGGAAAGCGGATGCTGCGGATCGTTTTGCGCTCATCAGGAAAGTTTCTGGTTGACTATAGAGCTGACCACTTTTCCATCCGCACGACCTTTGACCAGCGGCATAAGTTCTTTCATAACCGCTCCCATATCTTTCTTGCCACTTGCCCCGGTTTTTAGAATCACCTCTTCCACCAGCTTCTCGATTTCTTCTTTCTCAAGCTGTTTAGGCAGGTACTGTCTATACAGCCCGATCTGGAATTGTTCTTTCTGTGCAAGATCATCCCGGCCGGCATTTTTGAACTGCTCGATAGAGTCGTTACGCTGCTTGATAGCCTTACCGATCACCGCACCGATATCGGCATCCGACAGTTCCCGACGCTCGTTGATTTGAAGGTTTTTAATTTCGGAGTGCAGTGTTCGAAGAGCCAGTAGCTTTTCCTGTTGGCGCTCTTTCATCGCCTGTTTTATATCCAGCATCAGGGCTTGCAGAATCGAGGACGACATAGCTAACTCCTTTTTTGAGATTGTATTCGTAACATCATCTTTTTTATGGCTATGAAATATAAAATGGGGGGCGAAAAGATGAAATCCAAAACGGATATGAAGGTTTGAATAGCCAACCAAAAGAAATACTATCATGTAGAGCTTATCTTAATCGCAGGATAAAAAAGTCGGCTCAACTCAACCCGACGTTACTTTTCCCATCCATTATGACCAGACCACGGAAAAGTTCACCTCCGTTTCCCGCCGATTTGAACGGACGGGGACTCTTTCCCGTACCCAGGAAAAAGCCGACTTCATAGGGGATCGAATCTGGTATGCACTGCTGTGCGTCTGCACGGATCGCCAGAGTATCCAGCCGGCAGTTTTTCCAGTACCGCGGGGCATTGGGGCGAGTGGCGGGAATATATGTCAGCCCCTTAGTGCGTCCCCAGATAAATTGGAAAAGAAGAGTAGATTCGATGCTTGCCCAAAATGATGGACAGCTGAGTTCCCGCCCATCTTCATCTTCTGATTCAATGATTTCGTGCAACGATCCGCTGGTGAGTTCAAGTCGCCCCCCAGTCCAACGGTCGTTTACCAGGTGTATGGGAGAGAGATACTGCTCAGGAAAGTACAGCTCGGTTTCGGCGATCAATCTGTCCAGAACGATTATTCCATCATCTCCCCATGTCAGTACACGCATCTCCCTGCGCAGTATTTTTCTTTTTGCATCATTATAATAGTCGATACGCCCGAATGTTTCAAATCCATCTTTCTGAAAATGATCGTGGTGAAAAGCTACTTCCCAGTATCGTAACCTGCTATCATCTACCCTGGGTATGCCAAGCATACCCGCGATGGAGGTACAAAGCAGCTCGGGATACGAATGGATGTTCATTCCGACGACCGGGTGCTTTCCCAGCGCCTTCCAGGATACGCTTCTGGTGGAGCGGGAGTTGCGCCGATAACAGAGCTCGACATAGGGGTAGATATGTCGGGTATCTACAGAGCTTTCGATCTGCCCGAGACTGTAAAACCGCTGTTCGGTGGGAAACGGCAGGATTGCAAGAAGCGCAAGCTCCATGCCGACCTGACTCTCAAACAACAGTTCCCACCCGTCTTTGCTTCCGGCGAACCCTCCAATCCAGGGAACTCCTTCGTTTTCCCGCGAGGCCTCATTTTGAGCGCTCATCCAGGTTAGCAGTTTTGTGGTTATACGCATTGCGCGGGGGTCGTTGTTCCAAAGGCCCCAGGCTAAAGCAAACGGTCGCGGATAAAAAAGCGGCAGGTCATTACTCGCGGGGGCGTATAACATGCCATTGGGAAGACAAAAACGCAAAAGCGCATCGAATGTCTTCTGATGATTTTTGCGATGAAAGAAAAAAGGCACCTGCCTGCCATGCATTCGATAAGCTGCCATGGCAAGAACGACCCAAGCGCCGTAGGTGAAAATCTCAGGGTGAAAAAAACCATGGTTTTCGGCAGTCATGTCGGGGAAAAGAGTCTGAGTAGATACCCAGTGCTTAACCGATTTGTCGAGATAATTTGTATGATCCGCGGTATCTTTTATGCTGGTGGCGATGTTAACCGCCCAGATTGCCAGGGACTTTTTCCAGGCATTTACGTGCGGATGATCGGGAAGGAAATTGATCGCCCAGGCCATCACCATGACATCCTGTGCGTTTTCTTCGACTTTGGTGTCAGTCTCGCATCCGCTTGGTGGCCGTACATCTATGAAACGATCGGCCTCAAAGGCCAGCACCCGGTGAACCTTGTCCAAAGTCTGGGGACTCAGGTAATCTTTGGACATAAAAGTCGCAAGGCATAGAAGAGATGTCCAAAGACCGCTTCGCCAATTTTCTCCCCATCTTTTTCGATCCAGAAACGATTCCACATCATGTGTTCCGGTCAGATGTGTAGCACACGCCCAGGCGACCCCTTTCTCTACATACTCCAGCATATCACCCCGGCTCAACTCTATATCCTCAGGGAAATTATTCGCATGCACACAGGCCGAAAGAATGACCAGGATCTGAAGATGTGGTCTTACGACATACTCGATTACAGGAGAAGAGGAAGCGGTATGGCGCATATTGAATGTCGTGGGTTCTATTCGTCCAAAGTATCCGAAAGTGCAGCTAATCGATTTCCAGGCGCCAAGATAATAGGGCAGGGATCGGGAGAGAAGTTTGAATATATCGTCTGCCTCGAAAGACTCGCTGAACTGCACCATCAAAAGCTCATTAATCCTGGAGTGGCTTACTCATCGAATAAACTGTAATGGAATGCCTGGGGGCAGCTGATTTGCATTTCCTGACGAATTCTCGTGCGGTATTTGAATCGTAGAGCACGACGAAATCATCACCGAAAAAATGCGGGAGACGGTCGCCTTTTAACCATAAGCCATGTTGTTCAACAAAAGCACGAAGGTAGAAGGTGGTTTTCGGGCCGGAATAGCCAATTCCCAGATATGCCATAAGAGTAAAAATAGGTACTGCAAATGAACATATCCAGAATAAACGCCTATAATCTGCGCCGGGTTGATATATTCTGATTTCTGGAGGTAAAGGCTTTTTCTTCAAACATTTTTTCTGTTCCGAAAATCGGAATACTTTCTTCCAGGTTATTTTCTTCAATAAAGGGCTCTATATCCTGAGAGGGATCGAGGATAGCTACATAGCGGCCCTTGTTTGCATACGTCTGACTGAAATTCATGATCACATCCAATGCCGGCTGATCGATTTCTTTTACTTCGGCCATCAAAATGGCAACTGTCTTCCATTCGGAAGCCTTGATATTATTGATTTCTTCTCTCAATCTGTCCAGGTGTTGCTCGGTGACCCAGCCACTAAGATCCAAAACGACATATCTTGTTTTGGGAAGTACGTAGAGGTCCAGATAGGTACCCTGGGATGGAGGTAATGATTCGGGATGTTCACTTTTAAGGCTTTTCTTGGCCGATTGAATGCGATATATCACACTCTGGACCGTTTTCAGAGACAGATTCAGGGTAGCCGCAATCCTTTGAGGGTCCACATTTTTGACGGCGAGTCTATACACGCGATGGTATATTTCCCAGTTCAAGTCTGATTTATGCATAAGTATTTTGAAAAGTTTAGGAATAGTAATTGTATCCTCAAGATCGTACGTTAAATAATTTTTTTTGTCAATATATTGATGAGAATCATGCTGCAAAAAACCTCTTTTCTGATGCAGCTTGCTCCTTTGCATGATCAGATGTATTTTACTCTCACTTAAATCGGGGCTGTAGCTCAGTTGGGAGAGCGTGGCGTTCGCAATGCCAAGGTCAGGGGTTCGATCCCCCTCAGCTCCATTATCCACCTTTCGCCTTCCAGCCACCGCAATTGTTGATATGCTCTGCAATAATGAATTGTTTCATACCGTATTTACAAGATTATGAGGAAATGATTTCACATCGATAAAAAAATGGGCGCGGAGTTTATGCGGGTAAATTACCTTTTTTTCCTTCCTTTACTGCTTTGGACCTACACTCAGGCGTATTCGCCCTTTAGAAACTTCAACAGCACCGTTAAGGTTAATGACATAGAAATCACCGATAACATCATCTGGGTCGCCTCAAATGGTGGTCTTGCCCGCATGGAAAGAAACGGATCAGTTTCTCTGGAATCCGCAAACAAACCATTCAACGACATCAAACTCACCGCACTCACCAGCGATGATGCAGGGGGGTTATGGATAGGAAGCGAATACGGAACCCTCTACTATTATAAAGATGGTAGAGTCCGCAGTTATAACACCTATCGTTCGGTACAATGGGATATTCGTGATCTTTCTATTCATGGGTCATATCTTCTGGTTAGTTCTTCGAAAGGATTGAGCGTATTTGATATAGAAAAAAAAGCATCAGTTGTGAATGCCACCTCGTTTCAAAAAGATACTCTCGACTCGGCAAATCCTGACGCGGGGAACATAACGGTGGAAGTGGGACCTGTAGCAAACTGTGCGATAATCTATGGAGATACTGTTTATGTTGGTTTTACCAATGGGTACGCCAAAGCTGACATAAATGCCCGAAACTTAAGCGATTTAAGCTTTAACCGTTCGTTATGGAATATTGATGAACGGGCAGATGGTGTGAAAAAATTTCTGGTGCATGAGGGAGAGCTCAGGAGTTACCCGCATCTGGCGGTAATTGCCAACAATTCGGAATACTATGCTGATTCGTCTGTTCTCTATAAGGACGGAAACAGTCTCGACACATTACCAAGTATCATAACGGCACTGGAGGTCGACTCGGAGGGTACGGTGTGGTGCGGAACATCCGACCATTATTTCTATTCAATATCCCGGGGAGCTGCTCAGCAGCATGAAATCCCGGGAATGTTTTTCGGAAGTATCTCTCGCGTCGCGGTAGGTCCTGATGGGAAAACCTGGTTTATCCCCCGGGTAACCGTTCCTAATACTCCCTGGTGGCAGGGGGTTATGTCTTTTGATGGCACGCGGTGGCAACTGTTTAACCGCACCAATGTGGAGGATTTCGGTTCTTTAGGAGATGGAATCGAGTTTGTGGGCATCAGCAGGGATGCTCACGGAAACATGTGGTTTGGTGCCAACGGCAGCGGTTTACGTAAATATGATACGGAAAAGGGCCAATGGAGCCGATATTTTGCCGGTGTAATTCATCTGGATTCTTTCTACAGATTCGAACCCGGCATCTTCTCCTGGAACAAAAGTGATGCCATAGCAACCGACTCAAGCGGATATCTGTGGGCTGCGGCATATAACTGTAATTCAGGAAAACTGGTGTGCTATAACCCGGCTGTAGAAAACCCGGCTGCGACCGATTATTGGCGTGTTTCAGAAGCTACCGATATACAATTTGTTGCCATCAATGTAGATCATTCGGGGCGAATATTTGCAGGTTCCACAGATGGACAGCTTCTCATAATCTCACATGATGGAACACCTTTAGACGGAAACGGTGTAAATATTGAGAAAATGGAAATGTCCTGGCGCATTTTTGACATGACATCAACTTCCGACGGTTGTACCTGGCTCGCAACAGATAAAGGCATTTACAGATGGAGGAAAGAAACAGGATTTGTGCACCTTGACAATTCACCCGATGATATCAGGACAATCGAACAGGAAAACAATTCAGTGTTGTGGCTTGGCAGCGAACAAAATGGTTTGATAAAGTGGCAGCGATCCGAATATATCCCAGATTCATTTTACGAAGAAGACCGGCAGTATCCTACTGTATTCGAAGGTGAATTGACAACCTATACGGAATCCGATGGATTGATCAGTAATGCCATATCCTGGCTGGACATAGATCGCAATGAAGGTGTTTTATGGATAGCGACGGAAGATGGTGTTTCCGCATTTGATTTGGGATACATGCCTTCAACCAGCGCATCCTCCGATAAAGAGATGACGGCTTATCCTAATCCACTTCGTAAACAGGTCCACTCCGAAATCGTTTTCGGAAATGTTGCGGCGCAATCAATCATAAATATATACAGCGTTAAGGGACAGCTATTAGCCACCTTGAATGAATCCAATACCCCCGTTCGAAAATCTGATAATGTCTGGATGTATATTTGGGAAATCCCCCAGGATTTATTGCCTGGTACCTATGTCGCAGTACCAAAGGCCCAGAATGAAGCAGCTCGTCCACAAAAAGTAATTATAAGGCCGTAATGTGGAGTGAGGACCATGTCGTCAACGGATGAGTTAGTCAGAGGCTTTCGCCCTGATCGATCCAGTTTCAAAAAATCTCCCTTGCGTCTGATCAGTGGTGTACCTTTCGGCCGGATTGCTGTTCTACTAATATTCTTTTCTTTCATTCTTCTTCAATTTCGTTGTACCGAGGAGCCGCTTGCGCCATCACCACTGTTTACGCTGGAGGTGAGTTCTACGGATGGCGGTGAGGTTTTTTGGGAGCCCCAAAAGGATACCCTGCTGGCGGGTACTGCCGTTTATCTATCGGCGCAGCCGCAGGAGGGGTATTACTTTGCGGGTTTTGAAGGTGACCTGCGGAGCATTCAAAATCCCACCTCAATTGAAATGAACTCAGACCTGCAGATTACCGCGGTTTTTCAGCCGTTTCCAACCGCACTGGTTCACATCGATGCTAAGGATTCAACCTTTATCATGGGTAGTGATGATCCGCAGGCCCTCAGTATTGAGCGGCCGGCTCATGAGGTCCGTTTCACCTACGATTACGCACTTTCACCCACGGAAATAACTCAGAGACAGTATGCACAGATAATGGGCGAAAGTGCTCTTGAGAAGTTACTGGGGCGTGGAGACTTTGGCAGAGGTGACAGTTTACCGGTCTATAACGTTACCTGGTATGAAGCGGCCCTTTTCTGCAACAAGATGAGTAAAAACGATGGTTTGGATACCGTATACAGCTATACGGCAGTTTGCGAAGTGCCCGGAAGCTGTCCCTATGTGTTAGAGAATCTGCAGATCCACTATGAAGAGGCGGGCTATCGGCTGCCCACAGAGGCGGAGTGGGAGTATGCCCTGAAACAAAATGCGCAAACAGCCTATTTTTGGGGAAGCGACTCATCTCAGAAATATGCATGGTCGAGCCTAAACTCGGAAGGCGGACCGCAGAGAGTCGGGCAGCTACAGCCAACGGGAAACGGACTGTTTGACATGGCGGGAAATGTCTGGGAGTGGGTCAACGACTGGCTTGGCGCTTATCCGGATTCTTTGGTCGTTAACCCCACCGGGCCGCATCATCTGTCTCTGGAGGAGTTTGAACAAAGTTCGCAACGTCCCATACGTGGAGGCGGGTGGGAACTCGGCGAATCTCACCTTAGAACAACAAACCGCAGAGGACCCTATGAGGTCCCAGCCGCAACAGCCTCGGAGAGGATCGGCTTTCGAATCGCACTTGGCCCCTTCGAATCCCGTGATAGTGAGGAAAGCTCGTCTTCAGATGAGCTCGATACGATCTCTCAGGTAACTCTTTTAAGTAAAAAATCCGATGTATTAGGGTTTTTGGGCACAACCGAATGCAAACTTGTATTTACACTGGAATCGCTGGAGGACAATCAGATCATCACGGTTGATTATTCCGATTACGGGCTTGAAGCCGAACCGATGCATGTGGATCCTTCCGCCAAAGGGGCTGTCATATCGCCGGATGGAAACTGGCTTGCCTATGGCACTCAATACCCCGGTTATTCGGACGGTTCGCGTATCGGAGTAGTCCCTTATGGTGATACCACGCGGAATTCAACCGTGGTCTCCATAGAAAATGCATTTCTTCCCTACTGGTGGTGTGACACAAATGGTGTAGACACATGTCTGATTTACACGACGGGTGCGTCACAGAATACAGACAACCGATGGCGAAATGAAAAAACGGTAAAACATCAGTGGCGCAGTGGGGCATTTGGTACGTATTCGGTTATTCGCGATTCCGGCTCCTATCATGGCGGTCTTTCGGCCGATGGACGATTTCTTGCAACCGGTTACCCGAAAGCCCGTCTGTGGGACAGGCGTCTCAACTATACGTTTCCACTTTTTGTCCCACCTTATAACGGCTTACAGGATTCGGTGCAGGTATGCAATGTATCCATTAATCCGGGGCATCGATACACCGACAGAGTCATGCTGCTTGATTTCGGCTCGGGACGTTCAACCAATCACCACGTCGGCGAAAGTTACGGAATACACGAATATATCTTTGTGGTTCAGTCTGATCTGTATACCAATCATGTTGTGAATTATTACCAGGTTCCCGAAGGTTTCGCTCAATGGCAGGATACCCGCTACACCAACCATCCTGATTTTGGTATCGGTGTCGCAGCCAGCGGAAATGTTTCAACGGTTTTTCTGATAAATCTGGAGACAAAAGAATACCTGCCGCTGGTATCGGGGGAAAACATCAGATGGCCCTCTCTCTGGATCGACCCACAGGGGTTATCGGAAGAAGAAGATCCACATCATGCTTTTATGCAGTACAATATTCCAAATACTGCCGCCGGGGGGCAGATGCTCATAACAGGTAAACTGAAACTGTTCTGGAAACGGAGAGACACTTACGAGGCGGCAGTCGTGGGTAGTTCCCCGGAGGCGTACGGAATCCACACCTCGTTATTTTCTCTGCCGGCAATCAATATGGCAACAGGCAATGCCGATCAGCTCACCAGCAATATTCTGCTCAATAATTATATCCTTCCACATGCTCCTGAACTAAAGGTGGTGGTCATAGGTCTTGACCCCGGCTTCTTGTCAAGAGATACGCGGCCGGAAGATCCCTGGCTTGTCGGTCTGTATGACAGCAGAGGATACAACTACGATAAAAATAACAATTTCTGGCGGGATGGCATACCTGCTGAGATTCAAAGAAAAATTGATATACTTTCCTCAGAAGACTGGCCGGAAGTGGACTCGACCGGAACATTACAGGAAGAGTTAACCGGAGGTTGGGGAGAGCCGATAATTGATCAGACGGGAAGTGCGTTCGAGGATTCGATCGTACAGATGAACATACGGTTTTTACGTGCGGCTGTAGACAGTTGTCTGCAAAGAGATGTCGCGGTACTCATTGTCAATGCCCCCCAACACCCTGAATATCGCGACACAGAAGTCATGGGACGCTATGGCCCGCGCTGGGAAGAATATCAGAAAATCGATTCGCTGATGAGAGAATGGGAAAATCAAATACCTTCGCTGCGTTTCTATGATGCTCATAACTATGGTGAACATGATTATGCAGAGGATGAATTCGTTGACCCAAACCACTTGAACACCAAGGGGGCAATGAGGTTTTCAGAAAGAATCGATAGTGTTCTTTTAAATATGGGACTGTGATAAAAGACCATACTTCGAAAGGTAGCCCAATGGGGATAATTTTTACTTCAGGCGGTGGGATGGCGAAAAACAGATACATTCTGGATTTTTTAGAAGAACAGTGGTATCTGGCGAAAACAGCGTTGAACACCAAAGTGTGTGTCACAATGTGCAGTCGGTCGGCTAAGTTAATGGAAGGGTGCATAACTCAGTCTTTGAAGAACGTTTTAATTTAACTGTTCAATAAATATATATGAATTTGTTGCTGGTGACATATCATTTTAAGCCTGAGAAAACAGTCGGTGCGGACAGACCCAATTCTCTGTATACGTATGCGTCTGAAAATGATATACATATAGATGTCATCACCGCTTCTCCTGCATCACAGGTAGAAAATGGGGTGTATCGGATTGCCGGAAGTTCTGGATGGTACAGGCCGCCCATCTCTTTGAAAAAAATAATTGGTAAAGCCGTTACCAAAATGGTTGAGCCATTTTATTTTAATACCGATTGGTACTGGGTAATGCGTGTAAAACAATTTACCAAACGTAAACTATGTACGGGAATGTATGATGCAGTGTATGTCATATACCCTCACGTGCATGCCTTGGAAGCCGCCTGGTTTATTAGCAGTTATCTTAATGTCCCTCTTATATCCGATTTTACCGATTGTATCGGGTATTATCCGCTTGAATTACCCAACATTATTCAGAAAGGCACCCGTTTTCGATTCGAACGCCGTGTTCTTGAAAAATCAGCCGCTGCAATCACGATTGCAACCGAATACAAACAATATTTTGAGTCGATATCACCTACCCCGGCTTATCTTGTTTACAATGGATACGATGAACATGATTTTGAAGGTATATCATCTCGGAAAGCAGCGTCGGGGGAAAAAAGAAATAGCACTAAATTCGTACACTTCGGAAGCATTAATGCATCCCGCAAACGTAACGTAAAACCTTTGTTTGATGCTATCGCGCGGCTGAAAAGCAGTAAGTCACATCCTTTGTTTATGGTTGATTTTATAGGCAATTACACACCAGATGAGCGGCGGCTGGTGGATACTTTGAATATTCAGGATGTGGTCTCATTTATTCCGTATATGGATAAGAAAGCCGGTCTGCAATTGATCACCAGAGAATATGACTTTCTTCTGTTCTACGGAGTACCCAATCAGTCCTCGACGGTCTGTTCCAAATTACTTGAGTACCTCAGACTGTATAAGCCGATCATTGGTGTCTGTAAGGGCAATGAGGCTGAACACATTATCAAAAGAGCGGGAGCCGGTGAAATAGCCGATTTTTCGGCAGCCGAAATTGAACACCTTTTTCAAAAAGCGCTGAAACATGAAATATTTTACAGCCCTGATCACGACTATATCCGACAATTTAATAGGAAATCGCAGGCCAGAGAAATCTTTTCGATAGTTAAATCATGCGTAAAAGCAGAATAGATGATTTTGTAGATTCGGTTTTATTTGTCATCGTCTGTTACCGGATGCCTTACGATAAAGCGCTATCTGTGCAGGCACTTTCACGCTGTGGTCAAGCGATTCATAAGAAACTTGATGTCATTGTATTTGATAATAGTCCATCATTTACGCATGACAAAATCACTATCTCCTCGCTTACAATCCGCTATGTCGCTAACAAAAGGAACTTAGGGGTGAGTGCCTGTTATAATATGGCAGCCGATGTTCTCGATAGAGAGTATGGGCAAAAGCAGTGGCTTTTACTGCTGGATCAGGACACCGACCTGATGGATACATTGCTGCATGCGTATGCGGAATCAATAAAGCGCTACCCGCATCAAAAGTTGTTTTGCCCGCGTGTCGCCATGGGAAAACTCGGTGTAGCCGCTCCTTTTCATACACGTTTTTTCCATAATCGCGGCCCTTACACAGGGCCTGATGGGGTCATAGCGGTGGGCAATATCGGATCGATTAACAGCGGGCTGCTTATTCACAGGGAGGTGTTTAAAAAAACGGGAGGATACAATCCGCACATTCCGCTGGATTTCAGTGATTATTACTTTTTTCATCGGTATCGGGAAAAGTATTCTTCGCTGGTGGTGGTGAATGTTATATTAAATCATAATCTTTCATCACTCGAAAAATATTCCAGGCAAAAAGTGCTTCGGCGATTTGCATACTATATTCATGGCGCACGGCAAATTTCAGCGCTTGACCGGTTAAAACTGGTTCTTGTGGTCGCATTTGTACGCACATTGAAGATGTGTGCAAAGTACCGAACCACCAAATTTGTAAAGATCTACTTTTCCCCTGATATACATATATGATGCCGTGTGAACGTACTCCCGTGCCGCAAATATCTGTGTGTATGGCAACATACAATGGAGAAAGGTTTCTGTATTCGCAGCTGGAATCCATAAGCGCTCAGATAAAAGATACCGATGAGATTGTTATTTCCGATGACCGCTCGACCGATGGGACAATCGATATCATCCGGGAGTTTCCCGCACCCAACATACGGCTTCTTCGGAAAAAGGGCTTGCGGGGAATATCGGCCAACTTCAATAATGCACTTTCACACGCGGAAGGCAGGTTTATTTTCCTGGCGGACCAGGATGATATATGGAATCCTGACAAGGTAGAACAAGTTATGAACGAACTGCACAGCCATGTACTTGTTCTCAGCGACTGTGAAGTTATTGATGCCTCAGGGGAGACAATTGCACCATCTTTGTTTGATATTCGTGGTATCGGCTACACAGGCTTTTGGCGTAACGTGTATAAAAACAGTTTTACCGGATGTGCAATGGCATTTCAGCATTCACTGCTGGAAACCGCACTACCGGTTCCGTCAAATATTCCCATGTATGACTGGTGGTTGGGGCTTATTTCCCAGCGGCTGGGGAAAGTAGCCGTTATCAATAAGCCTTTGGTTAAATACAGGGTGCATGGAGAAAATGCATCTCCCACGGGAACTGGAAGTAATTATTCGCCAGTCGAAAAACTCGCCTTCCGCCTGCGTATGCTTGCCTCTATTTTTTCTAGACTCTATCTCAAGCGGTCTCCAATCACAAGGCGTGAAAACCGCTACCGCTAGAGAGTCAAGGTGTAGGTCTTTCTCAGACACCCCGTACATCCAACAGATTCCTTGAAACGAACCAGTGAACGGGATGGCTCCATAGGGTCTGAATGAAAAGTGTCTGCCGAAACACCATAGTCCAGATAGCGAAAGCCTTTTTCACCAACCCATTTTATCACATGTTCCAGCAACAAATTCAGCGAATAGAGGTTGCGATATTCGTATAGGTGCATGCTGTAAAATATTAGTGCACAATTACTGTTGGTCAGAAATATCCATTGCCCGGCAATCGGTTTTCTTTCATGACAGGCAAGGAAGAGTTTGATGCTCTGGGGAAAGTGATTGTGAAGATAGATAAGTTCTTCCAGGGAGTGAGTCGGGGTGGTCTGAAACTTTTTCTTGTTTTCGACCAACATATCATATGCCTGGCTGTAATTATCACTTTCCATTATCTGCACCCCAGCGCGTTCGGCCTTATTTACGCAATACCTGGGGGTTTTTGCCAGATCCGCTCTGCTGCGAATGCGGGAGAGATCGATTATCGATGAGTAGAGGCTGTTTGAACAGGTAAACTTATTATACAAAAGAGCATATTCTACAACTTCGTCGAATATGCTGTTGTATATTTGCATGGGTGGCGTTATATGTATGTTTTCTATTTCCATATCCTTACAGTGGGAAATGAAACTTTGTACAATCGATTCCATGGTTGTGTAGTTAGTAAAGGGACGTGTCACAAAACCGCCGTAACTCGCTCCGGTTGGAGAAATGAATGATCGGCCTTTCTTTCCCCCAGGGAGTACGCAGAGAAGTTTATTATCGCGATAAAACATCAGATGATGAAACATGAATCGGTCTTCAGGATGGTAGGCAAGAAAATCCTGAAGATGAAACAAGGTGCCGTTGTTTGACTGCCGAACAAAAGCATCCCATTCAGTTTTTTTCGTGGCCGTGTACTCTGTGACAATTATGCTCATAATCAATTGTCGGAAACAGAATCGATAATTTCAAGGGTAAGTATGCTGTCTTCTATGGTTGCAAGATTACCCCGATCGCCGGTGTTTACGAAATTGACGAATGCCTGAAGCTCATTTACCAGAGGCTCACCTTTGTGTACAGGACAGCTGCGTGTCTTCACGTAAGAATCATCGTCACTTAATGCTGAAAACTCCCGCAATTCCTGCGATATCAAATCAGCTTCGAAATAGGTATCATTGGTTGCGACTTCGATTTTTCTTTTTTTGAAAGGCGTCAGCCAGTTTGTCGTAATGTTTGCCAGAATGTCATTTTGCAATTGAAAAAGAAGAACCGCATTATCCTCGTTGTGATAATGGATTTTGCGGCTTTTATATATTGATGTATTCAGGATTTCCTTATGAGTGATCAGGCGAATAAGATCGATATCATGAACGGCAAGATCGGTGAGTATACCTACATCCTTGACTCGTGGAGGAAGCGGACCGATACGACTGATTGAAATGCTGAATATCTCTTTATTTTCAAGCTCCCTGCTTAAAGCTTCAACCACAGGATTAAACCTCTCTATGTGACCGACTGCGGTCTTGATTTTTTTTCGTTCGGCTGCCCGAGCGATTTCGCCGGCTTTTGGTGCCCGCGAAGCTGCGGGTTTTTCGATAAGTAGATGAATGCCCCGATCTATACAGGCAAAAGCGATTTGATCATGAAGCGGTGTGGGAACCGCAATCACCACAAAGTCTATCCGGTGCTGTGATAACAAAGTGTCCAGATCGGAATAGTGAGCTACACTGGTATCGGGTGTTGTATGCGGATCGCATGTGGCTTCCAAATGGACATGCGGCATCTCGGAGAGTACCCGAACATGATTTCTTCCCATGACTCCGACACCGACTACCGCTGCATTAAGAATTTTTTCGGACATAGTGAAAACCAGCCTGTTATATCATTATCTTTTTAGAAAAAATAGTTCAGGCGATTGTCCCTGTACAACCGTGGTTTTTTTAGCCTGAGACAAGAATCCGGTTGATGTGTCTTGCCCAAAAGCTCTCATACGCGCCAAAGCACGAAAAGTAGTGTCCAAAACATCCCCGGGGATTCTGTTGGCCCTGTCGGCATACCGTTCCAGTACCGGTCTGATATCAACTCTGGCTGTTTCGAAAAAATGAATGACCATCTGATCACGCGTAAAAGCTCTACGATCGTATCGGTGGACTAATTGTGCCGTTACCGAAGAGAGTGTCGCAGTATTGTTGGTTGCTTCGCGTACTGCATGATCCAGAAGCATAGATATCTGGCCACCTTTGCCGTAAGCGATTGCATAGAGTGACTGGAAAAATATCATTGGTCGCAATAATTCTGATGATGGCGGATAGTCATCTATGGTTTCGTTTGTCAGATAAGTTCCGATCAGGCTGTTATAAATAGTTGCAATAGAAGCATATCCGCAAATACCGGCAGTGACCCAACCCAGATATTCTGCGGTACCTTCTTTCCACCAGGGATCATCGTATTCTCCGCACCGAATGCCTATCGTATGATGGAAAGTCTCGTGTGCCAAAACCACAGGGAGAATGGATTGGTGAGCCTCGGCAGGCGGGAAGATAAAAAAACTGTATGTTCCCTCCAGACCTCCTGATATCGGGTGAAAAAAAACATTATAGGGTTCTTCCGATAACCTGCCAAAAAGAGGGATGATTGAATCGAGAATGTTTTCGTACTGGTCGATTACCGGTGCCCAGTCATATTTTAAGCCATCGGTTTGATCTGTCTGGTAGAATTCAAATGGCTGGTGTCCGCCGCTGCCGCTGCCTGCAAACTCTGCTCCAAGGGCGAGTTGAATAAACAGCAGCTCGTAAACATTTTGACATGTGAGGTTTGTCGAAGGTACACCCCGCACAGTCTCTGATTCAGGCAGATCCAGGTTTACAGAAATTACCCTGTTTTGCCGCCACATATGTGGAAGTTGACTATCATATGGAACGGCGAACATGTATGACCCCATCAGCAGCGCACTGTTCTCATCTATATGTATTTGTGGCATACGAAAAGATCCTTTTCGCATGGTGAGTGCATCGAAATCTAATCCATATTGTATCGTTACCGGATAGTGTGCATCGGAGGGGATCGAAATTATTGTAGATAAGACGGGACCGACCATTTGCCGCCTGCTGATTGTATCCAGCATGCTGCCATCGGCATCGATCAGTGTCAATCCTTTTATAAACGGACCAGCCACTGAATCCAGGGGGTTATCGAAGTAGACAAGCGGCAAAACCAGACCATTTTCAGCATCGGAACTTTCATATATCGTCAGCCGTATGGTCAATGAATCGGGGTGCATCTCAGGCAGATCCAACGTATATGAGAGCGAGCCGGCGGTCGCCTTCGGCTCATCCGGGGCCCAGGGGTTTGCACACGACAGTATACTAAGCAGCGTGAAGCACATGGTGCAATACCAATATCTCATGTCACTACCATCCCATAGGATTTTCAAGAAAGTAGACAAGATGGCTGGCCATGTTACATGTTTTGTCTACCAAATCTTTAAACAAGTGAGTTATTAGAATCCATCTTACCAGCTTTGAATAGTTGGAATTATTTATTTCTTATAGTCCCATAAACAAAATGAGGGAGCCCTGAGTGATTGATTTTCCCATTATCCCGGACCGACAGTGTCAAATCAATCAACTCGTTTTTAATGGTTTCCAGATTTAGAGTATGAAGCAGCGTCTTATCCTGTGATATCGATTCCAGAATTCCCGGATTCTGCAGGTCAACTATGACAAACGTGATAAGAGGGGAATTGGGCATGCGGAAGATCAGCTCCGGCTTCTTTATCTTATACCGTATAGAGCCATCTTTAATGGTGTACGTCGCAATTTTTGAGTCAGGTGAATGTATGACAGCAAGGACAGATTTATAATGATTGTCTTTGATTCGCTTAAATTTCTTGAAAGCATGATGCTCATATTCGGCGATTGTCTCATCCTGGGCGACTTTAATTATCAGACTGCTGTCGGAGCCATTTCCAAATGTAATAAATCGATTCTGCATTGCGGTGTTTTCATCTTCTGCCATAATCGACCCCTGAATAAAAACCATACATAAAAGTAACATCACCAATCTTTTCATTTACCGACCCTTTAGTAATCTGACCGCAGTACCGGTCATGTCAATGGACAATGTCCAGAAAAACGTTTTTTCGATGAAATGCCCACTCCACACAAGAGTGTTTTTGTATTCTCTGCACATCTCCTCATCCATCGGTTCTATTTCGTCCTCGCCCCAGTCATCTTCATCATCTTTCACCAGGAGAATATCTTCATCTTCATCATCTTCCTCCCGTTCATCTTCTATTTCAAAATCTTCATCATCGGCTGAGAGTTCAGATTCAATATCTTTAAGATAATCAGCATATAGCTCTATGAGAGCTTTATTAACATGAGCCAGATGAGCGGTATCCGGTATGTTAAAACGTGCTTTCAGTTGATTTAATTGTTTTATTGCTTCACCATGCATATAGCATCATTTAGTTCCTTGGGCGAGAGGAAGCCGGTATATGGTGGAATCGCAGGTTTTAGTGTTTAAACTTCTGAGTAACATAACGCCTTAGCTTTCTCTCTGCCAGAAAACCGAGTAACCGAGCCCGATGTATTTTATCTCTTTGGTCATATACACTATAGCGGCGGAGAAGAGAGAGGACCTCATGTGAAACCTTATGGAGAATATATACCATTTTCAGACATACATCGCAAAATAGCTTCCGCCAGAATTTGATATCCACTCTGGTTTGGGTGGAGATAATCAGCCATATATTCATGATGAAAAAGTGAATCGGGAGAGAGCGTCGAGAAGGCATCCACAAGATATACGTTCTTTCCCTCATCCTGTCTTAGAGCTATTGCTTCCTCCAAAGTATTGTTAAAATCATACAACCGTTGACGTCGTGAATCGATCGAGTCGGCACAAACGATGGTGTCCATCTCGTAAATGGTATCAGGAATCTGAATCCCGTTAAGAACAAAAATATGCCCCTGGGGATTGCGATTGTGCATCATATCGACCAATATAGGGGTAAAATAAGGCTCGCGCACACTATAATAGTTGCCGTTTACTCCAATCATCAAAACCCATATGTCTGCAGTAAGAGAAGGGTTCCTGCCCAGCAGATGGTATATTTCAACCGCCATTTTCCCACTTATAGCAAGACAGGAATCGTCCTGAGGAAATTGTTGCATATAGGCCGTGCTTTCCGGTCCAAGAGCTGCCAAAGATGCATATTCCGGCTGGTTCGACCTCAAACTGTCAAGTATTGAACGACGATACCCACCATCAAAGCCGTTACCCCCCACACCGACGGCGATGGAATGGCCTGCGAAACAAATGGTTTTCTGATATGCTGAGATTATCGTCCCTTCAATAGAGGCTGAATCTTTTTCCATCCGGTTTGCCTCAAGTCGCCATTGATATTGTCCGGTATCGGATATCTCTGTAACAAACGCTGTATCAGTGCCTGTGTAAACAGGGGTGCTTCTTAAATCATTCTTGTCAAGGTATAGATCATAGGTGGGTGACGACGAAAAAACACCGGGGAATTGGGGGCCATATGTAAAAGATACCGCTCTAATAACCCCCCCGTCAACATCCTTTCTGACCCATATCGTATCGCCGGGAGAATGCATAACCAGGTTGCGTTGCGGATCATATACGTGTATCGTAAGAGCATCGCTTGCCACCAGGCCGTCATCGTCAATGGCTGAGAAACGTATCTTGACAGTATCAATGGAATTGTGGCTGAAAGGAAATGGTACCCGGTTAAGATATCTCTCTGTACCACCGTCTATCTGGTATGTAACGGCAGCAATTGAGCCATTGGTATCTTGTGCCTGGGGTATGATAAGTAACGTATCTCCAATTGGAAGAATAGTATCCTGGGGAATTTGAATTCTCGGTGTGCCGCTGTCTACCTGCACCGTGCAGCTTTCGGGTAATGAATAAGCTCTCTGCTGGCTAACTGCCCATACCTTTACGATATGCTCACCCGTCTCATCTGCATTCCATGCAAGAGAAATGGAATCCTGCACACTAATCAGTTCGCTGTTATCGATCTGCCATACATAATGGATGCTGTCACTGTCAGTCTCTGTGTTCTCAGCCGCTAAAGTAAGAGTGTCGTTTACGAAAATTTCAGCAAATTGCCGACTAATCGCTACAACAGGAATATGTGATTTAATATGTACATGTATCGTGTCGAATGTGGACCAGAGAGAATCATTGTCTCTAACCCGAACCATTATTTTTTTCATTCCTGTATCTGAACGTGTCCATGTACGGGTTAAAACGGAATCTTGTATATCCAGCGGTGTCTTCGTATCGTTGATGTACCACTGATACTCTTCTACAAAACCGTTATGGTCAGTTGCTCTGGCGTAAAGAACCGATTTGTTGTGGATGTAGCCGGTGATGCTGTCAGCCGCTTCGACAATCGGGTAGCCCCTCAGCACATCTATTCGCATCGAATCTACTTCTGAAACAGCTCCGTGGATGTCAACCGCCTTTGCATACAAAACTGTCGGAGCCGTATCCTGAGCTGTAAAGCTCATCGGGGTCTCGGGGGTGAAGTTGACCCAGGATGTGTTATCATAAGACCAGGAAATCAAGGATACGCTGCCATTATTTTGGTGAGTCGAAGCGATTATGGTAAGCGAATCATGCAGATATATCACAGTATCATGTGGTAAGCTCAGCTCAGGAGGGCAGGGCTGAACGAAAACCTGAAAATCTATGGTATCCGAGGAGAGCGAATCTTCATCCAGCGCATAAACACTGATAGACTGAATACCCGTATCATTTATAGTAAATATGGTTTCAAGAAGGGAATCGTTAACCGATTGAATAACAGAATCGTTTTTCGCCCATGTGTAGGTAACTATCGTGCCGTCGCTGTCCGAGGCCTGGGCAATAAAGGTGCATGTATCCATTATGCACGTCTGTGTGTCTGATACAGACGCAAGTATCGGAGCAAAAGCGGTAACTCGTATTGTCATACTGTCGGGATCAGACCACAGGGAATCATCATCACGTGCCCAGACCAAAACGGTATGCAATCCTTCGGCTGCACGTGCCCATACGGCCTCTATCCGATTGCTGTCGCTGATAATTGGTTCCAGGGAATCGATCTGCCACCGGTAGGCTGTAATGGTACCATTTGTATCACGGGATGAGGCAGAAAATACTATGGTATCGTTGATGGATATTTGTGAGTCCGGACAACTGAGATGAACAGATGGTCTGAATGGGTTGACTCGTATGCGGATTGTATCCGCCTGAGATTTTCGTCGGTTATCATCCAGGGCAATTACCACTATCTTATGATTGCCCGAATCACTAATCTGCCAGCGTGTATCAAGGAAGGTTTCGGTGGTTGTATCCCTGAACGTCTGCCCTCCGTCCAGGGACCAAAGGTACTCTGTACGGGCATAAACGTTTTCCGGTGGATGAATCCAGAGGCGTATCGAATCATTTACCGCCACGGTAGTATCGGGCATTCCTTCAACCGCATCAGGGGGGAGCGTCGGAGATAGCGAATCGCACTGCATGAGCAGCCACAAAAAGGATAAAAAAAACAGTGTTCTCTGTGGCCGGATAGCCATTGTTTATCCTTATATGTGTGCAGTGGCGGTTACTTTATCTCTGAGCTTGCTAAAGGCACTCTTTTCCAATTTTTTGACGCGCTGATGAGAGACGCTCATCTTTTCCGCCGCTTCGGCAAACGTGTGGGGACGTTCCCCTTCAAGCCCGTAGTGAAGTCTGATAATCTCCGCTTCACGATCGGACAAATGCTTCAGGGCAGAGCTGATCTTATCCAGCTCTTCGCGGCGAAGCGCACGTGAATCCGAAGGCTCGGCTCCTTCGTCCTCTATCACCTCATGTAACGAATCGCCTTCCTCGTTAACGGATGTATCCAGTGACACATGCCAATCCTCGACCGCCAAAGCATCCTCGATATCCTGTCGCGAGAAACCGGTTTCCTCTTCTATTTCCTCTATCGATACAGTATCCTTTTTCTGCTGCTCGAGCTGGCGCAGCGCCTTGCGAACCTTGTAGGTCATTTCAAGGAAGTTTTCCGGTACCCGAACAATCCGTGACTGTTCCGCCAACGCTTGAAGGATGCTTCGTCGAATCCACCATTTTGCATAGTCCCGGAATCGATCGTTTTTCGAGGCGGTGAACTTTGTAGCCGCCCGAATTAAACCGATCCTGCCAGCCTGCACCAGGTCTTCAAAGGAGAGACCATGAGCCAGGAAAGAAAAAGCAATAGGCTGAACGAGATCCATATATGCCAAAACCAGCCGATCACGTGCCTGCCTGTCACCATTGGAGGCACGTGCGGCAAGATTATACTCATCTCTTTTTGATAACCGTACATTATTATTATTGCGCGATATGTGCGCACCTTTTAGCATGCCACTTTCTCCTACATCTCTCAGTGCTACTTCTGTGGTTGCGTTTATTCCGCCCGATCATTCATGCATACACAATTGTATCTTATTACCCACTGAAGGAGATACTCAAAATAAAATCTGGTCATAGGGTTTCAGTAATACTGATCGGACATCCAGAAACGAATACGAACTTTTCTGAGGATCATTTGACTGCATTTTTTGCAAAAGCTTTTCGGAATCTGAAAAACATTGACAACTCGTATCCAAATAACATATATTATTCGTCTGATTTGACGGCAGAGACCATCAGATAAAGAATCATTGGAGTGTAGCTCAGTCGGCAGAGCAAGTGGCTGTTAACCACTGGGTCGGGGGTTCAAGTCCCTCCACTCCAGCCAAATCTAAACCTGTAAAAATTGGCCAAAATGGACGGAAAAAGGCAATTTTGCAGGTTTTTTTTTATTTCCTTCCGTGTGTTTCTTCCTAAGCTGTTTTTCCCTGTCATACTACCGGCTAAATGAGGCGTGCGATTTCGAAAAAATGTCAGAAAAATTTCATTTGAAGATATAGTCGTTTTAAAAGCATTTCGGAAGTCTGATTGGCTGAATGATTTTCAGATGCCCGTACCTTATACTTAAAGACGAAACAATAGTGTTGATAATTGGGTTTCTAAGGAGGTCGCGTGTGAAAAAACGGCTGTTTGTCAGTATATCCACTGGTTTACTTGTACTTGGTGTTATCATTTCGTGTATGCAGGAAAAGTCCGCTGCGGATGGTAAACCGTCGGTTACCATGAAAACAGACTCAACTGCATGTTTTAAGGTTATCTACGATGCCCGGGGCATCAGCGGTCAGGTTGTCTCCTACGATGATATGTTTCTTTGCGGCGGCGGAATTCAGGGTAAAAAAGGGATGAAATACCTGTATGAACGCGGCGTTCGTAAGATTGTATCGATTAACCCGTCAGAGCGGGAAAAGATGCTCTGCAAGAAATTTGGTATGCACCTTGTCGAGCTTCCTTTCGCTACAGACCACATTCCAACCGCTACGGTAGACAGCTTCCTGGTTACCATTCAAAACATGAATGCTCCGCTTTACGTCCATGGGAATGATAATGACGTGCGTGCCAGAATTCTGGGAGCGATCTATCGAATCTACATGTATAAGTGGCCTTTTGTGCGGGCCATGGAGGAGTTTGTCGCTCTGGGCGGCAGCACCGAAAATGACTCCCTTATTATTGCCAGCCTGCGAACCTACGACCGCCGGAAGGAACAAAACAACCGGTAATATACTAATCCGGCAAAACCTGAGAATCGAGATCACGACATAAAAATCGCCCGAGAAAATACGACAATAAAACCTTAAATCCGAGACACGGAGCATACATTTTTTGGCGGCATCTACTGGTATCCCCAAATGGCATCAACTTTGCAGAATGCTGTTACCGACGCCAAAAAAGGAGGAAAACCATGAAAAAAATACAGTACTGTCTCGTTGTGACTGTTGCCGTATACACATCGCTTATTCATGCGGACGTGACGTTTACCGGTTGGGGAGAGCTTGGCTTTTTGGGAGTAGTCGATCACAAAATTCAGTTCGGAAGATCAGGTACCTATTTCGATTATACTGAAAACGGAGGCCAGGATATTCTTTTCCCCTTTTCCCGGTTGAGTGTAGATGCAACGATAAACAAAAAGCATACGCTGGTTTTCCTCTACCAGCCACTTTCGATCGAAACAGAAGTTCTGCTTGATGAGCCACTCGTTGTAGACGGCCTGACATTTCCGGATGGTACGCCTATCCGTCTGACCTATTCGTTCTCTTTTTACCGATTTAGCTATCTCTATACTATTTTGCGGGAAAATGAGAATCAACTGTCGATCGGTCTTTCTCTTCAATTGAGAAACGCTGCTATCACTTTTGCATCCCTGGACGGGGATTTCTTCCGGACCAATCGCGATCTGGGACCGGTACCCGCGCTGAAGCTTCGCGGGAGGTATTCTGTCGGCAAGAGGGTGTGGCTTGGTCTTGAGGCCGATGGTATATATGCACCGGTGAGCTATATCAACGGAAGCGACAACGATGTTACCGGGGCTATTCTCGACGCAGTGTTGAGATCGGGGGTTGCCGTAAACAAGCGACTCGATTCCTTTCTTGCTGTGCGGTATCTGGGCGGAGGTGCCGAAGGGGACAGCGAGGATGATATGGGACCGGGGGACGGCTACACTAAAAACTGGCTGCATTTCATAACGATATCTCTAGGTTTTGCCTACGATTTTAATTAGTGTCCGTTCAGAATTTCCACTTCAATTTTCCTCTATCATCCTCGCGAGCGCGGGACCACGAAGTATGGGGTAGTACCGAATGAAAAACGCCCATCCGCGATGTCTGAAGCCTATTCTATCCTCTTTTTCAGCACATTCGCCAGCTGATCGTCCGATTCTCCCTCCACGGCCAGAATCTCATCCAGCTCCCGATATCTGCCCTGATAGTCCAGGCCAAACCCGATGAGAAACAGATCGTCTACCGTCATTCCCGGGAAATCTATGGGAACGGGCTGCTCGTGTTTACGGCGCTTGACAATCAGAACACTTGTTTTTATGTCGGCTGGGGAGAAGCCCCGCAGGTAAGAGCTGACTGCGTGAATTGTGCGGCCGGTATCATAGATATCATCCACCAGCAACACCTGCTTGCCTTTCAGTTCAAGAGGCTTGTCGGAGTCGATGGAGACCGAACCGCTGGAACGCATCCCGCCATGATAGCTTGATACTCTCAGGTAATAGACCGGTGTGTCCTGAGGGAAGTGCTCCAGCAGATGATTCGCAAAACGCCGTGCGCCTTCCAGAAGAATGACCACCGCAGGCGGCTCATCGGGATAGTGGATACAAATATCCTCTGCCAGCCGATCAATCGTTTGATATATCTGCTGCCGGGTGGCAATCGTTTTCATAGGTGTTAACAGCCCATGGAACCAGAAACGCCGATGGTATGCATACCATCAGCGTTTTCATAGTTTTCAGATACAATTCCAATCCGATAGTCCCGTCTTTGACCCATCTTACGAAAAAGCCTTCTCCAGCATCTGCAGATCCAGCTGAGGATATACCGGAAAACGCTCCAACAGCGCAGCCGTGCGCCTGGAAGCCTCCTTTTTTATTCCAGCTTCCGTGCTATAGCGGGCCTTGCTTAATTTCCCCGCATTCTCGCCGCTTTCGATCGTCGCGGCTTTGGTGTTTTCCAGTACCAGCTTGATTATCGAGGCGATCTCTTTCATTTCCTCGGCTCCCATACCCAGCGTAGTAGTCGCCGGAGTTCCGATCCGAAGGCCGCTTGTGTACCAGGGGCCGTTTGGATCATAGGGGAGAGAATTGCGGTTTAGCGTGACTCCACAATCTCGCAGGGCACTCTCCGCCTGACGACCGGTGAGGCCGAACGAACGAACGTCGATAAGCATCAGATGATTGTCTGTGCCGCCGGTTGCTACATCCATACCCTCATCCACACAGGCCTGGGCCAAAGTGCGGGCATTGTCAAGGATATTCTGTGCGTATGTCTTGAACTCGGGCCTGTTGGCTTCAGTCAGTGCGATCGCCTTTGCGGCCATCACATGCGGCAGAGGACCGCCAATCACCAGCGGGCATCCCTTATCCACATGCTCGGCAAGTTCCCTGGTCGACAGCACCATTCCTCCACGCGGCCCGCGAAGCGTCTTGTGGGTGGTGGTGGTCACCACATGGGCGTGCGGTATCGGGTTGTAATTGCCTTTAAACACCCCGCCTGCAACCAGACCGGCGAAATGGGCCATATCCACCATGAGTACCGCCCCGACCGAATCCGCTATTGCACGCATACGCTTGAAATCGATCGCCCGCGGATAGGCACTGTATCCGGCAAGAAGAATCAACGGCTTTATCTCTTTTGCCTGAGCCTCGATCGCATCGTAATCCAGAAGGCCGGTCTCCTTGTTGACTCCATAGGTGTATGCATCAAACATCTGAGCCGATACATTGTGCCGGTAGCCGTGGGTAAGATGGCCGCCGGAGTAGTAGTCCATACCCAGCAGACGTTGATTGCCGATACGCTCGCGCAGCTTGTTCCACTCCTGCTGGGAGAGTTTGGACGGGTTGGTCTGACCAAGCTCCTCCAGTGCCGGACTCTCCACCCGCGCGCTGAGAATCGCCCAGTAGGCGATCAGGTTGGCATCAGCCCCACTGTGGGGCTGGACATATGCGTGCTCACAGCCAAACAACAGGCAAGCCTGCTCACAAGCATAGGCCTCGATATCATCGACATTTCCGCACCCGGCGTAGAACCGATGCATCGGGAAACCCTCGGCGTACTTGTCGGTAAGAAGGTTACCCATGGCAAGCTGGGTGGCCAGGGAGCAGTAGTTTTCGCTGGCGATTAGTTTGAGGTTTGACCGCTGATCTCTGAGTTCCTTGATTGTCGACTCGGCGATAGCGGGTGCAACGGATGCGACCGCGGACAGATTCGCCAGATAGGCCACATTCTCGACAGAAATCTGGTCGGGGGAAGTCTGAGACAGATACTCTTTCAGAGCGGATGAACTCATGAAGCGCCTCCTTTAACGGCTGTAGATACCCGAGCTGCCCAGGCGCGCGACAGATCGGAACAACTTCCCGGTGGTTAACTCCACCTGTGCGCCAGTCGTTCATGGAGAAAGGTAAGAGCTACTAAAATAATTGTTGCGGGCGGTGGATGTGGTGGGTGAATACAGATAGGCGAATTATCTGACGATCTCCGCTGAGATTTCTCCGTTTTTCTCCCGGCCCCGAACGTGATAAGTGATGAAACACAGAGCGAAATCGGAAATCAAAATTGAACTAGCGATGGATCTTAGATCAGGCTCGTTTTGGCTTTTATTTTCTCGGTTTAAACCGGATTTGTATAACCTTATAAACTCAGCGACGGGTATCAACCGGGTAAAGGTTTAGGCAGTCCCGGATAAAATTCTGACACATTGGGAAAAGGTTTGCTGACCGGGCGATTCTGGTATACTGCTTGTGAGGGAATACCTGAACTATCTTAATAGGGTAGAAAAAGCCATCGATACAAAGCAGGCAAAACGTATTTCATTAGACCAGCAAATCGAGTCGGCTCAAAAGATCAGAAGGAAATTATGATACGCATTTTCATAGCAGCCATACTGCTTCTGCTCATTTTCCAGGAAATCCGGTCGGATGAGACAGCGGACTTCGTTAACTTACAGGGTTTCGTGCCGCAGGGGATATCACCCGCATTTATTACCTATGAATATGAGCGGATTTTTCAGACGCTTGCTCCCGATATGCCTCTCTCCCGATCTCCTCTCTATGTGATCTATTTCAGTAGAAAAATGATGCCGGAGCATGCCTACTGGCTTCCCGAATGGGGCGGGGGAGGGGCTATCGGCTCCGATACTATCGTTGTTGCCGTGGATGCGGAACCGCTGCTGGAGCAAAACCTTCGGATCACCACCGTACACGAGCTTGCTCATATCGTCATCAAACGAATCGCACCGCGTGTGGATATCCCCCGTTGGTTTCACGAGGGAAGCGCTCTTCTGTTATCGGGGGATATTACCTGGCGTGAGCAGGTAGTCATCTCGCAGGCGATGTTTGCCGGATCACTGCTTGCGCTGGATTCGATCGAGAAGGTAAACCGTTTCGGTGCATTCAAAGCCCGTCTGGCTTACGCCCAGAGTCGACTGGCGATACAGGTGTTGGTCGATACTTACGGCATGGAGGTCCTCTCGGAACTTCTTGACGCCGCCGACTCCAGCGGCTCATTTTCCTCCGCGATCTATAACGTGCTGGGACTGACCCCTGCGGAGCTGGAAAACATGATACGCACAGAAATTCATAAACGCTCTAACCCCCTAATCTGGCTTGCCGACAGCTATCTGCTGTGGATCGGTATCGTGCTTCTATTTCTGCTGGGCTTTGTGGTAACCCGCGTTCGGAACAGGAAAAAGGCCCTGCAAATGGAGCGGGAGGAGGCGAGAGAGAGTCGAGAGTCGAGAGATGAGAGTCGAGAGATGAGAGTCGAGAGATGAGAGGGGAGATG
>CAYQOU010000020.1:47185-61364 GCA_964419255.1 uncultured Fibrobacterota bacterium | reverse complement strand
CAAACTCCTTGGTTAAAGTATGAAAGGAAAGAAAAAATTGGAGTGATTCGTATCAGCAAAAATAGTACCTGCCATAATCGTACCTACTATTCGGATAGTATGTAAAAGAAAATACATAGAGCTATAACAAACATTGACCACCGTTTAGCAGTCAATAGAGAAGCATCCGGCATTTGTATTTTGTTTTGTCGTTCCAAGTAGCAGAGGGGCCGATTAGCAGAAATTCAGGTTAAGGCTTTGCCGCACTCAGGTTCTTATCTTCTAATCAGAATCTGCCGTGCAATAGCAGATCGATCTCTCGGATCGAGAAAACTGCCTGATTTGATCGTAATCCCTTCCGGAGATGAGGCCGATCCCAGACACCGCCCTCTGATATCATAGATCTTCGGAGATCGTGTTTTTGTGACGTTTCCATAGTAAGAAGGTATGAGATATTGATGTGTTTTCCGGATTGACGATGAATTTATCTCAACCTGGACAGTTTCTCCGCTCATACGTTCAACACTCCCCCCGACGATTTGTACGGAGGATGAATAATCTGCCATGCTTGACTGTATAGGGAATCGAAACTGCACCAGGGATGCGGTAGAAATATTGTCTGATGAATCGAGTTTAGTGGACGTAAACACGATAGTATCGTTACTGCTTCCGTATCCTCCCGATACCTGCAGTTTACTCATGCCGGATGTAACAGTTGCACCGGTTGCCTGAAGAATCGATGTATCCACATAGAGAGTGCAGCGGGCGGCATACATTCCATCCAGCCCGCTGCCCTTCACCCGCGCGACAACTGGCGCATCGGGTGAACCGCCGGTTTCAAACACAAGCTGCATTGTCGGCTGCGCATGGACAGCAACTACGATCAAGAAAAAGGGTAAAACGGTCTCAGGACAAAAATACGACACCAATTTTTTCTTTCTTCGCATGTTTTCACCTTAATGTGCATTAGGTTTTATGCTGTCTTTACGCACAATATTCTTAGATTGTACAATCTGCTGATTTATTCCCCTTCATCTGTCGGATCCATAACTCGTCCCATAAATAGAACTGCCCCAGTCTGACGATCACGAATGAAGTATATAAATGGTTCGTCTGCTATAAAGTTCGGATCAGATCCCCGGGAAGTGGTTTCCATGATTACTGCTGTCGCCGCCGCGGCTTCCGTTCCCTGTTCATCGACGGCGATAAATGCCTTGTGGATTACATCTCCTACATACAAAAAACTCGGATTGCCATCTATACCCGAAAAATCGGCACTTGGATTAAAAGCCAACTGCATACCCATGTTCAAAAGTGGTGTTTTCAATGACACGGATGAAGTCCCAAAGGTGAATCGGGGCAGTTTTACCTTTATTTCATTAGAATCCAGACTACTAATTATGTTAGACAGCTCCTCACGATCGAAGCTGTTTTCGTATTCATCAAAAGACCCCTCCCGAGGTAAAACAGCAATCATGGAAAAGCGGTTACCCACATATGGAAGCTCAACAGCCTTACTGATATCAGTCAGGGCACTGAGAACTTTGACATTTTCATCCGGTTTTGCCAATGACATGAGTGCGACGTCCCTACTTTCTCCATTGTCCATATGAAACGTCGCATCGGTTGTCAACTCCGGGTCAAAGGTATAGAGCCAATCGGCAAGAAAGTATATAGCATTTGTTAATACCAGACGGGTAGAAGCACTGATAGATCCCGGAGGAAGCAACTCCTCTATTCTGTTATTGGTCTGATCCTCAACCCATGCATTTATTCTTAGTCTTGATACATCCGGCTCATTCTCGAAATCTACCAGATTCATGCCCGCCCCGTAATTTCTGGCAAGTGCATCAAGAAAAGATAGTTGAAATTCCTTGTCATACTGTCCCCACAACGAATTGACTACGGAAAGGTTCACATTATCCTGTTGCGAAGCGGCTGTTTCCATTTCCCGCTCCAGATGATTGAATGCCTGGTGTATTCCCGGCTCCTGCAAGGCAAAGCGTAACGCATCATGCATTTGGCTTTCCGTTTCACCTTCAGCACCGGCATAGGCCATTGCCAATGCAACCGAAATGCTATATGGTGAGAAAAACAGATTCCTGCCCTGGTTATCCGGGATTTCTGTGAGCTGCTCATACATGTCAAATGCAAACTCGATATTACCATCCACCAGTTCTTCCAGATCCGCCTGACTTACCGCCGAATTTTCACGCTGTACATCCTCAGCCGTAAGAATCTCGATGGAAGATGGATTTGCTTCTTCACTCATCGTGGGATTAGATGAACAATTAACGAGGATAACTGCTGTTGAAACTGCCATTAAGAATATGCCCGCACCCTTCATAATCACCTCCCTGATATGGGTTATGTTTCTTTTATTTGAGAGAGCCATTTTCATTGTCCTTCGTCCATCGGATCCATCACTCTTCCCATAAACAATATTGCCCCGGTATGACAATCGCGAATCAGATAGATAAACGGTCGGTTTGCTACAAACTGCAGATTGTAATCAACTGCACAGTCAGTCATCATTACAGCTGTTGCCGCCGCCGCCTCTGTGCCCTGTTCGTCGACAGCAATAAACGCCTTGTGGATAATGTTAGAGATAAACAACTGACTCGATGGCCCATCTATCCCCGAAAAATCGGCTCCCGGTGAGAAAGGAATTGACATACCCATTTTTCCGAGCGCTTCTGTTAGAGAAAACGACTGTGTACCGAATGTAAAGCGAGGTAGCACAACCGTCATCTCCGTGGAGTCAAGGTTTTCGACTACAGCCTGAAGCTCCTCGCTGTCGAATTCCTGCTCGTATGCTGCAAGTGTCCCTTCCCTCGGCATAACCGCAAGCATAGCGAAACGATTTCCTACATAGGGAAGCTGCACCGCTTTGCTTTTTCCGGTCACAGCCGCGATCACATGAGCATTTTCATCCGACCCGCTTAAGGACATGAGCGGTGCCTGAACGGTTTCGCCATTTTCCCGATAAAAAGTTTTTTCTTCAGTTAACTGTGGATCAAATGTTTTAAGCCAGTCAGCCAGAAAATAGACGGCATTTGTGATTACCAGTCGTGTCGATAGGGTTATTGATCCGGGCGGCAGTAAATTTTTGATTCTATTGTTTGTCTGTCCTTCAACCCATGTGTTAATTGTCATCCGCGAGTTGTCCGGAGAGCCGGCGAAATCCAAGAGGTTTAATCCCGCTCCATAGTTACGAGCCATAACCTCAAGAAATGAGGGCTCAAATTCCTTGTCATACTGTCCCCAGAATGAGTTTGCCACCGAGAGTGTCAGATTTTCCTGGTTAGCAGCGGCTGTTTCCATATCCATGTCTAGTTGGTTGAATGCTCTATGAAGATCGGGCTCCTGTAATGCAAACCTCATCGCATCACGTATTTGTGTCTCTGTTTCTCCCTCTGCGCCCGCCAGTGTCATTGCAAGCGCAATTGATATGCTGTATGGAGAGAACAGTAGATTTTTTCCCTCATTTTCGCTAATGGAAGCCAACTGATTATACATATCAAAAGCAAACTGAATATTACCCCCCACCAGCGCATCTCTGTCCTCGGATGGAACCTGCGGATTTGGCTCCCGTGAGACACCCTCCGCGCCCCTCGTCTGAAACGGTGTGGATTGTTCTTCCTCACTAATAGCCGGATTTGAAGAACATTGACTCAGAACAATCGCCATAAACATGCCTGCTACCGCTACGGCCACCTTTTTCACATTCGCCTCCTCTGTTGCCGTTCTCGTCCGGTTCCGGGCAGCTCTCTTTTATTAATCTATTTCGGATACATTTACAGATATTTGCGTTTCTTTTTCCTCCACCTGAATGACCAGATCTTTTGAATCACCAGTTTGCCCATCCCATGGCCCCGTAATCGGAGAACCTATGTTTAGCTCGTTTACGGATTTCAGATGATATCTGCCAAGGGGAATATTAGCTAAACGAAACATCTGTTCACCGCTGACAGAAGCCATAAACGGCGTGCCAACGAAATATATCAGTGAAGGAACCCGTGTTTGTTCCTTATCCACAACCAACGTACCGGTCACAGAGCCTGTCGATGAATATTCATACGTTCGGTTGACAAATACACTACTGTCGACATGTGGCTGGAGCTGGGATATGTAAATTGCCGAAGATGAGTCATCGACAAATGCAAACATATTGTATGTCTTTGACGAGTCAAGACCAAAGAAAGTAAAGGTAGAATCCGCATCGATTGTGATGTAAGCCCGGTATCCATTATCGTTAATGGGCAAATAGTCGGTGGATAAAAGCTCAACAGTCATATCGGGTCGGCCAACTCCCCAGACCGAATCGTTTCGCATCGAAACCACTAAACCATTGGTTGTCTGGGAACCACTGCCGGCAACCGGGGAAGAACAGCCATAATGAAAGATTATGGTCGCTAAAGCAAAAAGGACGAATCGAGCAATGATATTCATTATGCGTCCTGTTCCTGACGGGTAAGAGGAAACAGTTGAAAATTGACCTGATATACACTATTTACCGCTTCGTCGGCTTCAACAATTTTCAATATCCGTCGCTGTAATGCATCAATCTCCAGTTTTATCTTCTGAAGGCTCTCCCGGGAAAGTGTCAGCGTCAACGTCGAAATATCGCGCTGCTCTTTTACATGACGGTCGAGGGATTCGCGCGCAAGTTCAATTGTTGCCGCCTGAAAATTTGCAACCTGAAGGGAACGAACATAATCTTTTCCCGTGGTAATCACCTTCGTACTCTGACGATAGAAACCTTCAGAATCCCGCTCGATCATGCCCAGCTTCTCCAGCGTAGCTATCGCTTTTTTTGCCTGCTCGGGTCGAATAGGTGGATCGAGCTTTCGGGCAAGGCGCGCGTAATCATCCTTAAAATTATAATAATACAACAGCTCACGAATCGCACTATGCCACCAGTGTGTGTAAAACTCGTAGCAATCTTTATCGATAACCTCCATATCCAAAGGCGATGTCTGCAGCATCCGCTCGTAATAGCGATTCTTTTCATCCAATGTTCGAGCCTGGTTGAAAAGCACCAGACATTCGAAATATTCTTCTTCCTTTTTAGATAATTTCATCGCTTTAGCAAACCTGGCTATAAGTGAAGGAGTAAGATTACGTCTTCCCTTAAGGATGTTTGAGAACAGTCCGGTTGAAGAAAATCCTGCTTTTTGAGCAAAGTACCGGTGCGAGAAAACTGGGTTAACCTCCCGTTGCTCCTTCTGATAATCATCAAGAAATCTCCGATAATCGGTATATTCAAATACATTTACCATATTCGGCGACCGCTTTTTTTGCTTACAGAAGTTTCAAAATAAATAACTCTTTATACAGTATATAATACATTAAATATACTGATATAGCAACAGTTAGAAATATAAAAACGCTTACGGAATGTAAGCAGGAATATGTGGTGTCTGATTCAAAAACAGTTATGTGCTGCCTTTCACTGGATATTGAGAACACCGTTCGGAGCTCTGACACCCGGAACATTCTTTCTGAAAAGAAAACTGCTTAGATACCCTAACCCCTTCCTCGCCATACACCAAGTCAGTGATTGTCTATTGATCCTTGATTTTCCGACTCCGCCGAACTTAGGTTAAAGTAGATTATGAACATAGAATTTCTGTCATCAGAAACGCCAGCAGTGGGGAATACACCTCCTGCAAGAAAGGAGTTTGTGTTTGGATACACTTGTTCAGAACATGATTCAGAAAGCGATAGGCGGCGGTGTTATAACCCATATAGATGTGGTGCAAACTCTGTGGGAAGGATATGGGAAACTTTATCGCCTTAGTTTGAAAGATTCCCAATTCCAGACTGTCATCGCAAAACACATATTATGGCCCGAACATAAACAGAAAAAAAAGGGCCGCAGGGCTTCTTTCGACCGATCACATCAGAGGAAAGTACGCTCCTATCAGGTGGAAATGCAGTGGTATGGAAAGTGGAGCTGGCGGTGTGATCAAAACTGCCGGGTTCCGCGGTACCTTCTGGGTGAAAAGGTTCATGGCGGTATTCTGCTTGTGCTTGAAGATCTTGATGACAGCGGATTTCCACAACGAAAAAGAAAGGCTTCTGTAAACGATGCCAAAACCTGTCTCAACTGGTTGGCGCATTTTCACGCTCGGTTTATGGGCGAAAAACCGGAAGGGCTTTGGAAAACCGGTACTTACTGGCATCTGGCAACCCGACCGGACGAGCTTAAAAAGCTCGATGATTGCAATCTGAGAAATGCCGCTTCCCAGATTGACTGGAAGTTGCGTTCCACGCAATACCAAACCTTTGTTCATGGAGATGCAAAACTTGCCAACTTCTGTTTTTCCCGCGACGGCAAACATGTAGCGGCGGTGGATTTCCAGTATGTTGGGGGAGGATGCGGCATGAAAGATGTAGCCTACCTGATAGGTAGCTGCTTTAGCGACAATGAAGCCGAGCGTCTTGAAAAGGAGCTGCTGGATTACTATTTCAAATCACTTCGCGCTGCTTTGGTCAATAATAACTATGAAGGGGACGTGAATATACTCGTGGAGGATTGGCGAAGTTTATATCCGGTTGCATGGACAGATTTTTATCGGTTTATGAAAGGATGGATGCTCGATAGCTGGCCCGCCGCCTGTTATAGCGAGCGAATAGCAAAGAAAGTAATTCATTCGCTGACACACCCCAAGAGATGCTAATGAAAGAAACACCACAAGACAAAACAGATTCCCGGTGTTAGGAAATCAGAAGCCAAACTTTTCGTATTCTCTTGTCGCTAATCGCCTCCATTTGTTTTTTTAAAAGCACCATTTATTCTGATTCGTTTTTCAGGTAAGCATTTATCCAAAAACACTCTCCATCACCATAAGAAGCTCTGAAATTTCGAACGGCTTGACAAGATACCCATCCGGATGTATTTCCATCGCGCGTTTTTTTACATCCCCTCCCGAATAGCCGGTGATAAATATGACATGAGTATTTATACTAGTGCATATTTCCCTCGCCGCCTCGATCCCATCACCCTCGCCACTGAGACGCACATCCATTATGATAAATTCGGGGGAATTTTCCAGCGCCATTCTGACAGCCTCTTCTTTCGTCGATGCTGTTCCGCATATTCGAAATCCCCGTACTTCCAGCCTCTTCTCCAGAAGCATCACCATTATCGCTTCATCTTCCACAATTAACACCGACGGAGCTGAATGCATGTCATACCCTTTCTGAGTAAAGATCCTCGCGAAATCTTATAAACCATCCAAACCCTTCTCCTTCAGTTTCTGTTCTTATTGACCCATGCAACTGATGTTTGACAATCTGTCGTATGAGCTGCAACCCAAGAGTTCGGCTCTTCATGATACAAAATCCCTGTGGCACACCCACCCCGTTATCTCTAAACGTTAGCTCGATTTCGTGGGGCTTTCTTTTGTGAAGCCCAATATGAATGCATCCCTCTCTTTTGTCCGGAAATGCATATTTGAAACTGTTGGATAACAACTCAGATAGTATAAGACCCCCGGGAATGGCTAAATCGATAAGAAGATTGATACTTTCGATATCAAAGACAAATCGCACCCTCTCTTCTGATACTCCATACACATTTTTAAGAAGCTGTGCAAGATCAACAATATATTCTTTCATATTAATAAGCGAAAGACTTTTTGACTTATATAGCTTTTCGTGCGCCAGCGACATGGTGCGAATTCTCGTCCTGCTCTCACGCACTATCCTGTCAACCTCCTCACTATCCGAAGAAGCCGCCTGCAGCTCAAGTAGAGAAGATATCACCTGCATGTTGTTTTTTGTACGATGATACAGTTCCTGAAGAAGTACTTCCTTCTGGTGAAGTGAGATGTGAAGATTGCTTTCGTATGTTTTCCGTTCTGTTATGTCCCGAAACACCAAGACCACTCCCAAAATTCTCCCGCCTCTATCCAGAATAGGGGCACTGCTGTCTGCGACGCTTATTTCAGATCCATTTCGCTTCTTTAAAAATGTATTGTCCGGAAGAAAAACGACCGTCCCCTGCTCAAGCACCATCTCCACCGGATTTACCTTTTCACGCCGGTGCTTCTCCTGCATTATATCGAAAACCTCCTCCAACGGTTTGCCTGATGCCTCCTCCTGAGACCAACCGGTGAGCTGTTCCCCCGCACGATTGATCAGCAGCACTTTCCCGGCGATGTCGGTGGTGATGACACCGTCCCCGATAGAGCGAAGCGTAACCGCCAGACGCTCCTTTTCAGCAGCCAGCGCCTCCTCAGATTGCTTTCGTGCGGTTATATCCAGAGCGACACCAATAATGTTTTTGACCTGCCCGTCGGGTCCAAAGTTTGCCTTGACACGTGATGCCACCCAGATCAGTCGACCATCCGTTCGTTTCATTCGAAATTCCAGATCAATTTCCCGGTATGCATGTAATACTTCGTCATGAGCTTCCAAAACCCTGGGTAGATCCTCTGTATGCACATATTGCCGTAAAAAATCATCTGTATGCAGATTATCTATATCATCAGACTCCCCCAAAAGACGATAATAGCCATATCGATGTGTATAGTCGCGAAACGGATCGTATTCAAAATAGGCCAGGCGGGCAATCTCCATAGCCAGGCGCAGCTGTTCCTCTTTCTGCCGAAGCCTCTCACCGGCTTGTTTGCGAGTGGTTATGTCCTGTGTTGCCAGATAGAAGCGTAGCTCACCCTTTCGGTTCCTTCTGGATGTTCCGAAGTTCCGAAGCCAGCGAGTTTCACCGCTTTTTGTGGTTATCCGGAAATCCTGGATATACGAAGTGCCCTCTTTTTTAACATTTCGGAAATTCTCTCTGCTCTCCTCTACATCGTCCTGATGGATAATACTGAACAATCCTCCCATAGATGCCAGTTCCTGATATGTATAGCCGGAGATACGGTCTATCGGACCCAAAGACCATTCCAATTCCATGGAACCATCAGGCATAAGCTTGAAACTGCTGGAAAAATCGGAGGTCAGCTCCGAGATTATCCGGAAACGCTCCTCGTTGCCCGCGATTTCCTCACGCATTTCATACTCCTGTGTCACATCGCGAAAAACCAATACCACGCCTCTGATATCTCTCGAATCATCACGAATCGGTGCCCCAGAGTCCGCAATATGATATTCTTTGCCCTTTCTGGATATCAGCAGCGTGTGGTTCGCTAACCCTACAATCTTTCCGTGGCTCAATACTTTGCTGACAGGATTCATAAGTAGTTTTCGCGTGCGTGCATTAATTATCCGAAACACTTCCGTCAGAGGCTTTCCCATCGCCAGAGCCGCATCCCACCCCGTCAGCTGTTCGGCAACCGGATTCATTGTGGTAATAAGCCCCTGGGTGTCGGTTGCTATGACCGCGTCACCAATTGAGTTGAGTGTGGTGCGAAGATTCTCCTCACTTGTACGGAGAGCCTCCTGCGCCTGTTTTTGCTGAGTTATGTCCTCGGTGAAAATAAGTACCCCGCCGATATCGCCTGCCGCCGTGTACCAGGGGCGTACCTCCCAGCGTAGCCACTGTACCTCGCCGGATATACGCACAATCGGTTCGTTGTCTGACCGAACAACCTCCCCCCGCATCGCCCTGGCATGGGCTTCCTTCCAGTGCTCCGGTATCTCCGGAAATATTTCATAATGAGATTTTCCTATGATCTGACGCTCTCCCAGCTTGTAGTCGGTTTTCCAGCGATGACTGACTACCAGATACTTCATCTCACGGTCAAACATGGCAAGTGCCGCCGGGGCGTGCTTAATAAACAGACGCAGCTTCTCTTTTGTCTTATGAAGCTGGTCCTCCGCACGCTTTCGCTCCGAGATGTCCAACCCCATACCTATGAGTATGGGCCGATCGTCCAAAACAATCAGCCTACCATTGAAAAAACAGGGTATGGCCCGACCATCCTTGGAATAAAAAGCTGCCTCTACATCTCCCATACCCGTTTCAAACACCTGCTCTATGCGCCGGGCAACCAACTCTTTTTCGGTGCCGCGAAACAAATCCAGCGGATGAAGTGAGGAAATCTCCTCGGGAGAATACCCTCCAACATCTTCAAACATCTTGTTCCATCGCAAAAACCTACCCTGCATATCAAACATATAGAACATCCCCGGCAGACTGTCTACTATCATGTTGGATAGATTTCGCTCCTTCTTAATCTCCTCCTCGACCCTTTTCATCTGCGTGATATCGGTTTGAGACCCCCATATTCGGAGGAGTGTACCGTTTTCAACGATTCCGACCACATTATTTGAAAACCACACAGTGCTTCCCTGCCTGGTCCTCTCCCTGGAAACCATACCAGAGATTTTGTATCCGGCCGTGATCCATTCAGTTAAAAAATTGATGTTTTCCGGTATATCCGTGACACCATGAAAATCAGATAGAAGTTTCCCCAGCACATCATCAGGCGAATCATATCCATACATGTGTGCCTGCGCCTTGTTACACTCCACCATCGTAGCTCTATACAAGATTCTGATCTGCTCATCTATCGGCAAATCGATCGAAATCGGCTCAGGCAATTCGAAAAGATAAAATCCTTCGGACGTATGACTCATAAGTGACTGAAAACGCTCCTGACTGATTTTCTGCCTCTCTTCCGCCTCTTTCTTTTGAGTAATATCCATTACCACACCGGCCATACGGTATGCCGCACCAAACGTATCCCGCTCAGCATCACCATACACCGCTACCCACCGTATTGACCCATCCGGAAGTAACACACGGTAGTCGAGCCGATGCTCCTTACCCTCTTCGATACACGCCCGAACCTCCTGCTGCCACACCTCAAGATCATCAGGATGAATCCGTCTGGTCACGTCATTGAAGGTCCCTCCAAACTCTTCGGGCGAATAGCCCCATAGACGAATGGCTTCCTCCGACCAGAAAACCTTTTCACCCTCCTCTTTTCGCCACTCCCAGGTGCCAATACCCGATAGACGCTGAGCAAGCCGGAATCGCTCCTCGCTTCTGCGAAGCTCCTCTTGAGTTTTTTTCAGAGAAGTTATATCGGTGGCTGCTCCAAGAATTTTTATAGGAAATTGCTTCTCATCCCGTTCAAAAACGGTGTCCCTGCTCATAAACCAACGCCATTCACCACCGGCTGAACGCATGCGATATTCCAGCTCCTCAAACACCCCGTCGGGAAGTGAGCAAATCTTGTGCAGATGATCCTCAAACCGGGCATTGTCTTCCGGGTGCATGATATTGGGAAGAAGTTCTCCATTCATCTGCCTGATCTGCTCCGACGAATACCCCAGCACCTGATTGACTTCACAGTTGATGTATGCGGTACGAGCGGAGACAATATCCCAGATATAGAGCACCACCGGAACGAGTTTTGAAATACGGTCGTTTAAATCCACACTCTCGCGCAGGGCATATTCGGTCTTTTTCAGCTCGGTAATATCCGTGCAGATTCCTTCCAACGCAACCGGATGTCCCTGCTGGTCTCGCACAAGAACGTTTCGCTGATATATCCATCGACGATTTCCGGATTTATCACGGATTGCATACTCATATGTTTTTGGCACATCTCCTTTCAGAAGATTATCCCATTGGCCTTTCATATACTCGACCCACTCCGGATCGACTATCTTGTGTATCAGAAGTGGTGACGCATAAAATTCCTCCGGAGTATAACCAAACACGTTCTCCACCGACGGACTAACAAACTCATATCTACCCTCCGGCAGGCTGATGCGATAGATCATGTCGTGTGCATCCTTAGCAAGCAGAAAATAACGCGGCGTTTTGTCCCGCCCGCAGCTGAGCTGACTGTTAAACTGACGTGAAAGGATTCTCGCGCGGGTGAGATTTCGTACACGAATGGATATCTCAGCAGGTAAAATCGGAGTCGTGATCACCTCATTGAGAATAGAATCAGGCTCTATCCCGCGCTGCTGCAGCTCTTGTCTGCTTAGAAGACACAGAATCGGCACGTCTCCCGGCCTCTCCCGCTCCTTTCGGGCGCGGATGTCATCTCTGTATTTATCAAAATTAAAAATATCGGTTATACAAAGATCGAAAGATTGCGCCAGCAGCTCCGTCGGTGCACCCGTCCGCACATGATACTCTGCACCCAGCAACTTTTGCAGCTGCTCGCGATGGGGCTTGTTTTCTAAGAGAAGCACGATCTTCTCCATCGCAAAATCCTTTTTGAGCTGAATTGGAGAGAAGCGAACAGGACATGTGTTGATAGTTGACCATTGTATGATCGGCAAATGCCGTGCCCAAAAGAAGAGAGATGAAAAAGTATTATAATACTCGCGGAGAAGTCGAATGCCTGTGCAAGAAAACTTCAAGACATGCCGCGAATGCAGATGACAAGATCTATTTACAGAAAAAGAGGTCTTCTAAAAGAATAGGTATCTGGTATTCTGTATTACCATGGTGGGATGAAAATCCAAAAAAGGCCGGAGGAAATAGGGAACCACAGGGGTGTTAAGTTTCAAGGCAAATTAAACTATTTGACTCCGTCCCCCCAAAACATCACGGGTACCCGTCTCTTTCAAATCACCTATTGGGTCGAAACAATCCTAAATTTCAATTATCTGCCGTAGTGATTTTAAAAATTGGCTGTTTCCAAAAGTTATTTTATATGCGTAAAAATAAACGCAGCCGTTTTGCGGCCTTCTATAGAAAAAGAAAACGATGGTAGCCTGACATGAAGGATTTCGAACAACTGTTTAAAGAACTGACCGGCAAGGCAGCCCGCAATGATGCTGAGAGCGGAACCGTTAAGGAGCTTCAGAAGGGTAAACATTTCATCGGCAAGAAAATAATCGAAGAAGCCGGCGAGGTGTGGATGGCTGCCGAGTATGAAGGGAAAGAAAAAACCGCAGAGGAAATTTCGCAGCTCCTTTATCATCTACAGGTGATGATGATCGCAAATGATATCACTCTTGAGGATGTATACAGGTATCTATAAATTAAGTAACGGGAATCTTTTATGCTTCAAATAGCACTGCCGAATAAAGGCTCACTTTCCGAGGATACCGTCGCTCTTTTTAGGGAGGCGGGCTACAGTTGTCGCAGATACGGACGAGAGCTTGCCATATCAGACACGACAAACGATATTGATTTCTTTTTTCTCCGACCGCGCGATATTGCCGTCTATGTTGGAACAGGAGTGTTGGATATCGGAATTACCGGTCGTGATCTGTACACCGACAGTGAAGTTGCGGTAGAGGAGTTGCTGCCGCTTGGTTTCGGTAAATCATCTTTTTATTATGCACTCCCAGCAGAAAGTACCCTCAGCCCCGATCAATTTTCGGGCATGAGAATCGCCACCTCATATGCCAATCTGGTTCGTCAGGACCTGAGCAGACGGGGTGTCGACGCAAAGGTGGTGCGTCTGGATGGCGCAGTTGAAATATCGATTCGCCTCGGGGTCGCCGATGCAATAGCCGATGTGGTAGAATCGGGGAGGACTTTGAAGGAAGCCGGGCTCAAAACCGTGGGCGATCCACTTATGCGTTCAGAGGCTGTAGTGATCGCCAGATCACAATCGATTCTTCATGATGAGTCGGTTCGTATAATGTTGGATCGACTGAAAGGAATTATTGTCGCCAGAGAATATGCGATGATAGAATACGATATTCCGGAAAAACTCCTGGACAAGGCCTGTGAAATCACACCGGGAATAGAATCTCCCACCATCGCTCCACTGAGCGAAAAAGGCTGGATGGCGGTAAAATCCATGACCAGGCGCAAAGGGATAAACAGGGTAATGGACAAGCTTGCCGCTCTGGGCGCAAAGGGAATTATAGTATCATCCATAACATCCTGCAGAATATAGCGTTATGCTGGAAAATAAAATTTTTTAAATTGTAAGAAACTAACACCCGTAGCAAGAAACCATTTCGAGGATCCAAGTCTGCAACACCGAATAATCAATTGTTTATGTTACACTTACAGCAAGCTTTGATTTCCGTATGCAACCTCTTCTCATGATGCAATTATTCAATGCCTTTCGAATTTTTTATTCCCGTCGAAAATCTATCATAGTTTACTCACAGTTGTCGTGTTACACTGAATTATTTTTTTCTATGTAGTAGTATATCAAAGAAATACCATGGTTTTTGATAAACGCAATCACCTTCGATATGCGCCACATGCACTTTCGAACAATTCCCACAGCCATACGTTAAACGTGAATAACTATGTTCTTATCACAAAATTTGCACATCCATGCTGACCTGTTTT
>CAYQOU010000020.1:0-47085 GCA_964419255.1 uncultured Fibrobacterota bacterium | reverse complement strand
ACGTGAATAACTATGTTCTTATCACAAAATTTGCACATCCATGCTGACCTGTTTTCAACTATCTACGAAAAATCCTGAATCATTTGCCGGGGATAATGAAATCAAAGTAACCTGGTGGATATCGGAGCTTGATTATGTGTAACATTCGTAATAACAATGCAATACCTTACAAAGGAAATGACGAATACTTCGATATCGTGGACACTAATGGCAATCCGACGGGTCAGGTCAAACAGCGAGGTCTTATTCACAGGGATGGCGACTTGCATCGCAGTGTGCATATGTGGATAACTGATGGAAAACGTGTGCTTCTTCAGAAAAGATCTCCACAAAAGGACACTTTCCCAGGGAAATGGGATATTTCGGCAGCAGGTCACGTGTCGGTGGGAGAAAGCCTCCAAGGTGCCGTGCTCCGGGAAGTTTTGGAAGAACTCGGACTCGACATGAGATGGGAGGAATTCACCAATATCGGACGGCTATTTCAAAGATATCGGACAGACATCCATAATGATAACGAATTGGTCGACATATTCGTAGTACACAAGACGCCACCATTGCACACTCTGCGGATTGAGTCCGAAGAGGTTTCTTGTGTTGTTTACATCTCGGTGCACTTGTTTGAAACCCTTATTCGTAAAAATGATTCACGGCTGGTCCCTCACCAACAGGAATATGAACTTCTTTTTAATCATATAAAGGGATTGTGAAGATCACCGGTTTGTACGTGCTACCCCCAAAAAGATATTTTAGTACGATACGCGTTTGTTCTTTAAGGAGAATTTCATGAATGATAAGAATCACGACTCTTTTTTTGATGAACAATCAAAAGAAAGTTCCGAACAGCAATTGTTGGATATGATTGAGGCCCAGGATAAAGAAGTACGCACCGACTTTGAAGCCGGTACTAAAGTGAAAGGCAATGTTGTCAGTATCGGTACAGATCATGTTTTCGTGGACATTGGCGGTAAACACGAGGCCGTCATTTCGGCATCTGAGCTCTCCGACGAGGAAGGAAATCTGACGGTTAAGCAGGGAGACGAAATGGAAGCATTCATCATTTCTACCCAGAATGATGAGCTTGTGCTGAGTAAATCGATGGCCGGACATAAGGCTTCGGTAGATGATCTGGTTGAGGCTATGCAGAAGAAGATTCCGGTACAGGGAAAGGTTACGGGAGTCAATAAGGGCGGGTTTAATGTTAGCGTCATGGGCAAAAAGGCGTTTTGCCCGGTCTCTCACATCGATTTGAAATATGTGGAGGATCCTAATCAGTATCTGTCGAAAAGCCTGTCTTTTATTATCACCAGAATAACCGAAAAAGGCCGCAATATTGTTCTTTCACGCCTGCCGCTTCTGGAGGACACACTTGAAGAGCGTATAGCGGAGTTTGAGAAGGGTGCGGAAGAGAAAAAGGTTTTCTCCGGCACAATCACCAAGATAACCAAATTTGGGCTGTTTGTCAGCCTGGGAGAGGTTGAAGGGCTGGTACACATATCTGAGGTGAGTTGGGATCGGGCTGAGAAGTTGGAGGAGAGTTTTACAATCGGGCAACCGGTTGATGTTGTTATCCTTGGAGTGGAGCGCAAGAAGCCGCTTCGGGACAGTAAAATCTCGTTGTCTATTCGTCATGTATTCGATGATCCCTGGTCTACTGTACGGGAGAAATTTACCGTTGGTCAGCAGGTTGAAGGAACAATTACCCGTCTGACAAACTTTGGAGCATTCGTACAACTGATTCCTGGTGTGGAAGGTCTGATTCATGTATCAGAGATGCGGTGGGGTCAGCGGGTGCGGCACGCTTCCGATGTGGTATCGGTAGGCGACAGGGTTAAAGTCACCGTGTTGACAGTAGATGAAGATAAACGGGCGATTTCCTGCAGTCTTAAGGATGTATCCGATGATCCCTGGCTTGACTTGGACAAGAAGATGCCGATCGGCTCAACAGTGAAGGGAACGGTTGCAAGCGAAACACGATATGGTTTTTTTGTCGATCTGGCTGAAGGGATCACCGGGCTTTTGGTTCACAAAAATGTGGCGCCCGATAAGAAAGGCAGCATCAAGACGGGAGAAACAATTGAGGTTACCGTACAGAATATCGATATGCAGAACCGTCGGATTTCGCTCGCCTATGGGGTAGAGGAGCAGAAAGCAGATGTCCAGGCTGCAAAGGAGTACATGGAGAAGCAGGAAAGGGTCAAAAGCAAGAAGGGCGACGTTGAGCCGTCCAGTGAGTTCGGCGCACTACTGAAGAAAGCTCTGAAAAATAAGGAATAAGCCGAGTCAATCCATCCGCCATTCAGTCCTCCGGATCATCTGTTCCGGAGGACTTTCTCTATAAAAGATACTCTACCCAAAAGAATTTTTTTATTAAAATGTATCTTTTTTAATATCATTCCTAAAGTTATTAAGATTTATGCCGATGCGATTAAAAGAAGTTGTGTTTTCTTTATCCAGGGATGGTCTTTATGAATGGTGTTTCCGCTGCTGCTCAATCTTCGCAGGCTATGGCAGATCTTCTTAAGATGATGTCGTCGGAGCAAATCGAAACCGCAGAAAAATTAGTCAAATTCAATGCAGAGATGAAGATGGGGGCTGAACCGGGGAAGGGTCAAAGTATCGATCTGATAGCCTAACGGGGTATGTGCCTCTGAAAAAACTATATGAATTATCTGGCACACCTTTTTTTATCAGAGGACATTGCTTTCTCGAAGGCAGGAAGCCTTTTGGGCGATTTCACGAATCTTTCCCCTGCCAGATTATACGAAAGATTTCATTTCTCTATTGCCGATGGTGTTATGCACCACCGTGCTGTGGATAAAAATACCGATAAGCATCAGGCGGTGAATGAGAGCGTTGGCCTTCTATTCTCCAGACATCGGCATTACGCACGAGTTATCTTGGACGTCTGCTATGATTATTTTCTTCTCCGAAACTGGCACAAATTCAGTGATGTAAAACCGGAAGTGTTTATTCATAGGTGCTACGACCAACTTACTAAGGCACTTTCCAGCGATCAACCATTCCCTCCACGATTCGCCTTGTTTATAAATAAGTTCGTTTCCTGCGATCTCCTTACAACATATCGAACGCTTGATGGAGTCGATCTTGCGCTCTCCAGAATCGCCACCCGTATCGCTCGGCCCACTAATCTCGACAGGGCTGTTGATGATATCAGGCGATGTCACGATATGATTGAGGCATCTTTTCTTCAGCTCTTTCCCTCACTACTGCGCATAAAATATCAAAGAGTCGTAAAGCCGTGAATACATGCTTTCATAGCCATAGCGTCGTATCGATAATTATTCCTGCGATGCGAAATTCCACGGGAGTTTTATTCTTTTGATCTCAACAATTGGCGTAATCACGAAGGGAACAGTTATTTTACCTGTCTGTCTTTGTGATGATGATGCTCACATACAAGGAGCCGGAAATGAACATTTTGGTTATCGGAGGTGCAGGCTACATTGGTAGCCATGTTGTGCGAACATTGCTTGATAGCGGGCATTCGGTAACGATCTATGATAATCTGTGTACCGGAACCACAGAAAATCTATTCGAGGAGGCATCTTTTTATAAGGGTGATATACTCGATTATGAGAGACTGCTCGAAATCATGAATAATTCTTCATTTGACGGGCTGGTTCATTTAGCTGCGTATAAAGCCGCCGGCGAAAGTATGATCCATCCCGAAAAGTATTCAATCAACAATATCACCGGAACCATCCATATCCTCAATGCCGCTGTAAAAACCGGTATCCAGAACATTGTTTTTTCTTCCTCCGCCGCGGTATACGGCGAACCACATTACCTTCCTGTGGACGAAAAACATCCGACAAATCCAGAAAATTACTATGGGTTTACCAAACTGGAAATAGAACGATTTCTTAATTGGTATGATCTACTAAAGGGAATTAATTTTGCGGCTTTGCGGTATTTTAATGCCGCAGGATACGATGTAGCAGGAAGGATTAGAGGACTGGAAAGAAATCCCGCCAATCTTCTTCCTGTTGTTATGGAAGTTGCCAGGGGGGTAAGAGAAAAACTGGTGATTTTCGGGGATGATTACGACACACGGGATGGTACCTGTATTCGCGACTATGTACATGTTGCTGATCTTGCTCAGGCTCATGTGCTTGCAATGAAGTATTTAATTTCGGAAAAAAAGAGTATTACAGTAAATCTGGGCAGCCAAAACGGTGTCAGCGTACATGAAATTGTCGACAGCGCTCGACGCATCACCGGGCAGGCTATACCAACTCAAATAAGCGAAAGAAGAAAAGGCGATGCTGCCAAACTTGTCGCCTGTTCAAACCTTGCCGGCGAAATTCTGGGATGGAAACCATCATACAGTGATGTCGACACCCTGATTCAAAGCACCTGGAACGTTTACAAGAATACACACTTTTAGCCAAAAACACAGTGAATTAAATATGCAGCTAAAAGCTCTAAATACATCTGTCTAAATACTTCATTCGATGAAGGATATTGCATGAGACGGGTTTCATTTATCCTATGTTTTAGTATTGTTTTGTCTCTTTTCTGTACTGAAGATTACAATCCTTTTTCCGTTGCAGATAACGCTAATATTTATTTCTCAGATGCAACAACCCTTGAAAACGAAGATACCGTCTCAATTTTTTCATCGGAAACACTCCAGATTTTGGTCACCAATCGTGAAATGGTTGATTCTTTTTCCATTAAAGCCTGTCATAATCGTTTCTGGAGTGATACCACAATACATTCCTTTGTTAAGCCACATAAATATACATTTGTAGTGTCCTTCACCCAGACCGGTAACCAACAAATAAAACTCACTACCTTTCGGTCAAATGGTGATGTTGTTCCCAAGACTCTCACCATTCACACCTTTTCGCCCCTAAACCAGCAAACTATCGAAAATATGATCAGTGGGGAAGAAATTGAGCTTTGCACAGATTCGGTTAAAGACCGTGATATTTTGTATACCTGGAAACTTGGTGATATGGAGATACTATCTCCAAAAGCAGATACAACTATAACATTTTTCCCGAATAATCTCACCGACCAAACTGGTCAATTATGGATATACGATCATATAAGGAATGTGAAATCTCCGATTCATGAATTTTCCTTCTCGTATATCGATACTATCAATCCGGTTATATCGATAGCTATGGAAGAATTTGAAGGGATGGATACAATCAGAGTAAGCGAGGATGTTTTTGCCATCACTTTCCATATATCCGACTCACGTCAGGTACCTGTATGGAAAGCCCTCATAAACAATGATCCGTTTGACCGCAAGGATTTACAAAACCGGACTTATACAAAAATCATCCGCAATATTAGAAAAAAACGCATAATCGATCTGGAAATTCTGGCAATCGATAACAGAATAAGCAGTAACAGTGAGGTAAAAAAGGTAACCATCGTCTACGATTCGGAAGCCGATCCCTTCACATTCACACACATCCGATATGGCCTGGATACCACCGGCCGTCAAACATTCATCCAGCAAAACAGAAATATATTCGGTCATATAGAAGATCTTTTCAGACACGCCGTCGATATTCGAGTAAGCATTGGCGATGAAACATACACCCAGCGGGTGCAAATAGACCATACCACAGGAGAAGGACAGTGGCATTTTGAAGATGTCCCTCTTTCGGATGATAATCCCGATACACTTCAAATCGTTGCCTTCGACACCCTGGGAAACCAGCTGGCTCGAAAAGAATATTATCTCATTTATGATCCTGACAGCCATGACAATACCCCTCCCGTATTGTATAAAATTGAAGCAAACGGTAATCTCGTCACCCATGACCCAACTTACATACGGGAGGATAGTTTACAAATACGTATCACCGCATTCGATAATGGCAGCGGTATCGACTCTTTTTATGTTAACTCCTCCCCTGTTTCTCCCTCCAGTTCAAATATGTACATTCGTGAAGTGACTCTGGACTCAATAGATCATGATAGTATTGTAACCATTACACTATATGCTGTTGACAAACAAGGCAACACTGTCACCGACACTATGTCATTTATCTATAACGATCCGCCCAGACTTCAACGGAAATTGCGTATTCCACATATCGTCCTCCCTGACACTGTTTATAGAGATACCATTCAGTGCATATCAGATGACAAAGATAGCATCTGGTTAAATGTTCAACAAAAACCTCTCACAATGGAAATAACACGAATTAACGGAAAACAATGGGCGTTGCAATGGGAGCCGACGTATCAAGATACCGGGAAACAGCAAACCATCGCATTCATTTTGGACGACAAAAAAGAAACAAGTGAAATGTACACCAAAGTATTCAACATTATTGATTCCTCCAAAATTGGATGGCGGATACAAATGTCATTAATCGATAGTCTTCCCTTATATATTGAGGCTGTACGAGATACATTGCTTTTGCCTCTGGACATACAAGAAGGTTTTCGACCATTTCAAATCTCTCTTCTTGCTGTCAGGGACTCCACTGTTCTTTTTGATTCACTATACTTGACCGATACTATTAAATGGACCCCTGATCCTTTAGACACCGGTCGTATTCATCTGACCATCAATATTGAAGACAGGGTCGGTCAAACAGACACGATACTGCAGGATTTGACGGTTGTCAGCTATAATCAACCGTGTTCCGTGTATATAGACAATAATTCAGAGAACGGAATCAATATGATCGGGAAAAACGATTTGGATACGGTAAACATCCATGTATCCGATCCCGACAGTAATTATCTTGGCTTTGCTGAATCTATTGATCTTACAATAATTCATCGGGGAGATAAGATAACTGTTCCGTTAAACCACCAGTTAAGCACCCAGTATATTCTTTCTCCTTCAGAAGAAAAGAATTATGTTGACACCCTTACCATGATCGCAATCGACCGCCGATCACATTCCGATACTTTGCATATACCTGTGCATTACGGAATCGCACGACCAAAGCCGCAGGGCGTCAGCCCACAGGATAGTGCAACAATCATAGATACCGCCCTAACCTTTTCCTGGAGCTGTAAAAACTCAGAACATTACTCTTATGATTTTTTCCTGTTGGCCGAAGATACGATACATACAATGGCAGATGATATCGCTGACATGTCGATAACCGTGGGTGACTTAAATAAATCTGGAGAATATTCATGGTATATATCGGTTAACGATACCGATAATACAGAATGGTATAGTGATACCTCCATTGTTTTCCTTCGAAATCCCGGACACGTAAAATTTACGACAACTGAAATGGATTTTCCCCCCCGTTTGGTCGCCGATAAAGATACGCTCTCTGTTCTTCTTGAAATCAGCGAAAACAGTACACATCCTCCATTCGAATTTTCAGCTGCTTTCAAAGAAAATAATGAATCTATTATCGACACCAGCAATAATCGTCTGATATGGTTTGTTCCGCACAACAGCGATACCGGTTATTTGCACGGGGAAATAAAAGTAACGGATGCTAATAATAACAGCGACGTCCTGTTTCCAATAATAGAGATAGTACCTTTGGAGACGAATACATTTACCGTCAGCGCTACTTTAGATGATATGCCTATAGAAAACGATACTCTTGATATGACATTTTTACAAAATATCAGCATTGATTACGTGATTCTTGATCATACGGACGGAACGCTCGTACCATATACTATCACAATAGAACAAAATGGTTTACATACGGAAGAAAACCTCTATATTTCCGGGAGGAAAGTATCTACTCTGACGGTTCAAACGGACAGTGATAAGTCGGGATATGAAACCATTCGTACCATTGTTTGTAGAAATACGACTGCCTGTGATACAACCTCGATCCATCTTTTTTATGGAGATGATGAAGAAGAGGACAATGACGATCTGTGATCTATTTCTAACTAAAATAGCGATTCTGATATATGAATTACGCAATTCATCTGAGGGGCAGAAAGGTTAAACCCAAATGCGTGGAATGCCCTCTGTGGAATTTTCAAATTGCTGAACTCTTTATGTAATTACTAGTCTAATTTCTCGAAAGCTTTTTTTATAGACTTAAACAGCGCCCGTACAGGTGGCGGAGCATATGGATGAGAAGAATAGGAAATAAGATCTTTCTTTCGAATACGATCATTGATAAGTGAATATAGGAATGGCTGCTCAGCTGTCGCTTTTGCAGTCACCGTTTGTGTCACGGTTGAATCCGGGAGTCGATAAACAGATAATTTACTTTCAACATACGCCCTGTATCGGATGGGTCTTTCATATGACGGTCCACCAGAACGCCATCCCTTAGGCTGAATACTGACAACCGAAAACCGCACTACAGCCAGGCCGACACCTATGCGTTTTATACAGGTATCTACCGGAGTGTTTAGAACCGGATCTCGGGGAGAGGTGACTAAATTACTAAATTTGATTCGTGCGATTCTGTTAAAAATGGAATCGGCAAGCTCGTTATAAAAAGTTTCGCCAAAGAGCGTATCCGGCATATTAAGAGTACGGATCGTGTATTCAGGTTTAAAAGATTTAACCGGTGAAAGAATCACCGGCTCCGCCTCTATTGATTTTAATTGTATTTTACTGGTAACGGATGAACTACATCCCAAAAGAAGAGACAGTATAAGAAATAATCCACATGGAAATAATTTTTTCATCATAAATCCTTGTTGTCGTGCAAAACTGGAAAGTACACTCAATCTACCGGTGAGTTTCATTTTAAAGAGGAATATACATGAAAAAAGGTGCCTTTCTGAACTTTTTCACCGTTTGCACTGTTTTATTTTCTGCAGTGATGGGTTTCATTTTCTTTAAAGACAGAATTTTCGTTCAACGAGACCCTCTCACTCTTGAACGAGAGGGAAAGCTCGCCGCTGCTCTTGATGCATACATCCGTCATGCGTTAAGAAAAGCACGAATAGAGGAAATCTCCGATTTCAAAGCCGACACCCTGCTTAAACAAACACTCATGAACAGAAATTCTACCAAAATGATCGATTGGCTGCTGGCAGAAAACACCCAGACCCAAAAATCGTTCTATACCGCTATAAGTGGTATCGACAGAGTGCGTAAAGAAGTAAAAGGGGAACAGGAACACTTTGTCACTGGCGGAAATAAATCTTGTGATAGAAAGAACTTTCAAAACACGTTCGTAACGGTTTTCGGAGCCGCGAATTCTATTGACTCACCAGAGCAGAAAATCGGATTTATTACGATAAGAGCCCTTAGTGGATATACTTATGATCTTCATATGATTGATAAGCAAAACGGTAAAGTTCTACATGCGGTATTATATCCGGAAAACAAGGTTTCCTTCCCGGTTAATAGTAAAGAGTACATTCTTTCGGTTCAAGGAAAAGTCACCTTCCAGAACGGACAGAAATGGAAATCTCTTCGACAGATTATCTCTTTCGACGATATTGAAGAAGGATGTGTATCCCGATACAGTTTAAAGACTAAAGTTAGAAGATAAAATACTCATTTTTTCTGAAACTGACCATCATACTCTCGTTTAACTTCTATTGCTTTGCGATAAAAAGACTCATATTGGGGAATCGCATTTTTCCAACTAAAATCTTTTTTCATTGCCGTTTTCATCATTTTTTTTATATGATGAGGACGATCGTACCATGTGCTTACTGCCCATCCAATAGTATAATAGAGGGATTCTGACGTAGGTTTCCAAAATTTGAACCCGGTTCCCTCACCCGTTTTTTCATCGTACTGCTCCACCGTATCATCAAGCCCACCCGTAGCACGAACTATCGGCAATGTTCCATAACGCATGGAATAGAGCTGATTTAGGCCGCAGGGCTCGAAAAGAGACGGCATACAAAAAAAATCGGCCCCTGCTTCTATCAGATGCGCCAATTCGTTACTAAATCCGATGTATGAACCAGCTCTACCGGGAAATCTGGCAGGAAGAGCTCTAAAGAACGTTTCCTGATCATATTCCCCCTGTCCCAGTATGACAAACTGAACGACCATATCATCCAATATTTTCTCAATTGATTCTTTTATCAGATGGAAACCCTTCTGTTCGACAAACCGACCCACTGTTCCGATTAAAAGTATATTTTCGTTTTCTTCCAGATTCATCCTTTTCTGCAATTCCTTCTTGCAGACAATTTTGCCCTTCTGACTACGACGGTTATATTTGGCTGGAATCCAGATATCTTTTTCAGGAGACCACTGGGAATAGTCCACCCCATTTAGAATACCAATAAACCGATCTGCCTTGTCACTGAGGTAAGGAGCTAAACCAAATCCCTGAAATGGTGTGGTTATTTCTTTTGCGTGTCCTGGACTAACTGTGTTTACCATGTCTGAATAAAATATTCCACCCTTTAAAAAATTCACCTGTCCCCAGGATTCAAAGCCTTTATCATGAAAACACTGTGATCCCAGACCCATATACCGATAATGATGGCCTGGATAAACTCCCTGATACGCAATGTTGTGTATTGTTAATACTGAGGCCGATTTACCCAAAAGAGGGTCATTCCAAAACCATGTCTTTAAATACGCCGCTGTGGGGGCGGTCTGCCAATCGTTTGAATGCACGATGTCGGGTGAAAAACCGGTATCCAGGGCGAGTTGAAGGGCGGCCCGACATAGAAAGGCAAAACGCCTGGGATTATCATCATAATCATTCATCCACTCGTCATGATATAACCCCCACCGATCGAAATAGAGATCATGCTCAACGAAAAATACCCTGACATCACTCTCTATCTTTGTTTCCTTGACTCGGCACCATTCCTCACCTTCTCCCATAGCCACTCCCATCGAGTGCAGAGTGATACTCATTTCAGGGTTACTATTGCGCACCGATCTATATAAAGGCATAACAACACGTACATCGTGACCCCTCTGTTGAAGATGCACCGACAGTGATGCGGTCACATCGGCTAATCCGCCTGTTTTCGCAAATGGTGCCATTTCGGAGGAAACAATAAGAACGTTTAGTTTATGTCCCATATTCCAACTCTCCCAATGGGTTGATAGTTAAAGAGAAAGAAATTACATCATGAATCGATAAGAGGGAACATTCATTTTACATCAATGGGTATCATCCGGGTACACAACTAAAAAATTATCGGATGGCATAACTCTTGCGGAAAGTCATCATTGCGGATGTTTGGACAAGAGAAAGTTTCAGGAGGATACATATATGTTGAGAAACCTTCAAAGCATTATCGATTTTAACGTCGAGACCCCGGAAGGATATCTTGGTGTTATTCGAGATTGCTTCTTTGATGATCAGGAATGGCACGTCAGATATTTTTCCGTGGATATAGCCGATGTTATCGGAGGACAACGATCGTTGGTAGCACCCGAGGGTCTGGAAAAGATCGATTGGATAAAACATGTCGTCTATCTGAATGTCTCCAGAGATAAGGTGCTTCAAAGTCCGGAAGTCGAAACAAGTCTTCCCATCAGCCGCCAATACGAAATCGCTTTGAGACGACACTATGAATGGCCGGTATACTGGGGACAAACCTCATTTATGGACACCGAAGAGACAAAACACACCCAGATGCAAATACCTGACACCGAGGATACCGAAGGAATTGGTTTATTCGCTCCTGAGGATACCGAACAGGGTGAACAGGATTTTGAAGAATCCCCCATGTCGCAGATGCTTGAAGAGCCGGATGATGAAGAAAGTATTGAAATGGATTTCGGGACAGCCGATTCAGAAGGTACTTACGAAATGAATCTCCGGAGTATGATGGAGGTTTTGGGTTATAGGATCCAGGCCCAGGATGGGGAAGCTGGAAGTGTAGAGGATTTTATTGTGGATGATGAGAGCTGGGATATTAGATATATCGCAATATCTACAAAAATCAGGACTCACGATAAGATTACACTTATCGCACTTCACTGGGTCAACCGAGTAAGCTGGCCCACCTCACGAATCATAATCGACTTGGATAAAAATTCCCTCCGTCAGGCACCGCAATCGGACAAGCAAATACCTATAAATAATGATTTTGAGAGAAAAATCTATGCGTACTACGATCATCTTGAAGGTATAAGGTAAAGAAAAAAGCCGCACTAGAGATTTAGCTTCCCTATGGCGGCTTTTTATTATTTCCTCTGTACGATGATTATACTTTTTCAGCCTTACAGTTTTCCATAGAACAGTTTCCATGGAAAACGGCTCCTTCGTTGATTACAATATCCCTTGTTCGGACATCACCGATTAATACCGCATTCTGTTCCAGTTCTATCCTGTCCTCGACAATAACTTTTCCTTGAATCTTTCCGCCAATGATTGCACTCTTTGCTTTTACATCAGCTTCAATCACTCCTGTTGCTCCTACTGTCAGTACTTCTGAGGTTTCGATATTTCCCTTTACGGTGCCATCGATACGAATACTGTGTGGAACAACAATCGTACCTTCAAACATGGTACCTTCCCCAATCATCGTAAATAGACCCTTGTGAGATTTATCCATTATGTGTTCTCCGGCTGATGCCTATTCAAAAGATGTAAGCTGGTTAAGAGTGTACTGAAGAGGATCAACATGTTTTCCACCCTTTATTACTTCATAATGAAGGTGGGGCCCGGATGACCGGCCAGTATTTCCAACCAGCGCTATACTCTGTCCGCGTTCTACGTTATCTCCAGGTGATACCAATATCTGAGAACAGTGAGCATATCGTGTGACAAAACCAAAATTGTGTTTTACCACTACCATTAAACCAAAATACTTATCGTCTAAAACTTCGTCAACGATCCCGGGAGCCGATACTCGGATCAAAGATCCTTTAGCCGCCGCAAAATCCACTCCAAGATGTCCCGGATCATTCTCGGTTTTTGGAGTAAATGAACGAGTTATCCATCCTTCGACAGGACGAATATTTGGAATGGATGCAAGTATATGAGTCGGTGATATGGATGCAGAAAGCAGATTTCGATGTTGATCAGAATCGGTTAGGCGAACGGAGTTAAGAAATACATCCAGACTATCCTGACCAATTACCTTGTCTGAAGACGCCAGCGTATTGAGAGGAAGCTTTGCAGGATTCTCACCTACTGCTAAGGCGACTCTTTGAAGATAGGATGAAAGCGCTTCTATCCTTTCTATTTTCTCCATCGCCAGCTGCAAATCGCTGTTCTCCTGCTCAAGTCTTCTATTCTCTTCCCGCAATGAATGAACCAATTGAAGTTTAACGCCTATTTCTCCAGTTTTGAACAGAAGTGCTACCACACCAATCAGGAACAGTACCAGAAAAAAGAGAAGTGACCGGAAAACAGTCTTATGTAGATGCAACGAAAATGTCTTCCCATTATCTTCAGGAATGAACATAATCGTATAATTGCTTTTTTTCTTTTTCTTCTTACTTCCGCTCATTTCGGGATGATTTCTTTTTTTAAGATCATTTCATATTATCGATTGAGTATATCAAGGATACGGTTGAAATCGTCAATACTGTAAAAAGGTATTTCGATTTTTCCTTTTTCTCCGTTGTTGGAATTAACGGAAATCGACGTTCCAAATTTGTACTGTAACTTTTCTATCACCTCTCTGAGGTCTGGATCCAGATCCAGAGATTTTTTGCCCCCCTTTGCAGTGGTAGGATTTTTTGTTCTGGAATCCTTCTCACCCTGGGTCAACTTTTCCACCTCACGCACGGATAATCCCTGCTCCACCACCTTCTTAGCAATGCTACATTGTTCTTGCGGTGTTTCGAAGGAAAGTATGGCTCTCGCATGACCCATACTGAGGGAATCATCACACACCAGTTGTTGGACCTCTTTAGGTAATTTCAACAATCTCAATGAGTTAGTAATTACGCTTCGACTTTTCCCGACACGCTTTGAAAGCTGATCATGTGACAATTCACACTCGAGAAGAAGTTTATCATATGCACGAGCTTTCTCAATCTCGTTAAGATCTTCTCGTTGAATATTCTCAACCAGCGCCATCTCAAGCATTTCACGATCGCTCACCTGCTCTTTGACTATGGCTGGAACGGCTTCCTCGCCGAGGTAGGTTAATGCTCTAAAGCGTCTTTCCCCTGAGATTATTTCATAGCCGTCTACTTTTTTTCTCAGAACAATCGGTTGGAGTAATCCCTGATTCTTTATACTCGTAGCGAGGTTTTGAATTTCTTCCTGCTTAAATTCGGTCCTTGGCTGAAACGGATTAGGACGCACTTCCGATCGTTTTACCAGCTGTATATTTTTTCTTTCCCCATTTTCGGTTGAATCTGACTCAAGCGGCTCTGTGGGTATAAGATTACTTAACCCCCTGCCCAAAGCTCGTCTTCTTTTGTTACTTGCCATTTTGCATCACTTCCTTTGCCAAACTCAAATAGCTTTCAGCACCAATAGACATAATATCATAAAGAATTATCGGCTTACCAAATGATGGCGATTCGGAAAGTTTTACATTCCTGGGTATAACGGTAGAAAACACCTTTCCCGAGAAACAGGATCGTACATCTTCGGCAACCTGTTTGGAAAGATTCAATCGACCATCGTACATGGTTAAAAGAGCCCCTTCGATAAGCAATTCTTTATTAAGATTTTTCTGAACGAGACGAATAGTATTCAGCAATTCGGCTAATCCTTCAAGCGCATAATATTCGCATTGAATCGGTATCAATACAGAATCGGTAGCAGTAAGAACGTTGATTGTAATAAGTCCCAGAGATGGTGGCGAGTCGATGATAATATAATCATAAGAGCCACGAACAGGCTCTATGGCTTCACGCAGTCTTTTTTCACGGGCCATTACATTGACTAATTCTATTTCGCATCCAGCTAAATCGACGCTTGCAGGCAGGATGTGGAGAAATTCAATCAAGTCGCTCCTGGTGATGGCATCGGTTATCGATACTTTTTCAGTTTTCGTCTCTCGGGGACTCAGAACATCATATACGGACAATTCGACTTCATCCTTGTCCATGCCCACACCAGTGGTTGCATTACACTGAGCATCCATGTCAATAAGGAGAGTTTTATGCTCAGCGGCAGCAAGAGAAGCTGCAAGATTGATTGCTGTGGTGGTTTTGCCTACTCCACCTTTTTGATTACAGATTGCAATGACTTTACCCACAATAATTCCCGCCGAGTTAACAGGTTATCAACATTTTCGATGAATTATGTGTATTTAATTAACCACATAAAAATCATAAGGTTATTGCATCATTCGAGAATAATGCAGTTAAAGGAAAGTTAAATAATAACAGTATTGCATATATTATCCACATGAACTGTTGATAATTTTTTTGACTAGGACAATAATGCTAATGAAACCAGATTTAAACCAAAGATTTGGTTTCCTAGATCATATTCTGCAATTTCGCTGATCTTTACGCCATCTGTTTCTTTATTTACGGTGATATCTTCCAGCTCGGAAGTGAATTGTTTTGTTTTAAATGTATACATTCTGCCATCCGGATTGAGATATGGCTTGGCTAGTTGAGAAAACTTTTGAAGAGTTCCAAGGCCCCGACTAAGAACGTAATCGAATTTTTCGAGGGTTTTGAGTTTTTCAGAGCGTGCAGAATAAACCTCCAGGTTTTGCAGAGAAAGAATATCTTTTATTTCCCTGAGAAAGGAGGACTTTTTCCGATTTGATTCTGCTAACACGAAGGTTAAATCCGGTCTGAAGATGCGAATAGGTATGGACGGGAAACCGCCTCCCGCGCCGATATCAAGAACGCGTGCATTCTTCTTGAAACCAAACAGAAGCAGTGGCTGAAGGGAATCGCAGAAATGGCGAATAAAAAGCTTATCTTCATCCTTCGGCGATACGAGACCCGCAGCGGCATTCCACTTGAGTAATGTTGCCATATAGTTTAGAATCATATCGCGTTGATCAAGATCAGGAGTCAAACCGAGACGTTCGAGCTCCTTAAGCTCATAGCACTGTTTTGCGCGGTCGTAGAATTTTTTCAACTCTTTTTCCATTGGTACATCCATTTGTTTCACGTGAAACAGACTACCTTTTTATTCTTGAAACATGCATTATAAGCATACTGATATCTGACGGAGTAACACCGGATATCCTTGATGCCTGTCCTATGGTCTGGGGTTTTATTTTTTTCATTTTCTGTTTTGATTCCGTAAGAAGGCCCTCTATAGAATCGTAATCTATAGATTGTGGAATAGGGGTTTGCTCCATTCGTTTTACCCGCTTGATTTCTTCTCTCTGTTTCGCAACAAATCCCTCATACTTAATATCTGCCTGCGTGCTTATTATCATCTCCCTGTCTTCAACTCTATGGCCTATCGTATCAAGCAGATCCTTCAGGTTGACATCCGGTCTTTTAAGGTATTCTTTGGCCTTTTGTCTTCTTGCATTTTCATGTTGGCTGTCTTTTAACGTAACCGGCGTGATTGTCAAAAGATCGACTAGTCTTTTCTTCTCCTCCCAGAATCTTTTTCTTTTTTCGTACGTATTTTTTTCGATTATTCCCATCTTCCATGCCACTGGCATCAGACGAATATCTGCATTATCATGTCTAAGCATCAGACGGTATTCGGCACGGGATGTAAACATCCTATAAGGCTCGTCGGTTCCTTTTGTGACCAAATCATCGATGAGCACGCCCGTATAGGAGGTTTCCCTTCCCAGCACCAGCGCTTTTTTGCCTTTTACCTTACATGCCGCATTCAATCCTGCTATCAACCCCTGACATGCAGCCTCTTCATAACCCGATGTTCCGTTTATCTGTCCCGCGAAATAGAGATTGGGAACGATCCTGCTTTCTAGTGTCGAATATAGCTGTACCGGAGGAAAATAATCGTATTCTATGGCATAGGCAGGTCTTATTATTCGTGCATTCTGAAGACCATGAACTGATTTAACCATTCTAAGCTGCACATCAAACGGCATACTGGTCGAAAGACCATTGAGATAAATCTCCGAATGGTCCAATCCTTCAGGTTCTAAAAATAATGTATGTCCATCACGATCTCCAAACCTCACTATCTTGTCTTCGATAGAGGGGCAGTACCGTGGTCCTATACCGGTAATCTTTCCGCCATACAGAGCAGATAAGCTTATGTTTTCTTTAATTATCGAGTGTGTCTCTACAGTTGTCTTTGCCATCCAGCATTCAGTCTTATTCTCTATTCTTCCCTCTGTTGAATAGGAAAACGGCCAGGGTTCATCGTCTCCGGGTTGCGCTCGCAGTTGAGAAAAATCAACTGTCCTTCCATCGATACGTGCCGGTGTACCGGTTTTCAGACGACCCACTTCAATGCCCAACGATTGTATACTTTCAGACAATCCCAAGGAAGGGGGTTCTCCGCTTCTTCCACAGGCAAAACTGTTCATGCCGATATGACCGATTCCGTTTAAAAAAGTACCCATGGCAAAGACGATCGCCTTAGCATGTATTCTTTCTCCGGTTTCCATCAAAACGCCCGATACCTTGTCCTCATTTTCCAGTACGGCAGTCACCATCCCCTGATACAGCGAGAGTTTTTCATTCCCCTCCATATATTTTCTTACCCATAATCGATACATCTGCTTGTCAGCCTGTGCCCTGTTACCCCATACGGCAATTCCCTTTGATGTGTTTAGCATTCTGAAGTGAATGCCCGCTCTATCGATGGCTCTTCCCATTATGCCCCCAAGCGCATCTATCTCCCGGACTATGGTTCCTTTGGCAATCCCTCCTATAGCAGGATTGCAGGACATATGTCCGATCATATCTATGTTTGCCGTGACAAGCATCGTTTCACACCCGGCCCTTGCCGCCGCGTAGGCTGCCTCTATACCGGCATGCCCTCCACCGACCACCACTACATCTTTCTCTATATGCGAAGACACATTTTCTCCCTATCGATGTTTCACGTGAAACACTACATATACTCTTCATCCACGTTTCACGTGAAACATTACTTTCCTATGCAGAATTGATCGAATATCCTGTTTATCATTTCCTCGCTTTCCTCATACCCCTCGTACTCCTCAAACATTCTGACCGCCTCCCGGCAATGGTATGCACCAATCTCTATCCCCAGACCCCAGCTCTCTTTCATTTCCTTTAAAGTACACACTAGTTTACTGAGGAGCTCCTTTTGCCTGCAGCTTACTATAAAACAGCTTTCGCTTCCATCTTCTACCATTGCCTTTACCTTTTCCCCTATTCCCATCATCAGCATTTCTATCCCCTCTCCTGTCAGGGCCGAGGTTCTTATATACTCTATTCCCCTTTCTTTACACCATCTTTCCTTCTCCCTGTTTTGGCAGGCATCATTCTTGTTTATCACCGCTATAGTTGTTTTTTCTTTTCTCTTCTCTATTATTTCTTTTTCTTCAGGTAATAGTTCCTCCTGGGAACTACTCACCCATAAAACTACTTCACTTCTATTTATATGCCCCCATGCTCTTTCTACTCCCATCTTCTCTACTTCTTCTCTGCTCGAGCATAATCCCGCCGTGTCCACAAGGCGTATTTCATTTCCATCCATAACGATGTTTTCCGAGACGGTGTCCCGGGTTGTTCCCGCTTTCTCATACACAAGAGATCTTTCATATCCCAACATCGCATTCATCAGACTAGATTTTCCGGCATTTGGCGGACCCACCAACACGACCTCTATTCCCTCTTCCCGGGCCACCATCCTCTCCCACATTCCTATTTGCAATTGTATCTCTTCTTCTATCTTTTCTATTTCTCGCTTTGTTTCCTTCGTTACTTCTCCCTCTTTTACATCTTCCTCTTCCTCCCCAAACTCTATCACACTCTCAATATGTGCCTGCACCCTCAATAGTGCTTGCTTCCATGAGTGTAATCGTTTATCATGTTCTCCCATATAGGCTTTCACCGCGTTTCTGGCCATCAGCCTCTGTCGGGAATTGATTATGGCGTTTATCGCCTCCGCCTTCAACAGATCAGTCTTCCCATTCTCGAATGCCCGCCTGGTGAATTCTCCTCTTTTAGCATATCTGCATCCGTTTCTTAACAGACACTCGATTATGTCCTCTACTACTCTCTTCCCTCCATGAGAAAAAATCTCTACAACGTTCTCCCCGGTAAAAGATTTTGGTTCACCATATTTTATCACCAAAACCTCATCTACTATCCCATCCTTATCCGCTACTTTACAGACAAATGCATACCTGTTCTTCGCATTATTGTACTTTCTCCTGTCCTCTACTATCCCCCCTACCTTCTCTATGGCTTTTTTTCCGGAGATTCTTATCACTGAAATGGCTCCACCAATCCCGCTGGCTAACGCCACGATTGTATCACTCATAAGCCTTCCTCATACAAAAATGGCGGCCATGAGGCCGCCTTTTCTTTGTTTTTTTTTTTTTATGCCGTCTTTTTCCTTTTTCCTTTTTCGAGTAACCACTGTTGTATTATTTGTAACCCACTCTGAAATGTCCAATATAAAACAACTCCCGATGGAAAATTATTGAAAAATAATAACATGACCATAGGCATTATGTACACCATTGCCTTTTGATTCGGATCCTTCATAGTCGCTTTGTTTTGAAAATAGGTCAAAATCGCCATTATTATTGGTAACAATGCTATATTGCTACCATAGAGAGGAATCGAGAACGGCAACGATAAAAGAACCTCTGGACTCGACATGTCGTTTATCCAGGGAATCAAGACGGTCCCGCTGCCCCTCAGCTCTATTGCCTTTCTCAATACAACAAACAAAGAGATAAATATCGGCATCTGAAGAAACATGGGAAGACATCCAGGGTTGAAAGGATTAATTCCCTCTTCCCGATATAGTTCCATCACCTTTTCGTTCATTTTCCGAGGATCCTTCTTGTACCTTTCGCGAATCTTGGTTATCTTCGGCTGCACGTCTCTCATCCGAGCCATAGATTTCATACTGCTTTGTGTCATGGGAAAAGTGATCAACTTTGAAAATACCGTGAGAAGGAATATCGCTATCCCGTAATCCCCCACAAAGCTTTGAAGAGACGTTAGCACCCAGAGTACAAATTCACAGAGTGCGGGAAACCAGATGTTTGCCCAGAAAAACCATCTCCATCCACTGAATAATACCTTGTCTAAGCCTATCTCATACTCTTTCAACACACTCATCTGACTGGGGCCAACATAAAACCAGTACTCTTCGCTATTTCCATCTGCCGTTCTTGAACTAGCGAATCCGTAGTTTATTGTTTGCTGCTCCTCCTGTTGGCCCTTCTGCTGAAAAGCATCTATTGCCAGATCTACTGATCTCACCTGATCTGCAACGATGGCCACCAAGAAATATTTAGATGTGACGGCTACCCATTTGAAATCTCCTGTTCTCTCTTCTATTCCAGGTTTTTTCCTTCTTATCTTTTCTACATCACCTCTTGCGTATACATGTACCTGACGTTGGCTGTATTGGTCGCTTTGCCCTCCATACGTTTCTTCACTTTCCTTTATACCCCCTTCCCATCCTACAGATACCCTCTTGCCATCCAATCTCCGGGACACAATATCCAACCCTATCCGGTAATCATCATTATTCAAGGTGTATACCTTTTCTATCGTACCTACTTTCGAATCACTGCTAGTCATCCTTATTCGAACCGAATCTTGTCCTTCTACGACTATTTTCTCCTGGTTTTCATAGTCGTCTGCGGTGAATATCTTGCTGTCGAAATCGATTCCGTTTACTTCAAGATTTCCGCCGCCAAGTGATGAATTCTCTATCAGCTCGATGTAGTTGCTTTCATTTTCGGTACCGCTGTAGGTGAACTTCTTTGTCCTCGCCGATATAATTCTTCCACCAAGCTTACTTATCCCTACTATAAGCAGATCTGTTTCTACCCAAATCGTATCGATATCCTCTTCACCTTCAGTCTCTTTTGCTACTGTGTCTATAAGATCCTTTTCTTCATCATATGTAGTGGTATCAGTTTTCTCTCCTTCTACTTTTTCTCTTTCCTCTTTATTTTCTTCCTCTTTTTTCTCAACATACTCTTTTTCTTGCTCATTTTGCACCCTCTCCCGTGCTACATCAGCCGGGTGCGGTTTGTTGAGAATAGTGTTGTAGTAGAATTTACTGTTAAAAAAAGCGATTGTAGCGAGTATCAACACGAATGCAAATATTAGATTCTTGTTCACCGTCTATCCTTCCTTGGAAGAAACTGTAGGTACAGGATCATATCCTCCCCTGCTTATTGGGTTACAACGGATAATTCTCCATGTAATGTATAGGATAGCCCGTAAAAAAGACATGCTTTTCAGGGCTTTATATGCATATTGGGAGCATGTGGGTTGATAACGACACACGCCTCTGTTTAACGGAAATATTCCCTTATAAATCCACTGAAGTGACCATAAGAGATTTATTGCTATTTTATTTTGGATTTTCTCCATGCCTGGTATGCTTCTTTAATCGCATGGAAGTTATCGGAATCATTTGTTTTTGGTCTTATGAGGATACTATAATAGGGAGGGCCATCCTGTTTTACCGATCTGTATGCTTCACGAACGAGTCGCTTTATTCTGTTCCTCTTAACGGCATTTCCATGCTTCTTAGAAACTATTACGGCCATCCTGTCATAAGGATGATCGCTTTTCTTATATATAACGGTAAAACCCTCGCAACGTTGCCTTCTTCCTGTTCTAAGCAACGATGCAATTTCTTTTCGGGACCAAATTCTTCTTTCTTTTGTATTTTTTTTCAATCCCTACTCATCAGAGACAGTAAGCCTTTTTCTCCCCTTGGCTCTTCTCCTCTTTAATACGTCTCGCCCCTCTTTAGTAGCCATTCGACTCCTAAACCCGTGCTTATTAGCCCTCTTCCTCTTCGATGGTTGAAAAGTGCGCTTCATTATAATTCTCCTTTATTTGGCAAAGTAACAAAAATGATTTTTTTGACGTTGTTTTGTCAATGTTTTTCTTTTCTTATTTTTATTTGTTTGGCTGTTGCCTCATCAAAACACACTGAGTTAATTTTTATCTTACTATGCAAAATTCAGTCTGGGAGCAGATGCTTCCTATTCTCAGTCGTTCTGTTGATCACCATCGTTTCGAAACCTGGTTTCGTCCGCTTACTCCGGTTGAAGACAACGATAATTCAACTCTGTTGCTTTCGACGCCAAATCAGTTCATTTCTGATTTCCTTGATCAACACTATAAGAATATACTTCTATCTACAGCCAGACAGATCAGTCCTTCTATCTGCTCTGTTCGCTTTACCGTCGGCTCCAACCATCCAGTATCTGAGCCCAGACCACCCGCTTCTCCCTCTCCCAGCTTTTCATCCCCATCCTCAAGCAATGCTGTTAATAATGTTCGCATATCTCTCAACTCTCAATACACATTCGACAACTACGTCGTTGGTCCGGGAAACGAATTTGCCAAAAGCGTGTCCTTTGCGGTAGCAGAGGCTCCTGGAAAAACAAAATTCAATCCACTTCTGATATATGGTGGGGTGGGTCTTGGAAAAACACACCTCCTTCATGCTATCGGCAACTACGTTAACTCAAATTACCACTCCTATCGGGTAACCTGTATAACTTCCGAGGAGTTTTACTACCAGTTTATTGAGGCTATAAAAAATAACAACACCAAGCCATTCACCGATATATTTCGGGTATCTGATGTTCTTCTCGTCGATGATATTCAGTTTCTTTCGGGAAAAGAGAGTACCCAGGAAGAGTTTTTTTACATTTTCAATACCCTTTATCAAAACGATAAACAAATCGTTTTGACCTCCGATCTTCCTCCAACTTCGATAAAAGGTCTACAGGACCGTTTGGTGAGCAGGTTTCAATGGGGGCTTTGTGTGGACATTCAGCCTCCTAACCTTGAAACCCGTGTAGCAATTTTGAAAAAGAAGGCCGAGAAGGACCATCTTAATCTCCCTGAGGATGTACTCTACTACATAGCCGAGCATGTTTCATCTAATATAAGAGAGCTTGAGGGTGTGATCATCAAGCTTCTTGCTTTTGCCTCTATAACAAACAGCGATATAGATATCGATCTTGTCCGCAATGTACTCAAGGATTCCTTTAAAAAAGAGAAAACGCGTGTTTCTATAGATGATATAATTGAAAAAGTAGCCTCATACTACAATGTTCCGGTCAACAATATTCGCGAAAAGAACAGAAGAAAAGAGGTTGCTCACTGCCGCCAAGTGGCCATGTTCGTCTCAAAAGCGATAACCAACCATTCACTTAAGAGTATAGGGCTACATTTCGGAGGCAGAGACCATAGCACGGTTATCCATGCCGTTAACCAAATTGAGAAGCAACAACTCAAAGATGACAGTTTGCGTCAGGATATCAATTATATTATCTCACAACTCGAATCTTAACAGTTCTTCTGTTAACTAACTGTTGATAACCGTTGAAAGTGTGGTTTTCAATGATTTGTCACCAGATGGGAATAAATAATCTAATAGGTTATCAACATTTTATTTCTTTTTATATCATACACTTATCTGTATGCTAATACATGTTAACATCTCTCTTATAATCTCTATATTGTATATATTTAGTATATCTAATAGATTATAGGTGTTAATAACAGAAATTTTTTTTTATTCATAATTATTCGTTTGGAGATATTGTATGTCTCTTACCGTCGATAAAAAGCTCTTTGTAGACTTGCAGCAAAAAGCGTTCCCGATTGTACCCACAAAAAGCTCTCTACAAATCCTTTCTAACTTCCGTCTGACGTCGATAGATGATTCTTTTGAGTTAACAGCGACTGATCTTGATCATTCCATTCGTCTGCGTTGTCCCGTTTCTGGGGACCGCAACCTTGATGTAACTGTCAACGCTCGTAAGGTATTTGAAATTTCACGGGAGTTGCATGAGGGGGTGTTGGAAATAAATGTAGACGAAAATGTTCTACTTCTCAACAGCGGGGGATCTTTTTCCTGTAAGATAGCCGGGGCGGATACGCAGGACTTTCCGGCATTCCCGATCCTTGGGGAGACTCATGAGTTTGATCTTCCCATCTCGATTCTCAAAGACTTGGTTCAGAAGAGTTCTTTTGCTGTTTCCAAGGATGAGACAAGAGCATGTCTGTGTGGGGTGCTTTGGGAAATAGAAAATACCCGAATGGGTATGATCGCCACGGATGGTCACCGTCTGGGTAGCACCTTTTATGAAGGTGAATTTGACGTTGTTGAGAAAATCTCCTGTATTGTGTCGCCAAAAAGTTTGAATCATCTTATAAAGATTCTGCCCGGTGATGATCTCGAGGAAAAGGTTCATGTGGCTATAGGTGAAAAGTACATCCAATTCACCTACGATACCATGACCCTGTGTTCAAAACTGATCGACGGTCCCTATCCGGATTATGAGAAGGTGATTCCAAAGAGCAATCCAAAGAAGGCAATTATAGAAAATTCTGTTCTTCAGGAAGCGGTAAGGCGCGTATCTGTTCTTTCGAGCCAGAAAACACACCTGGTAAAATTTACTTTCGAGGACAATCAGTTGGAAATCGTCGTATTAAACAGGGACATAGGAGGGGAAGCTCGACAGATCATACCGGTTGAATATGAGGGAGAAAAGCATTCGATCGGGTTTAACGCCTCCTATCTTTCTGAAATCCTTTCCATAGCCAAATCGGCTCGTGTCCGTATAGAGATGAATACTCAAATAAGTGCCTGCCTTGTATTTCCGATCCATGAGGAGGAGGAGATGAGGAGGGGTGACGAATTATTTCTGATTATGCCTCTTAGAATCATGGATGAGATGCAGTAAAAGATCCTGCACCAAAAATAAAACTGGAAGACGCATTAAGAATAAGGCGTCTTCCGGTTTCATACCCACTGCTTTCAAACCGCATGCGTGCCGATGTGAGATAATTACTTCCGATTGCGTCGTGTGGAGAAGTATTTGCTTTTGCCTGATCGTATGACGCATATGCGGCATGTTTTTAACCTCCTAAAACGTATTATTTCTAAAGCATTTCCCACATGATTGGTCAGAGGGATTTATTTTTACTGTCTTTTCTTCTTTCCCATAATCTCCGTTACTAATAACTATGTATCTGACAAAACTGCGCGCTCACACTTTCAGAAACTATCAACATCTGGAGCTTAATTTCGAAAGAGATGGGGCATTCATTTTTGGAACCAACGGTACCGGTAAGTCAAATCTGCTTGAGTCGATATTTCTTCTTTCTACAGGGCGGTCACAAAGAAATGCTTCAAAAAGAGACATGATCAACTCAGAGAAAAAAGAAGCATTCGTTGAGGGACGGTTTGTCTCACCTGCATCAGGACGTGTGGATATATCAGCCATAGGTTTTTCTCGTGACGGAACGGCAGCAATCCGGATCAATGGAGAAAAATTACGGAGTTATTCGGAGTGGTTTCATAAGAGTGCAGTGGTTTCTTTTGGTCCCAATGACATTCTTTTAGTGCACGGCTCACCTTTCGAGCGTCGCCGTTTTGTGGACATGCTTCTCAGCCAGATCAGCAGCAGCTATCTAGAACATCTGATACTGTATCGTAAAAACATTCTGGAGCGAAATAAGATACTATCATGTGGAAAAATCGACACGATCGCCTTGGATACCTATGATGAGCGGTTATCAGAATTTGGGTCAACTCTTATTATCCACAGGCTTGAATTGTTTGCCAAAATAGCACCGATGCTGAGCAGTTATTACCGTGCGGTGAGTCTGAATCGAGATGAAGGGAAAATAGTGTACAAGCCATCATTTTCAGGCGATTTTGGTAGTAAAAAGGAGTGGAAAAATGTATTTTATAATACGTTAAAGGAAAAGAGGAGACAGGATATATCACTTGGTTTTTCCTCAGTAGGTCCTCATCGGGATGATTTCCGATGTCTGGTAAATAACCGATCCGCCAGATCGTGCGGTTCGCAGGGACAATGTAGATCTCTAGCACTCGCTCTTCGGTTGTGTTCTATGGCATGTCTTGAAGAGAAGAAAAAAGATTCCATGATCATTCTTGTGGATGATGCTTTTTCTGAATTAGATACCGACCGAAGTTCCCGCGTATATCCACTAATCCGGAATAAAGGGCAAGTATTTTTAACCAGTATATCAAAATCTGTGCCATACACGCATAATTTACCGACCTATGAAGTAGGGAATAATACGGTTGTCTGTCTATGATTCACAAACGAAAACCGCAACAGCTTGGTACTATTCTCAATTCTTTTCTTGCTGATAAAGGATTTCTGACGGCCTGTAAGGAGGCTGAGGTTATAGGTAAATGGCCAGAAATTGTAGGTGAAAGGCTATCAGAGGTGTGTAGTTGTGAGGATGTTCGCGAAGGAATTGTGTTTGTGCGGGTTCCTTCTGCTGCATGGAGGCAGGAAATATCATTTTTAAAAAAGCAACTTTTAAAGAAAATCTACCAGACATGTCGCTGCAAGACAATCAAGGACATAGTCTTTTATTAAATCCGGAAGGATAAAAAAATGAGTGAGAACAAATATGGTGCTCAAAGTATAAAGACTCTCAAAGGATTGGAAGCGGTTCGCAAACGTCCCGCCATGTACATAGGCAGCACCAGTTCAGTGGGGCTGCATCATCTGGTTTATGAGGTTGTAGATAACTCTATCGATGAGGCGCTTGCCGGATACTGTGATACGATACAGGTTACCATACATAAAGATGAAAGTCTGAGTGTTCGAGATAACGGTCGGGGTATACCGGTGGATTATCATGAGGAAGAAAAAATGTCTGCACTTCAGCTTGTGTTGACAACTCTTCATGCCGGAGGAAAATTTGACAATTCAACCTACAAGGTGTCCGGGGGACTGCACGGTGTCGGTGTATCCTGTGTCAATGCTCTTTCTACTCATCTTAGAACAGATGTATATCGTGATGGTAAGATCTATACGATGGAGTTTAACAGGGGAAGACCGACTGCCGATATTCATGTTTTGGGGGAAACCCAGGAAACAGGTACATTGATCCACTTTTTCCCGGATCCAGAAATATTCGAAACGACGGAGTTTAGTTTTGACATATTATCAAAACGTCTTCGGGAACTTGCCTTTCTGAATAAAGGGATAAAAATTCAGATAACCGACGAGAGAGTAGATAAATTTCATGAGTTTTGTTATCCTGGGGGGTTGGTTTCGTTTGTTCAGTATTTGGACGAAAATAGAACTCCTCTTCATCCCGAGCCAATCTATCTCAACTATGCCGGAGAAGAGTTGGAGGTTGAAATTGCTATGCAGTATAACGACTCATATGCAGAGAACATTTTCACCTTTGCCAACAACATCAATACTGTCGATGGTGGAACTCACCTGTCGGGATTTAGAAGAGGACTGACCAGAACGCTCAACAATTACATCGTTGCAAATAATCTGCTAAAGAACAACAAGGTAGAGTTGAAGGGGGAGGATTTCCGAGAAGGTCTGACCGCTGTGGTCAGTGTTAAGCTTTCCAATCCTCAATTTGAGGGGCAGACTAAAAATAAGCTTGGTAATTCTCATGTCAGTGGTATAGTCGAGGCGTACCTCAATGAGAATCTCTCAATATTTCTTGATGAAAACCCAGCGGTGGCTAAAAGAATTGCAGAAAAATGCATGAATTCAGCCATCGCCCGAGATGCGGCCCGAAAGGCCAGGCAGTTGGCTCGAAGAAAAAGTGTTGTTGACGGCGGAGGGTTACCCGGAAAGCTCGCCGACTGCTCCGAGCGTGATCCGGAGAAAAGTGAGATTTTCATTGTTGAGGGAGACAGTGCGGGTGGAAGCGCAAAGATGGGCCGTGATAGGAATTTTCAGGCGATACTTCCTCTTAAAGGTAAAATTTTGAATGTAGAAAAGGCGCGTATCGATAGGGTATTGTCACATGAGGAAATACAATACATGATACAGGCTTTCGGAGCCGGGTTTGGTTCGCCTGAGGACGAAGATGGGTTTAATATTGATAAATTACGATACAGCAAGATTATTATCATGACCGATGCTGATGTGGACGGATCACACATCAGGACACTTCTTCTTACTTTTCTTTTTCGTCATATGCCACTACTTATTGAACAGGGGCATGTGTATATTGCGCAACCACCGTTGTATAAAATGAAATCGGGTAAAGAAGAACGGTATCTTTTTACCGATAAGGAGAAGGAAGCGGTGCTGGAGGAATGGAAGGGGCGGAAAAGCATATCTATTCAGAGGTATAAGGGCTTGGGAGAGATGAATCCCGATCAGTTAGCCGAGACGACCATGAATCCTGATACGCGAAAGCTCTTGAAAGTACGTCTTGAGGATGTAGTCGAGGCAGACCGGATTTTCACCATGCTTATGGGTGAAGAAGTTGAGCCAAGAAGACGCTTTATAGAAGAGAATGCAACGAAAGTGGAAAACCTGGATATTTGATGTCTGAAAAAAAGCGTATACTTCTGACAAATGACGATGGCTATGCCGCCGCAGGCATCGCAGCGCTCTATGAAGCTCTTTGTCCCTGTTATGATGTTACCGTTATTGCACCGGAGTTGGAACAAAGTGGTGTGGGGCATGCATTTTCATATAACAATCCTCTCTATTATCGTCAGATCCCTGCAAGATTTGGAATACCGGGATATATTGTATCGGGAACACCATCCGATTGTGTCAAATTTGGTGTAGTGCACATAATGGAATCCAAACCGGATATTGTTGTATCGGGTATGAATGTGGGAGAAAACTCCGGCATTTCCGTTTTTTATTCCGGCACTGTTGCCGGTGCACGGGAGGGAGCGTTCTGGCAAATACCCAGCGTAGCATTTTCGTTATCGGAGAGTGGTTCGAAGTTTTTGAGCGAATACACTTCTATTGCGAGCGATCTTCTAGAAAAAATTATAAAAGTAGATAAGCGGTATTTTGCCGAACAAACTCACAACCGTGTTTTTTTTAATGTTAATTTTCCGTCCTGCAGTCCCGGAAAGAGCAAAGGGATTCGGGTCACCAGGCAGAGTCTTGCTTTCTACGACGATCGTTATGTGTCTAGAAAGACAGATGAGGGAACGGAGCAGTTCTGGTTAACAGGAGAAAAAAGGGGGGTGGAAGAAAGTGAATCTTACGATTCCCGAGCCCTTGATAGTGGGTATATAACAATTACTCCGCTCAATTGCGATGCAACATCTCATGCGGCGATTGAACATTTGGCGGCGTTAGAAAAAAATAGACTGAGGGAGAATGCATCATGAATGAAACTGGTCTTCCAAGTTCAGTATTCATAGAAGATGAGTTACAGAAGTCCTACTTAGCATACTCGATGAGTATGATTACTTCCCGTGCTCTTCCCGATGTACGTGATGGGTTAAAGCCTGTGCACCGTCGCGTTATGTTCGGTATGAACGAACTTAATCTTCAACACAATAAAGCCCCGAAAAAATGTGCCCGCGTGGTTGGTGATGTCATTGGTAAGTATCACCCGCATGGTGATGCCGCAGTATATGATACGCTTGTTCGCATGGCACAGGATTTTTCTCTTCGATACCGGATGGTTGATGGTCAGGGGAACTTTGGATCCATCGACGGAGACCCTCCTGCTGCGATGCGATATACGGAATGCCGCATGACTAATATTGCCGAAGAAATGCTTGCGGACCTGGAGAAAGAGACCGTTGATTGGGCCCCCAATTACGATGATTCTTTGAAAGAGCCGATGGTTCTTCCGGCAAAGGTACCTTTTTTATTGGTAAACGGCAGCACCGGTATTGCAGTTGGTATGGCAACAAATATGCCTCCACACAACCTGGGTGAAGTTGTCAATGCAGTAAATGCCGTAATTGATGATCCTGATATTGACATTAGCGAATTGGTGAAAATAATACCCGGACCAGATTTTCCCACGGGGGGAATCATTTATGGTAGAAGCGGGATATTGGATGCATACAAAACCGGCCGTGGAAAAGTCATTGTCAGGGCGAGGGCTGAAGTTGAGCGCTCAGACAGTGATCGGGAACAGATAATCATTACAGAGATACCCTACATGGTAAACAAGACCAATTTGCTTGAAAAGATGGCCGATCTGGTTCGAAGCAAATCTATAGAGGGTATTTCTTTTCTCAGGGATGAGTCCGATCGTCGTGGTTTGCGTATAGTGGTGGGTATAAAAAAGGAAGCATATGGTGATATAGTTCTGAACAAATTGTATAAATACACTCAATTGCAGACGACATTCGGTGTGAACAGTTTGGCGCTTGTTGATCTTCAACCAAAGCAGTTAAACCTAAAGGAAATCATCGAATATTTTATAAACCACCGTCATGAAGTGGTGACCAGACGAACGGAATATGAACTTCGTAAAGCGGAAGATAGAGCGCATATTCTTGAGGGACTGAGAAAAGCTCTGGATAATATTGATGAAATAGTTGCTCTTATCAGAGGATCCGCCAGCGGGGAAGAAGCCCATACCAAACTCGTGGAAAGATTCGATTTTTCTGACGTTCAGGCCAAAGCAATCCTGGATATGCGTCTTCAACGCTTAACGGGGCTTGAGCGGGAGAAAATTGAAGAAGAATATCGGTCGCTGATGGAGCAGATTGCCGAATATAAAGATATTCTTTCCAGTCGTGAGCGGCGGATGAATATCATCAAAGAAGAACTGTCTGATATAAAGAAAAGATTCGGCGATGAGCGACGCACCGATATCCTGGATGCTGTCGGTGATGTCGATATCGAAGACATGATTGCAGATGAAGATATGGTGATCACCATGTCGCATGCCGGGTACATAAAAAGATGTGCATTAACAACATATAGATCACAGGGGCGTGGCGGACGCGGTGTCCGGGGGATGGACTCAAAAGAGGATGATTTTGTTGAAACTCTGTTTGTTGCGTCTGCTCATTCCAATATTCTGTTTTTCACCAATCTTGGAAGATGTTATCGGTTGAAGGTGTATCAGATACCCGAAGCCGGCAGACAGTCACGGGGTAGACCCATAGTCAATGTTCTGCAACTGCGTGAAGGAGAATTCATTGCGGCATTCGTACCGGTAAAGGAATTTGATGAGGGGTATTTTATTATCGCGGCTACCAGCAAAGGAATAATCAATAAACAACCTTTGAAGGCATATGCAAATGTTCGTCGAGATGGTATAAATGCTATCAATCTCGATGATGATGACAAGTTGATAAATTGTGTTCTTACCGATGGGACACGCGATGTGATCCTTGGAACAAGAAATGGACAGGCGGTTCGATTCAACGAAAGTGTGGTTCGGGAGCTTGGTCGCAACACTCGAGGAGTTCGAGGAATAATGTTGCGTGCGGGCGATACTTTGGTGAGTATGATTGTTGTATTCGAAGAAGACCAGGTGTTGACCGTGACTGAGAGGGGATTTGGAAAAAGAACACCCGTTACTGAGTATCGCCAAACAAATCGTGGAGGAATAGGTATTATCAACATAAAAGAATCGACCCGTAACGGGAAAGTGGTCGGTTTGCGTAGAGTGAAAGCCGAAGAAGCTGAAAATCTTGATGTGATGCTCATTACCAGAAACGGTATTATCATTCGTAGCGATGTGGGTCTAATTTCGATTATTGGAAGAAACACCCAGGGCGTCAAACTGATCAGTCTCAGTGAAAAGGATAAGGTAGTGGATGTTGCCGTTTGTCAGAAAGAAAACGGAGAAGATGAAATTGTTCAAAACGGTTCCGAAGCTGCTGAAAACAAATCGGATGACATTCAAAGAGAAAAGTCAGAAGAAGAATCCCAGGAGGAATGAGTACCTGACTGGGTTTTTAAATTGTTCTAATAAAAAAGCCGGTGGATTGAAAAATTCACCGGCTTTTTTGTATATAGGAAAAGAAGTTTTGCTGATATGATTCGGTTATCTCTCAAGTAATAGTTTATTTTTTGGTATCAATTTCCGGAGTTATCATCGGGCATCAAACCAACGACAACCGCGGCGGTAAGAGCAACCTTCGATATAGCGTCAATAACATCGATGAAAGCCTTATAGCCATCAACGTACTTGATTTTTTGAGGTACAACAACAACATCCCCCGGTTCCAGCACATAATTCTTTACATTACGCATTTCGTTGGTAACAACGCTTCCGTTTGCTTTAATGATATAAACATTTTTTCTATCAGCTGTACTTTTCAGTCCTCCGGAAAGACCAATATAATTATTAACTTTGCTTTTTCTTTTATCATAACGGTAGGTGGATGGATTGAAAACTTCACCCAGTGTCGTCACCGTGTTGTGTTTCTTGGGGATATACAGTTGATCCCTGTCTTCGAGAAGAAAATCCTGATAGCTGTCTTTATCTTCCAGGTTGATAACGACACGTCCGACAGGATCAACGTTTTTCATACTCTGCAGAACAGCCATCTGCTGCTGCATGAGTATCTGAGCTTCCTGAGCAGTTTCTTTTGCAGCCATTTGCATGGCTAAGCGACTGATGTCTCCTTCCAACTGCCGGATATATTCATTATTACGATTACGTTCCATTTCCTTGACTGATTCACGGCTGAAAATAGCTGCACTGAGATATGCTTCTGATGTGAAGCCTCCAGCACGTTTTATAACATCACCGAGGTTTTCATTGTCCAGAATTACATAATCCCCAGGATACACAAATTCGCCTTTCAGTGTAATAGTCTTTTTTTCCTGCCATCCTCTCTTTGCGCGAATAAAAACATGATCGGCTTTACTGAGAATAATGTTTTCTTTTTCATCTCCAGTCATTGCACATTCTACACAAAAGGACACTTTTTCTATCGCAACGGTATCATCTTTGAAATTTCGGCGGTAAAGTTCTCCTCTTTCCGTACTCGCCTCTTCCTTTAGACCCCCGGCCTGCAGTATGACATCTTTGATTTTCATATTATTAAGAAGTCTGTATTCACCCGGACTGGTGATTGCACCGCTTATGTAAACTTTTCGGTCGGGTTCAAAAAAGTCTCTGTGATAGACTGTTATAATATCACCCGGTTTAAGAGGAATGTTATGTTTTCCGTTCGCATCAGAAAGCGCTTTGCCAAGCTCGAAGCTGACAATTTGCTTATCATATGTTGGTAAAACCCTCCTTCTTATAGCGGCATAATCAAGGTATGTATCAGGATAGAGATCTTCATAGCTTTGGATTACATCGGTGACTTTCATTCCTTCATTGTATTCATATTTGCCGGAACGCATGACATTTCCTTCGAGGTAAATTGCATTTGGATCGGTGATTACAACCGGAAACACTCTTACAACATCACCGTCTTTTATGGCAAAATCAGGAAGTGTTCCGTCAGTCGGTACTTTCAGGTCAAGAACCGCGCGATAGTTGTTATCTTTAAAACGGTCAACCTGAATTCTGGTTGTCCAGGCTGTAGGCAGCAATCCCCCCGATAAGGTAACCAGATCCTTGAGAGTCATATTATCGTGAATTTCGTACAGAGCACTTCTTCTAACATTTCCCGCTATAGCAGCCATTTGCTTAACAACGGGAACATACAAAACATCATTTGTCTTTAACCGTAAGTTGCCGAAATTATTACCTGAAAGGAGAAAATCATACATATCGATTTTTTTCAAAAGCCGCCCGTTTCGCCTCAGTTCAATGTTGCGCAAAGAGGCCATTTTCGTGATACCACCAGCGGCAAATAAGGCATTTGTAATATTTGAAAGGGCACTAAGAGTGTACTGGCCGGGTTTATTTACTTCACCTACCATCATAATGTTTATGGAACTTAATTGCCCCATGTTTACGGAAGCTTTAACGCCTTCGATAGTTTCCAGACGTTGTATAAGCTTTTTCTGCATGACACTGAATGGAGTTCCGGCCGCAATAAACGGACCAATTCGCGGCACACTTATACTCCCATCACGGTCAACTGTAATGCGATGATTTTCGTTTATCCGTCCCCAAAGAGAGATGACAATTTCATCACCGGTGGATACCGGATAATCGGAAGGAACGGAGAGTTGGCTGTTTTGTGCATGACCGGAATTTGTTTTCTTGCTGAAAACATCATGGCCAAAAACGCTGATATTGGCAAGAACAGTATCTGGATTGATAAAAACACCGCGGACTATTTTTTCGTACACAGAAGAAGGCAATTGTTGCGAGAGATGAAGGCTATCAGTGGAATCCGCAATGACTGAGGAATCTTCATCCATGCTGGAATCCAACGGGAAATCCACGTCGCCATTTCTAAGCTTTCCTGAAAGCATGGATGAAGACTGATCAATGCCTGCTTCCTGAAGTTGTTTTTGTATTTGCTGATAATTACCACTCTGTAAAACAGAGGGGTCAATGTTTTTTGCGAGAGTATTAGCAGATGTTTGTGCGTAGGTATATGAAAAAACAAACGTGATACAAAAAAGACCAAAAACATAGAGACGGTTAGTCATCAAAAACCTCTTTAAGATCGAAAAGAATTCCGTTTGGTATCAAAAATGATCGAATACCAGCCTGTCCAAGTTCCATGAACTGGTTATGTTTAACAGCCAGTATAACAGCATTATATTTTTCCTGCCGTGGTTTTTCAACCAGCTGAATACTATACTCTTTGCTGACTTCCTGTGTGTCTGCCACGGGATCCCAAATATCGCACGGAATGTTAAAGGCATTTAGTTCCTCGATTATATCTATTACCCGAGTATTTCTGACATCCGGGACATTTTCCTTGAAGGTAAACCCAAGAATCAGGACATGTGCTTCACCGATATCGTGTTTGCGGCTTACCATGTCTTTTATCAGCTCTCTCGCGAAATATCTGCCCATAGCATCATTGATCCGACGGCCTGCCATGATAATTTGGGGATGGTGACCGACTTCTTCCGCTTTATATGCCAGGTAGTAGGGATCCACTCCGATACAGTGTCCACCGACAAGACCGGGTTCGAAAGGAAGAAAGTTCCATTTAGTCTTTGCCGCCTCAAGAACCTCTTTGGTTGAAATATTCAGCTTATCGAAGATGATTCGTAATTCATTCATCAAAGCGATATTGATATCGCGTTGGGTGTTTTCTATAACCTTTGCCGCTTCACCCACTTTTATACTGGAGGCCTTGTGAATTCCTGCTTCCACGGCAACACCATAAACCTGCGAAATTTTTTCCAGCGTCTCTTCGGAATCTCCTGAAACAACCTTGGTAATGCTTTTAAATGTATGAACCTTATCACCGGGGTTTATTCTTTCCGGAGAGTAGCCGACAAAGAAATCTTTTTTCCAGCTCATACCACTGGCTTTTTCCAGCGCAGGAACGCATTCGTCCTCGGTGACACCCGGATAGACGGTGGACTCATACACAACGATGGTTCCCTTTGACATGTACTTGCCAACAGTGGCACTGGCGCTGAGAAGCGGCGTCAATTTAGGTTGTTTGTGGGAATTTATCGGTGTGGGCACTGCAACAATAATAAATTGGCAATCTCCTATAACCGCAGGATCTGCAGTAAAAGTCAAAGATGTAGCTTTCAGGTCTTTATCTGCAACTTCACCATTGGGATCTTTTCCCTTTTTAAGGGTTTCGATTCTGGTGAGGCATATATCGAATCCCACAACCTCAAAATGGTTTGCCATCTCTATAGCGAGAGGTAAACCGACATATCCTAATCCCACTACACAGATTTTAGGCTCATACATATTCGTGACGCTCCTTTAAGGTTGTTATAGAGAACAGAATTGATGACCGGAGCACTAAGAATGTTGATTGTAGAAATGATTCCGGTCGAATCTGCCCAATTTTTATGCGAATGCTATGCCGAATGTTTCCATGCCTTTGGTTTAACCGCATTATCTGTTCCCGCTACTATCCTACCCCTGTCGAGTATCAATCGCCGGTAGTGAAATTGATTGATCAGGTGAAGATCGTGAGTCGCCATGATTACAGTTGTGCCCCAACTGTTTATTGTGCGCAGAAGCTTAAAAATGTCCTGAGATACCTCAATATCCAGGTTTCCCGTAGGCTCATCGGCAAGAAGGACATCCGGATCATTTACTATGGCTCGTGCAATGCATACCCGTTGCTGTTCACCACCCGACAGCTGGCTGGGATAATATGAGCATTTGTGCGCAAGCCCCGTCTGGGATAAAACCTGGAAAACCTTTCTTTTTATAGCCCTTTCCTTCGCCCCGGTGACACGCATGGCAAAAGCAACATTTTCGAACACATCCCGGTCGTGTAATAGACGAAAATCCTGGAAGACAATTCCCAGCTTTCTACGCAATCGGGGAATCTGTTTTCTTCGCATATACTTAGAATCATATCCACAGACAAAAACCTGACCCGTGCTGGGCAACTCTTCCATATATATGTGTTTCATCAGTGTGGTTTTGCCCGCTCCACTTGCACCGGTAAGGATGACAAATTCACTCTTGTCAATAAACAGACTCACATCACTGAGAGCGTGAAACTGCTGATCGTATATCTTACTCACGTGCGAAAACTGTATCACTGGTTTATCTTCCGCAATAGAAAATGAACCCGTTCGGATCGTCTATGAGCCGGTCTGGTTGAAAAACCATCCCACACTCCTTCGATTGTAAAAAGATCCTTGGGGATGCGTCTCTTAATTTCATTGACAGATAAAACTTTCTGAGCATGCCTTTCGATGTGTTTCGAATAAAACCTTGGATTTTCGGTGTGCTGGACAAAAACGGTAAAATCATTGTACTGTAACCGTTGAACTCTGTCATAGTAGCTATGACGCACATAGTATGTATCCCCAAAATCTTCACAGTCAAAAAAATCCATGAAATGATCGACAGAATTAGCTTCCGTTGTCACATCAAACAAAAACAATCCTCGAGGCAAAAGACATCTATACACCTGATCGAATAATGCCTCGTAAGATTCCTTAGACTGTAAATAATTTATTCCGTCATACAAAAAAATGACCATCTCAAAAATGGAGCAAACCGGTAATGATTCACCATCTGCACAGAAAAATGATAATCCCCGCTGTTTTGAAGCCTGTAAACACATGGAGAAAGAAAGATCAGAGCCGGTGTAGGGAAAGTCGTTTTCTGTAAGCCACTTTCCCAGTGTGCCGGTTCCGCCACCTATTTCCAGAACACGAGCAGTCGTGCTGCCCAGATATTTTTTTACAACCCGCCTGATCAACCCTCCCCACAATTTATAGTCAACATGGGACATCAGCCGATCATAAAATGGAGCAAGAGCGGTATATGGATCTGATTTCTCTACATCCGAACGTCGATATACAGTTCCTGGCGCCATTCTTCTACCAAATCTCGAAGTTTTTTCTGAGTAATAACCCGACGGGCAATTTGAGATATCTCATTCCAGTCTTCTTCAAGGGATAGGGGTCTGTTATCCACACGCTCTTCCAGTCGGTAAATACTCCATCCCTTATCTTCCCTGATCGGCGCGGAAATATCACCGACGTCCAAATCGGAGACACTCTTCTTGAGCTGTGGAGGAAGTGCATCAACACTCTTCCAGCCAATTTTTCCATTACGTGAACGAGATACTTTATCGGTGCTAAATTTTTTCACCGCCTCCACAAATTCTTCGGAAGAGGTAGCATTTTCGGAGATAGAATCAAGAATTGCTTTTTTCCTTTGAACAGTCTCTTCGGGTGCTTCAATGGCAATAAAAATCTGCTGCACCTCCACCTGTTGGTCCTTCTTGCTTAGAATTTTTACGATATGCCATCCCAGCCGTGTCTCAAACGGCTCACTTGTCTGACCAACATCAAGGGAGAAGATTTGCTTTTCGAAGGCAATTTGCGACAGTGTTCCTTTGGCGATAAAGCCAAGAACACCTCCGTTTTCGGCATCCGGCCCCTCAGAATACTTCCTGGCCATATCTCCAAAATCCGCCCCATTCTCGAGCTTTTTCCTGATGTTATTGATTTTTTTGTATGCCTGCTCACGGACAGACTGTGATGGAGAAACTGTGACATGAATTTTGGACAGCAGAACGCTCTTTCCTGCAGACGGAAGACTGTCCTTGTATTCTTCATAGAAATTTGTCACATCAGATTTTGTCATGGTGCTGGACACGTAGAGCTGCTGTACATGCTGGCTAACAAGCTCATGCTTTATCTGTCTTCTCAGTTCGTCACGAAACTCCTGAACACTCAAATTCTGCTGCTTTCGAAGCATCTGACCAAACGTCTCCATATCGATCCCGTTTTGCTTCAGGATCATACCGATACGACTATCAACCTCCTTTTCAACATCACTGTCGCTGATATTGATATTGGTGTCTTTTTCGGCCTTGACCAGAAGGACCTTACCATTTATCAGCTCTTCCAGAGCCTTCTGTCGAAGCATATTGATGGTTAACGAGTCGGGTTGCTGCCCCGCCTGATTAGCCAGCATGTAGGCAAAGGCATCGACTTCTGAACGAAGTATTGTCGAATCGCCCACCACTGCAGCAATACCGTCAACAGGTTGTTGTTTGGCATTGACGGTAACCATCATACAAAGGAGTGCAAAAAAACAGATGACAGTGAGTGGTGTTTTTCTATTCATTTTTGCCGTTTTCCTTTTCATTTATAACCTCATTTCCTTCGTTTTTTTCCGATAGAGATTCGATGATCGGCTCTTTTTCGCCTCCCGGGATAGTGCTGAAATTGAATTCATAATCCATTTTCAGACGAAGCTCCGATAACAACCTTTCCATATCTTTCTTTTGAGCCTCTGTTGACAGTCTACTTATGATATCCTCCCGTACCTCTTCAATATCAGAAATACTTCCGGAATCCTGTTTATCAAGAATACGGATGATATGGTAGCCGTCTTCCATTTTCACCGGTGCAGTAGTTCCCTCTACCCGCAGACTCATCAGAACATCCACAATCTCCTCAGGCAGATTCTGTTTCTGTACAAATGGAACCGAGCGGGGATCCTGTACGGGTGTTTTTGAATAACGAACCGCCAGGTCCAGAAAATTGTCTTTCGTTACCAAATTGCGAACAGTCCAGGCGGTTTTTACATCATCTACGATAATTTCCAGATATTTGAAAACATCATCCTGTCTGATAAACGAATCACGATGCTGCTGGTAGTGCTCCATAATCGCCTCTTCACTGACCAGATCTTCGCTAGCTGCAAAGGAGGTTCTGCTGATTATCTCGGCACTCAAAAGATCCCGTTTCATATGTTCTAATCTCTGGCGAATCTCCTTTTCCTTGTGGATTTTTTTCCTGAGTGCCTCCTGATAGAGTAGCTCGGTATCGATCCACTGTTTTACATAGTTGATCATCTGCTCCCGGCTGATTCTGCTGCTGTATTCGGGTGGGATAGTTTTAAAAAGATCATCGAGCGTAAGAATAGCGTCTCCAACACGTGCAACTACAGGGCTATCCACGTTATCTTCGCAGGAAAAGCCCATAAGAAACAGTGCCGCACCTATCAGTCCTATACTAACCGGCAAAACCATTGCGGTCAGACGAATAAAAGATTTTTTTTGCCGTCGAGCTTTGACGTCATTTCTGCTCTTAGCCATAGATACCGGTTACCTTCTGGATTCCAAAACGTTATCTATACTACGTAAAAGAAACGGAAAGCAGTATAGAAAAATAATCATTAAGATACATTATGCTTATATAATAGAGGATGCTATCATCACGTGACTATTTACTCTACAGGTTTTTATCACGCCGGTTCGGGTTGGTGTAAAACATTCTCCAAAACAGTCATTGTCTCCAGCGCCTGCTGCTTGCGGCCGATGACCGCCAGTGTTGTTTTCAAAACAACCTGCTTCTCAGATACTATCTCGAACTGCCGATCACTCGTCGTAAGAATTTTTTTCACCCTATTGCGAATCTCATCATCTTTACCCTCCATACTCAGGGTCAAGGTTGCGTTACTGTCGATGGAGAGTCGTGAAATGCCCAGTTTTCTTGCAAGCTGCTTAATTCGCATCACCAGAAGCAAAGCAGTAACCGGCTCCGGCAACGCTCCGAATCGATCGACCATGCTGCGCTCTATGGAATCTATTTCATCGGCTGAGCGTGCAGAAGAAAGCTCCTGATATATCGCTATACGAGTGGTGCCGTCCGAAATGTATTCTGAAGGAATGTAGGCATCCATGGAGATATCGATGGCAGTCTCGGTTTCCTTCTCCGGAACTTCATTACCCTGAATCTTTTCGACCTCTTCCTTTAACAGCTGACAGTAGAGTTCAAAGCCGACAGCGGCAATGAATCCATGCTGTTTGGTTCCAAGAATGTTGCCCGCACCACGGATCTCAAGATCTCGCATGGCGATCTGAAAACCGCTTCCCAGATCGGTATATTGCTCCAGTGCACGAAGACGTTTGAGCGACACTTCATCGATCTGCTTGAAGGATGGCGTCAGCAGATAAGCATATGCCTGCTCCGAGGATCTTCCCACGCGTCCGCGCAGCTGATAGAGCTGAGAAAGGCCCATGGCGTCGGCTCTGTTTACGATGATTGTGTTGACATTTGAAATATCTATACCGTTCTCGATGATAACCGTGGAGAGAAGCACGTCGTATCGGCCGGCGATAAACGCCTGCATGATTCTCTGAAGCTCTTTTTCATCCATCTGACCATGAGCCACCACAACCCGCGCGCGAGGAACAAGCTGCTCGATCTGATCCTGAAGAAGATACAGGTTTTTGATCCTGTTGTGCACCACAAACACCTGCCCCCCACGATCGAGTTCATACTCGATGGCCTGCCTGAGCACCTCATTATGGTACTCAACCACGCTGGTGTCGACCGGGAGTCTGTTTCGCGGTGGTGTATTTATGATGGACAGATCCCGAGCACCCGCCAGAGACATATGAAGGGTACGGGGTATAGGTGTAGCGGTCATCGACAGAACATCAACCTTGTAGCGATACTGCTTGAGTTTTTCCTTGTGGCGTACACCGAAGCGCTGCTCCTCATCGATAATCAACAATCCCAGGTTCTTGAAAACAACATCCTGTGACAAAAGCCTGTGAGTTCCTATGATTATATCGTACTGACCGGCATTAATTTTTTCCACATTCTCCCGAATCTCACGCGGACTCAAAAACCGACTCAGCATACAGATCCTGATAGGAAAATCGGCCATGCGCTCGGTAAAAGTAGTAAAGTGCTGAGCAACTAATACTGTGGTGGGTGCCAGGACAGCGACCTGGTATCCGTCGTTAACAGCCTTAAACGCGGCACGCATAGCAACTTCTGTTTTCCCGAATCCAACATCCCCGCACACCAGACGATCCATCGGTTTTTCAGATTCCATGTCCTTTTTGACATCCTTGATGGTAGAAAGCTGGTCGGGAGTCTCATCGTAGATGAAAGCCTCTTCAAACTCTTTCTGCCAGAGAGAATCCTTGCTGAATTTTATCCCCTCCAGATACTCTCGTTTGGCATATAACTGCACCAGCTCTTCGGCCATCTGCTGCAAGGATTCCCGGGTCTTCTGTTTGAGTTTTTCCCAGGTCGCCGTTCCCAGTTTGGAAAGGGTGGGTGAGGTGCTGTCCTTTCCCACATATTTCTGCACCTTATGAAAATCGTGAACCGGCACGTACAGTTTGCTCTTACCCTGATAGTGCAAAACCATACAATCCTGGTGGGTGTCGCCGGTGCTGATTCTTTCGATTCCCACAAACTGGGCTATGCCATGATCCACATGCACAACATAATCTCCGGGGGACAGGGAATCAAACGAGCTGATCGGTGCCGAGCTTTTGCTCTTCTTTGTACGAATCCGCCGGTAGGGACGATTGAATATCTGCGTCTCGGTATAGGTGGCGGTTTTGTTTTTTTTGTCCAGAAATCCACGATCGATGTACCCAGTCGCGACCGTCAGATGTTGATTGTGTTCCTCCCCTATTGCCTCAAGAAGCCTCTCGGCCTGTCCGATTGTGGGGCAGAGAATCGTGGTGTCATATCCGGTACTCTCCAGTCTGCTCAGATCGATGCTCAAGGCCTCGAAAGATTGCGCAAACGATGGCTGTTCGGCAAGCGCCAACCGTATCTGCACAGCATCGTCGGGAGCACTTCCGGTACCCAGAAGAACCTGTGGAAAGAGGGCCAGATCCTGCTTTGCCTGCCCCGCATCGATAAGAAGAGTATCGGGCATGGAGACTAGCGGAAGGAAAACCCCGGGAATTCGCTCAAGGTGGCGGTTGTAGTTTTGCAGCGTTTCGTCGAAACGGCGATCGGGACCGAAAAGATCATCCCATACCACAAGCGTATCCTGGGGGAGGTAATCGAGTATTGTGGTGTCCGGTGGACAGAACCAGTGAAGAAACCACTCTATTCCCTCATAATCGGCAAGTGACTTCCAGCTATGCTCCAGACGCGTAACCCCATCCTGCGCGACACCGTTTTTGGCGCAGTAGTCACGCATTTTCTCCAGAGCATGTTCTATATCCTGTTTTGAAAACACGAATTCATGCATCGGCACAATGGAGGCTTGCTCCACCGAATCTTTGGATTTCTGAGTGAAAATATCAAACAGACGAATAGACTCGATGTAGTCGCCCCAGAACTCGATGCGCAGCGGCATATCGGATATGAAAGGATACACATCAAATATGCCACCACGGATAGCAAATGTCCCCAGATCGGCTACCGTTGTTTCGCGGCGAAACCCGATCTCCTGTAACCAGCGGGAGAGAGTCTCCTGGGAGATTTCATCGCCTACCTTCAGGTTTACCGTCCGGTTGAAAAAGTCCCTCGGTTGCATGAGCCTTTGCAAAAGCGTTGCAACCGGGGCAATATACACGCGTCTCTCCCGTGCCATCAGCTGCTTTAAAGATTGAAATCGAGCCTCGACCGTGGGACCGAAGGGAGATTTCATGTTGTATGGAATAGCATCACGGGAGGGAAATGATGAGACAGCATCATCACCAATAAGCGTCGCGCATTCATTAACCAGAACATCGGCATGTTTGCTGTTGTCGGTCAGAACCAGAATCGGCTGATTTGTTGTCTCAAACAGAGAGGAAATTATAAATGCATCACTACTACCCGCAAGTCCACTGAAAACGGCGCACTCAGGCCTCTGCTCAAGATAGTGATCTATGCCGGGGAAATTCTTCTTATCCCAAATGTCTTTATATGGATGGATACTCATCGCAAATGTATGGGATCTGTCGTAAGAATATGCAGGAAAAAGGAAGATAATTATAAATGAGCCAGGATGGATTCGAACCATCGACCCTCGCCTTAAAAGGGCGATACTCTACCGCTGAGTTACTGGCCCATTATCCAATCGATCGCAAAGATCGCGCTGGAAAGATTTTTAAAATACATCCTCAGAGCGTTCACGTCAACTCCCGTTTGCTTTTTCCTGAATTTCTTACCGTCCGTATTGTAAGATTATAAAAATGCCTTTATTTCCATCGAGACTGAATGCAGTCCCTTATCGAAGGTCTTTTCTCCATAAGGTTTATTGAATTCCCCTCGATACTGTGCGTTGAGAGAAAAATGTTTACCGATCTGCAGATCCGCAAATATGGATATTATATGCGATAACCCATCTTTGAGCCCGCCTGCCATTCGATAATCCAGCTCTCCTCCAATATCCACAAGGCTCATCGTATAGGATGCCTCGGCAAAACCCTTTTTATTGGAGAGAAACGTGATTCCCGGCTGAACCGAAAAATAATTTCCCTTATTCAGATCCTGTTCACCAGTCGAGAAAAAACTGGTTTTTTCGGCATATCCGGCAGTCTCCCTTATAAATAATGATAACGCGTCGGTGGGAGTAAACTGCTGGCTGAATGAAACGGATTTGTCATCCACCTCATAGGTGCCGCTTGGGTAGTCACCATCTCGATTCAGAGCAAATGAGCTGCCGGAAACATCGAGATACCACTTCTCCCACTTCTTCCCCAACTCACCCTCTATTTCGAGAGCCTGTTCCTGGTATTGACGTTGTTTGGAAAAAGATGGCTTTGCGTGGACTTTTGCGTGCCATCCCTCAAACTGATCCGGCTTCCACAAAGCCTCCTGTCTATAAAAAAGGTTTGCGTACTGAAGCGCCTCATCGTCGGGATTGGACAGAGACAGGTAGGAAGGAAGCCAGCTGAGACTGGTCAGCGAATCGCCGGCCCTTATGTGTTCTTCGGCAGCGGCAGCGCCGCTCCAGGTCAAATCCCCCAGAATACCCTTACCCCTAAACAACACCGGGCGAAGCATCCAGTCGGAGCGAAATGTGGCTTTACGAACCCGCGTATTACCGGTGCTGTCGTATACCTCCCGCTGGGTGACAAAGTAGTTTCCCCCGGCTCTTGGCTCATAGTTCTGCGTTCTCTCATTATAGACGTAGCTTCCCAGACCCTCACCCGCGTACACCGGAACCTGAATATAGTCGGAGGCTCGCTCCGAGCTCAGACGATATTCCTGTCTGGAGGAAAAGCCGGTCTTTTTAGATGAAACATCGTTTAATGCATTTACCAGTATAGTGGTACGAATGTCATCCCCGATCTGACGTCTCATATAGGAGCTTCGTCCGCCGAATGTCCACCCGGGCGATGGAGAGTGACGGATACTCTGGTTCCAGGAGAAGAAGTGAGCGGTATCGGGAGAAGAAAAGAGAGACTGGCCCTTTTTTTCTCTGGTATAGTAGAAATTCTGCTGCAGCGCCCATGGTTTAAACGAAAACTCCGCCCCACCACCGATACTTCCTCTGCCGTCTCCGCTGTCCTGCGCGTGCCATTCATCATCAAAGAAGAGTCTGTAGCGAAATCTCTCGAAATCAAGAGCCAAATGAGTGCGTTGTTTTTGAATTAGATTAACTGTGCGATCAGTGTGGCTGAGGATGGATCCATCATGTTTCAGCTGTACTTTTCCAAAGGTAAAATCGGACTGATTGGCAAAACGATGCGTTCGAATCTCACCGTCGGAGATATACTGACCGTAGCTGAACTGGGTCTGCTTTTGCGGAAAAAGGGTAGCTCCCAGATGCGACTCCCAGATGTTTTGCTGAGTTCCCTGAGAGCTGTCCAACTCTCTGTCCCAGAACATCTTGCGATCAAAAACCGAAAACGTTTCCCGTGGAAAAAGCGTGCTGATAAATTGATGATCGGCCGAAAGCCACATAGTACGCTTCCGGTTGGTCCTCTGTCCCAGACGCAGTTTCGACTTCACCGCAGAGGCGGTATTGTCGTCATCATCGATAGTCGAAAAGGTATTATCATCATCAAACGTCCCCGCGACATCCACTTCCATAGAAACCCATGGCCGCGGCTCATAGGAGGTGACAATCTCCCCCATAACCGATCGCCGGGGCATAGGCAGTGGCCGGTATGCGGTGTAGGAGCCGTTTCCCGGTCCTACATAGGTGTAGACAGCTCCACGGTAATCGCGGGGAATGGAATTATCCACGCTGTATTCACCATTGTTTCGGCCGACATTTCGAAACGTCACCCGATATCTGCCGTTAACATCCTCGGGAAGCTGCTCGATGAAGGGAGAATACACGTAAAACGTTTCGGTGCCGGAAGAGTCGATTCTGTAGAGTCTGTGGTAGCGATTCATTTCCGGAACATTTTTCGGATCGATTTTGTATCCGACCCGGGTAAGCGGCGGGGTATCACCGACGCGGCTGAGTTTTTCTTCAAGCGAGTCGACGTGCAGTTCAATCGGATGATTTTTATTGTCCTGTTCCACCCACACGACTCCCCGGCTCACCAGGGTAGAATCGGCGTTTGCTAAACCGAGTGTGGTGCCGAAGGAGGTTCGTTGGTAGTCGAATGATTTATACTCGTACTCGAAACGAATAATCTGTCCGTCACGAAGCGGATAATTCGGGGTGAAGGTGATGGTTCCCAGATCATAATCGACGATATAATCGTGTTTGTCCCCCTCCTTGAGCACCGATCCGTCCACAACAACTTTTACCGTACCGCTTATGGGCGAGATGATATCACTCTCACCTTGACCGCTTAAGTAATAGGGTCCCTGAAAACCCTGTCTTCCGGTTTTTGTCTCGATAGTGTATTTACCGCCGGTGATCGCACCAAAAACCTGCCCGTACAGCTGCGAGCCGGTGTAGGCCGCACTTATGCCTTTGATTTTCTTGCGCGAATTCAAAAATCCTCTGGTATCGAACGCGACATACTGATCACCAATATTGGTATTGAATCGCGGATTGGTCAGCGAAACATAGACCATGTCCAGCTCGCCGATCTCACGGGTGGCACCCTCAAGAGAGGTGCCCTGGTCGGTGAGATTAGCGGATAATTCTGTCTGTGGGGCTATTTCTCCGAATATTTTTACATCCAGCGCCTGCTCGATGTTCATGCGTCCACCACTGCCGACGGATATTCCAACACTTTTATATCCTGAGAGGGTGATGTTTTGTGATTTCGGGGAAAAAGAGCTAAACTCCGGGAGCGAGGTGTTGCTGTCGTAGGAGGATGTATCAAACATCTGTTTTGGAAACAGGGAATATGTTTTGGGAAGACCGTAAAAGTCTGTTTTATAACGTATTGCAACTTCTCTGTCCCGCTCGATCGGGTTGGAGAAAAGAATACCGTTGACCTTTTCGACGTAGGTGAAAGGAGGAATAATCTCCCCGGAGCTGTCAGGGTAAAACGCTTCAATACTGTTTTGATCGACAAATAGTCGGCCTAAAGTATATGGTCCGGGCGTACCATCCGCTACAATTACCGTATCCACGGTAACCGAAAACACGCGCACAGAGATACACAGGAGAAGTAAAACCAGCCTTCGTGTAATAAGCATTCCTTGAAAATAGCAGAAGGGAAAAAAGAAATAATCCTGTTTATTACGACTCTCACCCGGCTTTGGTGTCGATCCGCCGTGTTGTTATTCATTTACGCTTGTCACTGCCATCGTTTAAGGATATAATAAAAGATAAATAGAAGTGAGGAATTTCTATGCACATAGGCTTCATGAATGCCCTCTCAGGGATGCGATCTGCAATTACGCGCCATGATGTCACCGCCCATAATGTGGCTAACGTCAATACCGCCGGATTCGAATCCAGTCGGGTCAATCAGACCGATATCCGTCCACAGGGAACTCGCGTATCCTCCACCCAGAAAATACCCAACAAATCGACAGATATCTCCGGTACCGATCCGGCCACCTCGAGTGTGGAGCAGATCAACTCAAAATCCACCATATCGTTTAATGCCAGGATGATGAAAGTGCAGCAGAACATGACCGGAGAGCTACTGGATATGGTCGGGTAACGCAAGTCCGGCCCCTGGCCCCATGACAATGCCGTTGCGTTAAGCTTGATTCCTGAGAAACGCACCCCTTCAAAACCTTCCCCTGGTAAGGAGAAGGCTTTAACGCGTTGTTAACCTTAGTGTTAGC
>CAYQOU010000019.1:57683-63268 GCA_964419255.1 uncultured Fibrobacterota bacterium | reverse complement strand
CCAGAGCCACAGCCTCATCGAGAGTCGTGTTCATTTTCCAGTTTCCAGCAATAAACGGTTTTCGTGCCATTTGACGTTTTCTCCTCGAATGCTGAAATAACAGTCACCTAAAATACGTTATGACTATATTTCAATACAATGATAATTTATAAGGTTTTTAATTTTACCAGAACCTAGCTGTTCGGCGCTAATTGCCACAAAAGAACCACAAGATTCAGATTTTATTTATCGGTCAGTGCCGCAACACCGGGCAATGTTTTGCCTTCCAGAAACTCCAGTGATGCACCGCCACCGGTTGAAATATGGCTCATCTTGTCTTGGAGTCCTGCTTTGGCGATAGCCGATGCACTGTCGCCGCCGCCGATAATGGTAGTGGCTCCGTTTTCGGTACATCTGGCCAGTGCCTCAGCAATTTCATTGGTGCCGAGCGCAAAGTTTGGAAATTCAAACACACCCATCGGGCCATTCCATACTATAGTCTTGGCGTTCATTAATTCTTCCGCAAACACCTTGATCGACTCCGGACCGATATCCATCGCTTCCTGATCGGCGGGAATCGCATCCTTTGCCACAACCTGACGTGGCGCATCGTTGGCAAATTCCGGTGCAACCACACAATCCACCGGCAGCAGAAGCTTTTTGCCCTTCTTCTCCGCATCTTCCATGATCTGCTTTGCCATGGGGATACGGTCTTCCTCCAGAAGCGATTTCCCGATTTCCAGCCCCTGGGCTTTGAAGAAGGTATAGGCCATACCTCCGCCGATAATCAACGCATCCACTTTGTCCATCATCGCAGTGATAACATCGATTTTCCCGGATATCTTCGCTCCGCCAAGGATCGCCACAAACGGGCGGGTGGGATTCTCAAGCGCATTTCCCAGGTAATCCAGCTCTTTTTTCATCAGGTAACCGGCGGCACACTGATCGATATGCTTCGTAACCCCCTCGGTGGAAGCATGCGCACGATGAGCCGTTCCGAATGCATCGTTTACGTATACATCAGCCAGTGAGGCCAATTTCTTTGCAAAATCGGTATCGTTGTCGGTTTCTTCTTTGTAAAACCGGAGATTTTCCAGAAGAAGCACTTCACCGTCCTGTAAACCTGCGACGGCCTGCTCGACATCACCACCGACACAATCATCCACAAACTTTACGGCCGCGTCGATGCGCCCCTTGAGATCCTGAGCCACCGGTTTGAGACTGAACTCCGGCTTACGCTGCCCTTTGGGTCGCCCCAGATGAGACATAAGGATAACTCTCGCTCCCTTTTCCGACAGATATTTGATTGTTGGCAGTGAAGCAACGATGCGTTTTTCGTTTGTAATAGTCTGGTTTTCATCGAGAGGGACATTGAAATCGACTCGAACAAGAACCTTCTTTCCCTGTACCTCTATATCTTCAATAAACAATTTAGCCATCTTGCACCTCCAGGGAGTTGGTAGTGGAAAAAAGGGCTCTTATTTACCTAAAATAAGAGCCCCAACCGTACGCCTGTTTTCGTCATGCAGACGAAAAGACACTACCGGACACTTACTTGACAGTGTCCATATGTATAATCAGGTCACACACCTTGTTTGAGTAACCCATTTCATTATCGTACCAGGAAACAACCTTTACAAACGTATCACTCAGCTGGATGCCTGCACCGGCGTCAAACACAGAGGTGCACTTCTCGCCGACAAAGTCGTTTGATACGACGGCATCTTCGGTGTAGCCAAGAATCCCCTTAAGCTCACCTTCCGAAGCAGCCTTCATGGCAGCCTTGATCTCCTCGTAGCTTGCACCCTTTTGCAGACGACAGGTCAGGTCGACAACGGAAACGTCGGGAGTAGGAACGCGGAAAGCCATACCTGTCAGCTTACCGTTAAGCTCCGGGATAACCTTACCGACAGCCTTTGCAGCTCCGGTGGAGGACGGAATAATGTTCTGACCGGCACCACGTCCGCCGCGCCAGTCTTTTGCAGACGGTGCGTCGACAGTTTTCTGGGTCGCGGTAACCGCGTGAACCGTAGTCATCAGGCCTTCGGCGATTCCCCAATTATCGTTGAGAACCTTGGCGATAGGAGCCAGACAGTTTGTAGTACATGAAGCGTTGGAAACCATGTCCATGTCTGCTTTGTACTCTTTGTGGTTTACACCCATGACAAACATCGGAGTAGCGTCTTTGGAAGGAGCAGACATCACAACGCGTTTTGCACCAGCCTTGATATGACCTTCAGACGTCTCGCGAGTCAGAAACAGACCGGTTGATTCCACAACATACTCGGCACCAACCTCATCCCATTTCAGATTTGCAGGGTCCTTTTCGGCGGTTACGCGAATCGCTTTCCCGTTTACCACCAGCTTGCCATCTTCTACCTTCACATCGCCATTGAAACGACCATGAGTGGAGTCGTACTTGAGCATGTATGCCATGTAGTCGACACTGATAAGATCGTTAATACCAACGACTTCGATTTCCGGCTTCTCCTGGGCTGCACGGAAAACCAGACGACCGATTCTGCCAAACCCATTAATACCTACTTTAATAGCCATCGCAAACCCTCCAATCAGGAATGTTAAACATTGTACAAACAAAGCTGTCGAAATGAATTTATTTTATGCTCTACAGTATGCCGGGGGCATGGTTTGCAAAGCAAATCAATATATGTCGTTGCAACGGTGGAGTCAATAGAATTACAAAAGGCTAATCATTCTAATGAAGGTAACCATATGTATTTAGATCAATCTCCCTTTTTCCGCTCGTATCCCGACTCTGATGGTCTACTGCTGATAGCCGGACCGTGCGTGGCGGAGTCGGAGGAGATCTGTCTACGAATCGCAGACAGGCTTAGTTCTGTAACAGAATCGGATCTGACCGTAGTCTTTAAAGCATCATACGACAAAGCAAACAGAACATCCAGGAAAGCGTTTCGGGGCCCGGGTATCGAGGAAGGCCTGCGCATACTCGAGAAAGTCAGAGAGAAAACAGGTCTGCCGCTGCTTACCGACATCCATTCTCCGCGGGAAGCAAAAGAAGCTTCGGAAGTGGTAGATATCCTTCAAATACCTGCATTTCTCTGCCGCCAGACAGACCTGCTGATCGCTGCCGGTGAGACGGGAAAATATGTCAACATCAAGAAAGGGCAGTTTATGGCTCCGGAAGATATGCGATACGCGCTCGCAAAAACCGGCGGCAGATGTCTTTTAACCGAACGGGGAACGTTTTTCGGATATAACCGACTGGTGGTGGATTTTCCCGGAATCCTGACGATGAAAAAGCTTGGAGCCCCGGTAGTTTTTGACGCCACTCACAGCGTCCAGACGCCGGGAGGCGGACAGGGATGCTCCGCGGGGAATCGTGAGCTTGCAGTTCCCCTGGCCAGAGCGGCTGTATCGGTTGGCGCACATGGCCTGTTCTTCGAGATCCATCCAGATCCGGATAATGCTCTGTGTGACGGCCCAAACAGCGTGCAGCTGGATCGGTTTATCTCGGAAATACCACGATTTGTGGAGCTTCATCAATTGATAAATCGGTGGAATAGCTGAAAATTGCCTTTTTCCCGTTCAGAAATGTAATTCACGCTTGTCATGCTCCCGCTTGCGGGATGATACGGCATCCATGCTTCGTCCCGCGGCCGGAATCAGCACAGATGTGTTTTAAAATCGCGGCTATAACAATGGATTTGCTTCGCAGCTATTTTGTGGTCCCCACGCTGGAGAGGATGACAGAGGAATCAATTGTCCTGGCCCGAATTGAGACTATTAAAATGACTGAATTCTAAGATGTGTTACCGATTCCCGGAATGCTTTCGATGCCAGTCGATGACATCTCGGTATGAGAGCGGGCCGCCAAAAATATCAAGAGCGCTTCCCACAGTGGCATCCACCCGCCCCTCACCGGCTTCATAAATATTATCCATATCTTCCAAGGAGCTGATACCACCGGCGTAGGTTACGGCAATCGGACACTCCTTGCCCAACAGACCAACCAGGTACTGGTCAATGCCAGCCTGTTTTCCTTCAACATCCACGGCATGCACCAGAAGCTCGGCACACCACTTACTTAACGTCTGAAGGTTTTCCGCAGTAACTTCCAGACTGGTAAACTTCTGCCAACGATCAGTCACGACATAGTAGCGTCCGTCCTTTTTGCGACAGCTAACGTCGAGTACCAGCTTCTCTTTTCCCGTCACCCTGACGACCTCCTCCAGCCGATTCCAGTCCAGCCTGCCATCATGAAAAACATATGATGTGACAATCACATGGGAGGCTCCGTCATCCAGGTAACTTCGGGCATTCTGAGCATTTATACCACCACCAACCTGCAGCCCCCCGGGATATGTGCGGAGAGCTTCACGTGCCGCCTGTTGGTTTCCCGGCCCAAGCATGATAACATGCCCACCGCTCAGATTATCATCTTTATACTTTTGAGCATACCACGAAGAGGAGTGGCGGCTTTCGTAGTTTGTCACCAGCGTATCCGTAGTGGAATCTGAAAGTGTGCTTCCCACAATCTGTTTCACCTTGCCGTCATGCAGATCGATACATGGCCTAAATCGCATTTTGCTTCCTTCTTTGTATTTACTCAGCCGGGTAATTTAATATATTAATACAATATGGAAAAAGCTATAGCTATCATTTCTTGAATGGTTTGGGCGAATCGCGCTGCCACAAACGGTAGTTTAACTGTTAAAACGGCACAAAGAGTAACAGCTATTTGCCCCAGCTTCAGGTCTGATGCTATGTTTTGGTTGATATCTTTTTTTTGAAAGGAGCCGTTATGCGATTGCATACTCTTACCGCTTCACTGCTTGCAGCAACACTTCTGATTGGTTGCGGAGAGCCGAAAATAGAGGAAAATGTGGTTAAAACACACCCAAATGGTAATAAATGGATAGTCGATTACTACCAGGGCAATGTCACCAATGTGGTAAGAAAGACAATCTACTTTCCCAGCGGCCAGGTACGTTCGGACCAATTTTTTAAGGATGGTGAACCCGACAGCCTGATGGTTATGTATGACAGTACCGGTCAGAAGCTGAAGGAAGCCATATATAACGTGGGCAAACTAAACGGTATAGAACGGGAATGGTACCCAAACGGACAACTCAAGAGTGAGGCGACTTTTGTTGACGGAGCTCCAAAGGGCACCGCGGTCACCTACTATGAGGATGGTTCGAAAGCTTCCGAAGTTTCCTACGTCGACGGCAAAAAGGAAGGTGAAGCAAAGAAATGGTATTCAAACGGTCAGCAGAAAAGCATTGAACCATACACCGCCGGAAACCTTTCAGGCGTTGTGAAAGAGTGGCATAAGAATGGAAATCGGAAGAAAAAAGCGGAGTACAAGGATAATGCTCTTCATGGCAAAATTGTAGAATACTACGAAAATGATAGTAAGAAGAAAGAAGCGGAATACGACAACGGACAGTTACACGGGGTTAAAACCGAGTATTACGAGAGTGGTCGCAAAAGAGCAACCGCCACATACAAACATGGTCAGGAAGTTTACGCTGAATTCTTCGGCTGATCACTCGATATTTGGCCCAAAAAAGCCGCACCGGTAAATAGTGCGGCTTTTTTTTCATGTTTTTCTTCACCGATCA
>CAYQOU010000019.1:0-57583 GCA_964419255.1 uncultured Fibrobacterota bacterium | reverse complement strand
GCGGCTTTTTTTTCATGTTTTTCTTCACCGATCACATGTTTTTCTTCACCGATCACATGTTTTTCTTCACCGATCAGCTCTTAATCGGAATAAACTCCTCGAGTATTTTTCTTTGCAACTGCCAGTGATTGTACTGAGCAGCCCCGCCGTTGTTAACAAATACCGCAAACACGTATGTCCCTCCCGGTGCAAAAACGAAACCGGCAAGAGTACTCACGCCATAACTGTTTAGGGTGCCTGTTTTTGCCCGCAGCATACCTTTGAGCGGTGAGTATTTGAATCGGCTTTTCAAAGTGCCGTCCACTCCCGCAACGGATAAGGCATTGACATATTCAAGATTGTAATTCTTTTTTGTCCACACGGCCTCCAGAAGAGCCCCTATCTGCATGGGGGTAACGCGATTAAAATTACCCATACCAGACCCGTTAACTACATTCACGGAATCGGGCAGCTTTTGCTCCTTCCACCACTCGCCGACCAGCTGAGCACTCCTGTCCCACGATCCGGGCATATTTTCTTTTTCGGCGGAAATAGTTTTAAACAGCATCTCCGCGGCAAAATTGCTACTGTACTTGTACATCGCATCTACAAAAGTCTGCAGTGGATCAGATTTAAACACATAGAAGGCTCCTTCGTTATTTGCGGGGGCAGGAACCATCTCCTTTCGCATACTTCCATCCAGCACGATGCCGCTTTCCTCGAAATGAGACCACAGGACCCGACCAAAATTCTGCCAGGTATCCCACACCTTGCGATAGATGTAGCGCGGCATATCGTTTACGGACATCCCTCCATAGACCATAATGGAGGTTCTGCCGTTCACTTTTTCGGTACGCACCTGAAGGGGAGTGGAGTTGCTGGCGTCCTGAGTTTTAGCGGTAGAAATGATGGGAATATCTCGTATGCGGGGGAATGGCTCGATATGAACGGGAGAGCCGGGGCGAGCTCCCGGAGCGACGTGGACTGCTACGGAGTTGAAACTTGCTGACAGTGCAGAGACCGGCGCCTCATAGGCTCGGCTGGAATTGTCCAATGAAAAACCGGGCCCCACACCAACGGTATCGAAAAATGAATCGTCAAAAACCAGATCACCCTCAATCTTTTTGATTCCCATATGACGAATATTTTGCGAAAACAGCCACAATTTTTCGGCGGTAAATCCGGGATCACCCCCGCCTACTATGTACAGATCACCTTTTACGACCCCCGAGTCCCTGTCAAACTCACCGCCCAGGTACACCCTGGTTTCGAACCGGTAATCTCGTCCAAGCAGATCGAAGCAAGCCGCTCCCGTCACCAACTTCATCACCGATGCAGGATTAAATTTCTTATCCTGATTAAAGCTCACCACAGGCGCATCACTTCCCAGTTTTTTTATATATATACCCACCTTCTCGGCGGCATATCCTGAGCTTTGAAGAATTTTCTGGATTTTTGCGGCATCAGCCGAAACTGAATTGGCACATACTATGCAGATTAAAACTACCACCCAGCTTCGTAACATTCGCATGTGGTAAAATCCTCCTCAACAATTTTAGTTAAATTTAGGGTTTGCCCGGATCATGTCAGAACCTATTTTTAGAAGATTGTTTTAAGACTGTTTGCCAGAAAACATCTATAAGGAGTTCATTTATGCCCAAATTTGCTATAGCATTTATTGTACCGGTCGAGAAAAATGCCCTCAGACACAGTATCATCGAAAGTCCAAATAAAGAATCCGCATTAAAAGAGTTCTTCAAAAAGAACATAAGCGATTTCTATTCAACCGATGAACAGGGCTATTTCTATTTTAAAGAAGATTTTTTCGATGCCGATACTGGAGCAGGAAGTATCCTCAAGTGCAACGACTAAAGGTGATTACCTGAGATTTCGTGTCCGAGGATCGATCTTTGACTCCATTTCCTTGATTTCGCTGACAAACTCTCCCCGGTCTTTAAACTTGCGATACACAGAAGCAAACCGTACGTAAGCAACATCATCGGTATGATACAGCTCCTCCATGACCAACTGGCCGATTTCAGCGGCAAAAATTTCCGTACGGGCCTGTTTCTCCAGCTGATTCTCAATCTTATCGACGACACTGTCGATCTTTTTCATGCTGACCGGCCTTTTCTTGCAGGCAGCAATGATTCCCGATAGAAGCTTCTGTCTGTCATACGGCTCCCGACGCTGATCGTTTTTAACGATAGTCAATGGGAAATTTTCGATATATTCGTATGTAGTGAAACGCTTCTCACATTCCAAACATTCGCGGCGCCGCCTGACCGCACGCCCCTCTTTACTTGACCGAGAATCAACAACCTTATCCTGCTCATGCCCACAGTAAGGACACCTCATCCCCTACCTCTCTTCAAAAAAGTTAATCGTGCATTGCAATGTGGATTCAACCCAAATGCCGAAAATGCCGGATGTCAACCACAAGATATAGTATAAAAATACTAACACTGCATACCCCAGAGCAAGAGATGAGCACTCCAGCCCTCCTGGTAAGACCATATATTCCGAAAATTGTCGGTTAAAATGTGCCGGAAAGAGTTATCCCGGACCTGCCGCTGGCGATATTGTGGTGTGGATGAAACTTCAGTGCATTCTGCCTGGATATGCTATTGTACCGCAGACTGCGACGGATATCGATAAAAGCAATGGCCCTGTTGAGCACCATCGCCGCAAGAAAGAAGGAGGATCCTACATGCAGAAGAGTGGCATCCTCCCGCATCTGGTTGTATTCCTCCTTACGCGTCTCATCATCCCAGTTCCAGTACAGATTTTCTGCGATATATTTTTCTTCCGGTACCCGGTACTGTTCCATACGGGTATTGTAATCGGCACTGCTCATCTCACTGCCGACATTTTTCCAATAATATTCATCCGCCCCCGCTCCACCGGATGCCTGCGCATAACGGGCCGCATATGCCCGGGAATCATCAAACATCTTCTGTGAGAACTGTTCAGTGAAAATCAGTCCGAAGATAAAGGCAGCTTCAGCGGTAAAGTAGGTAAGAGCACGTCCCCTGTTACCTAAATATTGATGCCCAAGTCCGGGGATCAGAATGGTAGTAAGTTTTGCGACGGTGGGCGATTTGTCGGATTTGTTCTCCTGCTCGAAAACAATACTGTCGGTTTGCACCTCCGGCTCAACGATAACCTGAGCACTGAGACCGGTGACACACAGCAGAGCAAGGATTATGGCAATGATATTTTTATTCATATTTAAAACCGTATGTTAACTCCGAGTCTGGTTTTCATATCCGATCCGCTGAATGCCCACTGCTGGTCCAGATGTATCCGCTGCCAGAAACTCTCCCTTTCCAGAAGCGCATCGTTATAAGCCTTTGCACTTATGAGAGCGTCAACCGCCGACACCAGGTGATTGGCAAGAAGAAGAAACAACATATTGTTTGTCACCCGGTAGTGCCCGTTTGCCTCACTGACCATATCCTTGTATTGATTCTGATTGACAGAATACCCATAGATGCCGGATTGCAAAACTTTTCCGTTCTCCCGGTCTTTGCGGTTAACCTTCCAGGTTGTATCACTGTTATAGTGTTCGTAGGTATAATCGTATGACTCGTCTTCCCGGACATATCCTCCCTGATCAAATTGTGGCTCCACATCATCCCACCCCTGAACAAAGGAGTTTCTTTCCACCGCATGATAGTAGTCATCGTCTTTTTTGTTACTATGAACCACCAACGAGTCGAATTCCAGATTCAGGATATCACCGTAACTTCCGGTACTATCGGCATAGTTTGCGCTGAGATAGCTGCCGAGGTTGTCGAAAAAGGTCCTGAACTTATCATGATTATAATGATCATCCGCGAAATTACGTGCTCTGTCCTTCTGATCGTCCCCTTTCATATGGTAATTTACCGCTATTCCGATGATTGCCGCCTCCGCGACACCAAATACGGCACTCTTCACATATTTTTTGACATACGCCTGCCCCAGACCGGGTACAAGCATTGACAGGAGCATAGCTTTTTTGGGAGATCGGTACTCGGTGGCATTTTTGGCGAAATTAACGGATCGTGCATCTTCTACAACCGGTTCGACAACGATTTCAGCTTCGTCGTCTTTCTCGTCTTCCGCGGCCTTTTTGCCCGATACGGTTTTACCCGGTAAAGCAGAAGGTGTTTTTATCGGGCGAGTGATCTTTTCGGTGGAATGCTTTACGTCAGTTGTATTCTCTTGGTTTTCCTTTTCCGAAAGCCGGGAAGAACCTGTGCTGTCTGATGATACGTTTTTCTGCTGCAGGGGTTCGGATGTTTCCCGGGTTTCCGTGGAAAGAATACTCTCCTCTTCATCACCAGAAATAAGGAGGTCATCCTCTCCACTGATCAGCTTATCCGAACTTTCGGTTTTCTGCGAGGAAGAATCGGATTTTTTAGCCTGGCTGACAGAGTCGACCACAACAGAGGTATCTTCTTCCACGACGACATCACCGAGAGTCTGCTCTACAACAACCGAACTCTCTTCTTCAACGATGGTGATTTCCTGTGCATTAAGCGCACAAATACTGAGGCAGATTACTGCTGCAGGGACAAAACATTTGAGCATATTCGCTCCCTGAGGAAAGCTACAAGGAAAGATTTATAAACCGAGCATATCGTTCATCGAATATAATCCGGCCGGTTTCGAACTCAGCCATTTTGCTGCGGTAACTGCCCCTTTAGCAAAGGTAGTGCGGCTGTGAGCGACATGTCGTAGCTCTATCCTCTCGCCCATTCCGGCAAACAGGACGGTGTGATCCCCGACGATATCCCCCCCACGCACGGCATGCATGCCGATTTCTTTGGGAGTTCTCTCGCCAACCATACCGCTACGTCCATCCCGCACAGCTTCCTGATAGGTTTTTCCGATAGCTTCTGCGGCCAACTCACCAAGACGTTTAGCCGTTCCACTGGGAGCATCTTTTTTGAATCGGTGATGCGCTTCAATAATCTCGATATCGAAATCTTCACCAAGACGTTTTGAAACCAGACTCGTGAGATAAAACAGAAGGTTAACTCCCAGACTCATGTTCGGGCTGACCAGCACCGGATTTGTTTCAGCAAGCCGGCTGAGAACAGCCAGCTGCTGATCGTTCAGGCCGGTAGTACCGACCACAAGCCCTTTTTGGGTTCCACGCAGCGCATCGGCTACTCCCATCGTACCGGCAGGACTGGTAAATTCTACAACCACTGAATCATCACCCGGTATGGAGGCAACAGAATCACTGATCGGAACGGTGATATTCTTATCACCGATGAAATCGCCGACAGGTTTTCCGACGGCATTACTTTCCGGCAATTCGGTGCATCCTACCAACTCACATGCATCATCGTCGATTGCAATACGGGCGATTTCTGTTCCCATTCGCCCCAGGACACCAGTTACAATAATTTTTACTGCCATAAACAGGTACTTTTACTTTAGGGGTTTGACATTACCTGAGTTTAGTACGGAAATGAGCTTCTGTTTATTGTCCTCGGTCATCGCAACCATAGGCAAACGGAAAGATCCGGCACTCAAGCCCAGGTGATTCATAGCCGTCTTTACCGGTATAGGATTGGTTTCTATGAACATCGCCTGCGCAATCGGCAGAATTCCTTCATGAATCTCTCTGGCCTTTTGCGTATCACCATCAAGAAACGCAGAGACCATCGCACTCATCCGGTCGGGGATAAAGTTTCCGACAACCGAAATTACACCACTGCCGCCGACGCAAAGAATAGGCAGAGTCAGGGCATCGTCACCAGAAAGAATAGAGATCCGCTCACCGCAGCGGCGATGAATTTCGGAGACCTGAGTAACGTTGCCGCTGGCTTCCTTGACCGCAACGACATTATCGAATTCGCAGAGGCGCTCCATCGTTTCGGGCTGTAGATTAACACCGGTACGTCCGGGGACATTATAGACGACGATAGGGATGTCCACGTTTGTGGTTATTGCCCTGTAATGCTGATAGAGCCCTTCCTGAGTAGGCTTGTTGTAATAGGGGGTGATACAGAGGATTGCATCGGCGCCCGCTTCCTTCGCATGACGCGCCGCCTCGATAGATTCGGCGGTGTTGTTTGACCCCGCGCCGGCAACCACAGTCACACGTCCCTTGACCTGGTCAATGACTATATCTACAACCTTATTGTGTTCTTCCCAGGAAAGAGTCGCGGATTCACCCGTTGTACCACACGGTACGATTCCCGAGACACCATTGTCGATTAGAAAGTCGACGTTTCTTCTGAGTCCAGCTTCATCTAACTGCTGATTGGTATCCAGTGGTGTTACAACGGCTACAAAACATCCTTGCAGTTTCATGCGGCTCCTTTCATTAGATTTTCGAGAATGGCTACTTGTTTTCTTCTTCTTCCTTTACGACCCAAACCTTTAACATAGCACTTACTTCTCTGTGCAGCTTGATCGGAACGTTATAGACCCCAAGCTGCTTGATTGGCTCTTGCAGATCTACGACGCGTTTTTCGATATCAAATCCCTCTTTTTTGAGAAAATCGGCGATCTCCTGGCTGGTGACCGAGCCAAAAACCTTGTCCTCCTCACCCACCTTTACAGGAATTGTGCAGGGGACCTTTTCGATTTTTTTGGCAAGCTCACGCGCTTCGCCCAATCTCTTCTCTTCACGCTTTTCCGTGTATTTTTTAGACTCTGCCACCATTTTCCTGTTCCCTTTGGTAGCAGGGACTGCGATTCCCGCGGGAATCAGGTAATTGCGAGCGTAGCCGTTTTTTACCGTGACGACATCCAACGCGTTCCCCAGTCTTTCATGATCTTTTTTCAGTACGACTTCCATTTTTCACCGCGCTCCTCTGAGTTGTGAGGCTATTAAGCAAATAATAAACCGCTACGATACTACTTGATATTCTGGGCTACAAACGGCAGCAGTGCTACATAACGCGCCTGCTTGACTTCCGTAGCCAGCACTCTCTGATGCTTTGCACATGAACCATTGAGACGACGAGGAACGATTTTACCCCGCTCGGTCACAAACCTTCTCAACCCATTTTCGTCTTTGTAGTCGGGCTCGTAGCGATTTTCACAAAAAAAACAGACTTTTCTGGTACGTTTTCCTCTTCTTGGCATTGTATTTATCCCCTCTCCTAATCTTCGTTACTTTCTTCTGAATTATCCGACCCTTCTCTGTCTTCCGGAGCTCTTCTGGGAGGAGCATTAAAAACGGTCACCTTTTGAGGATCTCTGACCAGAAGCATGTACCGAAGAACGTTGGTGTTGAGTTTCAACTCCCGTTCGATAGTCGCGGGTAATTCACCTGGCCCCTCAAAAAGGAAAACAGTGTACACAGCCGACTTTTTTCCGCCGATCTCATAGGCCAGCTCACGCTTGCCCCAATCGTTGATATTTTCGATCGATCCTCCGTTGCCGGTAATCAGAGCTTCCATATCCGATTGAGCCTTTTTAACCGACTCATCTCCGATAGATGCATCGAAGAGAACCATCATCTCATAGGGTTTTGCCACACAATCCTCCTTTGGCCGTAAGTCCCCGGTTGTGGTTTAACCGGAGCAGGAAAAAAAATTATCTATTGAATTCGTTCATTGTTCGTTCGATCCCATGAAGGCAAAACTGTTTACACGCCTCCGATGCCTGTGAAATCGCCTGCTGTTTGTGCATGTCCTCGGAGGAGTCAAATGTTCCAAGGACAAAATCTATCACGGATTCGTTTTGAGGAAGAGGCCCGACTCCCAGGCGCAGCCGCGGAAATTCCTTTCCAATCGCATCGATAATCGATTTAAGCCCGTTGTGGCCTCCCGATGAACCCTGGCGACGAAGTCTCAGTGTACCCAGATTCAGATTGAAGTCGTCAACCATCACCAGACACGATGTCACCGGTACGCCAAATTTTTTAAGCAGCAACCGTACCGATTCTCCGGATCGATTCACAAACGTAACCGGCTTTGCCACCGCCACGGCACGCCCCTCCAAGGTACCGGTTACGACCTCCGCCTCACAACCATGAAAGCGGTGAGGCGATTGAAGCTGCTCGATCAGCCGGTCTGCAACCATGAAACCTATATTATGCCTGGTGTTTTCGTACTTCTCACCGACATTGCCGACTCCTACGATAACAAACTCGACGGAGGGAGTGACACGGTTTCGAAAAAGTGATAAAAACCACTTCAGCATCGATTACTCGACTCCTCACCAGTGAGGAGAATTATTGAGCAGCACCCTCTTCTGCCTCCGTCTGCTCCTCTGCGCCGGCTCCACCCTTAGGATGAGTGACCACGGCCAGGACTTCTTCGGGAGCATCGGTGATGGAAAAATTTTCGAACGTAACATCTTTTACATGGATCGAATCACCGACATGCAAAGCAGACACATCGATACTAACCTTCTCCGGAATATTACCCGGCAGGCATTGTACATTTACCGATCGTACCGGATGCTCAAGCAAACCGTCTTCGTCCTTTACCCCGACAGGCGTCCCGACGATCTCAACAGGCACATCCACAGTGATAATCTCATCCATGGAGACGCTCTGAAAATCGACATGTTTATACACTCCCCGCCTGATCACATCCTTTTGGATCTCCTTTATGATGGCAACCGATTTGCCACCGTCTTCGAGGCCCAGATCGATCAGGTGGGTCGTCTGCTTGGCCCGGACCAGGGCACCGAAATCGCGGGCACTCACCTCGATATGCTTCACCGGTTCGTTATGGCCATAATAAACAGCAGGAATCCACCCACTCGCCCGAGCCTTCCGAGTGTAGGATTTGCCGGTTCCCGCACGCTGCCGTGCTTCTAATTTCACCACATCCAAAATATGACCTCCTTCAAAACGATGCCTCTTAGATAAGAGCCTCATCGATTTTCGATGTATATCTACCTGATTTTGAACTGTTCGGTTGGTATAAGCGTCTGCTCTTCCGATTTCCTGCCCGAATGGACCTGTCGGATAAAAAATAACCCGTTTCCATCCGGTTTTGAAACTGGGTAATGGCTGGGGCGGAAGGATTCGAACCTCCGAATGCATGGACCAAAACCATGTGACTTACCGCTTGTCGACGCCCCAGCAGGAGAACAGAATCTCTAAAAATAATACATGCAGATATTTTGTGGAGAGTTTTTTGGAAGAGAAGGCATTTTTTTGAAACCAAACACCTTCTCTTCCTGTGGTATTTTCCAGAGAATCAGATACCTATTCCTCGAGATTGTCGGGGCCGAAGTAGATTTCACCTTCTTCTTCCCGATCCGGGGAAACAGTACTGACATTTTCGGGCTGCGCGGCTCCCGCGGAGTTGAGCTCCGATTCAAATGCATCGAGAACCTTGTCTTCGATTTGTTTGCGCATTTCGTTATTGATCGGATGAGCGATATCCTGATAACCCCCATCTTTTCGTCTGCGGCTTGGCATTGATACAAAGAAGCCCTGAGAACCGTTGATAATCTTCAAACCTCTAACGACAAAGCAGTCATCGATCGTTATGCTGGCAAAGGCTTTTAGCTTGTCTTCGTTTCTCAGAGTAATCCGTACTTCGGTGATTTCCACGATGAGCCTCCTGTGAGTTGGATACACGCTCACATGCTTCCAGGGTTACAAATACAAAAATGTTGGATAGTTGAGTTTATAGCAAGACATATCACATATTTTAGTCTGGAAATACAAGATGCATATTCTTGCTATATGACTCTGCAAAAGATGTATTTTAAATACTTTAATTATTTCGGGCAAGCTTTCCCGTAATTTACCAGTATTTTAATTTTTGAAAGAATTTATAATGTCTCGCGGAAAAAAAGACTTAATTACGCTTCTGGATTTCGATCCGAAAGAGATCATCAATATCCTTAACACGGCAGCGGAACTGAAGAAAAACCGCCTCATGGCCGATGAGCCAAAACCGATGAAAGGACGCACGGGAGTTCTGATATTTGAAAAACCCTCTCTGCGTACCCGCATAACTTTTGAGACCGCTGTGTATGAGCTGGGCGGCAATGCCCTCAATCTGGCCTCCAATATGGTGCAGATGGGCAAACGGGAGAGTGTGGAGGATGTTGCCCGCAATCTTCAGCGCTGGATTCATCTGATTGTTGCCAGGACATATAGTAATGATACGCTGGTACAGCTTGCAAAGCATAGTTGCATTCCGGTCATAAATGCCCTCAGCGACAAATACCACCCCTGCCAGGCACTTGCCTTTGCACTGACACTCAAGGAGCGGCATCCCCAAAACAAGAAACCTCACGTGGTATTTCTGGGTGATGGAAATAACGTGTGCGCTTCGATAATGATCTTGTGCGCGAAACTGGGCTACGATTTTTCACTGGTATGCCCCCCCGGCTATGAGTTGGCTGAATCGCTGGTGAGCCAATGCAGCCAAATCGGCACCCTGACAGGTAGTTCGATACGCGTTACGCACAAGCCAGCGGATGTTGTATCGGAAGCGAGCGTTATTTATACTGATGTCTGGGCAAGCATGGGACAGGAGGATGAGGCGGAGAAAAGGGCCTCGGTGTTTGCCGAATTTCAGCTCAACCAAACCCTTCTTTCCGCCGCACCATCCGACGTACTGGTCTCTCACTGCCTTCCGGCCCACCGGGGTGAAGAGATAACCAGCGACGTTCTCGATTCCAAACACTCAGTTGCCTTCGATGAGGCCGAAAACAGGTTACACGTACAGAAAGCGGTAATTGTTCATCTTTTTTCTTAACCCATTTATCTGAGAAGGTTTTATGGATTCCAAAAGGGTACCATCCGGAATAACGGTTCTAGATGAGATGATTTATGGCGGATTTATTCAGGGCTCCGCCAACCTTGTAGAGGGTGCGCCGGGGACCGGAAAAACCACAATGGCGATGCAGTTTATTTGCAATGGTATAATTAAATATAACGAACCCGGGCTGATAATTACGTTTGAGGAGTTTCCTCAGCAATATTATCACGATGCGCTTCAGTTTGGCTGGGATCTCAAAAAGTTCGAAGAAGAAGGCAAACTGAAGATAATCTTCTCGGATCCCGAGACCACCTTGAACGAATTTGAGGAGCTGGACGGCCGGCTGGTGGAGCTTGTGGAAGGGCTGGGAGTCAAAAGAATCGCCGTGGACAGCATGACTCATTTTGAGTCGTTGTCCATCGACGAGATAGAGCTGCGGGAGCTGGAAAGAAGGTTTGTTAACTCCCTGAAAAGGGAGGCGGTCACAAGCATTCTGCTGAGAGAAAACGACAGCCTGCTGGGACAGCTGAACCAGACGACAAGCAAGATACCCTTTATTGTAGACACCTATATTCTGTTGCGATATGTTGAGGTGGACAGCTCTATTCAAAGAGCCCTGCTCGTATTGAAGATGCGCGGCAGCAATCATCATAAGGATATCAGGTGTTTCAGCATCACCAGCTCAGGCATGGAAGTTGAGGCAAAATTCAGCGGTCGGGAAGGGATCATGAGCGGGATAACCCGACATACGCCGCAGGATGCATTTGTGAATGTTTTTGGTGGGAAAAAAAGAAAGTAATGATTATTCAGTATAGCCCGGCCAGCATCTTACTAACAGGCTATGCGCTCTGTTTCATGTTCTGTAACATGATCGCGTTTCTCATATCCGCCTTTTACCGGAAAAAATTCAACCAGGCTGCCCCGCAGGCGGGCTTTACCGTAGCTATCGCGCTTACATTTTTGTACATCGTAAGCCTGTTCATTTCATCAGAAAGACAGATAAGCATTATAGTTTTCCAGTCATTATTCGTATTTGGTGCAGCAGTCGCCTCTGCATGGACGTCACTGGGTCTTTATTTCACCATGCGAAAAGTGCAAAAGTAGTCGTATGATAAGACAAGAAAGCCTTCTGATTCTTGATGCCGCGATGATCATTCTTATGGTCGTTCTGGCATCCTTGAGCAAACGACTCGGGGAAGCATTAAAGATTCCTCCCGTCTATCGAATGCTGCACGTCGGTGTCATCATCATCCTTGGTTCCGCTGCTCTGTCGGGAATTGTTACGATCGCAGGTGAATCCGAATCACTATTAATCCTGTCAGCCGTAGTTCTCAGAGTCGCGGCGGGAATCATCGCAGTTATATCATCTCTGCGGTATTGGCATTGGCTTTTCTCCGAATATTTTAAGGGTTAAAGGTTATATTTTTGATGAAGAAGAAAATTCTGGTTGTCGAAGATGACAGGGATATTGCGGACTTAGTGAAGTTAGTCCTTGAAACAGAAGATTTTGAAGTGGATACTGTATTAGATCCATCTCTGGCTCTTGATCGGGCGTTGGAATACAAACCGGATGCAGTTTTGCTTGATCTTACTATGCCGAAAATGGATGGATGGCAGGTGTTCAAGATGTTACGCAAACGGGATGAATTCAAGCATGTTCCCATCGCAATCCTGACCGCAAAATCGGAGCGTTTCGACGAAATGGTCGGTTTGCATGTGATGAACGCCGATGCATATATTACAAAACCATTTGGGAAACAGGAACTGATCGATAAAACTCATGAGCTTCTCAGAAAAAGCGCCAAATAGACGTATCCTCGTCGTCGATGACGAGACAGATGTGCTGGATTTCCTCAAGATTTATCTGGAATCACTCGATTGGGAAATCGTCACCGCAGATTCCACATCAAAAGCATTTGAATCATTGGAACAAGAGCCGTTTTTTCTGGTTCTCACCGATATAGCGATGCCCGATATGGATGGGTATGAATTCATCACCAAAATCAAAGAAAAAAACATCCCCTCCGAGATGGTTCTGATGACCGGATTCGGCTATAATCCCAATCATACCCTGGTGAAGCTCAACCGCCATTCCAAATATACCTGCCTGTTCAAACCATTTAACCGCGCCAAGCTGGCCGCGACCATCGAAAAAGCTTGGAACGACTATCACCAGGATATTTCCCAGTAATCTGCCCGCTCCTTATTTATATTTCTTTGCTTTCACGCTCGACTACACCTTCGGCATAAATCGTATTCCGGGCGTAATATACGCGATCCTTTACCTGCGACAGACTTATGGAAACAAAAGACATAATCATTCGCGGGGCACGCGAACACAACCTGAAAAATGTCACCGTTCGCATTCCCCGAAATAAACTTACCGTGGTCTGCGGTCTTTCCGGATCGGGAAAATCCTCACTGGCTTTCGACACCTTGTACTCTGAGGGGCAGAGACGATACGTGGAGAGTCTCAGTGCTTATGCGCGGCAGTTTCTCGGCCTGATGGAAAAACCTGATGTCGACTCCATCGAGGGGCTTTCTCCGGCGATCTCAATCGAGCAGAAAACAACCGCCCATAACCCGCGCTCAACCGTAGGTACCATAACCGAAATCTATGATTATCTCAGACTGCTTTTCGCCCGTATCGGACATCCAAGCTGTTATAAATGCGGCAAGCCGATAACCCGACAGACCGTGCAGGAAATCACCGACCGGATTCTGGATCTGCCGGAGAAAACCAAATTTCAGATCCTTTCACCGGTGATCTCCGGCAAAAAAGGAGAATACCGTGAGCTGCTGGAAAAGCTGCAGCAGGACGGGTTTGTCAGAGCACGAATCGACGGAACCGTTGTTGCCCTCGAAGAGTTTCCAAAGCTTGACAAGAACAAGAAGCACTCCATCGATGTTGTTGTCGACCGGCTCATTATCTCTCCCTCTATTCAGAAGCGACTGACCGATTCATTGGAGACCGCGCTGAAAATAAGCACAAACGGCACAGTGCGCATAGATTGTATCGGCGGTGAAGAGTTGGTGTTTTCCGAACGACTGGCATGTCCCGACTGCGGGACAAGTATCGAAGAGCTTTCTCCCCGGCTTTTCTCCTTCAACAGTCCCTTCGGCGCCTGTCCTCGGTGTAATGGTTTAGGTACCCTGATGGAAATAGATCCCCAGCTGGTTGTCCCTGATCCCAATAAATCTCTGAGCCAGGGAGCAATCGTTCCATGGAACGGCGCCTCTACTTCCGGCAGCTGGAATCATCAGATATTGCTGTCTGTCAGCAAACATTTCGGCATTTCTATGAAAAAGCCGTATAAGCAACTCAGTGCCGAGCACAAGAAAATCCTGCTGCATGGTTCGGGCATCAGGAAAATCACCATGGAATGGCAGGGCCGCGGCGGCGAAGGCTACGGACGGTTTTCGCGTCAGTTCGAAGGGGTGATCCCCAACCTTCTCAGACGATACACCGAAACGACCAGCGAGGATATCAGGCAATGGATCGAGGAGTTCATGAGCCGCAAGCAGTGCCCCGCCTGCCAGGGCAAGAGGTTGCGCCAGGAGAGCCTGGCCGTTCACATCGGACAAAAAAACATCGGCGAGCTGACCGATATGCCGATATCAGTGTTGGAAGAATTTATCTCCCAGGTCAGGCTTTCCGACAGGGAACTGCAAATCGGCCGTCAGGTGCTTAAGGAGATTGTTCATCGCCTGCATTTTCTTCTGGATGTCGGTCTCAGCTATCTGACGCTCAGCCGGGTCTCCTCCACTCTGTCGGGAGGAGAGGCGCAGCGCATTCGTCTTGCCACCCAGATCGGCTCCCGCCTCACCGGTGTCACCTATATACTGGATGAGCCCAGCATCGGCCTGCACCCGCGTGATAATGAAAAGCTGCTGCATACGCTGCTTGCGCTGCGTGATCTGGGAAACACCGTGGTTGTCATCGAACACGACAGGGATACGATTCTTGCGGCCGATCATGTCATCGACGTAGGACCTAAAGCGGGAGTGCACGGAGGACATATCGTTGCAGCCGGAACTCCGCAGGATATTATGAAGAGCAAAGATTCGCTTACGGGACAGTATCTTTGCGGCAAGCGCAGTATTGCCGTTCCCCCCGGGAGAAGAAAAGTAACCGGCAAAAAACTTCAGCTTACAGGCGCCTCGGGACACAATCTGCTTGATGTCACCGTGTCCTTCCCGCTGGGTACACTGATATGCGTGACGGGTGTATCCGGTTCGGGGAAAAGCACTCTGATCAATCAGACACTTTACCCGGCACTCGCCCGCGAGCTCTATCGTTCGAAAGCCTCTGCGCTTCCCTACAAAACCATAAGGGGACTCAACCAGATCGATAAGGTGATCGATATCGACCAGTCGCCGATCGGGCGCACACCGCGGTCCAATCCCGCCACCTATACCAAGATTTTCGATCCGATTCGCAACCTGTTTGCTCAGCTGCCGGAAAGCAAAATCCGGGGATATGGCAAGGGCCGGTTCAGTTTCAATGTCAAGGGCGGACGGTGCGAGACCTGTCAGGGAGACGGGCTTATCAAGATCGAGATGCACTTTCTGCCGGACGTCTATGTAGAATGCGAGGCGTGCCATGGTAAGAGGTACAACCGGGAGACACTGGAGATCACCTATAAAGGCAAGAGTATCGCCGATGTGCTGGACATGACGGTAGACGAGGCGCTTCTGTTTTTCGACCGCATACCCGCTATAAAATCACGGCTGGAGGTCATATCGCGGGTAGGGCTTGGCTATATTCATCTGGGTCAGCAGGCCACCACATTGTCGGGAGGTGAGGCGCAGCGAATCAAGCTGGCATCGGAGCTGGGAAAACGGGCCACGGGTCAGACCCTGTACATCCTGGATGAGCCCACCACCGGTCTCCATTTCGAGGACATACTGATGCTGATGACGGTGCTTCAGGAGCTGGTTGACAAAGGCAACACAGTCATCATAATCGAGCACAATCAGGATGTAATCAAGTGCGCCGATTATATCATCGATCTGGGGCCGAACGGCGGAGACAAGGGAGGGCAGATCGTGGCCACAGGAACCCCGGAGCAGGTCGTTGCGATACCCGAATCGTATACGGGGCAGTTTTTGAAAGGCTATGTTTGATGATTTATAATTGGTGCTTAGTAGAATTTTTTATGAGAAACTCCAAGACAAAGAGTATAGTGAGTTTCCACAAAGACAAATAAAAGTTAAGGCAAGACATTTCGGTATCTGGAAAATCCCTCAGTTATTATCCGCCACATCCCTCACACCGATACAGAAAGAAGTGTGCAGTATTGATTACGGCACCATAGAAATCATCAACAGCCTACGCTGTGTCTTCGGACACCATCAGAAATACCTGCTCGGGTTTCATAGTTGACAGAAACATACAACCGACTGATACGTTTTGCTCATCTTTGCCACCAGGAATCGATATCCGGAAAAGTCTATTCTTGTCTGCCGATAAAAATTCTCCACCGTCGCCTGTAATGCGCGCATTCATAGGGGATGGACTGTTTCTCAAGGCATAAAAATCTCATCATATCGGTGTATCGGAACTGACCAGTCATTGTATCTCCGATGTATCGGCTCCTGAGCCGAAGCGCCGAGTCTTTTCAGAGTTTTTCTTTTTTTGTGTGTGTCAGTAAACAAAGAGCATTTATTTTATGTAGAATCGGTTTTTATATGAGCCCGGTTTACTCCTCTTTTCTTTGCGTTCTCCGAAAGTAATTTCCAAAACATCTTTATACAGAGAGGGACATTATGGAGACAACATGCGAAAGATGTGGAAAAAGAATCGACCTGTTTCACATGAATTACGGCAGCGATGAGCGACCGTTATGTTTTGAATGCAATTATGTAGAGGAAAAAGAAAAGTCCCATGACGAAAAGATCCAATCCAGAAAAGAAACATCTCAATCGAAGGAGGGCCGGTTTTCGGAAGAAACGAAACATATGGAGGATACCCGAGACCAGGAACAAAAAGATACTGAGATCGATGGTCGAAGATTCTACAAGGAAGCAATGGTTATATGCACCTCGTGTTGTTATGAGGGATTTGCTCCAGCCGGCCTGAAATGGGATGGTTTTTTGGAGTTCACCTGCCCCTCTTGTGGAAGGATAGAAATAAATCGGCTGAAAAACAATAGAAGGCTGATGTGGTGGACATTGGTGTATTTTTCCGCAGCAGCCATGGTAATATGGCCGCCCGAAAGCATAATCAGTATACCGGGACTTTTAATTATTCTGGCACTGACAAGGATACACAAAGACAACTCAATTAAAAAGAAAATGGAAGATGCTTTGACCTCAAAGAGATATGATGCATCCTCTTAGATGATTCGAAAATAAAAAACGCTTAGCGGTGGCCGATCAGTTTGGCTGATTCTTCGATTTTATCCTGCTCAAGCGCCCATTTGGGGAAGTAATACGGCCACCACCGATACGTTTGCCGGCGAGGGTTGAGCAAATTAAGCCGAGGAGCGACTCAGAGTATAGGACTGGGAAGATGCGTGTCAAATGGCAGGCCCCGCATGCGTGAGCGGGTAACAAAGTGTGCAGCGCAAAATTCCTTTGGCTATACTGCCGCTTTTTCGAGCGCTGTCGGGATTACCCCACTTACGCTGCACGAGGGCAATGCTCCCGCTTAAAATGCCTTTCTTTTCATTCTTCTTCATTTCTGTTGCTCAAATCCTGGCATCAATTACTTTTCCTATAACCTTTCCAAACTCCCGAGATTTTGCCTTTTTTCTATAATAGCCGTATCTTTGATGTCCATGAATAGTAATATAATTTTCTATGTCTGATCTCATAAAAATATCCGTTGTCAAACTGGTTGCCATCGCCTGCGCCTCCGGGGATTTGCACTCCTCGAGCCTCTTCTCCCCGCCCGACCGGACAGTCCGGGCTATAAAGGCTCATCGCAAGATCCAGAAGACGTACGGAGATGGATACGATGCGGAGGTGGCCGTCTCTATAGATATCGAGGAAGCAACTCCGGAATCGGGGCGAGCACCTCTGCGGCTTCGGGTGGGAGGGAGAATCGACGGGATTATCGCCAACGAGAATTCTCCGGTAGTCGAGGAGATCAAGACTGTGCTTACCGACCTGGACACTATCGACCAACGGGACAATCCAATGTACTGGGCACAGGCACGCTGCTATGCCTACATGTATGCCCGCGAGCACGACCTGCCGCAGATCACGATCCGGATCACTTACGCCCAGCTCGATACGCTTCAAATCCGTTCTTTCGATCGCACTGAGACCCGGGAAGAGCTTGAGCTGTTTTTCACAGAGGCCACCCAGCGGTATCTTCGTCTGGCCCGCATGGCGCAGGATTGGAAAGTCATACGCAACAGTTCAATCGCCGGGCTTTCCTTTCCGTTCGGTCATTTCAGACCCCGGCAGAGAGAATTTGCCGCAGAGGTGTATCGGACGGTAAAAGCTGGTAGACATCTTTTTGCCCAGGCACCTACCGGTACCGGAAAAACCATAGCGACTCTGTTTCCCTCGATTAAAGCCATGGGAGAGGATGCGGCGGAGAAGATTTTCTATCTCACAGCTAAAGGGATCACTGCGACGGCAGCCCGCGATTCGCTCGAGCTGATGCGCCGCAAGGGGCTGCGAATACGGTCGGTCTGTCTGACCGCCAAAGACAAAATCTGTTTTCTCCCCGTAAGGTCCTGCGATCCGGATGACTGTCCTTACTGTAAAGGCTATTACGATCGTCTGGGCGATGCACTGATGAATGCGTTTGAAAAGCAGAATCTTGACAGAGAAGAGATAGAAGGTATTGCTCAAGCCCATTGTGTATGTCCCTTCGAACTCAGCCTCGATGTTGCGCTATGGTGTGACTGTATCATTTGCGATTTCAACTATGCGTTCGATCCGAGCGTGTATCTGAGGCGTTTTTTCGACGAGGAGAATGACGCGTATGTTTTTCTTATCGATGAGGCTCATAATCTGGTCGACAGGGCGCGGGAGATGTTTTCCGCGGAATGCATCTCGTCCCGGTATGCGGCTTTGAAGAAAAACATCCGACGCGGCATGCCTGAGATCAAACGCGCCCTGACACGAATTCTTTCGCTGCTTGGCGAAATCGGGGCAGCCATGGAAGACAGGCATTTCCAGACAGAGCAGCAACCGTCCCCGGAACTTCTTCGCCGGCTTGCCGCATTTGCCACCGCAGCACAGAAACGGCTTGCACGCAACGAATCACATCCTGCCCGGGATGATCTTCTCGAGCTTTATTTCGATACACTCTACTTTTTACGTATCGAGGAGTGCTACGATAAGCGTTACCGCACCACCCTGACACGGTACAAGAAGTCTGTCACCGTGAAGCTTTTCTGCCTGGATCCCTCTTTCCTTCTGAAAAACGCGCTCAAACGGGCAAAAGCAACCGTATTCTTCTCCGCAACGCTCTCCCCGCTCGGGTATTTTCGCGATATCCTGGGGGGAAACGCAGATGCCAGGCTGATACGCATCGGCTCACCGTTTCCTCCCGAAAACCTAAGAGTACTCATCGGCTCCTCGGTTTCCACCTACTATAAAGACCGTAAAGCTACCGCCTCTCAAATCGCCCGTATGATTTTCACCGCAACAAATGAGAAGAAGGGTAACTATCTTGTATTCTTCCCTTCATACGCCTATCTGAGTATTGTTGAGCAGCACCTGAACGAGCACAGTCCCGATATTCATCTGGTGAGCCAGTCGCAGGAGATGGACGAAAGCCGGCGCGCTGCGTTTCTTGACAATTTCAATGAAGAAAACGAACATACGCTTGTCGGGCTTGCGGTTATGGGAGGAGTATTCGGGGAAGGAATCGATCTGGTTGGTGACAAGCTTGTAGGGGTAGCCGTGGTGGGCGTGGGACTTCCCCAAATAAATGAAGAACGTGAGCTGATAAAGGATTACTTCCAGAAAACCGGAAGATCGGGTTTTGATTTCGCATATATCTACCCGGGCATAAACAAGGTGCTGCAGGCTGCGGGAAGAGTCATACGCACGGAAAAGGACAAAGGGATGCTTCTGTTGATTGACAAGCGCTTTGTCCGACACCCATACTGCTCGCTGCTTCCACCCGAGTGGGATATCGGGTATGTACAAGAAAGCAGTGGGATTTCGGAGGCACTAGATGGGTTCTGGGATAGCGACGAGCCGGCATCCATCAGCCCCCGATAATACCTGACCTCCCATAGGTTTCATTTACCTGATGCTTTTTTGTTGAGACTGTTGTCTATTGTCCTGTCTCTTTTGCTCTCAATATCTCCTCAGCCTTCTTCAACTGCCCCCGGACACTCTGCGGCCCGGTACCGCCTTCGATATCCCGCCCGGCAAGCGCGGTCTGCCAATCGAACAATTTCGACACATCGTCATCGAATGCGGAATCAAATACCTTGAGCTCCTTTACCGTCAGGGAGGTCAGATCGCGATCGTTTTCCACACACCAGCCGACCAGTTTTCCCACAATCTTGTGAGCTTTTCTAAACGGAATTCCTTTACGGACGAGATAATCCGCTACATCGGTGGCCAGAAGAAAAGGATCCAGCTTCGCCCGTATATTTTTTTTCTTCACCTGTATCGTTCTGACAATCTCTGCAAATACTCTGACAATCAGATCCATCTGATCGAGACTGTCAAGCAGCGGCTCCTTGTCTTCCTGCAGATCCTTGTAGTAGGTCAGCCCTATACCTTTGAGAGTGGTGGCAAAACGGGTGTAGTTTCCGATAAAACGACCGCATTTGCCTCGGATCAGCTCCAGGGAGTCGGGATTTTTTTTCTGCGGCATCATGCTCGAGCCGGTCGACCAGGCATCATCCAGCTCCACGAAACCAAACTCGCGCGACGACCAGATGATAAGCTCTTCGGCATAGCGGCTGAGATGAATAGCCAGCGAGGACAGAGCAGCCAACGATTCCAGCACAAAGTCACGGGACGCCACCCCGTCCATGCTGTTTTCCATCACGCAGCTAAACCCCAGCTCCCGGGCAATGGCATGGCGGTCAACCACAAAGCCGCTTCCCGCCACGGCACCCGATCCCAGTGGAAGCCGGTCGGCAGTGGTAACAGCATGCTGGAGACGGGATTTTTCCCGCTGCAGACAGAAGAAAAACGAAAGCCAATAGTGGGCGAGACTGACCGGCTGCGCCTGCTGAAGATGAGTATAGCCGGGGACGATAACGTCTTTGTCCGTGACCGCACGTTCATAGATGACCTGTTGCAGGTGAGTCAGCTTCTCCTCGACGGATTTCAGGGCACGCATGACAAAGAGGCGAAAATCGGTTGCCACCTGATCGTTTCGGGAGCGCCCCGAATGAAGCCGGCTTCCGGCCTCCCCGATCTGCTCCACAAGCAGCCTCTCGATTGCCATATGGATATCTTCATCGGATGGGAGAAACTCCAGCGCATCCTCCTGCGCCTTTTGGAGCAGCGTCTTTAGTCCCTCGACCATCTGTTCACGATCCTCGAAGGATATCACGCCCGCCTTGTAAAGGGCTCGCGCCCATGCGATACTTCCCTCGATGTCCTCCTGCACAAAAACCCGATCAACCGGCAGCGAGCGGTTGAACTCATCCATCAGCGCATCAACCGGCTTGGAAAAACGTCCGTCCCACATTTTCATACGGCAATTCCTTTTACTTTCATCTGCAAACGCAGCTTACCCTGCCAGTCGTTTTGATCGAGCGAAAATGCAAGAGAAAACCCGTTTGCTTTTTGTATTTCTGAAAAACGATCGCCAAAGTTAAACGCAATCGCATCCATAACCACACCCTGACTGGTGACTGTCATTTTCAGATGATTTTTTCCGACAATCTTCGGCTCATATCGATGCGTCAGCTCCCGGCACAGGAGAACAGGCCGCATATTTCCAGGGCCGAAGGGCTCCATCTGTTTTAAGATACTGAAAAACCTGGGAGTCAGCGAGGCGATAGTAACCTGCGCATCGGCCATGACTTTAGGGTAGAAATGATCCGGCTGAAAGGATTTCTCTACCGCCTCCGCCAGGCGTCTTCTGAACGTTTCCAGGTTTTCGGCACGAATGGACGCTCCGGCGGCCGCGGAGTGACCTCCGTAATTCTCCAGACAATCGCGGCACTGATGCAAAAGGTCCAAAAGATGAATTCCCGGGATACTTCTTCCCGATCCTTTCGCCATTCCATTCTTATCGATAGAGAAAAGAAAAGTGGGTCGGTAGAAGCGCTCAACCAGCTTGGATGCCGCTATGCCGATTACTCCGACATGCCACTTACGGTCGGCCGCAACCAGCGCGAAGTCCTTGTCGGGATGGCAGTTGTCCAGCACCCAGTGAATGGCCTCTCCCTGAACGTGCTTATCGAGGGCCTGGCGCTCCTTGTTTGCCTGCAAAAGCTCCTTTGCATACAAAAGAGCCTCACCGGCATCCTCGGTCAAAAGCAGCTTGACTCCACGCGTGGGATCCCCCAGCCGGCCGGCGGCATTTATGCAGGGTGCGATACCGAAAACCACCTCCCTGGTGGAGATCGACTTGTGTGCGATATCCTGAATGGTGAGAAGCTGTTGGAGCCCGACATTTCGGGTCTTCTCTATCTGCTCGTAGCCAAGCTTGACAATGACTCTGTTTTCGCCCACCAGCGGTACGATATCCGCCGCCGTTCCAAGCGCGACAAGGTCAAGATGGCGATGCCAGACGTATTCATCCTGCTGCATGTGCCTGACTAGCGCCTGGCAGAGCTTGAGGGCCACCCCCACTCCGGCCAGTTCCTGATCGGGATAGCTGCACAGTTTCGGATTGATCACCGAAAGAGCATCGGGAATGTGTTCGTGAGGAGCATGGTGATCGGTGATAATCATCTCGATTCCATGCTTTTTTGCCTGAGAAACCGGTTTGAATGAAGTTATACCGCAATCTACCGTTACAATAAGGGTGGTACCGCCTTCGGCTATTGCATCGATTCCCTCGACACTTACCCCATAGCCTTCCGTTAACCTGTTGGGCAGATAGAAGTCGCATCGTGCTCCAAGATGCCTAAGCACCCGCACCATCAGAGCCGTGGAGGTGACCCCATCCACATCGTAATCACCATAGATCGTGATTTTCTCACCCTGATTTATGGCGCCGGCGATGCGGTCAACCGCCTTTTCCATGCCGTCAAGCAGAAAGGGATCATTGAAATGGGTGTGACCGGGCCGGAAAAACCGCTTACACTCATCGAAGGTTCGCAGGCCCCGGGCCGCAAGGATTGTGGCAAGAAGTGGCGAGACGTTGAGCTGCGAAGCCAGACTCTTTACATGCTCGGCATCCACCGCCTTTAACCCAACCACTTCACGCGGGGTCGGAAAAGCCCCACTCCTCACGAGACTACAGCTCCCGGCTGAATGCTGTCGGAAGGGGCCACCAGGACAAGTTTTCCGTCATCCTGCTGCGCCGCCAGGACCATCCCTTCAGAAAGCTCGCCCATGAGTTTCGCCGGTTTGAGGTTAGCGACAAACACCACCTGGGTATCGATCAGCTGCTCGGGCGAGTAGTGCTGTGCGATACCACTGATTATCTGCCGCATTCTCTTACCATCATCGATTTTCAGCCTGAGAAGCTTGTTTGATTTTTTTATCTTCTGTGCCTCTATTACCGTGCCCACTTTCAGGGATACTTTGGCAAAGTCATCTATCTCTATCTGAGGTGTGGGGGGTTTTTCTTCCTTCTCCTCGGAGGTGACCATACCCTTGAGGATCTCGTCAAATTCCGAAAGCTGGATTGGCTGAACCAGCTTTGCCGTTTTGCCAAGTTTCTCACCTTTGACAGAGAAACGATAATCCTCCCAGGTAAATTCCTTTCCGAACTGCACCTCGACCGGCTTTATGAGATTCGGGACAATCGGTTTGAGAAAAACCGCCAGCGCCTTGACCAGATTCGCACAGGTGACCATAACTTTTCCGGCAGCCCGCATATCGCTCTTGACAAGTTCCCACGGTTTTGTATCCTGGTAGTATTTGTTACCGATACTTCCCAGCGCGTGGATTTTCTCGACCACGGCCTTAAACTCTACATTCTCGTAATGCTTCTGTATTTCGGCAGCGGCCTTTTCGGTTTCGGCGACAATCGCCTCATCCCACTCGACATCCGGCACGGTGCTTTCAAAGTAGCGATCCATGAACACAAAGGTACGGTGATGCAGGTTGCCGATGTTATTTACCAACATCGTGTTGGCACGATTGCAAAACTCCTCGAAGTTCAGATCGATATCTCCCGCATGATTGGAAAGCTTTGCACCATAGTAGAAACGCAGATATTCACAGGCAAGCGGATGTTTGATTTTTTGGCTATAGTCGCGGGCCAGGATAAAAGTTCCCCGCGTTTTACTCATCTTCTCCCCCTGGACCGTGAGAAATCCATGGACGAAAATGCGTGAAGGAAGTTTAAAATCGGCCGCCTGCAGCATCACCGGCCAAAACAGCGCATGAAAATAGACGATATCCTTACCGATGAAATGGATTACGTCCCCCGATGAATCCTTGTTCCAAAACGTATCGACATCCACCCCGTTATCCGCGCACCACTTTGCCGTCGATGAGATGTATCCGATAGGAGCATCCAGCCATACGTAGAAAAATTTGTTCTCCGTATCGGGAATTTTAAATCCAAAGTACGGTCCGTCGCGCGAAATACACCATTGTCGAAGCCCCTGATCGATCCAGTGCATGACAAAATTGCTCATATCCTCCTGCATCGCCGTTCCGCGTCCGATAAAATCCCGAAGGAATTCTTCCCGTTTGTCCAGGCTGACAAAGAAATGCTCGGACTCGCGTATCTCAGGGACATTGCCGCAGATTATGCAGGCGGGGCTGACCAGTTCGGTTGTTTCGTAGGTTGCACCGCATGATTCGCATACATCCCCGTATTGATCCTTTGCTCCGCACTTGGGACAGGTTCCGGTGATAAACCTGTCGGGAAGGAAACGCTTGTCGTGTTCGCAGTAGTACTGTTGGATTGTACGGGATACGATCAGTCCCTGGTCGCGCAGTCTCTGATATATAAACTCCGCATAGTGGCGGTTCTCGGGGGAATTTGTCGAATAAAAAATATCGAAACCGATAGAAAATGCGCTGTAATCGCGAACATGATTGTCCCAGGCTTCCTCTATCAGCTGCTCGGGAGTAATGTTGCGTTTGAGAGCGGACAGCTCGATCGGTGTACCGTGGGTATCATCGGCGCATACGTATAAAACCCTGTTTCCCAGCATCTTCTGATACCGGACAAACATGTCGGTCTGTACAACCTCGACCAGATGTCCCAGATGTATGTCGCCATTGGCGTATGGAAGAGCGCTTGTAACCAGCAGTGTTCGTTTATTCCCGCTACCATCGTCCTGGTTAGATGCCATCTTCAATCTTTCCTTTCTTCAATTCCTCCGGAGTCAACCATTCCTGAGAGCCGTCTTCGTAGTTGAGAAGCCCTATTTCTTCAAACACGTTAATATACGTCAGGATTGCCCGCTTTTTCTTTATCAGCAGAGATGCTCCCGGTGGAGGAAATTTGCTGAATACTTTCTGATAAAACTGCTCTTCATATCTCAAACAACAAAGCAGCCGTCCGCAATTGCCCGAAATCTTTGTCGGATTCAGCGACAGCTGCTGATCTTTGGCCATCTGGGTCGTAATCTGTTCGAATTCACGAAGAAAAGCGCTGCAACACTGCTTTCTGCCACAGATGCCGTATCCGCCCATCCTCTTGGCCTCGTCTCGAACCCCGATCTGACGCAGTTCTATACGGGTACGATATACGGAGGCGAGATCACGAACCAGCTCCCGAAAATCCACCCGCTGGGCAGCGGTGAAATAGAAGGTGATTTTGCTGCTATCATACTGCATCTCCACACTCACCAGTTTCATATCGAGTTTATAGTGCTCGATCTTTTCCTTGCACACCCTATATGAGCTTCTTTCTTTTTCAAGGTTGCGCTGATGAGTCTCTTTATCTTTCTCGGAGGCTTTTCGGATGATACTACGAGTCTCACCCTTGCCACGCTTAAGCGGAACAAGATCTCCCATCAGGGACACTCTGCCCATATCCTGCCCCCGTTCGGCTTCAACCAAAACATATTCGCCTTCGAGGATTTCCAGTTCGTTGCGGTTGCGAAAAATCGCGCGCCTCTCACCCTTAAACTTTACTTCAACTAATTTGCTATTCTTGGCCATGAATTATCTCCATCATTGTCAGGGCAAACGTAGAGAGGGTTAGCGCAATATTTCCGCGAGCCCGCACCGAAGAGATCGCTTCCTGACATACCGATACCATACGCTGCGCCACTTCGGGTTTATCGAGCAGCATATCCGGTTGCAAAATACCTGTTCTAATATACTTTTGAGTGCCCGGGATGTTAGAAAGGAAAATATCTCGAATCAAATAAATCAGATAATTCAAAATACACTCGCACGCCAGATGGTCCTTTCCCCCTTGCAACGATTCATGTATAAACTCATCCAACCCCTGCGCAAATGCAAGTTTGTCTTTCCCGGTGCATATCTGCAATAACTGCTGAGCCTTTTCCAGGCGCATAGAAAGCGGCTGCTCTATAAGCTCCAGTGCCGTTGTAAGCGATCCCCCCGCGCACCTGGCCGCATTTTCTATCGCTTCCTCCGACAGATCGCCGTACCTTTTTCGGACCGATTCTTTGATATCATCAGGTGAAAGATACCCGAATCGAAGAATCTGACATCTGGAGAGTATCGTCGGGAGCACCCCATGAAGTCTTTGTGTCAGAAGCAAAATGACCGTGTCTGCGGGTGGCTCTTCTAATGTCTTGAGTATCGCATTAGCCGACTCTTTTTTCATCAGATCAACATCGATAAAAACGGCCACATTAGCTTTTCCCTTCACCGCCCCGCGCAATATCGCGTGATTGGTTTCTCTGATCCATTCCACCGGAATCGTGGGAATTCCGGTTAGTTTGGGTGACGAGTAGGGATGGCTTATGCGATCGACTGAACAAGTGGCGATATGTTTCCACCCATTTTCGGATAACTTCCCGTCCGATCCCTTATGCTCTTTACCAAGTGCTACGGGCATGACCAGATGAAAATCCGGATGAGCATGATGTGCCACCTGACGACAAGACTCACAGTTGTAACAGGGCACGGCATCCGGGCTGTCACATAAAAGAGCCATCGAAAGTTCCAGAGCCGCCTGAAATGTTCCCACCCCGATATCCCCACTGAACAGATAGGCATGGCCGAGTGCATTTTTATCAAACGCCGTCGCCAGCGTCTGCTTCAGGCGATTCTGCCCTGCTAATTGCTGCCATTGTAAATGTCCCATAGTCAGTTCTGAACCTCCAGCCACTCCTGCGGATCGAGTGGTTCGGTGGATTTACGTACCTGAAAATGTAGCTTCGAGCCATCAACCGAGCCCGTACTACCCACAGTCCCTATCACCGATCCGTATTGAAGATCCTGCTCCTCCTGCACCCGAATATGATCCAGATGCGCGTATATTGTTAAATACTCATCGTAGTGATTAGCTATGACAAACTTTCCGTAGCCCCGCATAGAGCCGATATACTCTACTATTCCCGGCGCCACACACATCACCTCTTCCCCCTGGTTTGCCCCGATATCGATACCGATACTCATGGTTACGGTCTTGTACTCGGGATGCACGATCCTGCCGAATTTTTTGATCACCGGCCCTTTTATCGGCCAGGGTAACTTACCCTTTCGGGTGTTGAAGGCGATTTGAGTCCCTCGCTCCAGCTCGATTTTGGCATCTTCCTTCTTTTTAGCGAGAGACTCGAGCAGCACATTCAGCTCCTGCTGTGCTGTCTCAAGCTCCTGAATCATGGCAAGATACGCACTCTTTTCATCGAGTATCTTCTCCAGCATCTCTCGACGTACGCTGCGCGTCGCTTTGAGCTCCTGCTGTTCTTCTTCCTTGAGGGTCTTGAGCGCAATCAGCTGCTCTCTTTTCTTTTCGAGCTTTGTGGTGTGGCGGGTAATTTCGGCCCGGGAGCTGTCGATTGCCACCAGAAGGTCGCGATCATAGCGATTGAGCTCCTGAAAATAGCGGATACGCCGAATCATATCACTCAAGGTCACGGAGGTCAGCACTATTTCAAAGATACTTATTTCGCCGGCCTTGTAGATGCTGCGCAGGCGTTTTTGCATCGCCTTCTGACGCGCCTCAAGCCTCCGGGTGGCTCCCGCCAGTGAATCGTTGAGTTTTTCTATCTGAACGCCCGCGGTATCGATGCTGCGATCGATCTCCTCAATATAGATGGAGCCGGTTGTCAGATTCTGTTCAAGCTGCTGAAGCTGCTCCAGGTAGTTGCCTTCCCGCTTGCGCAGACTGTCCAGCTGTAAACGACCTTGCTCCAGCTCCTGCTTGATAGAATCAAGGATGGCGCTGTTTTGTCTGATCTTCTTATCATATTCCGTTATGAGCTGTTTTTGTTTCCGCTGGGCGGAAACATCGACCAGACTCAACAAAATCCAGATAATCAGGACAGGAATTTTCGTACCGCGCTTATGCTTCCCCAACAACCGAAAAAGACCCCTACAATAAAGATTGCTGCCGGAACCGGCCATCCGCCCCAGTAAATCGACTGCTGTGAGAGGGTGAGCCGGAGTGCCCCGAATGCCCCTGCACCCAATAATCCTCCGATCATCCCCTGCAACATACCCTCGAATACAAAGGGCATTTTGATATAACTGTCGGTCGCACCGACGAAATGCATATTTGTAACCAGATCCTTACGAGCATATATGGTCAACTTGATCGTGTTGGCGATCATAAAATGCAGAGCAAAGATCAGAATAGCTCCCATAAATATAGAGCCCCAGAAAAACAGCGATGAAACTCGATTTATTCGAGCGGCATACTCATGGGAGTATTGGATTGTTTCGATACCGGCGATAGTCTGGAGTTCATTTTTAAGACTGGCCAGCGAATCCGGTGAGCGGTAACGGGAATTGATGGTCAACTCCAGAGAGGCCGGCAGCGGGTTTCCCTCCACCGCCTGAAGCATATCAGTGCCGTAGAGCTTTTCGAATTTATCCCAGGCCTGGGCCTTATCTATTAGAGTCGTGCTGTCTACCTGCGGCAATGCATGGGTGATTTGCTCGATAGTTGCCAGCCGGGCGGAATCTCCACCTGCCTCCTCGGTCAGATAAAGCACAACGGTTGCTTCATGTGCGGCATTTTCCACGAACCGGTTCACATTTATAAAGACAACTATGACGATGCCCAAAAAAAACAGTGTGATACCGATTGTGGCGATAGACACAAAAGTCATGAGCTTGGCATGAAGAAAACCACGAAGCGCTTCTTTTATAAAATAAAGTAAATTCCTCATCAACCAATCCGGTTCCCGATCCCAGCCTCGGGCTTTGCGTTGTTATTTTAGCAGCGGTGCACAATGACACATTCTGTTATGCCTTACTCCTGTCCCGTCCTTCCGCTGAAGCGGGACGGGATGATACGGCATCTTTCGGTTTTTTTTAACAAAGCTACGAGGGATACCCCGCATCGGCTTGCGCCCCTGCTTTGCAGTCGCGGGTATGTTAGAGTTAGCAGCCGTGCTCTTTACACATACTACCGACACATATTGTAATACCGTTTACCCGGTATACTTACTGGTTGTGATTGAGGGACATGTCCACTCAATCACACTCGCTTACTGCACACGTTTGAATTGCTTGTTATTGATTTTCATGATAGCGGTCTCCTTATTCGCCCCATCGGTGCCATGAAAGGAGATCGCTCCGGAGATACCGATATAATTTTGAATAGCCAGGAGCCGTCGGGCGATCTCTTTCCCGTTTTCCAGATCGCCTGTTTTACTGAGCGCTTCCAGAAGGAGATTTGTGGCATCATAGCTCAGCGGTGCGACCACCTTATCCGGTTCGGCGCCATACCGAGCCTTGTACACTCTGACAAACTCCTTCCATTTCGGATCATTCATGTTTATCTCGGAGCTTGTGGAAATCAGTGCATCATTGACATACCTTTTGCCATCCAGGATTGTCTTGGAGCTGTGCCACCCGTTTGAGCCCAGAAGCTGGGTTCTGATTCGGTTGAATGCGACCTGAGGCGCAATCATGACGACATCCTCGGATTCGGCGGGAATGAAGATGCCGCCTACCGACAAGGTCGAATCCAGATACTTGACACTGTCCTCATATGCCGTCTCATGAACCTGATCGACACTTATTCCCTGATCCACAGCCATCTGTTCGCGACGGCGGGCAAGCAGAGCGGAACGGATACTTTCAAACTGCATCCGAAAATCGGTGGTTCCTTCCTCGAAAAACTCCTCGGAAATTATTTCGCCGCCCCGTTTCTTCACCTCTTCGATAAAGGCCGCAGACAACACACGGCCATATTCGGAGTGAGGAGAAATGACCGCAAATTCTTTGAGATTGATATTTTCCATCGCATACTGTGCGATTTTCCGTCCCAGCATACCCAGGGTAACGTTTAGCTGAAACAGCGTCGGACCGAGACTAGCGATACCCTCATCGGTGGCTGTAGGAGTGATCATTACGACATCCTTATCCATAACCATGGATGCAGTAACCACCGCATTAGAACTTAGTATCGGACCAATTATGGCCGGTACATCAAACGCTTTCACAAGCTCACGGGTTTTACGGGCCGTTTCGATCATATTTCCCCGCGTGTCGCTTATCACCGGCTTTATCTGTAAACCGCCCCGCTGATTAAACTGCTCTATGGCCAGCTGTACCCCCCGCACTACCAGTTTCCCCAGATCGGCATCATACCCACTGATCGGTGCCATTAAACCGACCGCGACCTGATTTCTATCGGCTGTACTGCCGGTACGGTTGACAATCCGTTTTGCTTCGTCTTCATATCTGGAGCGACGGAATTTTTGCAGAAATTCTTCCGCCTTGCGCTTGGCCCTAAACGCCTGATTTTCGGCGTAGAGTCGGCTGAATTCCCGGTAGGCAACAATCTCAGCAACCTTGTGGTGAAGATCTTTGACCGTCAGGCGACTCAGATCATCGATAGTCAGAACCTCCCGGCATATAAGATCGACATTTTCCACGACCAGTTTATTGAGTGAAGAGGGTATTCCTTTTCTGCAGGCGTCAGAAAATGACAACACCGCTTCCTCGTGGAGCTGACTGCGGGCCAGCTGAATGCCGCGAAGGTAAAAGAGGCGTCCCATATACGCCGAGTTGGGGAAACGATCCTTGTAGACCTTGAAGAGTCGATCGAAATATGTCTGATCACCCGTGCGGACAAGAGCCTCCATCAGAAGCGGAACAAGATACTCGGTGGACTCTTCTTTGCCATGGTCTTTCAGATAGCGCCTGATGATCGAGATGGTTGAGTCGTACTCACCTTTGCGATAATGGTCGCGTGCATTGTTCAGTACATTGCGTGGGTCGTCCTGCGCAAAAAGAATAGAAGTCGTAAAAAGAATACTTAAACATACTGTCGAAAGGAAATGCATATCTTACTCCAGATAATGACTGCCAAAATTGAGAGTATCACGCTCGGCTATCATTTTCCTCAACCGATCCCTGGGAGAGGAAATATAGTCGGGCTGCGTTTTTTCAAACACCGTTTCATCGATAAACATCTGTGTATCACACCGAAGGGATAATGAAAGCGCGTCGCTGGGACGACAATCGATTACCCGAACACTGTTATCGGTACAGACATACAGATGAGCATAAAAAGTTAAATCCTTGAAATCTGAAATAACGACCTTTTGCAGTGTGCCACCGAGACTTTCCATCATGTTCTTAACCAGATCGATGGCAAGCGGTCGCTGGGACGCGGTATCCAGCGAACCCATCGCGATGGTTGAGGCTTCCGTATTCCCAACCGGAATCGGAACGGTCCGTGCCCCGTGCAACTCTTTTAAAATTATCAGAGGCACGTTTCTCATCGGATCAATGGCAAAAGAAGCTATCTCAACGGGTACAAGCATAAGAAGATTATACGGCACCTGCCGCATTATGGGAACAAAGAAATACGTTAAACAAATTTCTACCTGATCGAATATGGAAAATTATCAGATAGGATACGTGGGTGAAGAAAACAATATTAAAATACACTTATCACCCCGAAAATTCAAAACACAGCAGAGTATATTTTGTTAAAAACAATTTTGCACCATATAAAGATATAATCCGTTATGATTTTTACCATCGGCTTTTGTATATTAAGTCTCTGCGGGTATCTATCGCGAGAGTACCGCTCAGGATGACATGTCATCGAAAAAATGTACAGCTAAACCCTCTATTATATCCGGAGTATGATTCTTTCTCCCGACTCTTAGACTCATGAAAAAAAAACTGACCAGCTCAATCGTTCAATTATTTATTCGTTTCCGTGTAGTGGTAATTTTACTGACAGCGGTTATTACTCTGATTATGCTGTCATTTCTTCCCCGCCTGGAAGTTAATAACGATCCGACAAAGACAATTCCGTCCGATCTGCGGGAACGTCTGGATTACGAAAAGCTCCAGGAAACCTTCTCCTCTCCGAGACAGATTCTTCTCATTGCCCGATTTGACTCTTTAGGTCTGCAGGCGAAAGTAGATTCGATGAAAAGCTGGGGTGAGGAATTTGACTCAATCGACGGAATAGACAATGTCGTGCACCTGGGTACCATTCAGGTTCCGGTATCCGGGGGCCTTTTCGGTCTCAGCTCCGATCATATCATTTCACGAAAGAAGGACCTTTCGGAGCAGCAGCTTCGGGAGCGCATACAGGAAAACCGGGAATTTACCAGTGCTCTGATTTCTCAGGATGAATCGGTACTGGGAATGATGATGGATGTGCTGGATGAAAACAATCAGGTGGAGGTTGTCTCTGAGGTCACCCGTGTGCACACCCGACTGGATTCGCTGCCGGGAGTCTCTCTATATATTACGGGAGCACCTCTATACGCCTATTCTATCGATAAGGCGATGCGCCGGGATTTCTCTATGCTACTTCCCCTCTGCATAGTGGTTGTTTTCGTGCTCCTTTACATGGTTTTTAAACGCCTGTATTATGCGGTCATATCGCTGGCGATTATATCCACGGCTATCATCTGGACGTTTGGTCTGATGGCAATGTTCGGGTTTGAATTCTCTGTAGTCACCTCCATGATCCCGGTGATTCTTTTTCCCATCGGGGTGGCCAGTGCCATACACGTGTTTAAAACATATGGTCGATACAGCACCGAAAGCGGCGATATCGCCAACAGTGAGCTTATAGACATAACATTTTCGGAATTGATGAAGCCGATTTTTCTTTCGGCGGTGACCACGTTTGTCGGCTTTTTCTCTTTTGCCTTCTCTGAGGTCAGCTGGACTCGAAATTTCGGTATCTTTACCAGTATCGGGGTTGTTTTAGCACTTTTCCTCAGTATCGTTCTTCTTCCGATAGCACTATCATATACCAGACACAAACGCGGCGAATCCCCTCTACCTCCCAAAGCCCATGGAGGCAAAAGCAAGCCCGGCTTCCAGGACTTATACGGCTCTTTCATCAACAATGACTACAAATGGCTTGTTGCCGTCGGGGTGATAGTGGCGATCGGAACTATCGGTTTTCTTCGGGTGCGCGTGGAAGGAAATCCCATTGCCATGTTTTCAGCCCAGAACCAGATCCGCAAATCGGATGAGATTATCAGTGAACACCTGGGTGGTACCAGGTTTCTTACGATTGTGATGAAAAACACAGATACGACGCTTACCTCGGTTGAGCAGTGGCAGACAGTTGAGGAGATCTCACACTATGTTAGTGATCTGGAGATGGTCGGGGCCACAACATCCATGCTTCCGCTTATTCGAAAGGTCAGTACCATGCTGACCGACAAGCCCATTTCAAACGCGGCTATTTCCATGATTCTGGGCGGAAAGGGTCTGCTGGGTAAACGCTTTAACGACTATATCAGTCACTGGGTCACCGAAGACCGAACAACCACTCGTATCTTGCTTATCTGTAAGAATGTAACGGGCACTCGATTTCTCCAGCTCTCAAAAGAACTCAAAGAAACTCTTTCGCAGAAATACCCGTCTTATGACTTTCTGATTGCCGGACCTCCGGTTCTCAACGATGCGATGACCTATGTACTTATCGACACTCAGGTATCTTCGCTGTTGATCGCATTCATCTCGGTTTTTTTGGTGCTCTGTCTACTCTTTCGTTCGATAAAAACCGGAGCGTTTGCGATCGTACCGATCATGCTTTCGACACTGTTTGTCTATGCGCTTATGGGATTTTTCGGTGTCGCAATAAACGCGGTAACTGTTATAATTGTTAATACCTGCATTGGAATCGGTATCGATTATGCCATACATTTTATTGCGGGTTACATGTATGTGCGGGATGCTCACCGCAGTCCTTTCGAAGCACTCCTTACTACGACGAGAAACAAAGGATCGGTGATCATGTTTAACACCTTTGTCGTGGGAATCGGCTTTTTGGTGCTGGCGCTGTCCAGCTTCCCACCCATTCGCCATTTCGGACTGTTTGTTTTTGTATCAATGGTAACCAGCTCAACATTTTCTCTGCTCTTTTTACCTATTTTATTCCGTATGTTCGGTGAGAAGAAAAGCAGCTCATAAGCCCTTTTAAAAGGAGATTTCTATGAAATCAGCTCATTACATTGCCACCTTACTGATGGCCGTTATATTTTTCTCCCTTCCCCTTTCGTCCGAACAGAAGTTCGATGGTACCTGGTGTGTCAACGATGAAGGGCTCGTGATATCGTTTCTGGGCGATGATTCATTGTCCATCGCCAGCCTGAGAGACGAAAGCGTTTCGGGTCGGGGAACATACTCGATTCAGGATACGATCCTTGTGGCATCCATACAGAGCGAAGAGCTCACCATGGAGATGGGTTATCATTACAAGTGGCGCACCGATTCGCTTGTGCGTGCCCGCATAACCCATTTCACGCTCAACGGCGATTCGGTTAATCACCCGCATCACTGGCTTAAGATGATGCGATGCGAAAATCCTGCCGGGACTCAATCGGAGAAAGAGTCATCACTGGAGAAAGACAACTAAAAAACGGATACATAGAATCAATGATCGGAGGACCAGCAAATCATGGCAAAAAACATTATCGTCACCGGTGGCTCACGAGGAATCGGCAAAGCGATTGTAACCAAATTAGTCAGTCAGGGCTGCAGGGTAGCGTTCAACTATCGCTCAAACAAAGAACTTGCTGACGAGCTTGTGGAGTCGCTCGATCCTTCCGCAGAGAAGCTGCGGGCTTTCGAGGCTGACCTGTCAGATGCGGATCAGGCCAAAGGGTTTGTAGACCGGGCCAGGGAGTTTTTGAAGGATGTCGACGGCCTTGTCAACAATGCCGGTATTACACGCGATAAGATGCTATTTCTGATGAGTCCGGAGGAGTGGGATAGTGTTTTAAATACCAACCTTAACGGCTATTTCAATGTTACCCGAAATTTGATTGTGCAATTTATGAAGAATAAAAAGGGTAGCATCGTAAATATCACCTCAGTCAGCGGTCTGGTTGGAATGGCAGGACAGACAAACTACTGTGCTTCCAAGGCGGGGATCATCGGCTTTACCCGCGCACTGGCAAAAGAGACCGCAAAACTTGGAATTCCTGTCAACTGTGTGGCACCTGGATTCATCGAAACTGATATGACTGGTAAAATCAACCCGAAGCATCTGGAGGAGCTCACAAAGATGATTCCCATGCAGCGACTGGGTAGAGCCGAGGAGGTTGCGGAAGTGGTCTCTTTTCTTCTCCGCGGCAAGGCGACATACATTACGGGGCAGGTATTTACCATCGATGGCGGAATGACTGCCTGAGCAGAAGGGAAGAAAAATGTTTGATATAGAAGAAATTATGAGACATGTACCCCACCGGTATCCGTTTCTGCTGATAGATCGAGTGACCGAGTTTGTTCCGAATGAATCGGTGACGGTTTTGAAGAATATTACCATAAACGAGGCACAGTTTCAGGGACATTTCCCGCAACACCCCGTTTTTCCCGGGGTGTACATCGTGGAAAACATGGCTCAGGCAAGCTGCTTCCTTCTTGCCAAATCAGCGGGCGGTTTGAAGCAGAACACGGTCTACTATCTCGGCAAGATAACAAAGATTTCTTTTCGCCGGCCGGTGACCCCGGGCGATCAGTTGGTGACCAAAATCACTGTTGAAAAGATTATGGGAGCAAATGCGCTGGTTTCGGCAAAATCTTTTGTCGATGGCGAGACAGTTGCGAGCGGATCGTTGATGTTTGCCGCCTCTGGAGGTTGAATTCAATACATCTTTTTCTATTTTCCATCACGCGAAATGGAAAAAGCATCATTAGGATACCCTTCATTCAATTTTTTTCTCTATTAGAGACATGTTGTTTTGCAGATAAGCTGGAAACAATTGTATATTGCTAGCTTGCTTTTTATCTGGCAGATGCGGGTACTTGGAATAAACTTTGATGGTTATTTTTGTTTTTAAGGCTTTTACCAATCAGAAATATCAAACAGTGGAACGGGTGAATGAACAGTAATAGAGTCGTAATCACGGGGTTGGGACTGGTTACACCAATCGGTATCGGCATAGAACCGTTCTGGGAAGCGGCAACAAGCGGGAAAAACGGCGTAGCCCCGCTTACGTGTATAGATACAACCGAATACCGAACAAAAACAGGTGGTGAAGTAAAGAATTTTTCCCCACGGGATTACCTCTCCGAAGAACAGATCGACCATATGGGCCGGTCCAGTCAGTTTGCCGTTGCCGCCGCAGGTATGGCGGTAGCCGATGCACAGCTTAATCTCAAGGCGGTAAATTCCTATCGTTTCGGCGTAAGCGTCGGTACAACTATGGGAGAGCCCCAGATACTGGAACAGGGTATAAAGGCAAAGTACGAGCACGACTCGCAAGAGGCGATTCCGTCCCATTTGCCTCGACAATATCCCTGCGGTGTCATACCGGCTCATATCGCAAAGACATATGGTGCCAAGGGGCCCAATATAATAATTCCCACCGCCTGTGCGGCTGGAAACTATGCTATCGGTTACGCCTACGATCTGATGCAGTTAGGCAGAATGGATATAGCCATCGTAGGAGGGACCGACCCGTTTTCTTCCATAGCATTCACCGGATTCAATCGTCTTCTGGCCACAACCAACGATATTGTACGCCCTTTCGATCTGAATAGAAATGGTATGGCCGTTGCCGAGGGCGCCGGAATTATGATACTGGAAACACTCAGCCATGCCCTTGCGCGCAAGGCACCGATCTACGCCGAAGTGTTGGGATACGGCCTGGGGTGCGATGCCTTTAAGATGACTATTCCCGACCCCTCGGGTACGGGGGGAATTCTTGCCCTCAATCGCGCGATAAAAAACGCAGGTATCACCCCGGATCAGGTTAGTTATTTATGTGCCCATGGTACCGGCACCAAAGAAAACGACAAATCCGAGACGCTGATAGCAAAAGAAGTTTTTGGCGAACGGGCGTATAACATACCAATGAGTTCTTTGAAATCTATGATGGGTCACACCATGGGAGCAGCTTCGGCGATCGAGGCGTGTGCATGCGCACTGATGATCAAAAGAGGCACTCTGCTGCCCACGATAAATTATACGGATCCCGATCCCGATTGCGATCTGGACTATGTCCCCAACCAGGCCCGTGAAATGGATATCAGTATTGCCATATCAAATGCATATGCATTTGCAGGTAATACATCAGCGCTCGTAATAGGCAGATATAAAGGATAATACATGGAGAATAGACGTATAGTTATCACCGGTATCGGCGCAATAAGCTCATTAGGAACAGGCCTTCAGCAGCATTCGGACAACCTGACGAATCCCTCTTCACCCTCCTCCTATCAGGAATCAGAGTACCATTCTTTTGATAAACCGGTTGTCTGCTTTAGAGCGGAGCAGTACGATCCTATAGAGGTTCTCGGCAAGAAAGGCCTTCGCACCAAGGACTGGGCGACAAAGCTGATACTGGGAGCGATCGAGTCCTCCTGTAAAGATATTTTAGTGCAGGGCAACGAAAGCGAAAGGCCGGGCATTTGTATCGGAACAGCATTCGGTAGCGTGCAGAGTATCGGCGATTTCCTCAGCGACTCCATAGTCAACGGGGTAAACAGTGTAAATCCGCAGGCATTTGCTAATACGGTGATAAATTCTCCAACGGGGAACGCAAATATCAGATACAATGTGCGCACGCTCAGCACCACCGTTTCGACCGGATTCAATGCCGGTATCGATTCCTTCATTTACGGTGGTGACTACATCAAACGCGGGTATCTCGACTCCATACTGGTTGGCGGAATAGAGGAGGTGTCCTATTTTGAGCTGCTCGGTTTGCTCAGAAGCGGTGCGTTGTCCCCGAGTGGCACGATAAAGCCCTTTGGCAAAGATGCCGATGGTCTGGTAATGGGAGAGGGAAGCGCGGTGTTTATGCTGGAGACAGCCGACAGAGCCTCCCGTCGTGGAGCAGAACCTATTGCCGAAATCGCCGGATACTATTCTGCCTTTGATGCCGATGCCCCGGTGAATGGATTCGACCCTTCCGGAAACATACAAAAATATGTGATGAAGAATGCCTGTGATATGGCCGGGATATCGTGCGATGCGATATCATTCATCGCAGCAAGTGCTAACGGGAACAAGACGGGCGATACTGTAGAATCACTGGCTATCGAAAGACTATTCGGTGATACTCCGGTGACTTCCTATAAATCAAAAATTGGTGAATGTTATGGTGCGGGGGCAGTCCTTTCGATGGCATGCGCCCTGGCAGACTGCTGTGCCAATCGTATCAGCGGTATAGGACCTGTATACGAGACCGTTGGAGACGCCAACATCCAGTTCGATACGAAATATGATTACTCAAGTGAGTATATCCTTATAAATTCTTTTTCATGCGATGGTAATTGCGCCTCAATTATTTTAAAGAACATTATGTGATTATTGCCGAATCCAAATGAGTGATTGCATAGCGAGGAGATTGTGTTATGGATAGTGCCGAAATTAAGAATGACATCCGCGAACTTATCATAGAGATTGCTGAGGACATGGATGTCGAAGAAGAAAATATTACCGACAATGCGCATTTTATCGATGATGTCGGACTTGATTCCATGGCATTGCTGGAAGTTCTTGCCACAATGGAGAAGAAATTTGGAGTTTCCATACCTGAGTCTGAATTTCCGAATCTCATTTCCATAGATAAGTGCACAGAAACAGTCGAAAAATATCTGAATCAAAAATAGATGCGTGTGATACTTCACGGATTGTTTAAAAGGCAGGAGCTCTTCTTCTCCTGCCTTTGTGTTTATTACTTTTCCGGTGAAAAAAAACTATGAGCTTAAGCCGCTATTTACAAGACCCGCAGACGTTATCTAAGGTATCGGATCTTTCTCCACAAAAATTACGACAACATATTTTCGAACGGGGAAACCACTGGTATTCCCGGCATCCGGAGATTGATAGGCATATCGGTGATAACCTTTCCCGTTTTTCAATGAACAATGTCCGGCAGACTATCGATGCGGTAAAGCAGCATTTGTTGCTTCATTATTATGAGAAGCTGCTTCCTCTGTGCGGGGGTCCAGGTTTTTTTGGTGATTTCATTGAAAAATCCGTTGAAACGGATGATGCCTCCCTGCTTTCCGATCCGGCGCTCGATGAGAAGGGAATACTCATAGTAACCGGACATTTTGGAGCGATTGAGTTTATTGTACCGACACTGGCGCGACTCGGCCACACGATAAATGTGGTACTGCGCTTCACCACCGAACAATTCTCCCGTGAAGCACACGCGCGGGCAAAAGCTCTTACCGAAAGCGGATTGTTTGGCCGCATCTCATTTATCGAGATAGGAAAACCCCAAACAAATGCCGCCCTTGATATGGCGGCGGTGCTTCGCAGAAAAGAGATACTTCTCACGGTTATCGATGAGAAAACCCCGTACAGCAAACCGGTAGAACTTTTCGGCACCAAGGTGTGGGGAGGTGCCGGTATAGATCGTCTGGTGATGTTCAGCCGTGCCCCGATGGCAATTGTCTCTGCAATGATGATCAGGGAGCCTGAAAATCGCTACAGGTTATCTCTGAAAGATATCCCTGTAGACAGGGCCAATATTTTGCAGCTCATATACGATAATCTTCAGTCGACAATTTCGGAACATCCTGAACAATGGTACTTTCTTCACGAGGATATTCCCTTCGTTGAACAGTCCGCCTGATTATTTACCAGGATACTCTCATTGAGGTATCTTAAAACAGAAGAAGAGTAAGTTTTTGTACTATGAAGAGAAATTCGGTCATAATTATCGGAGGTGGGATAGGCGGTCTTTCCGCCGGTATCTACCTGCAGATGAACGGTTACAGCACGCATGTCCTTGAAATGGGACGAGAGTGCGGAGGGGTGTCGGTTTCCTGGAAAAGAGGCGATTATGTTTTCGATGGTGCGACCAACTGGCTTCCCGGCTCCTCCGAGCGCTCCAGTGTTCACAAGGTACTCAAAGAAGTCATCGATTTTTCGGATATGCAGATAATCGATTTCGAAGAGTTCATGCAGATAGATCATGATGGTGAAACGTTTCATGTCTATACTGATGCACGGAAGCTGTACGCGGAATTGATTCGCCTCTCTCCGGAGGATGAACCGCTGGCAAAAGAGTTCACTGATGCCATTATTCAACTCAGCCAAATGGATATTCCCTTCGATACGGTGCCTGAACTCCTTACTCCTATAACGGGATTGAAATTCGTATACGAAAATTTCGGGATTATCCGTTTCTACGGTAAATGGCGCAAGATGACAATCGCGGAGTATGCCTCGCAGTTTAAAAATAAGCGCCTTGGCATGATGTTAAGACAGATATTTCCCCACCATGATTTCTTTTCGGTGCTCAGTATCATGATGGCACTGGCATGGATGCATGCCCGTGCAGCAGGGTATCCAAGAGGAGGCTCGTCGCATTTTCGCGATCTGATCGAGAGAAAGTATATCGAGCTGGGGGGAAAGATAAGCCTTCATAAGAAGGTGACCCGGATAATCGTGAAAAACCATCGTGCGGCGGGTGTCAGCTGTGCGGATGACAGCTCATATGATGCAGATATAGTTGTGTCGGCTGCGGATGGAACCGATACGCTTTTTCATATGCTTGAGGGGCGCTATCTAAACGGACGGTTGCGTAAACAGTACAAGAACTTTCCCGTTTTTCCATCCCTTCTCCAGATATCTGTCGGTGTGAAAATGGAGTATTGCGGAGCGCCATCCAAACTTGTACTCCCCTTTGATTCGCCGTTACCTCTTGGTGCCGAAAATGTCCAAAACATGCTTATTCGCATCTGCAACTTTGACGACTGCTTTGCTCCAAAGGGAAAAACCGCTGTGATTGTTCATTTGCGTACACACGATTATAAATATTGGACAACATTGCGCGAAAACGACTATGAGCATTATAAAGAGGAAAAGAAACGTGTGGCTGATGCGGTGATAGAAGCTCTGGACAAACGGTTCCCGGGAACCCGTCAGCACCTTGAAACTATTGATACGGCTACACCTGCGACATATGTTCGATATACCAACAACTGGAAAGGCAGCTATCAGGGGTGGGCTCCGACGCCAAAAAACATAGGACGGAACATCCCAAAGACTCTCCCCCGTCTTAAAAATTTCTATATTACCGGACAGTGGATTGCAACACCGGGTGGTCTTCCCAGGGTAATAGTCTTAGGAAAACATGTAACGCAGATTATTTGCCGTGATGATCGTAAACAGTTTAAAATTTGCTCGTGATGCATTGGGGAGGGGTTTTTGGCCTCATCGTATGATGTAATTGTTATCGGTTCCGGAATAGGTGGTTTAACCTGCGGAGCGTTTCTGGCCAGGGCGGGTTTACGCGTGGCCGTATTAGAGAAGCATTATCGGATCGGCGGATATGCTCACAGTTTCAACCGTCGGGGTTTTCGTTTCGAAAGTGGTATCCATTCGGTTCCACTCAATGAGCACGGCACATTGATGCATCTGTTGAAGCTTCTCGGTATTCAGGACAAAATCGATCCAGTTGAACAGCCGCTTATGTACCGCGCACAGACGCCGGAGATGTCATTTTCTCTGCCCTCGCGACAGGAAGATATTATCCGCACGCTCCACCAGCGTTTCCCCGCTCAGCAAAAGGCTCTCGATACATTTTTCGAGACATTGCAACATTTCAAACGCATCCTGATAGATCCGATACTGAAATATGAGCAGGAATTTGTTACGGAAGATCTTTCTTTCGTTTATCAGTTCCATAATATGTCATATCAAAGTCTCGTAGAAAAGTACCTCTGTGATCCCGACCTCCGGCACATATTCTATTCGCTCTGGCCCTACGCGGGAGCATCTCCCGACTATGGGGCGGCTCTGTTTTACACGATGATGTTTACGATTCATTTCTTTGAAGGCTCTCACCACCTGCAGGGCGGGTTTCATACGCTGGCCGATGCGCTGGCTTCTGTCATTAAAGGTGCGGGAGGCAGCGTATACAGAAAAACGGAAGTCAGCTCCATTACGGGCAGCTCTAAACGGATCAAAAAAATAACCACCGGCAACGGAGCAGAATTTACGGCAGATATTGTCGTTTCCAATATCAGCCCATATTTACTGCATATGGATCTCCTGGAAGAAAACATTCGCAGTAGACGCTGGATCAGAAGATTGTCCAATCTGGAGCCGTCCGTTTCTTGCGTAGCAATATACTGCGGCATGAAAGAAACCTTCCCGCAGCTGATGGAAGACAATATCCATTTCTGGTTTGATTCTCAAAATCACGAGCGGATTTTTTCTCGGATACACGAGGGTAAAAGATCGGAAATGGACCACCTGATTCTTCTTCGCACCATAGACGAACCATCCCGTCCGGTACTCACTCTCATGCATTTTATCAACAAGTCGTTTTCCGATAACTGGAAAGAAACCAAAAAAGATATTGCCGAAGAGATGATTAAAAAGGCCGATCAGATAATTCCCGGTTTGTCCGATCAGATCGTGTTTTCGGAGATTGGTTCTCCCGAAACGTTTGAACGGTATACCGGCAATACCGGTGGTGCGTTGTATGGATTCGAGAATACGAAAAATATCTATGGTGAGGCGAAGATGCCTATAACCACACACCTGTCCAACCTTTTCCAGGTAGGTCACTGGGGAAAACCCGGAGGCGGCATCTGGAATGTCATGGTCAACGCCTACACCGCCTCTAAGGTTATACTTTCGGGCATCTGAGCTGGTGGTTTCTATTAACTGACGGCGGGTTTTGTCTGAGCCGCTTGCTCTTCCGACTATCGCCCTGCCCCGCAGAGGGCAGAGCGAGCGAAACGAAGGTTTTGTTTTGAACCATGCTTCACAATGCGCAAAGCCCAAGCCAGATGAACGGCTGCACAGGCTCCGCGAGAACAGCAGTGCCGGATCGGCACCACCTTCCTATTGGCTATAATTTTCCATGAACCGCTCGAATCTGTCGAGCGCCGTCTGAAGGGTGTCTTCCCGGGGCAGGAATACCAGACGGAAGTGATCGGGGGCAGGCCAGTTAAAACCTGTGCCCTGAACCAAAAGAACCCTCTCTCTGAGAAGCAGATCCAATACCATCTGTCTGTCATCTTTGATTCCGAATCTCTGAATATCGATTCTGGGAAACATATACAACGCGCCTTTGGGCTTAACACAGCTGACTCCCGGAATATTGACCAAACGACTGTGCGCATAATCACGCTGTGCTTTCAGGCGCCCACCGGGCAAAACCAGATCATTAATGCTTTGGTAGCCACCCAGAGCAGTCTGGATAGCAAACTGTGAAGGCACATTGCTGCACAACCTCATGGAGGCAAGCATTTCTATGCCTTCCAGATAATCTTTTGCTATGCTTCGGTTACCGCTGATAACCATCCACCCCGCACGAAAACCCGCCGCGCGGTATGATTTGGAGAGACCATTGAACGTGATACACAGGATATCATCGGCCAGTGCCGCCAGAGAAGTATGCTCTGCATCGTCGTAGAGAATCTTGTCGTAGATTTCGTCGGCAAACACAATCAATTTATGCTTGCGTGCAAGCCCAATGACCCCTTCCAGAATCTCTCGCGGATAGACCGCACCGGTCGGATTATTTGGATTTATAACAACAATAGCCTTTGTATTCGGAGTGATCTTCTTCTCGATGTCCTCCAGATCCGGGTACCAGTCCGAGTTCTCATCACAGATATAGTGAACCGGATTACCACCGGCCAGGTTTGTTGCAGCTGTCCACAAAGGGTAGTCGGGGGCAGGCAGAAGAACTTCCATACTGCTGTCAAGCAACGCCTGTAAAGCCATCACGATAAGCTCACTGACACCATTACCGACATAGATATGCTCGGTATCGACCCCAAAGATCCCCTTCTGCTGACAATATTGCATGACAGCCTTGCGGGCTGGGAAAATACCTTTTGATTCACAATACCCCTGTGCCGCCGGAAGATTAATTATGACATCGTGTATGATCTCCTCCGGAGCATCAAAACCGAATGGCGCAGGATTGCCGATATTTAATTTAATTATCTGATATCCTTCTTCTTCCAGTCGCTGAGCCTCACGTGGTACCGGCCCCCGGATATCGTAAAGGACATTTTCCAGTTTCTTTGATTTCTTGATGTTCATCACTTTGCCTTTGCACTGTTTTAATTTTTTATAACTGATTCTCATCAATCATTATAAAATAGTAGATGAGCATAACATACAGCCTGGGTCATCTATGCTTCTTTTCCAGGCGGCTATCTGAAAGGCATTCAAATAATGGGCCCGGTAGAAAGTTCTTCCGAAAAAATCTCCGATGAACGCGCCTTTATTCGTCACCCCGCAGAAATACCCATCGAATATGAAGTCGTCGGTGTGGAAAGAAACCAGAGACAGCTTTTCAATATAAGCAGAGGCGGTCTTGCATTTCGCTGTGATCACAATATTCCGGAAAACACCAATCTGATCATCAGAGTTCCTGTAATCGCCCCTCACGTTTCGATGCGCGGGAAAGTTATTTGGTCTCGATACAATCATAACTATTTCGATATGGGTATCCAATTCACCGATCCCGAGTCGGGTTTCCGAATTCGTATGATAGAGCAAATCTGTCATATCGAACAGTACAAAAAAACAATTGCGCAGACCGAAGGACGAGTTCTCAGCGGAGAACAGGCCGCCAGTGAGTGGATAGAGAAGTACGCCGGTCAGTTCCCCTCAGTGTAGAGTGGAGTGACGAAAAAGGTTCGCGCAGAGATCGTTGAGGACAGCGGAGCCCGCCGAAAAGACAGGGATTTTTGCCACCCAACATTTCTCCGCAAGCATACGGTTGCCAGCGGCTTCTGGGCAAGACCGTATCGGTTACGTGTATACATCGGGGCGCCTGTGGGTTAGAACGGGGAAGCGATGGCGGGTCTCGGTGACCGATTCCAGTGAGATGTCGGTGCAAAAAATTCCTTCTCCGCTTTCGGGTGCGGCGACTTGAATCTCTCCCCACGGATCTATAATTCCACTTGATCCGGCTAACTTCAGGCCATTATCGGTACCGCAGCGGTTTGATGACAATACCCACAACTGATTTTCGACCGCCCTGGCTTTCGTCAGAAGGCGCCAGTGTGCCGCGCGGGCATGCGGCCAGGCAGAGACTATTATCAGGGCCTCGGCCCCCTTTTGCATGAGCGCGCGAGCCTGCTCGGGGAATCGAAGATCATAGCAGATCATCAGTCCGCACTGTATGGAATCGATATTCACGAGAGACAGCCGGTCTCCCGCCGAAAAAACATTCTGCTCGAAAACAGGACCGGATGCAAACAGATGGACCTTGCGATACCAGGCCCTCTCCGTTCCATCCGGCCCGGCGACAAGCAAACTGTTAAAGACCTTTTCCCCCACCCTCTCGCTCATACCACAGGCCACATACATGTCATGATCGGCGGCAAGAGAACAGATACCATCATAGAAATAACCTGGACGAGTGCCGGCATGCTGTGATATTACATCCATCACGTATCCCGTATCGCTCATCTCGGGAAACGCAATAAGGCGGCAGCCTTTGTCCGCCGCCTGCCTCACATGATCTGCAATCGTCTTTAAGTTGGCTCTCCCCTGGCCAACCGTACATGAAATCTGTGCAACCGCCACACGCATGATTAGCCCTCCCCGGTATAACCGTGAGCATCTTTGAGTAATACCCCTGTCGATACGAAACTGCCGCTCCCCTTTGCAATAAGCCGCTCCTTATGATCAAACAGCCTCGACTCAGCCACGCTCAGAAGTTTTCCTCTCTGCAGAATCTCGCCGGTTGCAGTGATCATTCCGCTCCCAGCAGCGCGTATGAAATGGAGCGAGAATTGAGCCGTCGACAGTAAAAATTCCCGGCTCAGAGAGTTTGCCGCAAAGAAAGCAGCATCATCCAGCATTTTAAAATAGATCGATCCATGTAAGGTGCCACCACTGTGGAAAAACTGGTTATCAGCAGCCATCTCTATTACACAACTCCCTCTCGAGACAGAAATGGAGGGTTTATACATAGTATTGATCGGTGCAGCATAATACATCGACTCGAGACCCGCAAAATGAGTCCGGTCTCTTTCGGTTGACATCGTACGCTCCTTGTGCTGTCGGTAAAAAATGTCCGTGCTGATGCTTGTACCGCTAAGGCGGCGACATGACCGCCCCGTGCTAATTCGGTGGAGTACTTTTCTGAACAGAATCTCATTACAAATACGAGCACGGATAAGGAAGAGTCTATTTTTTCTCTTTTCCCCGGGCAAGCTTGTATGTCAGACCGAAGGAAAAGGTTTGCTTGAATCGTACGCCACTGACCAGCTCACGGTCGTACAGTAGCTGCACGTATGCATTGAGCATGACATACTTGGCGACATTTACTGTAAGGGTATTTTCCCAGTTCATGTCAGGATAATTCCAATACTCTTCGTTTATAACCCCCTCTTCGGTTTCCCCATCTTCCGACAGCCGTACGACAGCCTGATATACGGTCAGAAATGAGCTGAAATCGATGAGTCCGGAAAAAACCGAAGTTTCAAACTCCGTGTTCAGATCCAACCCGCCCCTGTTGGTAAACAGGGTATTGCCGGCGGGGGTACCCCGCGAGATTCTCTGGCGCAACGCGCCGCCCGCTCGAACTGTCCAGGTCGTATTTTCACCATCCAGGATATCCACCGCACCACCGAAACTTTCGGTAAGCTCAATTGGATTGACATACAGATCATCCAGCGTATCCCGCTTGTCCAAAAACTGGCTGATCATCCGCACGGAGGCAAACGGGTCGACAAGACCGCCGAGAGTAAAATGCAGCCGCGACTCGACATCGATCAGGTCGGTTGTCTTCTGAGGCTCTTCCCACTCTTCATTTGTCGTATCCCGCACATAGGTCTCACCAAAAGCCAGCTTCAGCTTGTTTTGATTCTGCAGCCAGCTCAGGAGCTGCTTTTGGGCCGCGGCATTCAGCTGACTTATCCAGGTGATTGTCCCGCTTTCGCTGCCCTGCCAGTTGTCGCTGTAGGTATTGAGTGTCAGCAGAAGATTGGCATTAAGCGAAAGTTTCCACCTCTGAGGATCGACATTCTGAGCATCCCGGGCGGAATCTGAATTTACCTTCGAAAAGCTCAGCCCGGTTGAAACGATAATTATAGACACAATCTGACGAAAACGATACATACCCAACTCCAGAAAAAAACAAAAAGTGCCACATCCAGAGGCAAATGCCCTGTCATAGCAAAATATATTCCATAGCTTGAACCGGATCAAGCCTTATGGCGCGACAGTTGCTTATTTACCATGATGTCTCAGGCGAGACATTTCCGTCCAATCTATCTTTTTCATAGGAATCGATCATGAATCAAAGGGAAGTATACATCGATCATAAAGATCCCGATAATCCTCCCAAATATCATAAAAGTGAAGAGGAGTGGCGGAAGGTTCTCACAACCGAGCAGTTTCGTATACTGCGCGAGAAAGGAACCGAGCCTCCTTTTTCCGGCAAATATTACGACTTTCACGGCCGGGGCATCTTCGAGTGCGCGGCGTGTGGTAACGATCTTTTCAGCTCTCGGGCCAAGTTCGATTCGGGATCCGGGTGGCCCAGTTTTTATGCCCCCATCTCCGAGGAACGCCTGGCCATCTCCCAGGACACCAGCCACGGCATGCGTCGAATAGAGGTGATGTGCGGCAGCTGCGATTCTCACCTCGGCCATGTTTTTTCCGACGGACCGCAACCGACGGGACTGCGCTACTGTATCAACTCCCGGGCACTTCATTTCGTACACGATTCGGGGAAGTGAATCATATAGATTGTGTTAACTACCATCCCATAGGAAAACGTTCAAATTAAGCTGATTGAGGCGGCTTGCCGCAAAGACCTGCACATGTCAATCCATAAATATTTTGCAGATGGACGAAGTACTGTTCTTTGGCTGTTTGGGCGATTCTTTATGGAATGGTAAGTGGATTTTGTTCATACAGATTCTGCTATCTCGTGCCTTTACTCGATAAGGCCAGCCAGGTGATTCGCATAACGCGAATAAAAAACAGATCCCCTTATCCGCGAGTATGACAGGCATGTCACCGTTTTTCGATGTTTTTATGCACCGTATCTCATCCCGACCTCTCCCGGTACCACCTTTTCCCCCAGCGCGGATCGAAGGTAGCTGACCGGCTCATCTCCGGTACAGTGACATGGTATGATGTCCCGGCAGGAGATCATGGCGGGATTTCGGGCAGTCTTCTCGAGCCTATCGGTGGATGCATGCAACAGATGAAGTCCCCCGAGTATGCCGTGAATCGTGTCCCGGCCACTGATTTTGCGGGTGTAATCTATCGTGTTAACCACGCCCGAGTGACAACAACCGGTGATGATCACCAGCCCCTGTGAAGTATTAACCCACATTGCCACATCATCACTGATAGGATCGGGATGGCTGCTTTGCGGATCAAGGAAGAAATCTCCACCGGTATCTTCAAAAGAACACACTCGAGGAATCGGCCCGGTGATTCCGACATCCTGAGAAATGAACATCGGCGTATTTACCCAGTGTATTCTGTCAATTATCTCGTGTAATGCTAGTGCGGTTTCTTCACTTATGCCAATATGTTTAGAGCTCCCGTCGGGCTTGCGACTGTATCGAGGGATGAAAACTTCAGGATGACAGTATACTTCACAGGTGCGATTGCGCCGAAGAAAAGAAGATATCCCGCCTGTGTGATCATAATGTCCGTGAGACAGTATGAGCATATCGGCACGCTCAATATCCATTTCCAGGTTTTTCGCATTTTCCAGAAACAAATCACTCTGGCCCGTATCAAACAGTATAGACTTTCCGCCCGTCTCTATCCATGCCGAGAAACCGTGTTCGGCATGGAGATGATCCAACGAACGATTGTTGTCAACCAGAATTGTCACCGAAACACCATGTCCCATATGCTGGCCCCTGATCCTTTACCGGTATTTATTTTCAGCCGCCTGGCATAGATAATGTTCCTTGACTACAAAGGAACCGTGCGGATATCCGGCATCCCGGGCGATAACCGGACATTTCACCTGCAAAAGAAAAAAGATCCGCTTCCCCCTCGTCTCGCTCAGCGTCTCGAAATTTCCCTGACCTTTTGCGATAATCAGATCAGCCTCATCAAAGGTTTTTCGGAACTCTTCAGAACATTTGTCAATAACTGTCCCCGGCGCATCGTGTCCATTGGTGATCACCGGAACGATATCGGGAAGCTTGGCCCAGAGTGCATCCTCCCACGTCGCATCATTGATCACCGGTGCGCCACGAACGGCGCAGATCAGTTTTTCGGTGGGCAACGACTCGATGAAAAATCTGTCAAATATGATTTCACCGGCATTGTCGCACAGATACAGAATGAGTTTGGCCTCCCTCACCGCCTGCTCAAGCCGGCCGAGCGCCGCAAGATCTAATTCCTCGCTCAGCGCCCGGTCAAAACAGAGCTGCACATCCTCCTCCGAGAGCTTCCCGTATTTCCCGAAATCGATAATATTCGCCGCGATGGCCAGTTTCACTCCGGTCAGTATCCGATTTTCTGCCTGCTCTACGCTACCCCGCATTGCCGAGAGCAGGTTGCAGGCAAAGATGTTAAACCTTTTCTTCTCCTCGACATACGGATCACTTCGCCCCGTCTTGCGGCGAATCGTGCGGTAGATTTCTCCCGCCAGAACCGGCGGCGGAGCATCGTAGTCGATTATGGCCAGCTTCTCAAACACCTCTCGCATGGTCTCATCGATAATGCTCGGTGACGTCCCGCAGCGCCTCAGCCATTCAAGCGACTGGGTAACGAAACATGGTAAACAGTCGTGAAAAGTTTTCACTACATACTCCAAACACTACCCCCGGGCCATTGGTAGCTAAAGGATAGATGTGCAATATCCCGGGAAGTGGATTCTTTTGGACCTCTCTTCTTTTATCCGATCACGCTTCATGCGGAGCACAGGAGGAGGTAAAGACACCTTTTTTGTCGTCGGGTTTGCAGCCTTGCGAAAATTGTGCCTGCCCCTGAATGCCGATTCACGGCTTAAATAACCGATTGGCTCAGTGACTTGTTTGCACCTCTGCAACCCGTGCAGCATGCTATTGCAATCTCGCAGTGCAGGATAATTTGTCCACCCGGTATAACCCGCGGGTCATATCAGTTCGCATAATTTGGTGGCGTTCGTCTTTTCCTGATAATACATTTATATGGGTATCGGTTGCTACTCAGAACTCATGTGGTTATGCACCTGCTCCAGTCCCAATTACACCTACAGGAGAAATGATGCATTCATCCATCAGGATATCGATTGCTGTTCTATTATTCCTTTTCCTGTCCGGCAGGTCTATTGCCGCCCGCGAGGTGATCGGCTACTATGCCGACTGGCAATTTTTTGACCGGGAAAATCTTGCACAGCCGTCCAATATCGATTTCTCCAAGTGGAGTATCATCAATTACGCATTCTTCTGGCCCGATGAGCAGGGAAACATCTATCAGACAGATGAGTGGGCTCATACAAACGTGCTGTTTGGTTCTTATGACTGGAACAACGGGGCGGGCGGCGGCGAGCAGAGGTGCTGGGTTCCACAGAAATCCCCCATGGGCAGCGAGCGAACTGCCGATTGCGCTTATTTCATGGTCGATGAGGGTCTGATTCGCCGGGCACACGAGGCGGGGTGCAAGGTGCTGCCCTCAATCGGCGGCTGGACACTTTCCTCAACATTCCCCGCCCTTGCCGCCGAAGCATCGAGCCGAACACGGTTTGTCGGCCAGTGTATGAAACTCATCCGGGATTACGGCTTTGACGGAATCGACCTGGACTGGGAATACCCCGGTTTTGCGGATCACAACGGGACCCCGTCCGACAAGAACAATTATACCGCCCTGTTGAGCGAGCTAAGAGATTCGATCGAGCTGTATCACCCCGGCAAGCTCATCACCGCGGCACTGGCATGCGGACCAGAAAGAATCGATGCGGGTTATGATGTCCCGGCCATATCCGGTCTGCTTGACCAACTCAACCTGATGACCTATGATTTTCATGGAAGCTGGGATACATACACCGGACACAACTCCCCCCTGTACCACTATTCTGCGGGTGATCCCGACCCGGTACATAATTGCAACGGATGTGTGGAGCTGTGGGTGGAACGGGGGGCACCGCGAAGTAAGATCAACATTGGTGCGGGTTTTTACGGAGTCAGCTTTGCCGGGGCGACCTCACTTGGCGGAACACACAGCGGGTATGATGAAATCACATGGGACGAGGATGACGGGAAACCGATGTATTATGCGATCGCCGACAGGCTGAGTACGATGAGAGTCGAATATGATACGGTGGCGGAGGCTGCGTACGCGTTTCTGCCGGATGGCGGCATGGTCAGCTATGAGAATGAGCGTTCGCTTGCGGCCAAGGCCGCCTATATAGTTGAGCAGCAGCTTAACGGCATCATCGTCTGGGACATGGCCGGCGGACTGATGGCCGATAAAACTCAGCCTCTTGTCGATGTGATAAATGAACATCTACATGACGAAACGAAAGCGATACGCACCGTTGACCGTCAAAAAGCCACAGACGGTTTTATCGGCCATTTTACGGTCATCGATGTGAGAGGGCGTACGATACACAGAGGCACGAATCGACAACAGCTTCGCGCATTTGACGCGTCACCGGGAGTGTATTTCATTCGCTTCGAAAAAAGCCCTGCTGTTAAAACCAGGCTTCTGAAGCGTGCTCCTTAAGTCAACCGTCTCGTAAATTGTGAACTGTTGATCGCAAGGAAAGCGGAAATAGGATTTTGAAAGGTTGAAGTGGTGATATTACACTTTGCTTGTAATGCACCGCAGCCGTAATTATCAGTTTTTCCGTTCTCCTATCCCGATGATTCAATATTTTTCCTGACAATATGTATCAGTTCTCCTACATCAAAAGGCCTGTCGAGGCAGTGGGTGGCACCGCATTCGAAGGCCTGCATTTTATCTGATTCCTTGAACCTGCCACTCAAAAGCACCACTGGAATTAAAGACTTGTTTTCCTTAAGATACTTGCAGAATTTAAAGTCGTTCATCACATGCATGTTGTAATCGCTTACAATCGCTGATATGACAGTTTGATTCGCCTGATACTTCTCAAGACACTCAGTTGCATTGCGGGCCTGAAACAGATTAAATTCCTGATACAGACAGCTCATCAACATCTCCAGCTGGTAGGAGGAACTATCTGCGACCAGAACGGTTGGCAAATGAGGATTGTTGTTTTCCAGTTTCTCAGTCTCGCGAAACTTGTTTGCCTCCCATATCGAAAACATACGTTTGTCCATGGCTCTTTCCAAAGCGGAGATCCTGGAATGTTTATCACGACAGTCAGGTCGCTGTATGTATTCATCCGCATTTTCTTCGTGCCGGTCAAGTGGAAAATGCAGTCTGAATGTACTTCCTTTGCCAATCTCTGAATCAACCCGGATGAAACCACCATGATTATGTAAACATCTGCCGACTTGTACCAGTCCGATACCGGTACCATCACTGACATTCTTGGTAGTGAAGAACGGCTCAAAAATTCGACTGATAATCTCCCGTGGGATCCCGCTTCCGGTATCAGAAAATGTCACGCAAAAATACCTGCCCGTCGTCACCTGTTTTCCCGAAGCACAGCAGGTAAAGCATTTTTTGCCGACTTCCACAGCCTCCGTCTTTATGGTTAATGTTCCTCCCTGTTTCATCGCATCCCGTGCATTCAGTGCGCAGTTCAGAAGCGCGGATTGGATGATCGAATGATCACCATAGATTACTTCATGTTCACTTTCAGGATGAGTAACCAGAGTGACATTGCGGGGCAGGGTATGCTTCAATATCACCGTCAGGTTACGGATAAGCTGGTGCATGTCTATCATGCTGTAGTTTTGGTTGGATTTTCTGCTGAAGGTAAGAAGTTGAGTGGAGAGGTTAGAGGCAACCTTTGCGATAGATTCAATCTTTTCCGCATAAATATACCCTGGAGTTTCGGTGGATGATTTTCTCTTGATCAGATACGCAAAGCCCATGATTCCGTTTATGTAATTATTGAAGTCATGGGTAAGCCCTCCGGCCAGTTGCCCTATCGTATGCATCTTCTGTCCATAAGCCAGCATGTTCTGCATCTTTATATTTCTACGTTCGGCTTCGATTCGTTCGAGCTCAGTTGCGACCCGTGCGGCAAAAACCGTCAGTATATCATCGACTATCGGCTCAGCGGAAAGGTGTTTATCATGAGCAATCGCAAGCAGCCCCACCGGTGTTTTATCTGAGAGGATTACGGGAATAAAATATCCATGACTTTTACTGAGTGGATAGCCGACAATATCATCGAATGACAGATTCAAATGTTTCACAGGATGTGCATGTGCACCCACATTTTTGCCGATCGCATCTTTTCTCTCGGCGGGGAATTTGATATCTTCATTTAAGGTTTTCCCGTGTCGACACAGAAAAAGACGAGCCCCGCTGTTTTGATCCCGGTTGTACCACTCCACCAGAAAACCACACTCGGCGTCCAACGCTTCACACAGGGATCCAACCATCTGCGTAAGCATTGATGCCCCGGTATATCCGGCGGTTCCCTTTGCCACGTGACGGTGGATAGTAACCATCTGAGTAATCGTGTCCCGAATATTGCGGTGGGTAGTCCCCATCATATACGATCCCCCGATAAGACAGAGCAGGGTGACCGCAAAAACCATCCAGAAAAATTGATCATTCTGCAGGAGCGGCTCAATATATGATACGTATGAGGGGATATATCCGGCTTTCTGAATCAGGGAAACTCCTGCATAACTGCCAACCAGAAAAGTGACCCCGACCTGACCAATCCGTTTAGGAATCACATCGATCATGGAAGACGCCAGCAGCGTCATCAACAGATAAACGACGACAAATGGGCTTACAAAACCACCCGTAAAAATGAGGGTGGGAATAAACAAAGCACTGTACCCTAAAGCCTTCAATCCGATAACACGCTGAACATTTTGGCTGGTAATAATACCAATCAGGCCGGAGAGGTTAATAATGATGCCAAGAAGTACCAGTGTTTGAATCTTGCGTACGGGCCCAATGATATCCGAGTCGAAAAATGAGAGGATAAACAGAGCGACAACCATCAGAACTGCTTCACCGACAAAGCTGGCGACAGTCGATCGGCGAAATCTCTGCGGATCAGCGTGAAACATCTTTTCTTCGGCAAACAATTTTTTAAACAAAGAAAACATCTATGTCTACTCTTGCGTTTCTACATGAAAATAAAACATCCAGCTTACATTTCAATCGATTCGACGAGCAGTTTACGACATCGTGATATCGAAATGTCAGACTTCTGAGCCGGATTTCTAGTGGTTTCCGATTTTTTTTTGTCGGATATTTGTCTCAAAGCAGACCGCACACTTTCGAAAAAAGGCACCAGGAACAGAAAGCTGATTACATACAAACAGATCTGTTCGAATGGTATCGTATCGGCCAGATGCCATCCGATGAGCCTCTGTTGATTATACACCCAATGACCGCGCATGATAGCATTGTATTCAAAAAGTAAATACAGTGACATGTTAATACTGAAACTAATCACAAAAGCAGGAACATGAATCAGCCTGATTGTCCTTTTTATCCATAATATACCCGCAGTCGCAAAAGGCGCAATCGCGATCAGCCAACCCGGATACCATTTTCCTTCGACATACACTGGCCGGCCTCGCCCGTTTCGAGATGCTACAGCCTTAAAGGCATGATTTTGAAAATACCGCCTGAAAAAAAACACCCCTAAGATAAGGGCAAGTCCCCCCAGCACTACAACAGCCGTTTTTCTAAGCTCCTCGTCAAACGGGACAATGTTTTCATTCTGTTTTTTCCGGAACCAGGACCAGAAAAGGCGCGAAGTTACTCCCAGTTTCTCACTCCTATGGCGCACGGAAGCATACAACGTGGTCAGCTGCAGGTTAGCCCCGAAATAGAAGAGAAACTCCTCCACGGGAATATCCCCAACATTCAAACCGATGAGCGGGTCCATATCCGTATAAAACGTCCAGAAATTCAGATGAACCGCCACAAACTCCAGCACAATACCCAAAGCGAGAGCGATACAGTTTATAAAAACAATGGAGCTGCGGTACCAGCGGTCCGTACGTGTCCACACATAATACAGCAGAACTGTCGCCGGCGCATAGAAAAATAACATCAGAGTTGAAAAATAAACAAAACCTTCATACACACCATAGACAAAAAGTGCCGAAAACAGCAAAAAGAAAACACCGAAAACAGCCGCGGGGTACGTGCTTTTGATATTATTCGACACTGCAGCCATGTGCTTTCCTCCTTACAATTCTGAGTGTATGGGCAGGGAATGATTGTCTTCAAACCATTGAAAGAACAGGTGCATAATAATGATAACAAACAGAGGAGGGAAAAGGTAGTAGATGATCGGCTCTTCTACAGGTATACCCCACAATCGAGGGCCAAGGATTCGCGATTCATTGTATACCCAGTGCCCTCGATACACCGCACGATGTTCGATGAAGATATTGGCCGTTTCAAATAGTAATACCACCACCAGTGCAGAGCGCCAGCACAGGGATTTTACACGTGTACGAACACAGATCAGCAGTGCAATGAAAGGTAGTGCAACAGCAGCCCATGCCGGCCAGCGCTTACCCCTCATATAGGTAGGAAATCCCCGCCGGTAAAATATGTGAATACGACGTGCAAGGTTTTTCATCCTCTCCTCCCGGTAAACAATTGACGGTAGAAAAGATACACAAGCAGGCACAGAGGTGTAGCACCAAACCAGAAGATAAACTCTTCCACCGGTGCGCCAAGGATTGCATAACCCCAGAGACTGCTGTGTTCCTCTGAAAAATTCCAAATGTCAAGATACAAGGAAAGATATTCGAAACCAATCGTTATGGGCATAAGCAGCAGACACGTGGCAAAGAATGCTTTTTGCATACACTGCTTTTGGCGGGGCAATACGATTACGGAAAGAATGATAACCGGAATCCAGAAACCGATCACAATTGACCAACCGTAATCGGGATCGAACACTATGAGAGGCAACATAATCCCGACAATAACATACAGGGGTGGTATGAAACCAATAAAAAGACGTTTCGACATGTGTGTTTCCTTTCTCAAAAGAAGGGTATACCGACAGCCGTGTTAATTATAAATGCAGCCGTCAGAAGCTGGTTGCACGTGACCTGCCTGGCACCTTAAACGCCGGTTACGGGTATTTTTAAACTGAAACGGTAAACCCAAAAGAGCCTTAAATACAACCAAGCATGAGTACGGCAGGCGAAAGTAGAAAGAGAAGAGACGGTTTTCTTGAGATGCCGATACAAAACGCCCCTTACCTTCATGCTGCACCCGCGATGGCAGCAATTGTATGTGCATTGTCGATAAATATAAAGAACAGAAGGGTGGAAAAAACTTTGGGAGGATTGCCCGAAACTCCCATGCCCGGCTTTATCAATTGAACGATAGCCTAGATAGTCAGTGCGCCATAATTTATAAGGAAAAATTGGACGCTTTGCGAAATCGGTTGACTGGGGTATATGCATACCGGATTCCCTTCAAAACAGACGAGTAAATCATGGCGTTACATAACAGAGAATTCACCGCGATACCTTTATAAAATCATAAAAAAATTTTGATTTCTGCAATCACAGCTACAGTTATCGGTCTGATTATAATCGTACCTTCCGGAGCGATTTTGAATGGGTGATTTGCTCAAACTATAGGGGAATGGCTTTGAGCAATCGCATGCAATACCCTCTGAGGTATTTTAACGATTGCTGAACCCGTTCTTTCCCAAAAGATTGGGCAAATAGCCGCGAGAGAATCGCTCAGATAAGGTCGAAAATTATTTAGATGCATCCGTATAATTCGACGAGATGCGGGATTTCCTGTATTATCAAATGGCATTATTTTTTAAGTATAAGCCCTCAAAGGTTGGAAAGTCAATGGTTATTCATATAGTCGGTTTTAGACGGGCAAACCGGAATGTTTTTTATTATACTAGAAACGGGAAGGCTTTCAGGCAAAATTGAGCCCTCAAGCCATAGCGAGGAATCACATCCGGGCGGTAAAATAAAAGAATAAGCAAATGGATCAGGAGGTAAGATACCTTTTTTGCGAATCCCATATCTTCTATGTGACACGAAGGACAGATGCCAAACTTAGAATCTGGTCCCTTTGATTTTATGTATTGTTTAATGGAGAAATACGCGACCAGACCCTTTCCCAGAAATACGGATTGGCTTGAATTTGTTTGATATAATATTTAGGACGATATACATGAAAAGACACATTCTGGCACTCATATGCATAACCCTTTTCACGTCCTTCTCCCATGCTCAATGGGTCCTGATCTGGTCGGATGAGTTCGACTACGAGG
>CAYQOU010000018.1:0-63436 GCA_964419255.1 uncultured Fibrobacterota bacterium | reverse complement strand
GCCGAGTGAATCGCATATTTACAGAATAGCGGCTAAAATCCAGTTTTTGTCGCCTCCAGACTCTTGTCGACCGATATGCACCGGCTCACAACCATGTGCTACTGGCATGTGCTACTGAGCCATCGGGCAGGTCCCGCTAGAGCAGCAGCTCGACCCGGCCGCTCCGCAGGAGTCGGCGGCTCCGCACCCCCCACTCTTTGCCCCCATACTGATTCCTCCAAAAACAGACATCAGCTTCTCAGTATCATTCGATTCGCATGATGGACAGGGAAGAGGTTGCCCCGAATCCCTGGTAACGAGTTCCTCGAAATCCTTTCCGCAACTCTTACAACGATATTCGTAAATAGGCATGCTTTTCAACTCCTTTTTAAACCAATAGTGTTCCTGGATCAATGTTCCTGGATCGAGCGGTTCCGAGAGGATGAGTCGCGCGACCCGAACTTCTGCTTTATGAATTTAGTTCGTAATCGTCATTGTTTTTCCGTATTTGTTTTCCTCTTAACAATCTCCCAGGCACCACAATTACGTTTAACTGCCCGATAACGGTGTATATCCGGGGCATTGGGCCATAGTTTTTGCACTAATCACCCCCCTTTAGCCTTCCGTCATACGCCCTGAAGGTGACAAATATTAGTCCCTGACGTCCCGTATTATTTTATGTGAGTATTGAAATGAAAATAAAATCTGTGCACGTGCAACCGTCTCTTCCTGAGTTTTGTTGTCAGTTCATGCCTACCAGCAAAGGAATCGTGTTTAGAATGTCTCAGCCTGAAAAACATCTGTATCTCGTGGATGCTCATGCCTTGATCTACCGCTCCTATTTTGCCATGATACGCAATCCGCTGTCCACATCGAAGGGACAGCCCACCAGCGCCGTTCTTGGTTTTGCAAACTATCTTCTACGACTGCTCAGCTACTATGACTGCCCGTATCTGGCGGTAGTGTTTGACAGCGGTAAAGCCAGCTTTCGCCAGGAGCTTTATACCCAGTATAAGGCGAACCGCTCGGCAATGCCCGATGATCTGAAGAGTCAAATCCCTTTGGTGCATCAGCTGGTAAAACATCTCAATGTCCCCTCCATCAAAAAGGATGGTTATGAAGCCGATGACATCATCGCCCACCTGACCAGGGATGCTGTCGATCAGGGATTTTCGGTATCTCTGGTGACAAAGGACAAGGACCTGATGCAGCTTGTCGGCGATCGGGTGCGGATGCTTTCTCCCGAAGGGACTGGGACGCTTTCGGAATGGGGAGCCGCGGAGGTGGAGGAGAAGATGGGAGTATCCCCACAAAGCATTCGCGACCTTCTGGCACTCATGGGAGATTCATCCGATAACATACCCGGCATCCCGGGAGTGGGACCGAAAACCGCGGTGAAGATAATTCAGGAGGTGGGCACACTCGATGCTCTGCTTAAGGATCCATCCATACTTCCCAACCCGCGCCTTCGGTCAAAGATTACCGAAAATCTGGATATGCTTGACATAAGCAAACAACTGGTGACCCTTAACACCGATATTCAGCTGGATATTTCAGTTACGGATCTGGCGATGGGCCATCCCCACAGAACCGACTGTATCGCTTTTTTTAAGGAGCTGGAGTTTCATTCACTGTTGAAACATCCCCTTTTTGAGGTGCGGGAGAAAGCCGAATTCGAAGCGCGCACTGTCGGCTCAATGGAGCAGCTTCAGGAAATTGTCGACTCAATTGTAAAACAGGGCGAATGTTGTCTGGATGTGGAGACTACGAGTCTGAGTGCGCGTGAAGCAAAGCTGGTGGGAATCGCCCTGGCGCTCAATGAGCAGGAATCGTGGTATATACCGATTGGGCATAAGGGAGGGCACAATCTGGACCTTCCCCGGGTGATCGAGACTCTCAGGCCGATGCTGGAGTCCGAAGCTGTGGATAAGATCGGGCAAAACCTCAAGTATGACTATCAGGTGTTCAGAAACTATGGTATCGTATGTAAAGGTTTGACATTCGATACGATGATCGCCGCCTATCTGCTCGATCCGGGTAAGAGACGGCATGGACTTGACGGACTGGCCGAGCAGTGGCTGGATATCCGCACGACCGAGATAGAGACGTTGATCGGGAAAGGCAAAAATCAGATCTGTTTCTCACAGGTGTCAACCGATGAAGCCGCACGGTATGCGGGGGAGGATGTAATACTGCCGCTTAAGCTGCGGGATATTCTTCAGAGGCTGCTTAGAGACAGGGAGCTGCTGGATCTGTTCAACCGTATTGAGATGCCGCTGGTGACGGTGCTGGCGGAAATGGAATGGAAAGGTATTTTTATCGATACCGGTCTTTTAAGCAGGCTGTCGCATACCTATAGCGAGCAGCTGGATGAGATATCCGCCGACATATATGCCATGGCGGGTAAGGAGTTTAATCTCAATTCTCCCAAACAGATCGCCGAGGTTTTCTACGAAGATCTGGGAATGCCCAAATCCAGGAAAACCAAAACCGGCCTGTCGACAAACGTCACCGCACTGGAGAAGCTTGCTCACGACTATCCGATCGCCCGCAAGCTTCTTGACTACCGGGAGGTGCAGAAGCTTCTGTCTACATATATCGATGCTCTTCCCGCGCAGGTTTCCAGAAATTCTGGGCGTGTGCACAGCTCATTCAATCAGACAATAGCCGCCACCGGGCGGCTCTCCAGCACCAATCCAAACCTCCAAAACATTCCCATTCGCACCGAGGCGGGCAGGAAAATTCGTGAGGCGTTTGCCGCCCCTGAAAACCTCATGATCGTAGCGGCCGACTACTCTCAGATCGAGCTTCGCATCCTGGCGCATCTGTCCAACGATCCGCGGCTGATCGAGGCGTTCGAAAACGATCTGGACATCCATACACAGACGGCGGCGGCAATTTACATGGTGATGCCCGAGTTTGTCCAGCCACGCATGCGGCGGGCCGCAAAGACCATCAATTTCGGTCTGATGTACGGTATGGGACCGGCAAATCTGTCCAAACAGCTGGGAATCAGCTTCAAGGAAGCACGGGCATTTATCGAAACCTACTTTCACCAATTCCCCCTGATACAGGCCTACATGAATGAAAGCATAGGTAAAGCGCGTCTGAACGGCTACACCGAGACTCTTCTGGGCAGACGGCGGTATCTGCCCGATATCAACGCCAAAAGCAGGCAGGTGCGTGAGGCCGCCGAGCGCACGGCGATCAATACCCCGGTGCAGGGAACAGCCGCGGATATCATAAAGCTTGCGATGCTTCGGGTGCATGAGCAGATGCCTCAAGAGTGGCCCGGCGCCACCATGCTGCTTCAGGTGCATGATGAGCTGGTGTTCGAAGTGCCTGCGGAGCAGACCCAGGATTTCAGGAAATGGGTACAGACGGTGATGGAGAAGGCCTATGAGCTGTCGGTGAGGTTGAAAGTCGACGTCGGCGCAGGTCGTACGTGGGGCCAGGCGCATTAGCAGGATCGGCAATCGAGGGAACAGCAAAGGAATCTGGTGAAGTATGATTTTTGACCGGTGAGGCATGAGATCTCGGGGGAGAAGAACTTTTTCTAATCTATTTCGGCAAAACGGTTAATTCACCCATCATTTCGCGCGATACTCGTCACGTCTCTCGCTCTCGTTACAGTCTATCTTCCATCCACCCCAATCTCATCCGTCTCCGAAAGACCCGCAAGGTCGAGAACCTCCTTTTCCAGCGCCAGTATGCGAGGCATGGCCATCTGAAGAGCCTGCATCTTCTCCCCATCGCCTCCGCGCCTGCGGCGGATTTCTTCGAGGCGCTGCTGCAGGGTGACCGGAGCGAGTCGGTATCGGGTGTCCGCATAGGCAACGATCTTGTTTTCCAGCCCGCAGGGTAGAGTGGATGGATCATCGATGCCGCGTATTTTCCGTGCCTCGTAATGGGTGCCGTGTCTGACAAGCGGGACAAGCTGGGGATATCCCTCTTTCTTGAGAATCTCCATGGAATTGGCCTCGTGGTCGCCTTTTATGCCCCTGCCGATATCATGAAGAAGTGCGGCTATTTCTACCCGCTCGGGGGATATTGACACCTGCGGATTTCGCCTGATTACTCGTCGGGCAAGAGCTCGCGCAGTTTTAGCAACGCCGATACTGTGTTTTATCCGGGACGGGGTAAGGTTGTATTTGTTAAGCAGGCCAAGCGCTTCATCGAAGGCGGGAAAAACTTTGCGGATCGGCATGATTAATATCCAGTCAGACCGGCATCGATAAACGCGATATACGAGCGGAGCAGATAATCTCCATACAATACGGCCGTCCAGCACCCCGCGGCCAGAAACGGCCCGAAGGGGATGTGACGGTCTTTTTTGAGCGCCCCCAAAATTATCATCCCGACACCCACCAGCGCTCCCATAAAGGATGCAAAGACAATACCCATGAGCACCGTCTGCCATCCCCAGAACGCACCGAGAAATGCCATCAGTTTTATATCCCCGCCACCCATAGAATCTTCTTTTCGCAATACATACTCTCCGAAAAGACCCACGCAGTATAGCGAACCGCCTCCTGCTGCCATGCCCAACACCGCCTGAAGAGGCGTTAGGTCGCCGGGGATAAAAGACAGTGCCAGACCGGCGATCAGTCCTCCGATTGTTATCGCATCGGGTATGATATAATGCCGCAGGTCAATCAGCGAGACCGGCAGGAGAATAAGAAGAGACAGCATACGAGCGATGGTGTAGAGATCCCGCCACCAGGAAACACCAGTCATGCTCTGTGTGCCAAGCGAAAACCACAACCACAGCGCCAGTAAGGCGGTCACGATTTCGACGACAGGGTAGCGAAGGCTGACCTTTTTCCTGCAGAAAGCACATGCCCCTCGCAGAAAAAGGTAGCTGATCACCGGTATGTTGTGCCAAAGCTTGAGCCGGTTTCGACAATCGGGGCAGTGAGAGCCCGGCCACACAACCGATTCATTCCGCGGAAGACGATAGATCAGCACGTTAAAGAAAGATCCGATCATAAGACCGAAGATCAACACCAGAGCCGGCAGGAAATATGTGGTCGGTTCAATCATAACTCTTTTTTGGAATACGCACCCTGCAGAGATTCGGTTTGTTTTTTCAAAGAATCGACCTTATTGCGCATCGTCTGCAGCCGAAGCCGTGCATTATCGAAGGTGTCGACAAAATCTTTTGGATCGCCCTTTTTCAGCTCGTCCAGATGAGGAATGGATGGTATGCGAAGGTGAAGCGGAATGCCATTGAGAAGCTGGTAGCTGTGGGAGGAGGTTAGAGTCTTTTTCAGTTTTGTTTCCGGAAGGTGATTTATGGAGATGACTGCAAGCCAGATGATAACAACCGCCTTAAACCCGCCGACGGCAGCTCCCAGAAGCCGGTCTGCCCATCCCAGCATCGCCAGGTGGATTATCTTGCGAACTATCCAGCCGATTAGAAGAACAACCAGTGCAATAGCTACAAATGTAAGGATAAAGGAAAGAATCGTTTTGGCTCGTGCACCGATATCGATAAATGTTATATAGTGGTAAAGCCGCTCATAGCTCATCAGTGCGCCGATAAAGCCGGCTATGATTGCGGCTAGCCTAAACAGCTCGGAGACAAAACCGCGCGTCAATCCGATGACCGTGAATATAAGTATCAGGGAAAGGGCAACAATATCGAAGGGATGCATACAAGAAAGATTCTTTTCTGATATGAAAAAGAAAAAGACGAGAATGGATCCCGTCTTTTATTAGCTATCCATCCGGCCGACTCAGTTTTCTTCGATGCCGACAACCCCACCGTCTTCCATATAGAAAACCTTGAAAGTGCCGCTTTTATAGGTCCATTTTTCCTGTTCGGCCCAGGGCTGCTGAATTGTTTCGAGACTTTTAGGTTCACCGAGAAGGAATCGGACGGTTTCGGACTTCATGCCGATTTCGAAGCGTCCGTCGTATATGCATGCTTTATCCAACTCGGGCAGATCGGGATGGCTCTGAATATAGGCATCGATTTGGTCCTGTGAGGGCTTGATCAGATCACGACCCATGCAGCCACCAACAAATAAAGCCGCCGCTATCGTTAAGCTAAGCATGTGTTTTATCATTCGCAAATTCCTCCTCTGTGGAATAGATTTTAACCAGTTTATTGAGACCAACCACCTCAAGAACATCCTGAACATACTCGTTTGGTTCAATAATTACCAGTCTGCCCCCGCGCTTTGAGACGGTATTGTGACTGTAAATAACCACATTCAAAGCACCGCTGTCCAGATAATTAACCTGAGCAAAGTTAAGAGCAATATTGGTTATATTTTTCTCGACTAATGTGTTAACCAACGATTTTAATACAATCGAATCTTTGAGGCGATTAATCCTGCCGGCAACATCGATTATGTGAAAATTGTTCGATTCACGAGTTCCGATATTCATTCAAACCCCAGCTCAATCAACGAAAACAACTCAAATTAATATAATATAGCACCGGTGCCTCATGGGATCAAAAACGCATAAAGCGATCATTCAGCCGATGGTTGAAGCGGTTATGTCCTCACGGGCGTAAACAGAATCGCGCCCCCGTTGTTTTCCGATTCTAAGGATGCGTTCCAGATCGGAAATTAATCCACTGGCCTTCTCATCCCCGCCGTACTGTCGTACGGATAGAGTTACGGTTATACCACGGGGCAAATTGTGCATACGAGCGGTTCGCTTGTAGATGTTTTGCCTGATACGCTCGGCCAACTCGAAAGCCTCCCGCTGATTGGTGTTGGGTAGAATGATCAGAAACTGGTCCCCAGAAAAGCGCGCCAGTTTGTCGACGGTGCGGATAGATTTTGTGATAATCTTCACAACAACACTCAGTATCTCATCGCCGGTTTTACGAGAAAGCTCCTCATTTATCCTGTGAAACTCATCCACCTCCAGAAGCAGTGCCGAAAGAGCATGATTGTATCGGCGGGCACGGGAGATCTCATCCTGCAACGTTTGGTGATAGTCGGCCGACACACCCATATCAGCAATCGTATCTTTCTGACCCGCGGCTTTATCAGCATCGTGTTTTTCAGATGGCTCCTTTGGCGCTGCTTTCTCACTGAAATAGTCCACTGCCGCGGTTTGTATGCTGACCGTTCGACCGAGTTTGGTTTCCATGTTGGTTTTGTTGTCGAGGATATGGTGCCAGTGCTCGACTGCCAGCTCCTCGGAATATGATTTGCCGGTCAGCTTCTTTATAATATAGGAGAACGGATGTTTTGAATCGGCGTTTTGGCTCTCGAGCAGTTTTTTTATGCGATTAAACGAGATCCTGTCACTACTTTCGAGAGGATTGGCGATAAGCTGGGTGAATCTGTCTTGTTTTGGCATAGTTTTCTGACCGAATCTTTCTGGTTCTCTTCTTACCTAAACTGAGCGGTTCTGAGCAATAAGCCGCAAGAGAATTGCTCAGTTTAGCTCTTATTAAAATATATGTTAAACAATAGAAAAACAGTATTTTTATCGTCTCGATTAACCCAAGTGATGTGTATCTGAATCGTGTGTCGTCGGCGGCGACTATCGGTTCAGAACCGCTCTGTTCAGCTTCAAATAAACTTAAGCAATTTATATACCTCAATATCCATGGTGGCTTAACGTATATTCGTGAAAGTTTGTGGTAATCGTTTTTTCATTTGTTGGAGGCGATATGAGTCTGTTTGAGATTAAATGCCCGATGTGCAAGGGGACGCTTTGGGTAAATCCAACCAATGGAGAAGTCGTCGATCATCAGTCTCCCGACCATAAGAAAGCCGATCTCAACGAATTCTTGCATGCTCAGAAATCTCGGGGCAGTGAGCTTGAGGACAAATTCAAGAAGGCAAAGCTCGAGGAGGAGAAGCGGAGGCAGGAGATGGAGCAGAAATTCAAGAATGCCAAAAATCTTAAGGATGATAACTCACGGGTGGAAAACCCATTCGACTGGGATTAAGGGGCGGAAAAATGAAGAAAAAAGGCAATATTATTGTATTTGGATTGGCAGCGGCAGCTCTTATGTGGTCGGCTGTCCAGAGTAGTCAGCCAGAGAAAGGTCAGAAGATGGAAGACGGATTGTATGCGAAGATGCATACCAACAAGGGGACGATGGTTTTGTCGCTGGAGTTTGAAAAAACCCCGCTCACCGTAGCAAATTTTGTGGGACTTGCAGAGGGGGGCATTCCCAATTCGGCGAAAAAGAAGGGGCAGCCATATTATGACGGGCTGATTTTCCATCGGGTGGTACCAAACTTTGTCATCCAGGGAGGAGATCCGGATGGAAACGGTCGCGGAGGCCCAGGATACAGCTTCGAAGATGAGTTTGATCCATCACTGCGTCATGACCGTGCGGGAATCCTTTCGATGGCTAATGCCGGTCCCGGCACCAACGGCAGTCAATTTTTTATCACCCTGAACAAGACTCCTCATCTGGATGACAGACATTCCGTATTCGGACACGTGATCGAGGGGATGGATGTGGTGAATACTATTCGTCAGGGTGATACCATACAGCGGGTAGAGATTATCCGTCAGGGAGCGGCTGCCAAAGCTTTTACCGTCGATAAAAACGACTCCTATAAGGAGATCGTTTCGATTGCAGAGGGTGCCGTAACGGCCAAAAAAGATGTGGCGGAGAATCTCGGCAACACGATCGCAGAAAAATTTCCCGATGCCCGGAAAACCGAATCGGGGCTTCACTACATAATCCGCAAAGAAGGAGATGGCCAGAAGCCACAACCTGGCAGCGTGGTATCGGTGCATTACAAAGGGACTCTTCTGGACGGCAAGGAGTTTGATAGCTCCTACAAAAGAGGAAAGCCGATTCAGTTTCCGGTGGGGGCAGGACGGGTGATTCCCGGCTGGGATGAAGGTGTAATGATGATGTCTCGGGGTGAAAAACGCACGCTTATCCTTCCGCCATCCTTAGGATACGGAGCTGGCGGGGTACCCGGTGCGATTCCGCCCAATGCGATACTGGTCTTCGACGTGGAGCTGGTTGACTTCTAAATCCACGAGAAGGAGAAATACGTCAGATCCAAAAAAACGGTTGCTTTTTTTCTAAGCAGCCGTTTTTTTTTGCCGTTTGGAGAGGTTTTTGCCCATTTAGTATTTGTTCAGAACAACCGTTTTCGTCTCCAGGCAGATGGAGTCAACAGGTGGTTGAAACTTTTCCTGCAAAACGACGACTAAAGAGCATAGGTATGAATAAGAATGCACCGATAACCGTCTTTTTCCTTCTGGCCATCTTGTTAGCCGATGCTGGCTTTGGCGCCGATTCTCCGAACGGTTCCCCGTTCGTACGAGGGGACAGCTCCCAGCGAATGCACAGGGATGAGTTTCCCATGCCCCGGGTTTCTGCTCAAAACACATCATTTGCCGATACGCTGCGTCTCACATTGTCACCCGGCTGTGAGCGGGATGACTGCCCCGATGGGCTAATTGTTTTTACCCTGAATGGCACGGATCCACTGCTGTCGTCGGATGTACGCTACTATCAGAGCTCGATCCGGATCGACACCTCGGTTATTTTGAGGGCGCGTTTCGTCTCGGACAGCTCGTTTTCCGGCTATTCCTCCGAGCTGGTCAGGAGGTACGAAAAAATCAAGGCCCTCCCCGCACCACATGTCGATACGGATGGAGGCGAATTTGTTATCAGCGAAACGATTACCCTTACAGTCCCAGGCTATTTGCAGGATACCGATATCCAGATCTACTACACCCTGGATGGTCAGGATCCGCTGATGCACGGGAAGCTGTACAGAAGCCCCCTTACCATCACCGATACCACCACTCTGAAAGCCGTTGCGGTGAGTCGAAGCGGCACCCGGCTCAACAGCTCGCAGCTCAGCCGTCGGTTTGTGCGGATATATCCGACTCTGCCGTCACCGGTCATTAGCCCGGTGGACACCAATTTTTCATCATCTTTGCCCGTGACCATAACCGTTCCCGGCTTCCGGTCGGATTCTCTCATAAGGCTTACCTGCCGCATGCAGCAGGGCGATTCTCTGATCACCCGAACCATACGTGGTTCTACGCTGCATATGATTATCGACTCAACGACAACGCTGCGGGCATATGCAACCCATCAAGGATACAGCACCAGTCATACCACCGCAGCACGGTTCGTCGAAGGGGGCGCACCGGTGGTGGCAACCCCGCGAGCCCGTCCACGGGGGGGAGAATTCAGCGGTGAGCCGGTTTCGGTAACACTGGAAAACCTGGAGCCGCAGGCCATGGTTACCTACACCCTGGATGGCAGCGAGCCCACCAAGGCAAGTCGGCTCTACCAGGGGGAGCCTGTCGTCATCCACGATCGATGCACCCTGCAGATACGAGCCTTTAAGACGAATATGGAGCCAAGCGCCATACAGCAGCATATTTATACCTTTGCCAAGCTGCCCCCGCCGGTTGCATCCGTAGCCGCCGGCACCGTCTTTGACGACACTCTGAAGGTGGCTCTGTCGGTACCCGGTTTCGAACATGATTCTTCCATACAGATTTTCTACTCCCTTCAGGGCCTCAAACCGACCGACAGCAGCGCGGTGTATGAAGACACGCTGGTAATCAGCAGATCGACAACCCTGAATATGTTTGCCGCCAAATCTTATTATGAACCATCGGATATGAGTACCGTCGATTATTTCTGTTCCCGAATGGTCAGTGGTGCCTGGTATGAGGACCGTGATGGAGACGGTAGAATCGAGACGGCTGTAATAGAGCTGGATGGTTATGTCAGAAAGCTTCCCACGCGGATAGACCTGACCGATCCATTCGGTAAGCGCAACCGAATATTTGCAAAGAGTCATATGACACGCCTGCCCGATTCCGTTTTCGGCAAGAGCGTCTTCTCGGTCAGCATACAGCCGCCTTTCGATTTCGGAACCGATGTGCCGTTTGATCAGTGGGGACGTATCCCTTTAAGCGGCGATTTCGACATACAGCCGTTTACCGTCCTGGATAGAGCCGGTCCGGTGATACAATCGGCCGAAATGAAATCTTCCGGCAGAGCGTCCCGGGATACGCTGATCGTGACGTTTTCCGAACCCATTCAGGCATCATCCATACGAGGGAAAAGACCGGATCAGGTATTTGATATCGTCGGTCCGATGAAGTCTTTTCTTGAGAGCGGCGCCGAGCCGATCGAGATGGCTGATGATTCGAGCTGTCGGGTGATTTTCACCGAGAAGATCAGCTTTGCTGCCCTGTCTTCCAGAAATACCATAAGTCTTGCGACCGATCGTCATGTGCCCGTGGATGATGCCGGAAACGGCGGCCGGGGAGGCGGGCGTGCCATAGAGATCACAGCCTTTCGAGCCGATGAATGGGATCTGCTGGCCATCTCACCATTTACCCCGGGAGTCGATCAGATTCCGTCATACGTTTCGGCGCTGCCGGGCATACAGAGTAACACCGGAACGGTGATCATGATTTCGTCTTCCGGCATGCCCCAGGCGTTTGCCACAATCTATGATGCAACAGGAAACGTGATTAGAAAGGAGCTGTCATTTGTCTATGGCAATCACGATGGAAGGCAATATCTTGTCTGGGACGGCAAAAACAGCAGGGGAGAGTATGTCTCATCCGGCACCTATCTTGTCGCCGTGCGTCTCGTCGATTCTGTCCTCGACGGTCGCTCCTCTGTCAAATACATAAAGATTGCGGTCGCCGAGTAGTGTCTGTTCGGGAAGCTGGCCCCGCATATTTTGCCCGCTGCCGGTTTATTATCTTTGCTGCCGTAGTAAGGGCACGGACTATCTTTAACCCCTTGACGGCTAACACCTTCATATGTGATTTTAATTGCTGAGATTTGATCCTGAACCCTTGATCCTCCGGCTTCGATTATTCGTCCCCAAGGACTCCATCCTCTGTCAGTCGATAAGGCTTATCATGTCCCGTACGGCCTTATCCAGTCCCACCAGGGAGGCGCGGGCGACGATGGAGTGGCCTATGTTGAGCTCGGCGATGTGCTCGAGGCGTGCCACCCGCTCCACGTTCTGATAGTCGAGGCCATGACCGGCGTTGACGTTGAGGCCCAGCTTGTGAGCCGCTATGGCGCAGTCCTGAAGTTTTGCCAGCTCCTCCAGCCGTGCCCGTCTGCGGGCGTTTGCATAGTAGCCGGTATGTAATTCGATATGAGTGGCTCCTGTCTTTGCGGCCGCCTTGATCTGCTGGATGTCCGGATCGATAAACAGGCTAACCAGAATATTATGCTCCTGAAGGGATTCGACAACCTTTGCCAGTTCGCTCTCCTTGCCCCTAACGGTAAGCCCCCCTTCCGTGGTCTGCTCTTCGCGCTTTTCCGGCACCAGCGTGGCCATATAGGGGGTAACATCGATGGCGATCTGAACCATCTCGTTTGTAGCCGCCATCTCCATGTTCAGGTGAGTGGAGACGGTCTGCTTAAGCATATATATGTCGCGATCCTGAATGTGGCGCCGGTCCTCGCGCAGGTGAGCGGTTATGCCATGAGCCCCGGCCAGCTCCGCCAAAACCGCCGCCTGAACCGGATCCGGCTCCCGGCTCTTTCGTGCCTGTCGGATGGTTGCTATATGATCGATGTTAACACCCAGTGTTGCCATATCATTCTCCTTTCCAAGATAGGTGAGCGTTTGGATTCGTGGTTTCCGATGTATCGCATTTTTTACCGTATTATTTGTCTACAGTTTTCTTGTTTTTTGATTCCTTGATTCTGCATTCTGTACTCTGTGTTCTCCGGCTTTGCAGGACTCAGCTGTTAACAAATTAGTTCGATCGCATCCTGGGAACAATAGTAGACACATGCACCAGCTGAATTCCATTCTTCTCGAAAAAGGGGAGAGTGTTTTCCAATGCGGTGAGTAGAGACTGATTTGCGTGAGCACCGATTATGTAATACCCTTTTTTCTGGGCGATATAGCAGAACTTCTTTAAATTTTCTTCCAAAATCTCTCCCGACGTGTCGGCGGGCAATGTGCCCTGTATCCGGGCATAGGGTACGGACATCTTCTCAGACATGCTGTGTACCACGGAATTGCGGGCGGTGACATTCTCCAGAAAATAGGCCTTATGCTTTTTAACCTCTTCCAGCACGATTCGCATAACCCGTGAATCTTCGCACCCCCGGGAGCCGAAAAGATTGCTGAACCCGGCAAAGTAGGGGATCTGATCAGGCCCCTCGGTGACCATATCGCGAATCCTGGACTCCTCATAATGAACCATTATCATCGATTCCTCGAAGGGGGTATTGATCCTTGTGGAGCTTTCGAGAAGCAGATGGAGGATAATCTCCTTGTCGTATTCGTGGGCTGCCTGCGCGGTCAGGTCAGATTTATTGGCAGCGGCAATCAGGCAGACGGTAAGGGGGTGAGGGAAAGCAAGGAGGCGGGTTGTGGTCTCGTTTGCCTGAAAGTTAAAATCCTGAATCACTATCGCAACCTGCGCCGTATTGGAGTAATACCGGTCGGCCATGTGAATCGAGAGAAGTACATCGAAATTGCGAGGATTTCTGCTGTTGAATCGTAATACATAGAAATCGCCGCGTTTCTGGTAGAGACAGTCTTCTATCTGATAGCGTGTATCGTGCACCGCCTGACTGAGATTCCAGATAATCCACTCCATGGGTTTTCCCCGGGGGATTTGAACCTCTATCTCTCTGAGGGTATCTTCCAGGAAAATATGAGTCCGGATATCCTCCTTTTTGACTTCAAGCTCATGAAGTTTATCGATGAGTTGTTCTTCGAGTTTAGTGGTGGCAAGACTGGAAAGTTCGCCTGTTGTATTTTTCTCCTGCAGCATGCTCTGCAGTGGGTATGAGATCGAGACCGAACGCATAATGAAACGAACGAGCAGAGCAGCGGCCAGCAAAACTAGAATAAACAACAGTAAACGGGTTAATTTTTTTCTATGCATGGGTGCTCTTTTGCGCACATTCTTTCTGTTTGAGAGCCCTTAAAGGAACCAGGGATGATTGTTTCTTCAGTAACAAGTGAGAATTTTGCTTCCCGGAAGCAGCAAAAGGATGAACGGCAGCGGTATCAAAAAATACCATTTCCCTTTGAGTGGAGTCAATGATGCCGGCTACGTGCAGGCAGCAGCTGGTGCCCGTCATCCTGGGACCAACAGCAGTGGGTAAAACGGCCGTCGCCATCGAGCTTGCTCTGCGGTATGGATGGGAAATCGTCTCATGCGATTCACGTCAGGTATACCGATACATGGATATCGGAACCGCAAAACCCGATAAAGATGAATTGCGTGCCGTCAGGCACTATCTCATTGATATCATTGATCCTTGTGAACAGTACTCCGCCTGGCGATTTGCCTCCGATGCGCTTGGCTGTGCGAAAAAAACTGCAGCAAAAGCAAAATCTATTTGCATTTGTGGTGGTACCGGTCTGTATTTTAGATGTCTGAGTGAAGGATTAGGGCCTCAAATTCCCGCCAATCCGGCCTTTCGTGCACACTGTGAACAGAAAGCAGATCGATACGGAAAGCAGGTTCTCCATGAAGAGTTGAGCCGTGTCGATCCTCTCAGTGCCAAACGGCTTCATCCAAACGACTCGCAGAGGATTATTAGAGCCTTACAGGTGTTCTACGACACTGGAGAGTCGATCAGCAGGCTGGATAGCCAGAAAAAGCCGATGCACTCTCTCGAGTTTGTTCCGATAATTCTGCATATGCCGCGCGCCGTTTTATACGAGAGAATAAACGGTCGTGCGGAGCAGATGATGGATATGGGATTATGGGATGAATTTAAAAGACTTCGCTCGATGGGATATGCACCCGACTCTCCCGGTATGCATTGTGTGGGCTATCGCGAATTGTTCGCCGTAGAGAATGGAGAGATGAGTCTGCCGGAAGCTGTTGAGAAGATTAAACGCAACACCAGACGGTATGCAAAAAGACAGATGACCTGGTTCAGACATCAGGTAAGTGGATTTTTAGTTGACGTTACATGCCCTGAAAGCTACACTGAATTAATAGAGTATTGCGATGCTTTATGGGCGTCCAAATCAATAACCTGAACTGAAGAATTCTCTCGCGACTCCCTTGCTCAGAACAGCTCAATTCAGGTTACATATACTTCTGCATATCCGTTTTATTCTATGGTCCAAACCTGACCTCCCTATCCCGTCCTGTTTTAGCGGGACTTGTGACGGGAGAAGGAGGAAAAGCACGTTTTTGTCGTATTATTTGTATGTGTTTTTGTTTCCTGATTCTTTGATCCTTGATTCTCCGGCTCTGTCGGAGTTAGCTATTTAACGCTAAATTCATGTTAAACATTTTGTAGCAAGTCTCTCCCGACTTCAGGACTACAGTAACTACTCTCTTCAGAGATTTAAAACAAACTTATTTACTATTTTTTCCTATTATTACTAAAGGAGTGCTTTTGAATGGCTTTTGATGAACCCAATTATGGTAATTCCTCCCGTAAGAGTCCGGGCAAACCAAACTACAGCCCCAGTGCAAGCTACAACTACAATGGCGGCAACTATCAGCATCAATCGGCACAGTCACCATCCTCCCGCAGACGTCCCGACCGAAACAACAATGGTAAACGTCACAGCAATAACGCTCAGGCCGAGCGGCTGGTCAAGCAAAATGATATGATCATCCGTCTGCTGAAGGAAATCAGAGACCGGTTGCCGGAGCCACAGCAGATTGCGGAACTGATGGAGACCCGTGATTCGGATATGTCCGATTTCTCCAGCCAGGATGAGCAGTTTGGGGATGATGAATAAAAACTGAATGGAGCGTTCTCTTGCGGCGATTCGCTCGATCCGCCCGGGGCAAAAGGGCCTAAGCAATTCGTGAAAAATACCTCTGAGGGTTCTGCGCACGACTATACGATTGCTTCACCCCTTCTGCTTTCAAGGATTAGTGCGACTCATTTGCTCGCAACCGTTCACCTCGAGTAAAAAAAATAAGCAAAGTTTTGCCTCACATATACCGATAAAGTTAATGGTGCCTGTTTGCAATTTCGGGTAACTGTGGGTATTGTCTTATGCGTAGCAGAGTGAAGACCAAATCACCGTACTGATCTCACTCCATTTTAGATGATGCCCAATCAGCGGTGGGCCGGATTTTTTTTCGGTGCAGTTCAATTCCGGCAATGACGGAAAATCAGAAGGCAAACGAATGATTATTGAGAAAAAGAAACGCAGAACATTTTTGCGGCTGCTCATGAGTATCGCGGCAATCGGTGTCTGTTTTTCGGCCGTACATGCCAAAACCAGATGGAGTTCGCTTCATCTGGTGCCGGATGCGGATCTGCTCAAGGGGGGCGAGTATCATATCGGAGCGGATCTCTTGCTGGCCCGTAACGATGATCAGGAATTGCTGGTACCGCAATCATACCTGCTGGATCTGGGTATAATCGAATACGTAAATATCGAGCTCGGATACAGTGGCGGCTTTACCATGGGACTCAAGGCGCGCATCCTGGGAGAAAACCGAAGGTTTTTGCCCTCGCTTGCTGTCGGCGTACACAATCTCTTTACCCATAAGGAAGCTACTCTTTTTGATTATTCCGGTGATAATGATCCTGAAAATGAGTTTTATCTGGCGTTGAGCAAAAGCATAGAGTCAATCAAAACCAGGCTGCATGTTGGGGTGCAATCGATTCCGACAATCGACTCGGAGAAGGTTAATCCTTTCTTTGCCATAGAGAAATATTTTGGGTACGGTTTATACGCCTCGTTTGAGGGGTATCGCCGATTCGAACAGTTTCCTCTTTCCCTTTTTGTCACCTGGCGTGCTTTCAACGATCGTCTGGAGATCTCCACCGGAGCGGTTGACATTCAGTCGCTTTTCTTCGATGCTAATAACGAATTTGCCATATCGCTGCAGCCGGAAGAAAATAACACCTTTGCCGGGCCGGGGATCTGGTTTGGCATCCGTTTTCACGGCATCGCCGGTTTTGGAAAGAGGGACGGCTTTATCACCTTGGAAGATCGTCTGGCCAGGCAGCAGCTGCTTATCGATTCTCTTTACCACACTGTAGACAGCCTTCAATCGGCCTCTCAACAGATCAGCACGTCCGTGGATGAACTGGACAAATCACTTGCTTCTCTTACCGAAAGCGGTTACGGGAAGGATCAACTGGAAGGCATTCTGTTTGACAAGATCGTAACCCTGAAAAACCTGTATGCCGCGGAACCGTTCGAGCCGGATCGGGTACGGGAAGTACTCGATGAGATCGTCGACTTTCGTGAGCGCGCGGTCGGAGTTTTGCAGGAGATCGCACTGGATGAGAAGCAGGATGGTTACATGCGGATGTACAGTATTACCGCTCTGGGAGAGATCGGCAACCGCGCGGCATCGGATGTTCTGCTGGAGCTTATCGCACGCACAAACGACCCCGATTTAAAGGTGGAGATTCTCATAGCTCTGGGAAAAATGAAAGAAACCCGTGCGATGTATCTTATGGAACAGCTTGCAAACGATCCCAACGATGCCGTCGCGCTTACCGCCCAGGAGGTTTTGAGACTTTTATCGGAGCAGACCGGCGCGGTTATTTCATCGGATGCTGCTTTCAGGAAAATAGAGGAAAGTGCAACAGAAGAAAAAGTTGAAACCAGAAAAATCGTAAGAGATAATGAGGACTTTTCTCAGGCTCTACCGGAGGAGGATGCTCAGAAACAAAAATCGCGGCCTTCCGACAAGAGCACTGCCCAACAGCCGGAAGGAGACGAAGCTGTTTCGCCCGAAAAATCATCCGAAGACGATTCCAGTCAACCGGATCAATCATCCGAACCTGCCGATTCTGTCTCCGACCAGGTAAATGAAAAAGCTCCGCAGGAGGACACGCTACCCGCTAGTCCCCCCGATGCCTCCGAATCCGCTCAACTGGACGAAGAGTAATCCCATACTATTGGCCCCACCTTCGGTGATCCCGCTTGAGGGACGAACCGAGCACGTCGCGGTGTTTACCGGATTTGATTCTTTTGACAAAAGAGTGTGGACAAAGCTCAGCACGGAGGCAGACCGGTTTTTCCACCAGCGGTATATCCGGTATGCTCACTAATGGTGTGCCTGATTGCCTCCGTTTGCCCTGAGATTGTCGAAGGCGCCTCCCTCCATCCGTTCCGCCTTACTCCGAGCTGACCGATGAGCTGTCGAGACTATAGGTTACCGGAAACCGCCCACCCTCGTCGGTCAATGCGACAATACCCATATCTTTCGCAAAAATAATGGTATCAAAATTGTGAAGAAGAGGTGTTTCGTAATCCAAAACCAGCACATCTTCGAACAGTATTCCATCTATCCGGTGCTGCTCGTGGTATCGGTAGTGCACTTCGCCGCTGCCGCAGGAAAATGTCCCCTGCTGCTGTGTCAGGCGAGCCGGGAGGAAAAACTCGTACGTCCCAGTCAGAGACGAACTGAAAAAAATGCCGTCCGAAGTCGACTTGAACCAGTCGGTGGTGGTATCGATTTGCTCCTCTGCAAAACAAACCTTATAGTAGCTGGTGTTTTCATCCGAAATCGTATCGACGACATCGATGGTAAGAGAGTTGCCTCCCGCTTCCAGGTAATGCCACCATTTGTTTGCCCCGCGGTAGGGGAAATAGTGTACACACCTTATGGAGGTAAATGATTGATCACCGTCATCATCTAATCCTTGATCGCTCTCGTCACAATTTATGCACGGACTGTTAGGTGCGTAACAGCCACTTATCATTGGCAGTAATCCAATGCAAAGAGTAAAGCACAAACGAAGTATCTTTTTTGCGGTCATTTTTCTCCTCCTTTGCTCCAGTAAACAGATTAAAGAAACTGTATGCCAATATGAAACGCCGGTGCCGACATGTCCTGACGGTAGCGAACAGAGCTGTCCCATTCATGTTTTGTCACAATGCAGCTTCGGTATTGCACGAGTGCAAACAGCGAATTGTCACTCTCTCCAAGCACTACGTTTATGCCCAGGTTGACCGTTCCGTGCCACCCCCAGTAGCTGCCGCTGTGTTTGCTTGTTTCGGTCTCTTCGTAATCATCCACATAACGTTTGCTGGTGTAGATCATCAACGCGGGCCCCGTCGACAGGTTGGCGATTGGATTCGCGGGAAGTTTTGGAAAAAGTCTCAAATGGATTCCGAATTCCGGAAGAATCATGGTGCGTTTAATTTGATATTCCGGCACCTGCTCCTCGATCAACCACCCGTCACCGGTTCCGATCGTGTCAAAGCTCGAAACCGCACTGGTGCGTTGGAAAACAAAGGTAAGTCCGCCGGCGGCGCCGATTCCCGAGCTGGACACACCGCCCCAGCCCAGTTTCGCCTCCCAGGCACCATAGCCGGAAAGACCTTCACCGCGGGTGGACCGTGGAGCGGATGCGCCCCCTTCCAGGACAAAAAATCCCTCCGCATGTGCCCCCAGACAACAGAGTGCCACGCATAGTGTGGAAAAGAAGCACCTCCGATGATAAACCATAAGACCCACCAAACGTTTTTTAATGGATACTTTTGTCGGAAAAAAACTGTGTACGGGCATAGAACCCCCCATGACGAAAAAGGTTAAGGTTTCGCGTAAGTGTATGTACAGAAGGTTGTTACAGATAAAAATTCGTAAGCGGGCGATGCTTTTAACCCGGTGGGCCGCAATCCAGAAACCGGTGGCTTGCAACCGGCACGGTTCTCACACCGGCATCATCATACCAATCGCTGCATGCGATATAAAGTTTTTGTATGACACCCGTCCTTCGTATCCCGCTGAAGCGGGAGGGGACAGGAAAGAAAAACAGGTTTTTTTGCAGCATTACTTTTCCAAGTGTTTTTGTTTACCTATTTTTTTGATCCCTGACTCTCCGGTTCTGCCCGATTCAGGTTGACATGGTACCACCATTCAAAGAGTGAATCCAATATTGAGCTGCCTCTGGAAAGTACAAGAACGCCAACATCGATTGTCTCTTCCTCTCCCGATGCATCGACCTCTCTGCGGGCGGTTTTCCCCTCCCCATCGTTTGCCTCCACAAAATATTCACCCCCGGGGATATTCGAGAAGCGAAAACTCCCGTCACTATGGGTTCTTACCCTTGGGATGGATAAGTTGTTCAGATCGATGTCCAGGTTTCGTGGATACAGGTAAACCGGGATATCGAATGCCGGCAGAAAACTGCGGTACCCGGCCACCATCTTGGAAGACGAAGAATCATCCTGAAACTCGACTTTGCCCACGATCTCCGTTCCTGAGCCGCCGCTGGTTGATAGTATGCCGCATGAGCCTGCAAGCAGAACGACCGCCGGCAGAATCAGAAGCCGTAAAAGGGCAATTGTTCTTCGTGTCATGCCTCCGCTCCTTTGAACGGCTTAGTGACGGGAAAGCAGTGTAAGTTCATGTGGTATACCTGTGTTGCCGGCTGCGTGTCGGCCTCGACTATCGCAAATATCTCCTTGCGGAAATCGGCAATCTTTGCCTGAATTCGCTCCCAGGCCTGCTCGGAGGTGCTGAATGTCAGCATCGACATGCTTCGCCGGCTGCGCGGAATACGATCGATCGCCTCACGCGCCAGCTCCATAAACTCAATCAAAATCCGGTTGACTATGACCTGCGGAATCTCTTTTCCGCTGGTGATAAACCGGTCGGCCAGAGTGTACGCATCCTTACCGGTGCGCTCTACAATCCCCAGCCGCTGCAACGTATCCAGCGCATCCCGAACTTCCCCCACCTTTATTTTCGGCTCCAGTGTCATCGCCAGCCGCTCGCTGCTGAATTCTTCCTGATGAGTACCTTTTACCACGTGAAGCAGCTCACGGAGCACCACATAGTACCAGTGGGAGCATACGGCATATTGTTGCACGGATAGTTCTTTTATCTTCATAGTCCTGAACTGATGCATCTGTTCGAAAAAGTGATCTTTTTCCGCCTGTTTTCTTGCCTGTGAAAAATTAACCAGCAGCTCGAAAAACCGCTGCTCCTGGCTGGAGAGCTTCAGGATCTTGCTCAGCTTCAACGTCAGCTCCGCGGAAAGGTTGCGCTTGCCCCGGAGAATCCTGTTGAAAAATCCGGCATCACACCCGAGTCGATAGGCGATCGACCGAAAAGAGATGGATGGATTGGTTTTTCGCTTCTCCTCCACAAAATCCCGAAGAAATTCCCGGTAATCCAGGTAGTTGAAAATTTGATTATGCATGCACGCTCTGACCTCCTGTACAATAATATACCCACAGAGGAAACCAGGAGCAATAGAATAGCAGGGAAAGTGATGCCGATCTGGCAACGGGGTAAAGAAATGAGGATTTGTGGAGATGTGGAAATGTGGAAATTAAATACTGCGTGATGTTTGTTTGACGGGGTATGCTGGCTGTGCATTGAATGCCACATTTTTATGGCGGAGGCTCGGCTGGTGGAAGTTTTGATTATGACTGCATTCTATGCATTTTTACGGAAATGCCTCATTTTGCCGAATTCAGGGAAGCATCCTTATGAACATCCTACCAGCGTACGGCGGAAAAGACTCTTCTTCTTCCGTTATGTTCGACATGCACGATGAACGCTTTAGCTCCAAACGTGCCGGAGATGGTGTAAAAACTGTTCCGGATCAAAACCGCGTTGCCAAAGATCCTTCAAATAACAGCCGCCCGCTACCGGCAAAGCCAGTGCGGCAAAGATTCGTTTAGGGGTAATGCTGGGAAAATGATCCTGAAGATAAATCTAGCATCGTACGAGTCTGTTTACGAATCGAAAGTGTTCTCATTTCCGGAAACTTCCGACCTACAGTCCGAACCATGCAACTTATTTCGAAGACCCGAATGTTCATGAAACAAAATGCAACTCTTTTGTTCTTATATCGGTTTTAAACGTATTGTTTCGAGTCATCGGCTCGGTCGGACTTGGGCTATATTCACGCGAATGCCAGGAAAAGCGCCGACGCAACCATAATGCATCCCAGCAAGATCTTCAAGCCCGAGAGGTTTTTCTGTATTATTTAAACAGACGGTCCAGTGAGGCCAAAATCTGCCTGAAAGAATCCAAACAGGCGAAAAACTCCTTCAAAAATGACTTACATATGATATAATGTAGGCGGTCTTACCGATAAATTCTGATCCATTAGAACAGCGCATACACAGGAGCCGTTTATTTGAGATCGTCTGCTGCTAAAGCTTGTTTGCTTTCCATGAAGATGTTTTTACTTTTGTTTGTAGCAATCACCTCTTCACGGGCCGAATCGGCTTTCTTCGTCCGCGGAGATAATAATTACCCGCCATATGAATTTAAGGATAGTCTGGGCAACCCGACCGGATTCAATATCGACCTTTTTAATGCCGTGGCTGAGGAGATGGAACTGAATACTACCATTTCACTCGGCTTATGGGACTCGGTGCGTACCCAGCTGCGCAAAGACCAGATCGATGTGATCACCGGTATGTTTTATTCCAGAGAAAGAGAAAAGCATTTCGCGTTTTCAATTCCTTTCACACAGATATCTCATGCACTTTTTGTCTCAGATGATTCCTCTGTAAAATCGCTGAGCGACCTGGAAAACAAACGTGTGCTGGTTCAGCAAGGTGAGCTTATGCATGATTTTCTTATCTCCTCAATACCTGCCGCACAGCCGGTTCCGGTTAAAAACCCTCTGGAAGCTTTGCGGCTTCTGGATGGGAAGTTCTATGATTGTGCCCTTCTGGCTCGCTTTCAGGGGTCTTATCTAATCAATCAGCACGATCTATCCGGGATCGTTGTAAGAGAGATTTCTCTTCCCCGGCGAGATTACTGCTTTGCAGTGCGTCCACACAATCGGGAACTCTTAACAAAAATCAATGAAGGGCTGAAAATCTTGAGGGAGAACGGTACCTATCGGCAGATCTATCTGCGATGGTTTGGTTTCGATCGGCAAAACATCGATCTGGATACATGGATTCTTCACGGAACCTTTTCTCTAAGCGTGCTTGTGATGATTGTAGCCGTTGTTATCATCTGGAATGTGACTCTGCGCAAAACCATTCATCAGCGAACGCGACAGCTTCAAACCGAGTTTGGAAACCGGTTACGTGCGGAAAATGAGGCCCACGAGAAAAATGGGCATCTGACGCTCATTTCAGATAACATGCCGGTCCTCATTGCACATATCGATGAAGATGAGCGTTATTTGTATGCAAATCGCGCCTACCGTGAGTTTGTGCGCAAGGAGCCCGAGCAGGTCATCGGACGAAAATTGTCTGATGTGTTAACTAAAAAAACATACGACAAACTGGCGCCGCATCTGAAGGAAATAAGACAAGGCAACAGCGGTCAGTTCAATCTCAAGGTCTATATACCTCATATGGGTCAGTTTCGCTATTTAAAGATCACTTATATTCCTTACCAGGGGGAGCTTAACGAGAAGAGGAGTTACTTTGTCCTCGCACAGGATGTGACCGATTTTGCAGTTGCGGAGAAGGCTCTGCGTGAAAGTGAAACCAATCTAAGCATAACCCTCAATTCAATCGCCGATGGGGTCATTGCCACTGATGCCAACCAGCGGATCACCCGGATGAATCCGGTTGCCCAACAGCTCACCGGCTGGAATTTTGAGAATGCCCGGGAGAAGGCTTTAGAGGAAGTCGTTCGGATGATAGATCCGGATACGCGTTCGGATATTGAGAATTCCGCCGTTCGTGTTTTGCGGGAGGGGCAGACCGCGGGGGCCGATAACTATGCCATCCTCATTTCCGCGGATGGTTCAGAGTGTAGAGTGGCATATAGTGGTGCACCGATCCTGGATCATGAAAGAAGAGTTGTGGGAGTCGTTCTTGTTTTTCATGATATGACAAAATCCTATGAAATGGAGCAGCAACTTCGTCAGGCACAGAAAATGGATGCGATCGGAAAACTTGCGGGAGGAATCGCTCACGATTTCAACAATCAGCTTGCTGCAATGATGGGCTATGCGGATTTGATGCGGGAGATGGCAGAAGAGGGTTCGATTTACGAGAAGTATTCTGGAAAAATAGTCCAACAGGCTCAAAGATCCGCCGATCTGACCAACAAACTGCTCGCATTTGCCCGCAAGGGAAAATATCAGATCGCCGCGGTTGATCTTCATACGGTCATTTCAGAAATTGCATCGATGCTTGCGCATACGATCGACCGGCGGATTTCGATTAGACAGCAGCTTGCAGCTTCGCCCGCAATCACGCGGGGGGATTCATCCCAGCTGCAGAATGCACTGCTTAATATCGCATTGAATGCCAGAGATGCCATGCCGGATGGAGGGGAGATTCTGTTTCAAACACGCATCACGACTCTCTCAAAAGAAGACTACTGCCAATCCGGCTTCAATATTCTAGACGGAAACTATGTGCAGATAACGATTGAAGATACTGGTAATGGAATCGCCCCGGAAACGATAACTCATATCTTTGAGCCATTTTTCACAACCAAGGAGCAAGGGAAGGGAACAGGAATGGGCCTGGCGGCGGTGTATGGAACGGTGAAGAGTCACAACGGAGCAGTCACCGTTGATAGCAGATACGGACAGGGAACGGCATTTAATCTGTTTTTTCCCCTATCCCGGGAATCGACTACGCTGGGGAAAACCAATTCACCAGCGGTCATAGCAGGCGCAGGATCCATACTGTTTGTGGATGACGAGAAAGATTTATGCACGATGGCCGCTCAGATGCTGGGAAAAATCGGCTACATGGTAATCACCAAACATGACAGCAGCCAGGCCGTCGATTTTTTCAGGCAGTTTCACGGGGAGATCGATCTGGTGATACTCGATCTCATCATGCCCGGCAAAAGTGGCGTGGATACCTTTATGGAGATGCGGCAGATCGACGATAACATCCATGTGCTGATAACATCAGGCTACAGCATCGATGGTGAGGCTCAGAAAATACTGGCACATGGTCACAGCAGTTTCATACAGAAACCATACGATAAGGCCCAACTTTCTCAGGCAGTGGCAAATATGATCGCCTGAACTATTCCGAAATCATTGTGAAGCAAGTCCGTCGTTTTAGCCGCGGTTTAAAACACATCTGTGATTAGCGCAGTCGAAGCATGATACCCGTGAGCTACTTTTCTGAACAGATACTACCTACTCGTCATTAATCGTTTCGATTTTTTTTGAGTAATCGAGAGGCCGAGTAGCCGAAAAATCGATTCCGCTAGACCGGTCTCTTCATGGATAAAAAAATGGGGAAACATCCTTGTTTCCCCCACTATAAAACGGAGCGTGATTGCAGTTGCAGGGACGAACCCGTGCAATTGCTGGTTTATTCTTCTGTCCGCCCGGTTTTCAGATCTAGTCCTTTTGGCCAAGATCATCCATGATGCTTTGTGCGGCAATCTTTCCCGCGCCCATGGCAAGGATAACTGTTGCGGCACCGGTGACAATGTCGCCTCCCGCATACACCATTTTCTTGCTGGTGCGTCCATCCTCCTCGTTTGCCACAATCGTTCCCCACTTCGACACGTCGATTTCGGGTGTCGTGTCGGGGATAAGAGGATTGGGCTTGTTTCCGATCGCAATGATCACTACATCACAGGGAATCTCGAACTCGGAGCCCTCGACAGGCACCGGACGACGGCGTCCTGAGGCATCCGGTTCACCAAGCTCCATACGGATACAGCGGATCGCTCTGACAAATCCCTGCTCATTGGAGAGTATCTCCACCGGGTTGCACAGAAGCTTAAACTCGATGCCCTCTTCCTTGGCATGATGAATCTCCGCGTTACGGGCCGGCATCTCCGCTTCACTGCGGCGATAAACGATATAGGAATGCTCGGCTCCCAGGCGCAAAGCGGTACGGGCGGAGTCCATCGCAACGTTTCCACCTCCGACTGTCACCACGTTTTTCCCGCGGATAATCGGCGTATGCGCATCCTGAAGATAGGCTTTCATCAGGTTGCTGCGGGTGAGGTACTCGTTTGCCGAGTAGACCCCGATGCTGTTCTCACCAGGCAGTTTCATGAATGAGGGCAGGCCTGCTCCCGATCCCACAAACACCGCATCGAAACCCTCTTCTTTCATCAACTCATCCACCGTAGCGGTTTTTCCGATCACAAAATTCTTGACAATTTTGACACCGAGCTTCTCGAGGTACTGGATCTCTTTTTTTACGATCTCTTTGGGAAGACGGAATTCAGGGATACCATACACCAGTACCCCACCCGATTCGTGCAACGCCTCGAAAATAGTCACCTCGAATCCCTCTTTCGCCAGCTCACCGGCAGTGGTCAGGCCCGCGGGACCTGAGCCCACGATGGCTACTTTCTTGCCGTTTTTCGGCTTCATCTCCGGCAAAACTATTTCGCTGTTCATGCGTTCCCAGTCTGCAACAAAACGCTCGAGGTTTCCGACCGCCACCGGCTCGCCCTTTTTGCCGAGAATACATTTGGCCTCGCACTGCTCCTCCTGCGGACACACCCTTCCGCATATGGCGGGAAGGGCATTGGTTTCCTTGACCTTGCGTGCCGCCTCGGCAAACCTGCCCTCGGCAACCAGTGCCAAAAACTCCGGAATCTTCACCGATACCGGACATCCCTGAATACAGAGCGGCTTTTTACACTGCAGACAGCGCTTCGCCTCCTGAATCGCCTCCTCTTCGGTGTACCCGTGCGGCACTTCCTCGAAATTGTGCCTGCGAACGTTTGGATCCTGCTCCGACATTGGGGTACGTACGAAACGATTTAGTTTGTCACTCATTATTTACCTGCCAGTCTACATTCGTGGTTTTCCCGAGCCTTCTGCTCAAATTCCCGATATCCTCCAAGCCTCTGAACCAACTCATCCCAGTCGATACCCGCAGCATCAAACTCGGGCCCATCGACACAGGCGAATTTTGTCTGACCATGAACCGATACCCTGCAGCCACCGCACATACCGGTGCCGTCAATCATGATCGGATTAAGCGATGCCATGGTTTTGATGCCTTTTGCGACGGTCAGTGAGGTGGTTGCCTTCATCATCATCGCCGGTCCGATCACTACGGCCAGGTCAAACTGTTCACCGGAATCGAAAAGGTCGGTGGCGATATTTGAGACAAAACCTTTCTTTCCGATAGATCCGTCATCCGAGGCGATAAACAGACGATTGCTCTGCTGATTCATCTCTTCCTCCAGTATCAGCAACTCCTTAGTGCGTGCCCCGATTATGGTAGTGACATCATTGCCGGCCTCCTTCAGGGCGCATACGATCGGATAGAGAGGAGCGATGCCCACGCCACCGCCGATACACAGTGTGCGACCGAAATTTTCGATATGCGTAGGCTTTCCCAACGGTCCCACCAGATCGCTTACCCTACTGCCTTTGTCGAGAGCGGCAAGGGAGAGTGTACCATGACCGACAGCCTGAAAAATTATTTCGATCCATCCCTCCTCTGAGTCGGCATTGGCAATAGTCAGAGGTATGCGTTCGCCCTGCTCATCGGCTCGTATAATGATGAATTGACCCGCTTTGCGCTTACGGGCAATCCGTGGAGCCTCAAGACGAAAGCGGAAGACCTGTTCGGAAAGTTGTTCTTTCTTCAAAATTCTACTCATGGGATACATCCCTTTTAGACAGGATTAAAATATTTATGGAAGAAAAGCAAAATAGTATTAAGTGAACTTGGTGATCAAATAACTTTCACAACAAAGCCGTCCGATAAAGATTATGGACTTGACGGCAAATTATTAAAAACATTATTTTGTTCCATAATAAAAGAAGGTTTTATTAAGTCTCGCCTTTTTCGGACATCTATCAGAATGTCCACATATTTGAACAAATACATGATTGAAATCGTATACAAAAAGATACCTGCAGCTTCGATAGCCGCAGGTATCTTTTTTTTTGCCTCTGGGGCTCGGTGCATCAGGAGGCGGCATTAGATGGGATACAATAATCTAAGATGAGAAAAGAGGAATGCTTTTGAAAGGATATGTAGTATTAGAGGACGGCACCGTTTTCACCGGCAAATCGTTTGGTGCAGCCGGTGAATCTTTAGGTGAGGTGGTGTTTAATACCAGTATGGCAGGGTATCAGGAGATACTTACCGATCCATCCTACGCCTCACAGATTGTCACCATGACCTATCCGCTTATCGGAAATTATGGTGTCAATGAGCAGGATATCGAATCTGATCGCATTCAGGTGGCTGGTTTTGTGGTAAAAGAGGCCTGTAAGTATCCCTCAAATTTCACCAGTCAGACGACACTGGGTGAGTATCTGAAGAAAAACGACATTGTCGGTATCGAAAGTATCGACACGCGGGCTTTGACCCGTCATATCAGGCTGGCCGGGGCAATGAAAGCTGTGCTCTACGCCGGGGAAGAAGAGCCGGTGATCGAGAGTCTTGTGGCAAAGGCACGTGACTGGGTCGGTCTGGTGGGGGTCGATATCGTCAAGGATGTCACCTGTAAAAAGCCGTTTCGTTTCGATGGCACCCCCGGACGACAGAATAAAGGGGAGGAGCGTTTCAGGGTTGTGGCATACGACTTCGGGGTAAAGTACAATATCCTGCGCATCCTGCGTTCCCTTGGCTGCATCATAGATGTGGTTCCGGCGCAGACACCGGCAAAGGAGGTTCTTGCAATGAACCCGGACGGGGTATTTCTGTCAAACGGCCCCGGCGATCCCGCAGCGGTGACCTATGCTATCGATAATATTAAAGAGCTGATCGGGAAAGTTCCGCTTTTTGGCATCTGTCTGGGGCATCAGCTTCTAACCCTCGCACTGGGAGGAACCACCTACAAGCTTAAATTCGGACATCACGGCGGTAACCATCCCGTGCGCAACCTGCGCACCGGTGAGATAGAGATCACCGCACAGAACCACGGTTTCTGCGGAGATCTTGAAAGCCTCAAGAAGTTCGGTATTGAAATGACGCATCTGAATCTGTATGATAATACCTGCGAGGGGGTAGCCGATATGGAGAAGATGATTTTTTCGGTGCAGTATCACCCGGAAGCATCTCCCGGACCGCATGATTCGGGATATTTGTTCACCTCCTTTATTGAGATGATGGAAAACAAGAAAAAAGCAGTCGCCTGAAATCGACTGCTTTCTTTTTATTACGACAAAAAGTGTAGAAGAAAAACATAGCATTAAAGTTTTCCGGCATGATGCCGGGTTGTGAAGAAACTATACACAGACAGACAAAAAGAGAGAAAGAATCGAGTATGCCGAAAAGAACAGACATTCATCGAATACTGATCATTGGAAGTGGTCCGATCGTCATCGGGCAAGCGTGTGAATTTGATTACTCCGGTACCCAGGCCTGTAAGGCACTCAAAGAGGAGGGGTATGAGGTTATCCTCGTGAATTCGAATCCGGCTACGATTATGACCGATCCGAATCTTGCACACAAAACCTATATCGAGCCGATTACCCCCGATATCGTCGAGAAGATAATCGAACGGGAGCGTCCGGATGCGCTGCTTCCCACAATGGGCGGTCAGACCGGACTAAATACGGCCATGGAGCTTGCCGAGCGCGGCGTTTTGCAACGATACAATGTCGAGCTTATAGGAGCCGATCAGAAGGCGATCAAGCGGGCGGAGGACAGAAGCGAATTTAAAGAAACAATGACCCGCATAGGTCTGGACGTTCCGCACAGTGAGCTTGCCTATAACATGGATGAGGCCTGGGAAGTGGTGGAACGATTCGGGTTTCCAATAATTGTCCGTCCCAGCTTTACCCTTGGCGGTACCGGTGGTGGAATCGCTCACAACGAAGAAGAGTTTGAGCGCATCGCCAAATCGGGTCTGCATTTCAGCCGAATAAACGAGATCCTTCTCGAAGAATCGATCATCGGGTGGAAAGAATATGAACTCGAAATCATGCGCGATAACGCCGATAATGTGGTGATAATCTGCTCGATCGAAAACATGGATCCGATGGGAGTGCACACCGGTGACAGCATAACCGTTGCTCCTGCGCAGACTCTCACCGATCGTCAGTACCAGGCTATGCGGGATGCCTCGATCGCCATCATCAGGGAGATCGGGGTGGAAACCGGCGGATCGAACATTCAGTTCGCGGTCAACCCGCAAACCGGGCGGATGGTTGTGATTGAGATGAATCCGCGGGTGAGTCGGAGCTCCGCGCTTGCCAGTAAGGCTACCGGTTTTCCGATTGCAAAGTTTGCCGCCAAATTGGCTGTAGGCTATTCACTTGATGAGATCAGAAACGATATTACAAAAGAAACACCAGCTTCTTTTGAGCCGACTATCGATTACTGTGTTATAAAGATTCCCCGCTTTACCTTCGAAAAGTTTCCAGAAGCCGATGCCCGGCTGGGTGTACAGATGAAATCTGTTGGTGAAACCATGGCGATCGGTCGAACATTCAAGGAGGCGCTGCAGAAAGGCATGCGCGGTCTGGAAGTCGGCCGCGTGGGCTTTGAAAGCGATATTTTCTCCGACCTGTCGGCTGCAGAAATAGAAAAAAGGCTCGAACGACTTAGCTCGGATCGGATTTTTCTTCTCAGGCATGCGCTTGACAAAGGCATCAGCCCGCAGCGTCTATATGAGATCACCGGAATCGATCAGTGGTACATCCACAATATGAAAGAGATCGTCGATTTCGAAAAACAGATTAGCCCGAAGCTGCTAAATGCGTCCAGGGAAGAGCAGACGCAGACCTTGCGGGAAGCCAAGCAGATGGGTTTTTCCGACATACAGATCGCCAGACTCACCGGCAGCGATGAGATTAGCCTCAGAGCGTTGCGTAAAGAGCTGGGTATCAGGGCAACATACAAACTGGTTGACACCTGCGCCGCGGAATTCGAAGCCTACACTCCGTACTATTACTCTACCTATGAAGTGGAGGATGAGGGGGAAGTCTCCGACCAAAGAAAGATAATCATCCTGGGTGGAGGACCGAACAGAATTGGCCAGGGAATCGAGTTTGATTACTGCTGCTGCCAGGCCTCATTTGCACTGGAGGAGCTTGGGTATGAGTCGATCATGGTCAACTCCAACCCGGAGACGGTGAGTACCGATTATGATACATCCGACAAACTCTATTTCGAGCCGCTGACTTTCGAAGATGTCATGAATATTATCGATAAGGAAAAGCCCGCCGGTGTGATCGTTCAGTTTGGTGGTCAGACGCCGCTGAATCTGGCGCGCAAACTGGTGGAGGCCGGAGCGCCGATTATCGGTACATCCGTGGACATGATCGACCGGGCCGAAGATCGAGACGAATTTGCCGCCATGATAAAGAAACTGGGGCTGCATCAGCCGCCAAACGGCATGGCCTCCAGTCCCGAGCAGGCAGCCGAGATAGCAGATCGTATCGGATACCCGGTGCTGATTCGCCCGTCGTTTGTTTTGGGTGGTCGTGCCATGCGTATTGTCTACGACCGGGAGGAACTGTTGAGTTTTGTCGATGAGGCGCGCCGGGTCGGAGAGAATCGCCCGGTGCTGATCGATAAGTTTGTCAGTGATGCTATCGAGGTGGACGTAGATGCACTGTCCGATGGAAAAGACACGAAAGTCTGTGGTATCATGGAACATATCGAAATTGCGGGAATACATTCCGGAGACAGTGCCTGCGTTCTTCCGCCCCACACTCTCTCCGCTACACTGGTTGAGGAGATCCGCAAAACCACCATGAGTATCGCTAAGGAGCTTCAGGTGGTGGGGCTTTTGAATATTCAGTATGCTATCAAGGAAGACACCATATATGTGCTGGAAGTCAATCCGCGGGCCAGCCGAACCGTTCCATTCGTCAGCAAAGCCAGCGGAGTACCGTGGGCAAAAATTGCGGCGAAGGTGATGACCGGTGTGCCGCTTTCCGACATTTCGGATGCTGTGGAGCGGGAGCTGGACTATTTTGCGGTAAAGGAATCGGTGCTGCCGTTTAACAAATTTCCCGGGGCAGATACGGTCCTTGGTCCAGAGATGAAATCTACAGGTGAGGTGATGGGGATCGACAAGGATCTGGGACTGGCATATGCCAAAAGCCAGGAATCAGCGGGAAACAACCTCCCCCAGGGTGGGAAGGTGTTTATCAGCGTACGTAACAGCATGCGCAGAAACATCATTTTCATGGTGAAGAAACTGGCGGATATGGGCTTTCAGATCTATGCATCCGAAGGTACATCAAAGGTGCTGCGAAGCAACGGGGTCAATGCAAAGACGGTGGCCAAGATCGGGGAGGGCAAGCCGGATATCGTTGATTTAATCAAGGCCAATGATATCGACCTCATCATTAATGTGCCTGCCGGACGCAAGGCGCTAATGGATTCGAAGCCGATTCGAAGTGCCGCCGTATCTCAGGCGATACCGTATATCACGACCATGGAGGGGGCTCAGGCAGCCATTGCCGGAATGGACTCCCGGGTCAATACAGGATTTTCAGTCAAGTCTATCCAGGAGTACTGCGCAACCGGAACCGAAAAGAACAGGGGTGAAGGAGACTACACCACCCGCCGCGCCCTGTTTGATTAGTGTGAGGGTGTATGATCGATGATGAAAAAGGCCCCCTGCTCAAGCCACGGGGCTTTTTGCAGTACAATGTATTAGCTGACAAAAAAGTGACAATCAATTTACTCAACCACATATAAAATACCGGAGCACTGAGATGGCCAAGTACATATTTATCACCGGTGGCGTAGTTTCATCATTGGGCAAGGGAATTACCGCAGCATCGATCGGGTTGCTATTGAAATCACGAGGAGTTCGGGTGGTGCATCAGAAGTTTGATCCCTATCTCAATGTCGATCCCGGCACAATGAATCCCTACCAGCATGGAGAGGTGTATGTGACCGATGATGGCGCTGAGACCGATCTTGATTTGGGGCACTATGAGCGTTTCACCGGTGTGACCACTAATCGTAACTGCAATTTTACCACCGGACGTATCTATGATTCTATCATAAAAAAAGAACGTCACGGCGATTACCTGGGTGCAACTATACAGGTCGTTCCGCATGTAACGTCCGAGATTTGTGAGGGCATACGCTCGGTAGTGACCCCTGAGGTGGATGTGGTGATTGCCGAGATTGGCGGAACGGTTGGTGACATAGAAAGTCTTCCATTTTTGGAAGCTTTGCGGCAGTTCAGGCAGAGTGAAGGGCGCAGCAATGTTCTCTTTGTACACGTGACGTTGATTCCTTATCTGAGCAAAGCCGGAGAGGTGAAAACAAAGCCGACTCAGCACTCGGTAGGAAGGTTGCGCGAAATCGGTATCATTCCCGACATCCTTATATGCCGTACCGAGAAGCATCTGGACACCGATGTACGTCGTAAAATCAGCCTTTTCTGCAATGTGGATGAAGAGGCGGTTATCGAGGCCTTTGATGTTAAGAATACCATCTATGAGGTGCCGCTGGAACTTGCAGAACAGAATCTCGATCATGTGATTGTCGACACGCTTGGGGTTAAGGCAGGGCGCAGAAATCTTAGACCCTGGCGTGAATACATCGAGAGAGTGATAAATGCTGAACACACCATCAGTATTGCCGTTGTGGGAAAGTATTCCGAGTTACTGGACGCCTATAAATCTATACATGAGTCTCTCAATCACGCGGGGGCGCACAATTCGGCAAAGGTGATCATTCACAGCGTCGGAGCGGAGGAGATCGAGGAGAAGGGGACAGAAAGCGTGCTGAGAGATATCGATGGAATCCTTGTACCTGGAGGATTTGGCTCCCGGGGTCTGGAAGGAAAAATCGGAGCCATTCGGTATGCCCGTGAAAAGAAGATTCCTTTTTTTGGCATATGTCTGGGTATGCAAACCGCGGTGATCGAGATTGCCCGATCGATTCTGGGGCTCAAGGAGGCCGACAGTATCGAAAACAACCCAAAAACTCCCGATGCAGTTATCCACCTGATGGAAGAGCAGAAAAAAATCATGAACCTGGGGGGAACCATGCGTCTGGGGGCTTACCCCTGTGTTTTACAAAAAGGGACCCTTGCACGTAATGTATATGGAAAAGAAAACATCAGTGAACGTCATCGTCACAGGTATGAATTTAATAACGATTACCGGATACAATTTGAAGAAGCCGGGTTGATCCTGTCGGGTAAATCACCGGATGGAATGCTTGTTGAAATCGTTGAGCTGAAGGATCACCCCTGGTTTGTTGGCTGTCAGTTTCATCCAGAATTCAAATCACGTCCCGTTTCGCCTCATCCTTTATTCAAAGGCTTTGTCAAAGCGAGTGTTTCTTACAAAAATGAGAGAGATGAAAGTTAGAGTATGCCATGGAAAATGAGTTTCTTTTCGACGAACATATGCATGAATCATGCGGAGTTTTTGGCGTTTATAATAACAAAGAAGCAGCACAGCTTACCTATCTGGGTTTATATGCTCTTCAACATCGCGGGCAGGAGAGTACCGGTATCGTTGCATCAAACGGCCAGAAATTGACGGTATTTAAGGGCATGGGGCTGGTCAATCAGGTTTTTAAACGGGAAGAAACGTTTTCACGGCTTGAGGGACCACACGCTATCGGTCACAATCGTTATTCAACTACCGGCTCATCATCTTTGGTAAATGCCCAGCCGATACTGGTGGATTGCAAAGTGGGGCAGATTGCTGGATCACATAATGGAAACCTGACAAATGCCGGTGCGCTTCGAGAGGAGATGGAGGCTGACGGTTCCATCTTCATGTCAACAACTGATACGGAAGTTGTCATGCATCTGATTGCCCGCTCCAGGCATGAAGGGCTAGACGCGATGATTCTGGATGCCTTATCGCGAGTGAAGGGCGCCTATTCGATTCTGTTTCAGACTAAAGATGCCCTCTTTGGGGCGCGTGATCCTCGTGGAGTACGACCGCTTCTTCTGGGGAAAGCAGACCAAAGCTATTTTCTTTCATCCGAAAGTTGTGCGTTTGACCTGGTCGGCGCTGAAACTGTCCGTGAGATAAAGCCGGGAGAAATGGTTCGTATCGACCACAATGGTGTGACCAGTTTTGTAATACCGACCTTTGAATCGGTAACCCGGTCGGCTCAATGCATTTTTGAATTTATCTATTTCTCCCGCCCCGATAGTTTTGTCTTCGGGCACAATGTAGATAAGATTCGCCGCAAGCTTGGGCGTCAACTCGCCCGTGAGCACCCGGCCCCCTATGCAGATATCGTGATGGGAGTGCCTGACAGTGCGACAACCGCGGCTCTGGGGTATTCGGAAGAATCGGGGATAAGGTTTGATATCGGTCTGATAAGAAATCATTATGTCGGACGAACCTTTATCCAGCCGGGCCAATCAGGTCGCGATTTCAAGGTTAAGGTGAAATTCAATCCGGTCAAAGGCGTTTTAAAGGGTAAAAGTGTGGTAATTGTCGATGATTCAATAGTCCGCGGAACCACTATGAAGAAAATCATTCGTCTGATAAAAACCGCCGAACCGAAGGAAATTCACCTGCGTATTTCCTCTCCACCGATCATCTGTCCCTGTTTTTACGGCATCGATATGCCTACCAGGCAGGAGCTGATCGCTGCAGGAGGTTCGATAGAGGATATCCGTTTCTACCTGGAAGTCGATTCACTAGGATACCTTTCGAATGAAGGGATGCTTTCGGTAGTGCCTGATGCGAAGAATTCCTTTTGTTCGGCTTGTTTCGATGGAAATTATCCATTACACCTGCCGCCTGAAGCCTATGACCAGATTCCGGCTTCAATGATTAAGACGTGACAGCTGTTTTTTTGAGCCACTGTCGGACACCTGTCCTGCTTATCCCGCGCCGCTTCAGCGGGATTGGAAGAGGGTAGAAGAAGGTGTATGCGCCTTTTTATCGTCTTAAACTTATAAGAACCGCTCAATTCAGGATGGTATTATTCGTCACACAGTGCTTTGTTTCTTGAATCTTCGTTGTTACCGGACCTGGTCCGGACATGTTTATAAAAAAAAAGCCACCTGAGGGTGGCTTTTTTTTGCGAGCGCCCGGAATGATCATTGACCATTCTGAAGTCGGGTGGCAAGGAAGTCAGGCAATTTGGCCTTGCGCATCCGCGCCTGTGTTTTTTGTATATCATATGAAACGCGGCGATAGAAAAACTCTCTTTGGGCCAAATCTACAATGCTGTAACAGGACTGAGGGTTTTTATCCCGCGGTTGGCCGACACTTCCCACATTAAACAGAAATCGAGAACCGTCCATAGTACCATAATTGAGTCTGGTCCCCTGATGTACATAAAGCTCTTTTTTTTCGTTGAGTACGATCATTATGGGTATATGGGTGTGACCGACAAAGCACAGTTGTGTATCAAAGAACTGGAAATTAAATGCAGCTTCTTCAAGTGATGTGATATAGTACCACATTTTCGGCTCATACGGCGTTGCATGCACATAGGTGCAGGTAGTTGTTTTTTTCACCAATGGAAGTTTCTCAAGAAAGGTATGCGACTGCTGAGAGAGATGCTCAGTTGTCCAGTCAATGGCCATCTTGGCATGGATATTAAAATGCTGTGTCGATAAGGTGCCAATAGCGGCGGCATCGTGATTGCCCAGCAGTACCACGGGGCATTTTCGGTTGACCAGATCAATGCATTCGTTTGGTGCAGGACCGTATCCTACAATATCCCCCAGACAGATTATTTCGTCTATTTGTTGGCTCTCCAAATCCTCAAATACCGCTTCAAGTGCTTCAATATTTCCATGGATATCAGAGATTATGGCTATACGCATTCGTTATCCGTTTTCCATAAATCGAAAAGTAGAGTTTCCTATTTCGAGTCGGTCTTTGTGTTCCAGTTTATGTTTATTCGTTTTCTTCCCATTAACCTTGAATTTGGCCATTTTCTTTTTCGAATGTATCCAGAATCCATCATCCTTCTGTTCGATAAACAGATGATTTTCTCCGATCATGAATCCCGATACAAAAATATCGTCTTCATCGGAACTACCGATGGACAGCAGTGGTTTATCAATTTTATATACCACATGCTTACCGGTTTCTATCATGACTGCCGAAGCGGCCAAGGAGGATATGGCCGGTTGCGATACCGTTTGTTTATCTTGATAACCCTGCGGAGGTTGTTCTATCGGTGGAGAGGTGAAATTCTGGTTCTGTTGAATGTAGTCGGCGGCAGCAGGTTGGTGGTTGAGGTATTCACAGGTTATGATATACTTACCGATGCCGATTCTGTCACCCTGGTTCAACGTCGCCCGTTTCAGTTTCTTATCGTTGACGAATGTACCGTTGAGGGAATTTAGATCCGAGAGCACATAATTACTGTTGGCATCGCGTTCAATGCGCACATGCCTTCGAGATACACCCATATTCGCGATTGAGATCGTGTTTTCCGGCAGGCGTCCGATAGTGATTACCGGGTCATCTACTTCATACGTTTTAATTGGCTGGTCATTATGATAAACGATAAACCGGAGCATATTCAGTTAAGCCTCTGGTAAAAGACTGAAGAACAATATACAATCTATAAGAAGAGGGGGCAATAGAGCCGCCCCTGTTAGCGAATTCCATGCGGAAATTGCCAAATCGTACTACAAAATATATCTTAGATTTTTAAAAGACCTACTTCAATCAAAATTTGAAATAAAAACAGGGTTCGGTCCGCCGTTGTCTCATCGTAACAAAAATAATAAAAACTACATTATTATTCTGGGATACAGCTTTATTTTACTGTTTGCCGTGACTGACCCGCTTTTGGCAGATCAGCCGGAGTATTCTCAGATCCATATACTCGCGGAACAAAAATACCAGCTAACCCGCCGACTCGATTCTATCGAAGTTCACAAACAGCAGCTTAAGCGGCAGGGAAAGTCGATTCAAGAGCTACAAGGTCAGACCGCAGCTATCAAAGATTCTATCGCCGATTTGCGTAACCAACTGGCAGCAGTCGTCGAATCTACCGGGGCATCAACATCTATCGGAAACAATCCTTCGAATTTTATACTCACTGCCTGGGATCAGCTAAAGCCTGCCGGGATGTTTGAATGGGTGATCCTTGTCATAGGCACAATCGCATCCATATGTGTGCTTATTCTTGTGTGGGGATTAAGTCAGGTTATCCGTAATAAAAAGAAAGAATCCAAAGCCCATCCCAAATGGCCTCGGTCAGCCCTGCCAAAGAATGCACCTGACCCCGTAGAGCCGGCCTATCCTTTTACCAGGCCCGCCGCGCAGACCGACAATCAAGAAACGTTAGATAAATCATCAGTTTACCCATCGTCGAATCCGATTATGAACCGAACAACCCCCTCAGATAAACCGATAGGCGACAAATCCGATTTTACGCCTCAAAAATCTTTAGATTCCGAGAAATATGCCGATATCGAAGAAAGGGAGTCTGTGGAGTCTCTCAGGCGCCGAATGGCTGATGATATAAGAAGCATTCAGCGTTTTAATGCCTCAGCTGCGCATCCGGATGTGTTTCGGGAAAATAAACCGGAACAGTCGAGTTCACTAACCGACTTCTCCTCCGATAAATCGTCCTCCTTTTCATCCCGGGATGGTGACCTGCGGAGCAGAATATTAGATGCAGCGGCCAGGGGCTTGAGCAAACATGATATCTCCCGCCTTGAACAGATAAGTGTGGATCAGGTTGAGCTTGTCCTGAGAATAACCGCTCAGAAAGGCAACAGCCGCCTCTCGTAATTCTCGTGTAATATAAACCGGAATCGGTACCTGCCGATCTCCACCCTTGGCTGACAACTATCATGAATACGTCCGCAGTTCTTCTGACCGGCTCGGTTATCAAAGACAGCCATCGAATATCATCCTTTCACGGGGTGATTACCGGAGCCAGTGATAACACCATCACCATAAGTAATAATGGTCATGAGATTACGGTTAATCTGGATCAGAAAGGCGATTTGCGCAAAGGTGAATCTGTTATTCTGTTACATTTCGGGGATAAGCTGATCATACAGAAACTATCAAGCGATAGTCAACAAACGGCAAACGCTGATTCACTTCATCGACAAAAGATACTCTCTTCAGAGGATCTACGCGCATTACTTGTTTTTCTCAGTGAATCCTCGCAAAAAAAAGTAAGCACTCTCGCATCCGAGGCCCTCCAAAAACTTGGCGAATCGGTGCAACCTCTAAGCAGTACTCTCTTTATGAGCGCAGAAAAACTCCTCAGCTGTTTAGAAAAAAGTGTCACGAAAAGTGGAGATGATACGCTTCTTTTGGAAAAAACGCTCCGCAGCGAACTCATCGCCCTAAACACCGTCTTACGCAGTCGCGCCGGTGCCAATCCAATAGCGTTCGAACTACCGGCTGATAGCAGTAAAAAAGGTTTTTTCGCTTTCCCATCACTCCAATCCTGCCGCTGCTGGCTTAGTGAAAACGGAGTGCGGGATCATCCTGCTGGGATTCTGGAGCACGTGGTTGCAGATGATCCAAAGACGCCTATTTATGTGAGGGTTATGGGAAATGAAAAAAGCCACAAGGCTGTGGTTTTGTCTCCATCACAGCTTCATGCTGAAACGCGTGAGTTACTGTCAAACATGAAAAGCACGCTGCTTCGGCAGTCTCATCCGGAGATGTTGCAACACATTCTATTCGACAGATCATCACTCTCGGAACAACACCTGAAGGAGCTTGATGATAAGCTCTTTCGTTTGGACAAAGAATCTTCAGCCCCCGCACTCTCTCCCGAAAGCCTTAAAAGGTCATTCATCCAAGTGCTTCACCAGCTGAAAACGCGTGTATCGTCTAACACGATTCCACCGGACAGTGCCGTATACGCTCTGTCTCCATCCGCGTGCAATCTTCTGAAAGATCTGCTCGTTCTGCGAAGATATGGGTTAATCGACTCCATTTTACCGGACATACCCGCTATCACTCCAGGGCAGGTTAATTCTGAATCGACGAGTTCGCTCGGAGAATTTTTAAACCAATACATGGATCGGCTTGGCATCACCCTGGAGTCGAAACTCGCTGCACACGCAACACCACTGGAGCAACCAAAGAGTAGTGATTTAAAATCCATTCTTTTACAGTTATCGGACTTGCTCGAGCAGGTAAATTCTCCAAAGCAGCGCAGGGAGGGGGAGAATGTACGAAACGAGGTGGTGAATACAAATCAGGCCGGATTATCTGCGATTGTTGAGAACATGGCTGCGCATGAAATGCATGACCTGCGACAGCTCAGTGATAAGATGATGAACAGGATCGAAGCTCTACAATTTCTTGCACGCCCCGTTGCTACCGCTGAGGGGGAGCAGCAGGTTATTGCTGTACCGATGCGTATCGATGGTGAGTGGACGGAGGTTCGACTGCAGGTTCTGAGAAAAAAGGGCGCTTCATCCAGGAAAGGAAAGAAGAAACAGTACTCCCTGAATGTCAGCGTAAGCCCTCGTGTATTAGGCGAAGTGTCCGCCACTATTTACTGGGAGGAATCTAAACATTGTCAGATTAGCATCGGCTTTGAGAAACAATCCACGTATAATTGGTTTGATCGCCGAAAAGAGTCTTTCAGGCACGCTCTGCAATCGAGAGGACTTCCCGTTCTTCGACTGGATATGCATAGCCTTGAGCCTGCACCTCAGCAAAGTATTGATTCACATTTCAGTTCCCATAATGGTATACTCGACATACAAGGATAAGGATTATGAGTAAATCGGGGAATGGTGAAAAGAATTGTCCGCATAAAGCTGTCGCGGTCAGATATGACGAAAAGACCGACTCAGCTCCTCGAGTGGTTGCCAAAGGTACTAACAAGGTCGCAAAACGTATTCGTCAGATCGCCCAGGAACAGTGTATTCCGATCCGGCGGGATGATGATCTGGTGGAGTTTTTGGCGAAGATTGATTTAAATCAGGAGATACCAGGTGAACTGTATGGTGCGGTCGCGGAAATCTTAAGCTGGATTTACCGGGCAGGCGAGTCAATGAAAAGGGAGAGCAACTCATGATCAGATACTGTATTGCAATGGTATGTATTATTGCCGTACAGCTTCAAGCTCAAAAACTGAAGATTTTTTACCTGGGGTTATCCAGCGAGAGTATTCCGGCAATCAGGCAAGACTTTGATGGTGCAATGCGAGATCGTCTGTCGGTTCACCCGATGATCCATCTGGCCGACTCACGTCGCACTCGCATATTAAAGGAAAAGGCGGGTTTTTCATATGATCCGTGGGTTGGAGGGGATATCGTTCAGCGCCTGGTGAAAACAACAGGAGATAGTACACTGATCGTATGGGGGCAGGCGGAAAAACACGAAATCTCCATTCATCGGAAAAACCTCATACAGGCATGGGCCGTGGGTAGATTGCGAGTGAAACTGATGATGTACAGTTTGAGCGTTGAGCAGTTTGCGTATGTGGGGGCTGTAGAGGCAGAGTACTCACTAAAAAAAGGGGTGGTATTCTTCAGGCCTGTGGCAAAAATAACTCATCTGACTGCAGCCGACCGGCAGTCCGTTAATGATTCGCTTATTGCAAGGGCTGTACAAAAGGGTGAACGGGCAGTCATCGGGGTTATTCGCAGCCGGTTGAAAAGTGGGCAGACATTGGAAGAGTCGGTGTCCGGCATTGAGGATCGACAGCAGGAGCCCAGGGTAGAGGATCTTTTCGGAATTCCTAGTGTGGAAGGGGAAACTCTGCAACCGCAAGAGATCCCACAGACTGATGGGCTACAAGAGCAGCAGACAGAGGATGCTGAAACTACTGAGCCGCCACCTTCTCTTCCCGCCCCCTGATCTTCTCTGAAAACCAGGAAAATGGGTGCGCAAAAAAATTCCGCGATTGTAGGATGTAATCAATTGATGTGAATTTAGCTGCACCCTGTAATTTATATGTATATTTACTATTCTTTGCGGTAACACGCGGTGATTCTGCGTGTTGCCTGTCTGAGAGGAGACTTCCATGGGAGATTTTGGTAAGTACCGCAACGTTTTTGATGACCAGAATGAGTACAATAAGCTCAACGATCTGATACTCGGAGCGATACAGGAGTTTTCCGATTATCGCCAGGGGAATTTGACCTATGGCGAAGTGATGTTTGTTTTGGAGTGTGTCCTTGATACTCTTCGTGGTCAATCGGAAAAGGATGCCAAAACGGTTCAGAATATCAAAGGTCTGGATGAGGCTCCCAGCTTTAAAAAGCTACTTGAGATCAATGCTCGTTTAGTTGAAACAATGGTAAAAAAGGGTTTCATCAATTCTGAAGACGAGAAATTTATTCTGCATGGTGAATAACTGTTCATCGGGATTATGTAGAATAATGCTGAGGGCCTGTACTGCTTCATGAAAGGTGTACAAACATGAATGAATCCATACCGGACAATATTCGGTTACAGTTTCCGAGTGATCTCGAATATATCCCCGCGATACGCAAATTCATTTCAGAGGTTTTGCAGATAGACGGTTTTAGCTCTAAGTTTGCGTATCGATCGGAAATTATCATCGACGAAATATGTAATAATGCGGTTGTATATGGCTGTAAGTCGCTCAATGATATCGTTGATCTTTCCTGCACAATTTTTAAGGACAGAATAGAGGTAAATGTAAAAGATCAGGGAGGTGCGAAAAGCAATATTGAACGATTGCGACAGGCTTTGAAGCGTGAGAAGTCGGATATTCAGGATATTTCTGAGGAGTATTCGGGAAGGGGGACTTCCGGTCTGGGCTTTGAAATTATCCGTACACTTTCGGAGGAAGTTGAATTTGAAATCGATGAAAACAATTTGACCTCAATTAAAGTCGTTCGCCGGCGGGAACAGGATTCCGCTGAAGATAAACAGTTTTGACAAAGTACAGACTTTGAGTTCAGGGAATTAATACATGAAATCTCCAGTAATAGAAATCACCCCGAGCCGGGAAGCCGCTGAGGTGGCAATAATACGCATCGAGGGAGAGTTGGATTCCGGAAGTATTGAGAATATTTCCCGGAGCTTTGAAGCAGTTCTGAATGGGCAATATGTATTTGCCATCGCCGATATGTCTGAAGTTGCCGCAATTTCATCCGCGGCTTTGGGAGAGCTGATGGGGTGCAGATCGTCGCTGTTGGATCGCGGGGGTGAAATGGTTTTTGCCGGATTGGCTTTGGATGTAAAAGAGAAGCTGACAGCGATGGATGCAAACAGAATCTTCGGATTCTTCACCGATGTGAATAGTGCGTTGCATGCGTATAACTGGGATTATAAGGACCGCTCCGAAATATTAAGTCTCACTTTCCCCTCGCAACTAAAATTTGTTCCTCCCGTTCGCCAACTGATCAGTCGGCTTGCCCGGCAAAAAGGGTATAACAACCGCGATTCGTTCAGAATAGAGACCATCGTTGATGAAGTATGTAACAATGCTGTTGAGCACGGTGTACAAAATCCGTCTGCTGAGATTCATGTGCATGTTACTATCGATCGCAGAAAAATCAAAGTAAAGGTGGTCAATACCTGCGATCAATCCAAAGCACAAGCTTTAAAAGAGTTGTCCAAGTCTCTTTTTAAACCCAAAAAATCCCGGGATGAAAAGCGGGGTCGGGGATTAAGATTAATAAAGATGCTATCTAATGATTTTACAATAGAATATTCGGATGGCGGCACCAGCGTTCATGTCACCAAATTGAAAGAGGATTAATATATGGAGTCTCAAATCGAGTTAGAATATGATGATATAGCCGGAAAGGAAAACGCCAAGCTTATTCGATTTATCGGGGATCTGGATGCCACGAATGTAGAGACGGTAGTCGAAAAGGTTTTTAATCTCCTTAATGACGGATATCTGAATATCGTTGCGGATTTCGCCAAACTGCGATACGTAAATAGCACGGGATTAGGTATTTTGTTACATTTCAGTAAGACTGCCAAAGGAAAAGGTGGTTCATTCAAAATCGCAAACGTGAACGAAAATGTTTACGAGATTATTGAGATTATCGGTGCGACATCCCTGCTGGAGATTTATGATGAATTGGATGAGGCGGTGAGCAGCCTCTAATTTTTTTTCCTTTGTTTTAATTGACAACAATACTTTTCCCAATTTTGCTTCGCGTATGATCATAGGGAAGGAGATACTGTTATGTGTCGGTTTGCTGTTTATGTACTGTTGGTAGGTACATCTCTTATGTATAGTTCCTGCAGCAATGCAGCCAATGAAGAAAACGCTTTTGCCAAAGTCGGAGGTAAGATACTCCCTCGCGAAAGCTACCAGTATTTTACAACGATGCAGCGCATGTATCCTGCCCAAAAAAGCACTTTTTTTCCGGGAGACAGGAAGCCGGCCTCCGCCCTGGTTGAAACGCAGGTGCTTTTTAGTGATGCGAGTGGGAAAAACAAGCTAAAATCAACTCAAGACTGGCGATGGAAGCAACGCTATTATCCGGCTCAAATGTATGCGCAACAAATTCTCAGCCAAAATCTGGGCTTTACGGAAGAGGAAATCGAAGACTACTATTCGCGTAACCGGGAAAAATACAAAGATACTATAACAGTCACTATCCCTGCAGACACTGCACGCTTGGATACTGTTTCCGATACAACCTCGGCGGATTCTCTTGTCAAGCCGCAGACAAAAGATTCGGTGGTCTACCAGCCTCTGTCTAAAATACGCCGGCAGGTACTGGCGGATATGTTTCTGTCGGAGTATCCACCCGATTCGGCCTTCTATAGTCAAATGACTAGTCCAAATGACACAACTATCGATTCCGCAATGGTCCGCCAGCGCTGGTTGATGACCATCAGCCGTAATCCAACAACGTTTTTCATGCAGCAGCTATATGAAGATAAGTTTAATGAGCCGTATCCCGATTCCGTTGATGCCTTTTTCGGAGAGGGAAAGTATATCACCCCCCAAGATCTGGACATTATTTTGGAATGGCTGCCCGAACAATCTCGAAAGGATTACGAAAGTCAGTCAAAAAGGAAATTTTTGGTGGAATGGCTTCTCAAATGGAAACTTTTCTCCGAACAGGCACGCGAAAGCGGGTTTGTAAACAACGAAGATGTTCAAGGTGTGCTGGATTGGGCATGGAAGTATGAAGTTGCGACAAATCACATCGAAGAAAACATCTTACCCGATGCTAAAAAAGAAATTCCCATAGATACGTCTATGATTGTGTTCGGGCTCTGGGATGATGGGCTTACAGCAGGCAAAATGCCCGACTCCGCTCGACTCGCCGGAGCAGTGCAGGAGTATAGAAATGAAGCCATATCCATTAACCTCGAAAACAAAATCAACTCTTTGCGTAAGAAAAGAGGAGTCGAATTTCTGCAGTCGGATTGGAAGGATGATAAAACCGGTGATCCCGTGGCATTGAAGCAGAAGGCTGATTCTCTGCTTGCCCTCGAGGAAAAGAACACGGGGCAGCAAGCAGCACAGCTACTCAGAAGCGCGGAGCAGACATTACGCACTCTTGTGGATGTATTTCCATACTCCGAAGTCGGCCAGGAGGCGCTAATCGATTTGGCTAAAGTGCAGACCGAATTGGCAAATCTTGAGCAGGGTAGGAAAAGAACAATGGTACTTCGTAATGCCATTGAGAATTACCGCAGGTATCTGATTTATTCAGAAAAACCTCAAAAACGATGCAATACTTTTTTCATGATTGGGTTTATTTATGATGAGCATCTGGAGAGGTCTTCGCTTGCCGAGGTTAACTACAAGTGGATTCTTCAGCATACACCAGACTGTGAGTTGGCTGATGATGCTGAGTTTATGATACAGCATCTCGATGAGCCCATGACAAGCATAGAGGAGTTGCAGGCACAATCACGTCGCCAGGGACGGCCTGTTGAACAGGAGGAGTTGGAAGAAATATCCGATACCACGGTAAACACCGATTCCATACTGGAATAATAACGACTCAGAAGAAGTTATCACCTTCTTCAAGCCGAAGAGTTTTTTTCTTCGGCTTCTCTTTTTTTCAATAAAAAATGGCCATATGATTCTTCACGAATAATATGGCCATAATTGTAACCGACTGTAAGGGACGTTACATTTTTTCGATCAATTCCAGCGAGTCATTTATCGTTGCGAGGTCGATCTGTAAATTAACTATGTCATCGTGAGTGATGCGTGTTCGTTCGTTATCGTTTCTGCCGGCAGCAGAAACATAATCATGTTCAGTAGCGTTGAATCTATGCTCGGTAGAATCTCTTTTATCCATAGCAGTGTCTCCTGTCATTTTATTGAGAAGGCGGTTCAAAGCACGACCCTGAGAATCTGTTGCCAGCTCCGCCAATTGGTTTTCCGATAGCACAAACACGCCGCTGTTGGTATGAACCAGGGGCGTCCAGCAGTGAGGACAATTAAGCACGATGGCTGTAGAATGCGAAGTCAGGAAAAGCTCACTTGACGATTGGCAAAATGGACAGTTAACTATAATATTCGTGATCATAAAGCCCTCAAAACAAATACACCAGAAAAAAACCTTTTAAATTGTACCACAAACAGGGAATAGTGTCAAGCATAATGGAAACAGAAAATGGTAGATCAGAACTGCAAAACCATGCTGCATCCATCAGGCAGTTGAGAAAAATGGCTGCCAAGGCAGAAAAAAAAGTGCGCACAAAGCTTCTAAAACAACAAAATGAGCTGGAAGAAGCAAAGAACTGGCAGTGGTTTCAGCAGGTGGGAGATTCTCTTCTGGCCGATCCCGATGCTTATCCGAAGGGAGAAGCTGAGCGGGAGATTATCAATGTTCACACTCAAAGGATAGAAATTGTGCGTTTAAATCCTAAATGTGATGCATATCGGAATGCGGAATTGTACTATAAGAAGGCGCGCAAAGGGAAACGCGGATTTGAGGCATCATCGCATAAGGTGGAAGACAGTAAGAAGCAGATCGCCCAGATACAGCAATTTATATCCGATTGCGAAACCCTCATCGAGCGGGTAAAAGTTGGAGAGTCAGTAAATGAGCAAACTCTGAATCAATTGAGTGAAAAGGGAAAGCAGTTCGATTCGGGTAATTCGCTAAAAGCTTCTGGTGGCGGTAAGAAGGTACCGAAAATCCCTTATCGTCACTACCGAGTGGATGAGTACGATGTATATATCGGAAAGACGGATGCGCAGAATGATGAGCTTTCTACCCGCTTTGCCAGATCATGGGATGTGTGGTTGCATGTGGCGGGGCATGCCGGCTCCCACGTGGTAATTCAGAGACAAAAGGGTAGCCAGTGGCCGCCTCAAAAAGTGATTGAAAAGGCGGGAGCCATGGCGGTATGGTTCTCCAAAGCGCGACATACATCGTATGCAGAAGTACATGTAACTGAGGCGCGCTATGTTTCGAAGCCTCGCAAATCGCCCCCCGGACAGGTACAGGTGCAGAGGTTTAAAACTGTTCGGGTGGCACCGAAATCTCCCCATGAGATGTTTCCAGGGATTTATGAGTAGAGGAAATCTTTTGAAATGAGTAAGAAAAGAAAAATCGTTGAGTTTGAACCCGGTCAGGTTGTGCTCAAAGAAGGTAAATTGGCTCACGGTATGTATGTACTTGTCTCAGGAGCTTTGGAGGTATCTTTTCAGGGGCGTGTGGTCAGTGAGATAACCAATAGGGGGGAATATGTAGGTGAAATCGGTGCACTGCTGGGAGGACGCCGACAGGCAACCGTAATTGCCAGGAAGCATACGAAGTTGATGTTCATCGAAAATGTTACTCAACTGTTCGAAACCAGCCCCTCATCCGCCTTAATGGTAGCAAAGTCCCTGGCTTCCCGGGTGGTTGAAATGAATCGGAAAATTGTCACTCTGCTGGCTAATCAACAGTCCTCTCCAAATAGTCTGCATTCCTACTGATCCAGCATTTCAATACCCGAATCGAGCGGTTCTGAGCCGAAGTGTCGCGCAAACCTTTGAAGGGAAAGGATTGAAGCAATCGGGGCAATATCCTCCCACGATTACTCAAGATTGATTGATGTCCTTAGGCTCGATAATGTTTGAACCGCTCAACGTGGCTCTAAATAACGTTTTCTCTCCAACTCACTCCCGGATGGTGTTTTTTTGGATTGAACAATTACAACAGTTCTCGATACTATTTAACCTGAAGGGGGGTTATGTTTCAGACATAAGAGGGTATATTAGAGGATATAGGAGTATTTGTCTATAGTATTGTGTTTTGAAGGGATCATTTTCTTATGAATCAAAGAACAATTTTAGCAACCGTAGTAAGTATACTGTTCTTATTTCTGCACTCATTGGCAGGTGCTGACAGTTACCGTTTGAATCAGCTGGGCTATTATCCCACTGCCCCAAAGATTGCCATAGTTGTGGGGACTGCCGATTCGACCTTCGAAGTTATCAATAGCAGTGATGAAGTCGTATTTTCTGGAGAACTTTCCGAGCCGCTGGTGTGGTCATCTGCGGGTGAAACAGTAAAGCAGGCTGTTTTCACGGATATAACGAGGCAGGGGACTTACTGGATTCGAACAGAAAGCCTCGGAATGTCGTATCCATTCAGAATATCCTCACGCGCATACGCTCGTGCAGCGCAGGCCAGCCTCAGATCTTTCTACTTTCAACGCGCTTCCTGCGAACTTGAAGAGGAACATGCCGGTGTGTATGCCCGTCCGGGAGGTCATCCGGACACGTCCGTTGTATACCATCCGTCAAGTGGAAGAGACAGCGGCACAACATCCTCACCGGGGGGGTGGTATGATGCCGGAGATTTCGGAAAGTACATAGTCAATGCGGGGATAACCGTTGGTACCTTGTTACAGTTCTATGAAATGTTTGGTGAGTATTTCGGGGATTCTTCAATGAATCTACCTGAATCAGGAAACGGACGGGATGATCTTCTGGATGAGGTGCGCTATGAGCTTGAATGGATGAAGACGATGCAGGATACCGATGGTGGTGTTTATCATAAACTTACCACACTGCGCTTTGACGGTGTTAAAATGCCGCACGAGGCCACCTCAACGCGATACATAATCGGAAAGGCCACCCCGGCGACTCTTGATTTTGCGGCGGTTATGGCTATGGCCGCACGCATATACGAGCCGATAGACAGCGGATTTGCCGCGAGCTGTTTATCCCAGGCCGAAGATGCATGGCAGTGGGCGGAAGAAAACCCCGACTCCTTTTTTGTAAATCCCGGTTCCGTCAACGGGTTGCCGTCGGTGGGTACGGGAGAGTATGGGGATAATGCAAGTAATGATGAAAGAATCTGGGCCTCCACGGAATTGTTTATTACAACCGGAAAAGAAGAATATGCACGTGTTGTAAGCAATCAGATCCTGCGTTATAGAATTGTGCCCAGCTGGGGGGAAGTTAGAAGTCTTGCTTCTATTTCGCTTATGGCCACGGAAAATGACTTGGATGAAACATCACTCGAGACGGTGAAAAACTCCATAACCGGATTTGCTGATAATTTTCTTGAAGATATGGAGACTCATCCCTATCGCATTCCAAAATTTCCCTTTAATTGGGGATCAAATTCCATGATAGCAAATCAGGCGATTTGCCTGTTAACGGCATTCAAAACCTCGCAAGATGATAAATATCTGTATGGTGCTGTTGAGTGTGCCGACTATTTGCTCGGGAAAAACGCTACCGGCTATTCTTTTCTGACCGGATACGGCATAAATGCATCAAGTAACCCCCATCACCGTATTTCCGCAGCCGATGATGTGGAGGCTACGATACCGGGTTTTCTGGTCGGCGGTCCTAATGGAGGTCCTTCAGATTACGTAGACGAATACGGCAGCTATACCACTAACGAGATCGCCATTAATTGGAGTTCCCCGATGACCGCCCTTCTTGCGGCGATTGATGCTGAGTTGGGTGATGGGGCGGTGGTAGAATCGGATTCGTTTGCCATCGTCTTGCAAATCAATGGGCCCGGCACCGTGGAGATCGAACCTGCTCAGAGACTGTACGAAAAAGGAACCACCGTGCAGCTGACAGCCGTACCCGTTGAGGATGAAATCTTTCGTGGATGGAATGGAGCCATAGCCAGTTTGGATGAGACGATTACACTGACGGTTGAAGAGGATATCCTGCTAACCACTCAATTCGGACTAGTAGATGAAATCGTGCGCAACGGTAGTTTTGATGACGGTGAAGAAGAATGGTCAATCAGTAACAATGAAGGTGGTGAGGGTACCGGATCGGTTACCGATGGGGTATTTGAAATCGATATCACCAACGGCGGTGATATGGACTGGAGTATACAGATGGTTCAGAGTGGCCTGGAGTTGGTCGAAGGCGGTGAATATAGCTTCTGTTTTGAGGCCTGGGCGGATAGCGCCCGTACCATCATTGCCGACATCGCAATGTCAAACGATCCATGGGCATCGTATACCGGTGGCGCCGGAGGGGAAATCTCATTATCGACAGAGCCGCGGATGTTTACCATCAATTTTACCATGACTGATCCCACCGATCAGGAGGCACGTATTACATTCAATACCGGTCTTTCCGATAAGAATGTTTATATCGATAATGTCAGTCTGACCATGAATGGCATGTCTTCCATCAGTCATTCGGTTTCCGCCAGTGCTTTTCAAAACATCCTTCGGGCAAAAACCGTAGGTTCCAGAGTTCAGGTGAATTTTATGCTGCAAAACCCTGCAGCTTCATACTTGAAAATCTACTCGGTTTCAGGCAGGTTGATAAAGGATTTATCATCGCAGATCCAAAAGTTGGAGAAAGGAAATCAGACTATCACTATACCCAACCATCTGGGAACCGGCATGTATGTCCTCAGATTTTTCGATGGCAACAGGCAGTACACTCAGGCAGTTTCGCTGATTCGCAAGAGTTGATTCCACCCGATTTTCTGAATACCTGAAAAAAGAGCAGCGCCCTCACTTGTGGTGCTGCTCTTTGCTTATGCGCCCGGATATGCGCACCTTACTTCAGTTCTTCTGCTTTCCAGGGAATTGTGCCAATCAACCGCTGAGAACCTTTCGACCGTGATATGAATGGCTTGTCCCTGAAACTACTCCCTTTATTTATTTAAGGTATTTAAAATCCTGCGCGCAATAGAAGTTGCCGCTTGGCCCGTTATCTTCGAAAAGAGCCGGTACAAGCGCTCCTGGAATGACCGTCTCTACCGAAAACATGCCGTTGGGGCCGCCCAGATCTGTTCTTAACCATCCCGGATCTACGGTGTTTGCCAGCACATTGGTTCCCTGAAGTTCTGCGGCAAGATCCTGCGTATACTTATCAATCGCAGCTTTTGAGACACTGTATGGGGCCAGATTGGGAACATCCTTGATACCAGAAGTCAGGTTGATTATTCGTCCGTATCCGCGTTCCTTCATCTTCGGTGCGAAAGCATTGCATAAAGCTATAACCGAGAACAGATTTATCTGAAAAGTCTCAAGCCACTCTTCATAGCTTATCTCCCAGATAGATTTCCACGGATTCTGGATGGCTGCATTGTTGTACAGAATGTCAACAATACCGGGCCCTTGTTGTGCTTGCTCTATTATGTCTGCCACTTCTTGCTGGGATGAGAGTTCTCCTGAGACGGAATGAACGTGGATATCATAGCCCTTCAGCATATCAAGCGTCTTCTGCAGATTTTCGGCTTTTCTTCCATGCACTATGATGTTACATTTTCTCTCTGCCAGCCCGAGTGCGATTTGTTGTCCGATTCCACGGCTGGAACCGGTCACCAGTGCCCATTTGTTTTCGAGTAAAACCAACACGAACCTCCCTAAAAGGTGATTAATCGAGATTATGGTTTCAAAATACCTTTTGACGAACCATCACCCGAGAACAGACGCTTCATCTAATAAAAAACACATTTAATTGTAATAAGTTTCAAAGGTTGATCCTCCTTTAACCAAAATTGTGCGGGCGGTGCAAAAGAATCGCTCAACTCAGGCTATAAATAAAACCGCTCGATTCAGACGGAAGGATCTATTTGTGATTGAATTTTTGTACCCGGGAAATTTTTTGTATTGCTTTTATATCGGTTGACATCTACTACTATGGCAAAATATCCGACAATTTCCTTGTCTTCTAAATAGGGGTTGGCTATAAACAGGTAGTATGCATATGTTCCATCCGGTCGACTAATTCTGATTTCGGAAGTGTAGGGACTTTCAGCAGAGCAACGTTTGAACTGCTTACTTAAAAACGCCGTGCCCAAAAGTTTTTCCCTGGTCATTCCCATGTAGTTACAAAAGGCGGAATTGACCACTATCAAACGACACTCTTCATCCGCCAGGCAAAAACCAGCCGTAGTTGATGAAAGGATATTACGTAACCGTTTTTCGTTTTCTGATATCCCTTCGGTTTTTATGGTCGCTTCTGCCGCCAGGAAGAAATGACAGTTTTCTGGGCGGTTTAGTCCGTTGTATATGGCGATAGCCATATTTTCGCACGTTCCATATCCACATGCACTGCAGTTATAAAAATCGGCGTCGCAAGTTTTTCGCATCATCTTATAGATTCTCTGCAGCTCTTCTTCCGAGGGGACGATTATACGGTTATTTATGCTCAGGTCGCCATAATCACGTTTGTACAGCTCTCTTTCCCAAAAAGCCGAAAGGATTTCGTTTATATGCTCCGGAGGAAAATCGACACTTTCACCATCTTCTGCTTTTTCATATGATGAAACGGCCTGTGTGAGACGGCCGGCTACGGCTTTTTCCATATCATCGAGGGGAACCGTATCTGTCACTGTCAGCGGGCCGCCGTTGCAGCCCCGTTCACAGTTGAGGCAGTCGATCAACGTCGGGGAGGTTTCTTTGATGATCGAAATCGGCAACATGTCAAGGTAGCTGTAGATGTTTTCTACTCCCTCGATTTTTCTGGACTTTTCGGTGATTCCGGGTATCCAGCGCTCGGCGGTTTTAAGTAGCCCGCCCGGGCTGGAAAAACCGACGGCACGTTCGGCCGGAGGGTTGTTGTAGTTTTGCTGTGAAAACGCAAAAAGATCGATCTTGTGTTTTTCAATGTAGGTTGAGATGGATTTGAAGCCAATATTGTAATCTCCGATGCCCGCCTCGAAAAACTCCCTTTTTTTTGCAAGGCAGGGAGAAATCGCTGCAATCTTATGTTGTGCAAACTGTGGATAATACTTCTTAATCATTTTCATTGTATGAAGCATGGGGCTATCCACCGGCGCAAGATGATTAAGGAGTTCGGGAATGTACATCTGTATGTAGGTAACGATTGCAGGGCAGGGTTGGGAGATAACGGTTTTGGGATTATCGTGATTTTGTAGATAGTCAACATACGACTTGACTGTCAGCTCTGCCCCAAAGCTGACGTCAAAGACTGCCGCTACCCCCAGGCTCATAAGCCATCCGTTCAAATGCAGGTATTCTGATGGAAAATTCGCTACCACAGACGGCGCGACTATGACGACTATGTCTTGTCCTGCTGCAAGATCCTCCATAAACGGCTCGAAATCGTCTATCATGTATCGGGCATTATGCGTGCATTTCTTGATGCAGTTGCCGCAACCTATGCACATATACGGATTCACGCTGACGAAGTCACCACTGCCGTCATTGCAGTATTTTACAGGGCATGCAGTAATGCACGCATGACAATTAACGCACTTTTCTGCATCCACTCCGACAATTGTTGGGAGCTTCTTCAATCTTTTTCCGACTATCATTAGACAAATCCTCTCATATCACGAGTAAGGTCGAGACTGTGTACATACTGATTGTATTGTTCAAAAAACATCACAGATTCCTCTTGTTGCGACATCTTTTTAAAAAACAATATTAGACCAAGTAAAACGATCAGCAGTATTAAGATTACAACAACGACAACCCGGTTTCGATTGTTTTTCGTTTGCTCAGAATCTTCTATGTCAAACAGAGTCTCATGTATTTCTTGTTTTTCGATTACCGCAGGAGTTGATACCCCGTATAGCTCAGTATCACTGTCAACATCCGAGCCTGTTGTATGAGCATGTGCCAAGGCACTTTTCGTACTCGTTTTGCTCCGATACAGAGTACATCTTTTCTCATCTTCCTTGTAAACTTTCTCCGGATCACTCATAAAGGATTTGATCACCTCTTCCGGTGATTCGGTTTGAAAAGATCGATGGATCTCATCCAGGCAGCTCCGCAATTTAAAAGAATCATCGAATCGGGAATGTTTATCCGTTCTCAGGCATATCTGCACAACCGACGATAATCTGCTGTCAAAGTTTTGACCATAATCTTCAAGTCGCGTGAATCGGTTGTTTGTCTTTGCCTGTATCAATTCAACCATTTTATTTTGGGGAAAAGGACAGCTCCCACAAAGCATCTCGTATAAGACCGCACCGAAAGAATATATGTCTGATGACTGATCAATCGGATAGCCCGCTATCTGTTCGGGTGAAAAGTATTGCAGTGTACCGACAAGGTTGGTCGTATTAACCGTATGAAGTCCGGTTTCCACCGGGCGCGCCACACCAAAGTCCATAAGTTTAACCACACCCTGGTTGTTAACCATTATGTTGGATGGTTTTAAGTCGCGATGAATAATACCGGAGTACTTTTTACCATAGATGAGTACTTCCTGGCTATGAGCATATGCCAGCGCGTGTGATATCTGAAGGGCAAGTGCAGCGCATACAGAGGAGGGAATTGTTTTAAAACGAGAGATGATGGAACTGAGGGTGATTCCCTCAATCATCTCCATCTCCATATACGGCAGCCCATTCCACCTGCCCACTGAAAACACCCTGACGATGTTTGGATGATTCAGCTTAGCCGAAATTTTGACTTCTGTTTGGAATCGGTTCTTGACCTCCTGTTGGCTGGAGGGAAGGAGAACCTTTACGGCACGGAAAACCTCCAGCTCTTCGTTCCAGATCTTGTATACCTTTGCCATTCCACCGCTTCCCAGAAGACCCGTTATAATGCCGGAGCCAAGAGGTATGCTTTCATTTTCCGGGGGCAGCCTTCTTATGGATCTTGAAGATATATCCACTGAAATGGGTTGCGGGTGTTTTCTGTCTTTTCGATGGGACGATTCGAGAGGTGGTTTTTCTCCGCTATTTGTCTCTGCTTTTGAGTCCTCCACGACTACTGGATGTTCTGAATCCTTTTTAGGTGATGGGTTAAAAACTGTGGAGGCATCGATTGTTGTACGAGTGAGTCGTTTGTTATCCGGCTTTTCGGCAGGTGAGTCGATCTTATACTGATCGGTTTCTATGGACATACCGTTAAGAGTGGTATCTTTTACCCTTCCGCTTTCCTGAAAGTCGTAGGTGCCGGTAAGCTTCTTGCCAACGTTAATTTTTGTACCGGTGGACGTATTACTATCTAAACCGGCAAGATCGGTACGAGTCGTGGTCTTCTTTGAATTGATATTTTTCTTTTTGGAATTAGATTTTGTCCCAAACTCCGATAAACTGCCGAATGCATCTTCTGACCCTGGATGAGATTGTGTGGTCATCTGAAAAATCCTTTCATCATACGCGCCCGTTCAACCTTTGGAGGGGAATGATTCCAAAAGAATCGTTAATATTCTTCACAAATTATCTGGTGAATGGGGCAGGATGATTTCTTCGGCAAACTGCAGAAAATTGACTGGTTCCCGGATGGTAATAAAACTCTGACAATTAGCCACCTTCATATATGAAGGCTATGTTAAAACCTCAATTGAAATATAGATATTCTATCACAAAATGTCTATTATTAATGTGTTAGAATATGAAAATATTTGTGTGCCGACCATCCTTAACCGTGTAAAAAGGTCCCTTTTACCAGCTCCTGGAGGGGGAGATTGGCGCTGAGGCAGTGTCGGTGAATGCGGAAGGTCCTTTTTCGGGGATGGCAAAGGAGAGATCTTTTATCATGTAATCAGCGTTGTAGCCGGATTAGCCGCCATGAGCTATTTACGCTTTATTCTGGCAACAACCATCGGTATCCCCCCTGATTACCCTTATCGCCTATCTGGGCGAAACAAATACACGACTGCGTAACGGATTTATCGTTGCGTCCATAATCAGTCTGGTTGGATTTAGCTTGTATGTCTGGTGGGATCGCCGGGCAGAAGTTGAGGCATGCTGCTTGGTGAGGCACACCTCTTGTACTACTCCACAGTCACCAACCCGCCATCGGGTCGATTCAAATTGTGAAACATTATCCAAGGAGCAGATCTTTCCACCGATTCGAGTCTGAGCTCATCCATGTATCCATTCAGGCAGTTAAACGGTTCGGATGAAGCCATATCCATGTTTGACCCGACGTAGATACCTTCCCCTCCCTCTGTTCCCACGAAGTCTCGTGTAAAAACGGTATCATCCACCATATGTCCATCGACATACATCGCGATGGTTCCATATGCGTTTCTGCTTATGCAGAGGTGGTGCCATTCTCCAGATGAAACAGGTGAGGAAGAACAAAGCGTATCTCTCATCGTATCTTCTGTAACACAGAAAAGAATGAGTATATTGTTTGTATCGGAGCTGACCCCCCATTCGCCACTGCTGTCGACAGTATTCTTATGGATAAACAGGTCCGCTCTACCCGTATCCGATTTGTTAAACCAAAATGACAACGTAAACGGCTTAGCACCGAAATTGTATGCGGAGATGTTATCGATGTCTACGTAATCCTTTTCTTCTTTGTCAAACTGTTTACCATACCCAAATACTCCTTCTCTCCCCCGGGCATAAATATTATCATTTCCGTGATTGTCAAAAGGAGTCGCATCTTTATAAAGGGTATCATTTTTGACACCATTATCTTCGTCGGCCAGATGCCATACACCAATGAAACCCGCTGATGTATCGAATACTTCGGCGGAATTCGAGATGGTAACAGAATCGTTGTTGCCGGCATACAGGCGGATCTCTGTGTCTGAACCGTTAAGCGGCAGGGAGTCTAATCTTACCCATATCTCGGCGATCTGGTTTTCACTGTCAAAGCGCTCTACCTCATATTTGAGAGGTAGACCCACGGGCGAAAAGAATCGAATGTCACCCCCATCCCGGCGTATCTGATCGAAAGGGATATCGCCAGACGTCAGTGTTACAAGCACCGGTACACCTCTGAGATGTCCCCCCGATGATATCAGAGTGGTGTTCACCTGTATTCTCTTTTCAAAACTCCAGGGTAATAATTCATCGACAATAGTCGTTTCCCGTGATTGCACAGGTATGCTGTCGGACACTTTACGAGCGGTATCGGATGAAAAGGCTTTATGATATAAGGGGGGCAGGATGCCGGAGGGTACGGACGAAAAGATTATCGTATCCTGTGGTAGACCGAAAACCTCTCTGCCAATGGTCGTGCCGGGTATGTACAACAGGCCATCGGTTATGGCCTCGGTCGGTAAAACAAGAATCGATCCGGTTTGTGATAATGTTACATGGTGCAATTGCACACTGTCGCCCTGGACAGAGACGCCATGGTAAAGAAAGGCGGTGGCGGAATCTTCCGAAATAGCCTGCACGCTGTAGACGCCCGAATCTATACTGTCAAAGTAGAAGAACCCACCCGAGTCGGTCGTTGCGCTTCGGAGCAGATGACCCGAAAGGGGTATATAGCCGTCCGGGATAAGACTGACCCGCGTATCGGGCACAGGCCTTCCCTCACCGCTTACTGCAATGCCGGCGAGTTTTCCTCCGCTGGATTCCGTATCCAATCCTCCTCCCGCAACGGTAGGGCTGCTTGAACAGGATAGGAGAAGAACAGATATCAAGATAAAAAGAATCAGAAGTTTCTTACTCATCCGTCTTCCCCCCTGACTCTTGGATTAATCAAAGGAAACATATTGATATTGAGCTGAAAAATCATATCCGCATCCTGATCGGATTCGGCCAGCTTGAGCAGCTCCTGACGGTGTTCCCGGTTTTTCTGTTTGAACAACTCATATGTTTGTCTGGATATCCTGAATGTTGTGGAGGAGTTGCTGAGCAGTTCATTTGGGCCAAATCGATCGAATGCCTCCTTTGCCAGCGAAAGCATCTTCACCTGATAGTTGAGAATCTGATGCGCCTTGACGTCCGGACCGGTTGTAATGATAGGAGAACTCTGGATATATCTGCCATTCTCCTTTCGTAGAAAACCGAGCCGAAGCAGTAGCTCAACCGACCGGCGAGCCTGCTTTGCAGTGATCTCCGGTCGCAGCATTCTACCAAGTTTCTTGAAATCGTCTCCAAATTCCCTGCACACAACCAGTTCTCTGATCACCCCATGATACCATTCCGAGAATATATCGTACCGATTTTCTGGAATTATCTCCACAGACCTGCGATTTAACACCTCTATCATCTTATCGAAGTACTCATTTTTCTTTTTCAGCGTGCGCGCCTGATTGAATCGCACAAGAAGGCCAAAATATTCAGCCTCTCTGTGGTCTAGCTCAAGAGCCCTGGCTGTCTTCTCGATGGTGGCAGGGGTCAGATCACGTTTGCCCTGCACGATAAGCGGGTAAAATCCCGAAGAATTGATTCCCGCACGCTCTGAGATTGCCCGAAAAGAAAAAGATGGTTTGGTCGATTTCATATGGGTATAATAGTCACGTATGTAGGTACGGTAATCAGAATAGGTGAAAATTTTTTCCATAAGTCATCCAGATATCAGTTTAGCGGAGCGACTACGGTCCTGTAAAAGGTAATCCTGCGTTCATTCGAAAGCCTTTTCTGTATGCTAAAGGGGTTATGCAATGTGATGCCTCCTGATATGGCAATTAGTATGTAATCATAATATAACCAATTGCCTCACATATGGCCATAAAAAAACGGAAAGACTCAAAAAGTTGGAAAAAATAGTGTAACCAAAATAAGGCGCCGACCACTGCCCGTGTTGGTAGAACCGCCCTGTCTGGTGGGTGCGTAAACAGTTAAATCACTTTTGAAATGCTATCGATCATAACGCTTTATTTTTCTGTCTCTCCGGAGCTATTTTTTATGAGTCACTCTTTAGAAATTCTAATCCGCCGGCAGGTAAATATTTTTTACCGCGGTCTATCTTCCAGCCTGTTGAAAAACGGATAACCAGTCCTTACACATCATGATTTAAACGGTTATCTTTTCCCGCAAAGGGGAAACGATAGGTTTGGTCTGCCTGCAATATATGCATTCTCGTCTTTAAAGGAGATATACATGCAACATTATCCTACTTTCAAGCACCTTTTCTTTTGTCTATGCCTTGGAATAGGCTCAGTTTTTGCCGGATCAGAGGTGAAGACATGGTTCGATGATGGATACGTCTCGGACGCCTTCTCGTTTGCCTTCGGGGGGCGTTCCCAAATCAACACAATCATTCGGACGGGAACCGAAAACGATTCCGCGCTAAAGATTGATCTGGACGATCACACCAGCTCTGGTGCCGAAGTAAGCTGGGCATCCAAAACGGTAGACCTTTCTTCGATTCGGAACTCTGGCGCGTTGTCCTTTAAAATAAAAGGGGAAAAGGGCGGAGAACGCGTTTTTATCGGATTAAAGGATAATGGAGGTAACGGAAAAGCCAAAGTGCAGGTTAAGTGCAGAAGTGATAACTATTTCGATGTGGAAAAGGAATGGAAAGAGGTTCTGATACCTCTTCGCGGGTTTTCCGATGAGGGTGAGAAATGGCACGATGAGCATAATGCACCCGAATTCGGTTACATCGACTGGTCAGAGATCACGTCCATCGTCTTTTCATCTCAGAAAGAGCAGAATCTGGGCAAGAGCCGTGATCGTATCGCGACGCTGTATGTCGATGATCTCAAGATTATACATGATTTGGAAAAGATGCCTGCGCCCGCTATGCTGCCGTGGAAACTACGTACGGAGACGGTTCCCGGGGTCGATGCCGAGAAACGGGATACCGCGGATATACTTTTTTCGTGGCTGGGCGAGAAATTAGCCCCATTTACATCCGCTTACACCTATGGCGATCCGACCGATTTCCGCATTATCCAACCTGAAAGCGGGGAGGTATTACCCGTATTCGCGGCGTATCTGAGCGACAATGAGTGGAGTGGGGTTACACTGAACAGGGGACGAAAGTTTGCCGTTGATATCGAGTCGTATCTGCAAACGGGCGGAGTCAGCTTTCAGGTACGCGGTGCTCACGGCGGTGAAGTTTTTGCAATTGGGCTGATAGATGATGATTCCGATGGTGCGGATAAGAAGGTGCAGAGCAGTGTGGAAAGTCGAAACTACCTGAAGGTAACAAAGGAGTGGCAGCAGGTAAAGATTCCTTTCAGCGACTTTAATGAGATTGGCAGATGGTGGGACAGCGATGCGAATCAGAATGTGATGAGTACCATCGACTGGACCAAAATCGCCGAACTCCGTTTCTCTACAAACAAAGGCGCAAACAGACACGCCCGTAATGACGAAGAGAGTCCGGTCGCTCTTTATTTTTCCGACATCCGATTCACAAAGGATATCGGTGTGTTTAATCGCGAGCAGTATTGGAAAGAGTTCAGGTCCGATGCTCCGGATAAGATGCTTGACGATTATGAAAAAGAGGGGAGCGTAGCCCGGTGGCAGGTAAGTCTCGATACGACCTCGGAAATGGCCATCTCCGAGGGCAAAGGCGCAGAGAATAAAGGCCGGGCGGTTCAAATAGATTTTCGGATGGGAGCATGGGGTTCGGCTTTTCGTCCCTTGACCGATTCGTTGAGCCGGGACTGGTCGAAGCATCGCTGTATACGATTCGATTTTTATTCCAGCAAACCGATAGAAAAATTCGCCATCCTGGTACAGGATGCGGGTAATGAGGCCTGGAGCGCCTACTTTGAGGCCAAAAGCGGCTGGCAGCGTATCATACTGCCGTTCTCGCAGTTTGAGCTTTTCGAATACTGGCAGCCGGGGGATTCAAAGATTAACCGTAGAATGGATCTGGAGGCTGTGCGATCCTACCATATTCGTCCCGCTCATCCCGGAAGTGAGGGGAGAATCATGCTGGATAATGTTGCGTTAACAAACGACAACGCCTATCCGCAACCCGGCTCGATACGGGCAAATCAGCTGGGGTACATGGTTGGGAAAGAAAAACGGTTTGTGGTATCCGATTCGGCCGCAAAGAATTTTTCAATCACAGATGAAAAAGGAAAAACTGTTTTCAGCGGGAAGCTGGGCGACCGGAGGTTTTGGGATTTGTCGGGTGAATACGTTGCCATCGGTGATTTTACCTCTGTAAATAAGCCCGGCACATACAAAATTGTAATAAAGGAAACCGGTGAAAAAACAGCGGTGGTTGTAGGTAAAGATATTTACGCCGATGCTTTCGATGCATCCGTCAAGGCATTCTATTATCAGCGCGCATGGCTGGATTTAGAGCCGGAGTTTGCGGGCAAATGGTCGCGCAAAAAAGGCACTCCCGATACCGCCTGTCAATATCATCAGTCAGCCGGCAAACAGGGAACTCGTGACGTTTCCGGGGGGTGGTACGACGCCGGAGATTTTGGCAAGTATGTCGTAAATGGTGGGATATCGGTGGGCACACTGCTTGCCCTCTACGAGCTTTTTCCCGATCGTATGTCCGATGAGCTTTCTATCCCTGAATCGGGCAATAGCATACCGGATATTCTCGACGAGGTGCGCTACGAGATTGACTGGATGAAGAAGATGCAGGACAGCGACGGGGGAGTGTTTTTCAAGGTAGGCCCTCTGAAATGGGATGGCTATGTGATGCCCGCTCAGTGTGAATCCAAACGGTTTGTTATCGGCAAAAGCACCACATCTTCGTTGAACTTTGCGGCGGTCATGGCCATGGCCGGTAGAATCTACAGGCAGATAGACAGCGCCTACGGTCGGGATTGTGTCGCACGGGCGGAAAAAGCCTGGCGGTGGGCTCGGAAAAACCCCGAAATCAGAGAACCGTCCGAGCATGGAGGAAGCGGGGCGTACGCGGATTCCAAATTTGAGGATGAATTCTTCTGGGCAGCCTGTGAGCTTTTTACCACCACGAAAGAAGACCGGTACAAAGATTTCCTCCACAAGCGCTGGTCAATCAGCCGAATGACCACTGCCGCTAACTGGCAAAACGTACATAATCTGGGGTGGTTTACTCTGGCAACACACTTTGACGGCAAAGAGCTTGCCCTTGCCGACAGTGCCCGGACTCAGATCGCGCGGGTGGCAGACATCTTTCTTGAGCAGATGGACTCTATCCCGTATCGTATCCCCTCGAACTCATTTATGTGGGGTTCCAATTCCGAGCAACTAAACCATGCCATCGTTATGGCGTACGCTCATCGCCTCACCGGGGGCGAAAAATACCTTAATGCCGCACTGGAAACCTGCGATTACATCTTCGGCAAAAACGCGGTGGGCTACAGCTTCGTTACCGGATTCGGGCAGCGCTCCTCCAATTGGCCACACCATCGAATCATGGCCTCAGACGGTATAGATGCTGCGTTTCCCGGGTTTGTGGTCGGCGGCCCAAATAACGGCTTGCAGGATACCCAGGACCCAAGCGTCCACTACCACCATACAGAACCGGCACGGGCATACCTGGATAAGGTGGCCTCCTATGCAAGCAACGAGATTGCCATAAACTGGAACGCCGCGCTGGCTTTTGTACTGGGGTATGTGTGTTTGGCCGAAAAGGATTAGAGGGTGTTAATCCAAAGGGCTCGGACTGATCCGGGCCCTTGTTCCGGCTATGTGGGGGAAACATACTGGGCAAAACCAGATTCAATTCTTATTAGGGCAATTGTGTATGTATGCGACTTGTCCAATTTCAAACGATTCGATATACATTAGTCATATCGCGAGAAGCCTTGGTGGAGATCTATATCTTCCCTGAGCAGCTATTGGCCATCCTCACGAAATGAATAGCAGTCACATTTGTTTTCCATTCATCCTTTCACCATCTCCCACATGGGAAGACCAAAATCAGGCAACACTATCTCTTGCAATACCTTAAATCCGTATCTGTTATACATTTTGACGTTTTCTTCCGTTTCCGTCTCTAAATATATCGGGAGTTTCTCTCTTTCACACTTCTGCAGAAGTGCACGTATCAGTTTGCCTCCATATCCCTGCCTTTGATACCGAGTTGCGACACCGACAATTTGAAGATAGATATAGGGCCTTCCATTCATATGCTTTTTCCGGTCTTTTTGAAGCAGCTCAAAAGAAGGGTTAATCTTTTTGGATGGTCTCTTGCCCATTCTCAGGCCGGGACCGATTGCGCCGCTTACAATTATGCGCCACAGGGGCATATCTGCAAGATGTCCTGGAATCCAGGCGGCGATCCCTTCGAGGTTTTCGGAGGTCGCATAAACCTCTCCATATTTCATGCAGTATCTGACAGGGATTTCGAAGAATGCCCGGAATTTTTCGTCGAATTTCTTCTGGCCTTCGAATAGTTTAAGCCAGACTGGATCGTGCTTAAATGCATCGGCCAAAACCTCACTTGCCTTACCAATATTCTTTTTTTGTAGTGTATATAGCATACATTCTCCTGATTTGAAACAGGCAGAGTGGCCGGGGTGATTGATTCATAATCTAAACCTCAATTCAGAAGCAATTAGCATGCTCACCGGATCATACAATTTTTGAGAAAGATCTTTGTTCCGGGCGTGCCTCTCAACTTACTCTCGCAAGCCACATCTACCGGATAGATAGGTTTAGAAATCTGGAGGGTATTCGCTGAAAAAAAAGGCTCGGAGTTTATTCTCCGAACCTTTTCATTAGCATATATTGGATTATGAGACTACTTTACATGTGTAATCATCATTTTATCTCCGATCATTTTTCCCTCGGAGGAATGAACGACCGTATAGACTCCATGGGGAAGTTGTGACAGTGAAACTGTCGTGCGCTTTCCTCTCTGAGCTGTCAGCACCTTATTAAGTACCTGCTTGCCTGCCAGGTTATACACCGAGAGGTT
>CAYQOU010000017.1:59153-63786 GCA_964419255.1 uncultured Fibrobacterota bacterium | reverse complement strand
ACCATGTCTGTTGACTCTCTGCAGCCGGTGGCATTACCGATTACATCAGGGCCGGATAAAACAAAAAACGCTTTTCACCTTTTTTTACTTCTATATTATCGAAGTGACGCCTCTTGATAACAGTACCATTTCTTTGGCATGCCGCCGCACGAATGGTGTGAGTACCGGGAGAGACCGGTATACGGGTAATGTGAATGGTGCGGGGAAGAAACAGACTCAGCCGTGTATCCGCCTTCTCCATCTGATCCGTCAGAATATCGGTGCCGAAACTCAGAAGGAAATTGAGCAGCGGATTACCCGTCTCCATCTCACTCTTGGCCTTCTGGGCAGCGATGGTTCTCAGCACCACCCTGACCGCGGTGCGAGCGAGTGTAGTCGGACGGTTATCCTCAATATTTTTCTTGAGCAGGTATTCAATATCTGAAATCATACTGCTCGCTTTGGCATCACCGGATCCGTCAGAATAAACCTTAAAATGATCCGTCAACGACTCCCTTTCAACAACCGCGGGAAGAGCAAACTTGATGTGAAAGGTTTTGCCGATACCGGTCTTGTCTCCATCCCGGGCCTTTGCCAGCTCAGAGGGCGGAATAGGAGGAGCTGCAATGCTGGTGGAGAGAGTATCGCCGTCCGGCTCGACATAATAGCCGGTAAGTAAACCACCATGGACAAATGTGCCCCAGAAGATTGACTCTTTGAGAACAGGTGCACGACCGGCAAAACCAATCAGGATTATCTCTGTCTGCGCAGCATATCCTGAATCGGCGTACACGGAACGACTCACCGGTGAAAGAGAAAGCTCATCGATGTCATGTGTACGCCCCGCCTCCTTCAGCTGGTGATACGCATAATCCCTTATGAGCACAGGTATGCCCATGCCGTTGCCGCGATACGCGGATACCGACTTGTACAAGGCGATTGCCGCATCATCCCGATCCCCCTGCGCCTGATAGACAAGAGCGGATATGAAATGAGCCATACCATCATCATTGTACTTTTCTGTGCGCCGGTCTTTCGACTTGAAACGATCGAACACCAGCTGCATCTTTCTGGTCTCAACCAGAGACTCATCCGGCTCCCGTCCGGCCAGATAATTAAAGGAAAGAAACTGGTGAAGCAGCACCTGTTCGAAACGCCGGCTGCGATAGGGACGGATATTGTCATTGGTAAGCAGACTCGCAGCCTCATTGGTAACCGACCGGGCGTATAGATTGTCAAGCACAAGCTCGGCCTGTTCCAGATGATAGAGACTCGAATCGTATTCTCCCAAATAGTGGTACAGCAGCCCCTGGTCATACCAGTAAAGGAATCTGTTGAGTTCACCATACAGCTTGGGTGACTCGCGAATCGTTTTTAACGCCTGCTGAAAGTCCTGCTCAGAGCTCACCTCAGACAGCTGGTCGATGCGCCGCATACTTCTGGTCGTACACGATACAATCAACAATCCAATCACCGTACACACCAGCCCCACGTATCGACCAGGCAACCATTTGCAGTCCACTGTTGTTTTGTTGGATTTCATGACAAATCGTAGCGCGGAAAAGGGCATTTCCGCAGCTCACGTGCGAATTGGGGCTCCTCTAGAGCCTGGCGCCGCTTCGTGTGATATACTTTTTTATTTTCTTGGTCCCGATCCACAGCTTCTTGTGCGTTTCCAGCTCTATCAACTCTAGATCCACCTGATAATACATCACCTTCCTATTACCTTCCTGATCGGCAATGGTATTGATGCTACCGATAAGCATCAGATCGGCTCCACTTTCGACATTAATCTCCTTGCGGCTCTCTTCGGAGGCATGTTCCTGCTGGCTCTCGACCTCATTTCTGATCTGCTCCCGCTCGGATTTGCTTGCGACAAAATCTACTTTTCCGGAGTTTATCAGATTGCGTTCGAGATCCTTGATAAATGTCTCTACGTTGATATGCTCGTGGCTCTTATTTCTGACATCACCCACAATGATTGTCGGTACCGGAGTCTTGTTGGCATAGTTGTTTGTGTACCATGGCCGACTCAGCGCATCTCCGATCATCTCTTCTGCCACCAACCGGCTGTCTGTGTCATTCCATTTTCCACTCAAGTCCACCGTGGTCTCCGGGTCGATGCGAGCAACCTTTTTACCGCCACACCCCACCATCACCAGCATCAATACCGCAAATCCTGTCAAAGCTACAACAGAGCGTTTCATATGATTCCCCTTATGACATGTTTTTTTTCTGATAGACATCGCGATCACCACTTCCTCAGCCCGGCAGAACCGGAGAATCGTTTTTCCGGTTCCGCGGTTAAAACGATCAATCCCCGCGTTCGCGAGGGTGACAAAGGAAATCAGTTGTGATATTCCTGAACGGATACTATTAAATATAAACGAAGCGTGACAGATCAGCCGCCCCGTGTGAAGATGCCTATTGAGGTTTATCCACAGGCTTTTTTCTTGAAGGAAGCGCCGGAAGAGGCGGCGGTTCTTCATCCGCCTCCCAGTCGACATCATCAAACGTCTGATCCGCCTCGATTTCACCGTTTTTCTTCTTTGCTTTCCGATTCCTGGAAGAGATATCCGAAGGAGACTGCCCCAGAGAGCGAAGCGTATCCTCTACCGCCGCCAGACGTGTGCGCACCTGAGACCTGCAGAGCTCATCCTCGGGATAGTTTTCGCACACCTTTTTGTAAAGCGTTCGTGCGGTAACGTTTTTATGCAGGATGTTGTCGCACAGCCAGGCGGCAGCATACATACTTTTTGGCGCCACAGGAAGCTCATCATACGTTTGAGCCACTTTAATATAGGCGTTTGTGGAAGCAATAGCATCCCTATCTTCGAAATAAAGCCGTTCGGCTTCCAGAAACGCAGCCCGGGCCGAGTCTTCCCGTGTCATTACCGTCACCGTTTTTCCCAGTTGTTGCTGAGATTTCTGCGCGAAAACGGTTTCAGGATAACGATCGATTACCAGATTCAGAATGCTGTCGGCCGTTGTGGTATCATTTTTTATATGGAGCCAGATCCACCCGCGGGCATACATCGATTTTGCCACACTCATCGAATCATCACCGGCATTCTGCTCCATCCGTGAAAAATAATGCAACGCCGAATCCGGCTCCTCCAATCGCAGCCAGAAGATCTCCCCTATTCTGTACGCTATCGATGTATGCCTCCCGGTTGTGTCGGCTTCGCCCGACTCGACGATCTCGCGCAGCCTTTTAAGCTCATTGATCGCATCCCGACGCGATTGGGCAAGTTCCCTGAGTTCATCATCCGCGAGTAATGGGATTGCCTTCTGATAGTTTTCGTGAGCCTTTTCCAAGTCCTCCTTCCGGAACTGATATATGGCTCCAAGCTCCAGATGCGCTTTCCCCTTAATCGCATCGGGCCCCTCCCCCAACGTTATCTCTTCGAAGAGTCCAAGCGCCTTGTCGGTTTTTTCTGTCCGGGCAAAAACGATTCCTTTCTGAAGCGCGATATGCGGGTAGTGCTTGAGATATCTTCTATTCCTGATCATTTTCTCGGCCAGAGTAGCCGCATCCTGATATCGCTCAACTCTTACATAGCAGGTTAACAGCGCATAGTCGATCCGATACAGATATTTATGAAGATTCCTTTTGCGCGGTGCCTTCTTGAGAACAGCTATGGCTTTTTCATGCTGGTTGAGCTCCATATACAGTTCGGCGATCTGCAAGCTTATCTCCATCCTCTTTTCCGGCGTTTTAACCGATAAAAGAGTCTTCTTCAGCAACTCTATTGCCTGTGCCTTTCCCTCCCTTTCTATTGCAACCTGTGCAAGTAGCAGCGTTATCTCCTCTCTATCGTTTAAAAAAGGATAGGTTTGAAGAATCTGATCGAAAGCCTGCTCAGCACGCCTAAGGTCACCTGCGGAAAGGTAAGCCTTACCCATAAAGAGGTGGGATTGCGGGATATGAACGCTTTGGGGGAATTCCTTCTGAAGTTGCTTGAAGCGACGTACCGCGGATATTGGTTCCTTTTTATAATATTCGGTCCGGCCCATAAGAAAAAGGGCATCATCGTGCCATTTTTTGTTTTTGGGATACACCTCTAAAAGCTTCTGTGATTTTTCGATCGCCCGCTCATAGCCCGTTATCACCTCCGGAGGCACTTCCGTTGCCGTATCCTCCTGCATCGACAAAAATTTCTCATGCTCCTGGCGGGCATTCTTGTATGCGGTCTCAGCATTGTAGTAGGTGTTAAAATAAGCACATCCTCCAGTCAGTATTAGTACAGAAGCACATACACATATGGAAAATGCTCTCCCGGGGTTTGAGCAACGAATAAAAACATCCTGTATGTTCATTCCATGGAGTCCTCTGGTTACGGGCATTTTTCTCTCTCTTGTGCAAAATATATCAGTTCATCAGGCTTTTGCCTGGACTTAAATCTTCTTTTTCTTCCGTTTTGACTTAGAAAGCTATTATTTTGACGATTATGCAAAAATTCTATATGATTACTTACTTGGTGCTGTTGTTATTGTGGGTATCTGCCGGAGCTGAACCCGATTTTTCTCAGACCAAAACAGTCGACAGCAGTCAACCCGCCGACCGACAGCAGCAAACTGAACCCGATAACGACACAACCGATAACGACACAACCGATAACGACACAACCGATAACGACACAACCGATAACGA
>CAYQOU010000017.1:56909-59053 GCA_964419255.1 uncultured Fibrobacterota bacterium | reverse complement strand
ACGACACAACCGACCACGACACAACCGACCACGACCACGGCAGCACCGAACCGCATGGCACACCGATAACGGAAGGAGACTCGACTCAATTCTCCCACCTTATACGACCCCTTTTGGCGACTCAAAAGATGCAGGATCAGAGATATCAGGCATATTTCACCAGTCCGGATTCCATATATCCCCCAGGAGTATGGTCGGGGTTTCATCTTTACACCGCTGACGGCGCCGGCTTATCGGATGCCCTGCGGTTCCATCCACGCCATATCAGTTTCCCTTTTTCACTTTCCAGCTCCCTGAACAGATCATTACCCGACGGAATGATCGCACCGCTTCACACATCCATGGGCACCAGGGCACTCTATGGCCACTACGCTGGAAGAACCACCGGTATGGACATACTCTCTACGGCGGAGATACAATCTATTGAATGGGACGCCTCCGGACAACTACATGCCACCCTCTTCCCACCGGCTCTTCTGAAACCCCAAACGCTTATGTTCTGGGAAACCGGCGTTTTCGACGAAAACATCCTTTCGGTACGTTTTGCACGACCGCTCTCCCCTCGATTGTATATTGGAGTTTTTTCGACCTCCCGATACTTTGAGCATACACTGTTCGATCACCAGGATGGGGGAATCTACTCATTCTACAAGGGCATCTATAACAGTCTGCGCAGAGATACAAATCTTGTCGTAAACAACGGGGTTAATCCACTGACCGATGAGCACATCACCACCGGGCGGCTGCGATGGGAATCGCTGTCTGACTGGTGGCTGATGGGAGAATACCGGTACAGCGATTTGAAAAATGATCTGGCGGTGGATCTGCCCGATACCATCCTGCCGGAAGAGCAATCCTTTTTTACCAAACGCTCATTTTACGAGCATCGAACAACGTTCTGGGCAAACAATCTTCCCGCGGGAGCTGCCCGGCTCAATGCCACGCTTCGATACAGAAATTTTCTGGAAAGAAGGGATCCACGCTTCGATGATACCACATCCAATCGGGGAACTGCGCAGAATGGTTTGCTCATCCTCAGCCCGTACCTGCGGTTGTTCTCGATTGACACCCTCACGCTCAACGCAACGGTTGAAGGTACATCGCTGGAAAGATTTAACGATCAGGATTATACCTATCACAGCCAAACCGCTTCCCTGGCATACAAACACAGCATAGATCACAGCAGAATCGAGGGAGAGATATACGCCGAAGCCGGCGGAGCAACTCTTTTTGCCCGGGACAACCTGACCGTGCAGCCATTCTGGTCTGCGCGAGCACATGTAGATATAGGCAATCATAATTTTTCCCTGTTTGGAAATAGAAATATTATCGAACCGACCATTCCTTTCGACACGATAAGCGACGGCTTGCTGCAGACCGATTTGGATTCCTATATCCATGCGGGGGCGGAAACGACCATAGGGCTGGGCCAGATGAATCTGCTGGGAGGTTATCAATACACAAATGGAATAGATCCAGCTTCGCTCGAACAATTCTGGCCAAACGGGGTCACCCCCTACATCCAGCCGACGTCAACATTTATTGCAGGCGTGCAGACAGGACGATTGCACGGACTGTCGATGGCCTCAACCTGGTATTTTGCAGACCGCCGTCCGTACATAAAAAGCCATTCGGTGCTGTCATTTCAGTCGCGACTTCAGGAGAAATACCAACAATTTTTTGTCGATATGGTGATCGATCACTGGAGTGAGCGTGATCCGATACTGTTTGCCGGCAATACCGACTGGAATCGTATGCTCCTGGATATCTCCCTTAAGATATCTGTTCAGGTAAAGACATTCCGTCTCTTCTGGAAACTGGATAACATCCTCAACAGAGAATTGGCCTATGTTCCCGGCTATAGATCACCCGGCCTGACCTTCCGGTGGGGATTCAACTGGCTGTTGAGAGGGTTGTGATTTTAAGGCTTTCTGCCCTTTATGCCTTAAAGGTTTAGCTAGTCGGGGGTATTGCCGCTTGTGCCTGTTTTCCGTTCGGGCTGAGGCGGACACAATCATGGAGTTCATGCCACCCTTGACGAGCAACTTCACAGACTCAAGTAACACCGCAATTAGCCGCGGCCTCCTGCTGAGGCTTATAACACGAAAAATCGACCGGCGACATCTTAGATCGACATCTTAGAT
>CAYQOU010000017.1:6092-56809 GCA_964419255.1 uncultured Fibrobacterota bacterium | reverse complement strand
TGAGGCTTATAACACGAAAAATCGACCGGCGACATCTTAGATCGACATCTTAGATTCTGACAGAAGCCACAGAAACCGGGCTGCTATCCTCGAATCAGCACCTTTTTAAGATAAGACTTTCCGGCGTGGTTTATCGAAAGAAGGTATATGCCCGGTGCCACGATACTTCCGTCGGGGGCTCTACAGTTCCAGCGTACTGGGCGGCTGAATTGATCCAAAAGTGGCTCCCCGGCCTCCAGCCGTTGTGTGTGCTGCCATACGATTGTACCATTAGGGCGCCGAACCGCGATTCTGCACAACTGATCGTTATCCTCAGCCTCATCCCCCATGAAATCGATGGTAATGCCCTGAAAGGATGCTCCCTGCCGGAGCTGCCCGGCAGTAACTACATTGGGGAATACGGCAAAGCGGGTAACTATACGCGGCTCCATGTGCAACTCAACCGTATCGGCACTATGGCTTCCCGAAACGTTGACGGTATTGGACCGAATGTACCCGGGCGCCGTTGCGTACAGCGCATAATCGAGTGCCCCATCTCTAACGATTGCCGCGCATCCCGTTGAATCGAAGGAAACGACACGAAACTGCTCCTGTTGTTCCGATCGAAAATGGAGTGCACCGACACCTATGGGAGCACCGGCCGTATCAGAAAGCAAAACAAGCAGACGACTGTCGGTGGGAGTCAACCGTATCGTGAGGCTGTCCTTCATGCGACTGTCAAACAGATACGGATCGGACTCTTCATACCCCACCGCATTAGCCAGAGCATAGAAGTCGCCCATGCTGTCAAGGTATATGACCGCTTCTCCACTGCTGTCGACAGCTATATTTTTTCGGATGTCTGAATCCGTGGGCCACCAGCTTACGGTTCCATTCGAGATGGCGCGGTCGTTTTCATCAGCCAGACGAAAGATGAAAGTCGGACGAGGACGGAGGGGTATACGCAATGTATCGGATGATAATTCAACCGGATTGAAAACGATCGGCTCGGACTGATAAAAACCGGCCGCCCGCGCAAATGCCACATATGTGCCGCTACCCGGATACAGGATGCGGCCCCTGCCCCACTCATCCAGTCGTTGGGAGAAGGAGGAGATGCTATCCTGCTGTTTCCAGAAGACCTGCCCGTCCTCGACACCAATACCCGGCGAGTCCGCCACCAAAACAGGTATAGAGGGCCAGCTGTGCACGGGAATGTTCACCGCGACCGTATCTGCGAATTCCCCCACGGCGATTTCGAGTGTATCGGATCCGAAACAGTATTGCGCGTCAGCATAAAAACGGTACACACCTGTATCCTGAACCGTCAGCTGAAATGAACGACTTCCGACAGAATCGATATACACCGAATCATCAGGATACGCATAGCTTATGACAGGCTCTGGAAGACTGCTTGCTGAGTCACTTATAATAGAGACCTGCAGGACATGCCCGACCTGCAACTTAACAGGCACACGATTGAGTCCCGCGGAAACGGCCATTTTTTCTGAAGTAAATTTCTCATGCCGGATTATCAGAGAATCATCCTCCGTAAACACATCGGTCAGCAAAATACCGAAGCTGTCGGTACGACCCAGGAAAGCATCTCCGGAATATATTCCGGCTCCCGAGACGACTCTGTTTGTGGAATCGGTTACGCTGATGTATAGCGTGGACGAATCCAGACATGCCCACAAGGCATCCGGTATACCATATCCGTAGATGTTATCGACCGAATCCTGCAGTGGCGCATAGGTGCACGTTTCCAGTATTCGTCTACGAATCTGATCGGAGCTCCAGTCGGGATGCGCCTGCTTGACAAGAGCTACCAGGCCGGTGACCATCGGTGTTGCAAAAGAGGTCCCCCATCCGATTGGTGAATAGCCGGAACCGTAGATATTGGGAAGAACGACCTCAAAGCCCTGGGCCACCAGATCAGGCTTGATTCTCCCGTCGGCGGTAGGACCGGTACTGCTGGAGCCGTTGATGGTTCTATCCGGGTTTACCATCCCCACCGCCAGCACCTCTTCCACATCCGCGGGAGAAACGATTGTACCCTGCTGATATACACCTTCATTGCCCATCGCATTTACAATCAATAGTCCGTTACGTGCAGCCATTTTGGCCGCTCGAGCAATGATAGTGCTGTTCCCATCCATGTCCTGATAGCTGTAGTCGAGTGTGGAATCCGGATACCCGCGGGTATCGGTAAACCCGTCACGATACCCCAGAGAGCTGCTGACGATATCCACTCCTAAAGATTCGGCCCATTCGACAGCGGCCGCCCAGTTGTCTTCTTCCTGATGCAGCTCAACATACCTGATCGAATGACCATCTCTGATCATCGCATCGTTTTCGGTCCTTGCCAAAACGAAATGCGCTCCCCAGGCCGCACCCATGAAATTTGCTTCATCGTAGCCGGCAATCAAGGACAGCGTTTGGGAACCGTGTTCTTCGTTATGGTAGTACGGATGTGAATAATCGTTTCGGACGGAATCAGGATCCTCGACACTACCATCACAATCCACGAAATCAGAATCGCCGAGGATGGCGTTGTTTTGAAGCACGCGATCGAAACATTGATGATTTAGCCGGAAACCGGAATCAAATACTCCGATCAGTATACCTTCGCCCGGATTTTCCCCACGGCTGCGCCTGATATACTCATGAGCCTGTACAACTCCGATCATCGACAGCTGATGAAAAGTGCTCCCATACTCCGAGGGGCTCTGCTGCGCGCTGGATCGTCTCTTGGCCAGCGGCATCTCAAAAACTTTTTTATGCTCACCGACCGGAAAAATCTCTTTTACAAAGGATAATGAATCGATTCTCGGAATAAGGCTGGTTTGCACCCTGAAGCTGGCGGCATTGGCCCATTTGGAAACGTGACGTTTCTGCGCTCCGATTCGTTCGACAGAATCTACGTATGATTTTGCTACCGGTATATCTTTATAGGTGGCTAAAGCGACCCCGGCTCGGCGACGCCGGCGCACCGCTCTCGGTGTCAGGCTGACATCCTGCAGACTACCTTGTTTGTCTGCAAAAACAACCCAGACATTTTCGATCGAATCACTGCCGTTATGCGCCAGGAGTTTGCGGCTTATTTTTGCTGATGCGTCTGCCAAAAAGCCGGATATGGTAATAACAAACAGAATGGTGGGTAATGTTTTCATCTGAATTCATGCGAGTTTTGCAGGCAATAAAGATAGCGCAATCATCTTTTGATTGACAGGTTGTGACGGTTAGTTTCAATTTTCGACAAAAACGTTTTTTTGTCGTACTATGTTTTTTTCGAGTAACCGAAAACCGATTCCGACTCTGCCGGATTAGACAGAGGCTGAAATGGAGCCCCCATTTCGATTTCCGAAACGGGGGCTTATCTGCAGCTTAACACCGGGTGAGCAGAAAAGACTGCTATTTAGTTCGTTCGAATAATTTCGATTCGACGGTTCTTCGAACGTCCGGAGGCCGTTCTGTTGTCGGCGACCGGAACACTGGAGCCATATCCAACCGCGCGAATACGATCCGGGGCTATTCCCCTGCTGATCATGTACTGCCGCACGGACTCGGCTCGTTTTTGAGAAAGACGCATATTCGTTTCATATCGTCCGATGCTGTCGGTATGCCCTCGTATTTCGATGGTTACTTGCGGAAACTCCTTGAGAGTATCCATGAGCCGGTCGACATAAACCCACGAATCATTCGTCATCTCAGCACGCCCGCTCCTGAAGTTTACCCCGTGCATAATCTGTTGCTTGGGCATGTTGATTTCTTTTTTCTTCTCTACTTTTTTGTCCGGACAACCGTCTTCATCATCAATATTGTTGAAGGTTTCGGGTTCGTTAGGACACTTATCCTTCAGGTCAGGTATACCATCCTTGTCATTATCGATATCCGGACAACCGTCGTCGTCTTCGAAATTGTCGAAATCTTCCGGATCATTCGGACAGCGATCAACCGAATCGGGGATACCATCCTTATCGTTATCACCATCCGGGCAGCCGTCTTTGTCTTCGATGCCATCGAAATCCTCAGCTAGGCGAGGACACTGATCCTCCAGATCCGGAATACCGTCGCCATCGTTATCCGGATCGGGACAACCGTCCTCATCCTCGAATCCATCCATATCCTCGGGCTCTCCCGGACACTTGTCTGTCGAATCCGGGATGTTATCTTTGTCGTTATCGTAATCCGGGCACCCATCACTGTCTTCAAACCCATCCAGGTCTTCAGGATCCTTGGGGCAGCGGTCGACATCATTCTTTATTCCATCATGATCATCATCCTGCGGAGTCAGAAATCCTTCCCAAGCGATAGCAAACTGAAATCCGAATCGCGGATGGGCGGAGGTGCTGTAGTTGTACCTGCCATCCACGTCTTCCCAGTCTCTCCGCGCGTCATCCTTAACCAGCGAGGAGAGGCAGAAATCGCCACTCAGCAGTAGTTTAACGCCGCTGGGAGCTTTAATCTGTAAGCCCGGAGACACCATCAGCAGATCCTGACTAAAATCCAGGCTTCTTTCGAGATTATACCATCGACTCTGACCGGACACATCCACAAACAGAGATATGATTTCGGCTGGTGTATACTCCAGGGCCAGCTGTCCGATGACAGTATTATCTCCGTTGTAGGTGTCTCTGTCGAAATCCAGAGAGAAGCTCGCGCCGACATTCAGATGGATCTGCAAGGGAAATGATGATACATTACCGATATCAAACGTCCATACAAGCATCGGTTTGAAATTCAGCCCATTTGTGGTATAGAATGATTTTGGATCATCCTCGCTTCTGTATGGATAATACGACAGATCGCGAGCGAAAATACCCTTATCATCGAAACCGCTTCCGGTCGGAACCGTTAACCCCAGATAATATGACTGATAGAAGAGCCTTTTATGTACTGGTGGTGGATACAAAATTTTCGTAGATATCTCCAGATCGCCAAGCCCCCACTCCCAATAATCGTTGAAGCCCGCCACATCCAGATAAACAGGCAGAGAAAGCCCAAGATCCCAGAACGTGGTCAGTCCGAGATTCATGAAAACATTGGAAGACAGCATCTTTGCCGAATTTTGCATTGATGGATCGATCAGTGGGGAGTCGGAGTCGGATTTCTGATCCACAACCCGTCCGTAATCCTGCTGGGACGGCCCCTGAAGAAACTCGCTGTCCTGACTGTAATTTGCACCGATTCCGAGGTTGAGCTTGAGTCTTCCCTGAGTCTTTCCGGAAAGAGTCCGAACTACACCGGTATGCCCGTTAGTGTTAAACGATGCCCAGCTCATGGTGCACAGGAGTGTTATAATCAGTCCTGCACTATTACCAAACCGCCCCTTGAGCATAGTTACTCTCCTTGATGATTTTAATCGATTAAGCCTCTAAGCACTGCTTCCCGGTAACAATCGACCGGATACTCTTTCTAATGCATTGTAGCACTTCGATTTGTATGGTCACAACACTTTTATGGATTATTTCATTTTTGCGCTAAAATGCCGATACCCGATCACCCAGACATTATCCATCGATTGCACTTGTCGGGATGAATTAGTACCCCAATTTTATACCTGAAGAAAATGATAGATCTTAATATATATATAGGCACTTAGGGTTCAATATAATCTTTTCAAAAAAGTCTATGCAATTACTTATTTAATTTGCGCACATTCGTCCCTTTGAAGATCAATACTTTTGCGTCAGTGATTTGCTTTGACACTCCCGGATGTGATTGTATAATTAGGTGGAAAAAGAATTTGTTTTAAATCAGGGATATTAGTATGATAATCAATAAAGTACTTCAGCAGAAGATTGGAAGCATCTCAAACCTTCCCACGCTGCCTCAATTATCGATGCAGCTTATGAATGTAGTTAATGACAAGACATCCAGTGCAGCGGATGTTACTGCTATCATAAGCCAGGACATTTCTCTATCGGCAAAGATTCTGCGGCTTGCAAACAGTGCCTTTTACGGCATTCCCCGCACGGTTACAAATATAAACAGCGCGGTGGTCATTTTAGGCATGAAAGTCATTCAAACGCTGGTACTCAGCCTTACGGTTTTTGACATGTTTCCCACAGATAATGGTAAATTCGACCGAAAAAGCTTCTGGCGGCACTGCCTGGAGTGCGGTTTCCTCGCCCGCCTTCTCAGCGAAAGAGTCATGCTCAAACGCATCGACCCTGATGACGCATTCTGTGCCGGTCTACTTCATGATATAGGCAAGATTGTCATGGAACAATACCTGCACCAGGATTTTCAATCGGCATTGTTGTATTCGAGTGCCTCCCGCCTGCCTGCCGTTGAGGCCGAGCAGAAGAAACTATCATACACTCACTCGGATGTCTCTCAACTGCTACTGAGAGAATGGGAATTGCCGGCCCCACTTACTCAGAGCATTGTCTTACACCATAATCCGGATGAGGCTGAGGAATGTCGCGAAATAGTCTACCTCATACATCTGGCCGATCACGTGCTCTACAGACAAAGACAGGAAAAAGAGGAAGAGATCGCATTACCGCCACTGTCGGACAACTGTATGAATGTGTTGGATCTGTCTGATATTGATATCGTTCTTGCCCTGCAGCAATTCGGTGACGAGATGGCCAAGATGGATGTTTTTTACAGTTTTCTGGAACGAGATAACTAATACCTGAATTGAGCGATTCTCTCGCGGCAAGTCGCACAATCAGAACCGCTCAATTCAGGTAATAAAAAGGCGGATCGAAATCCGCCTCATTCCAAAAGGTATCCCCTTTCGCACTTACGATGGATCGTAGGCGACCAGTGGCTGGCCCTTCTCGACCGACTGCCCGTCATCAACCATGACGGCTACTATCTTTCCATCTTTGGGTGCAACGATCTCGTTGAATAACTTCATCGCCTCTACGATGCAAATTTTATCGCCTTTCTTAACCTGGTCACCGACTTTGACAAACGGGGGTTTGCCCGGGCCGGATGCCGCATAGAAGGTTCCGACCAGCGGAGCTTTTATCACATGCTCATACTCGGCTTCTCTGGCAACGCTTTCTGATTTTCTTTGCCCCGGCGACTGCGGAGGGGCCTCGGTATCCTCCACCTCAGGTACCGACGCCGCCTCACTCAAAGGCTGCTCTTCCTGCTCACTCACAGGCCCGCGAGCCCCACGCGCCCTCACCGTTATGGAAAAATCCTTCTTCTTTATGTTCAGGGAGTCGATCTTCAGCCCCGAGGCACTTTGCAGCAGCTTGCTGATTCCCTGGTAGTCATCGGGATGAACCATCGGAGCGATCTCGCCATTCGGCTGGGCTGGCGCCGCAGACTTTGCGACTTCCGATTCTCCCGCGGGGAGGTTTTCCGTTTCCTGCATTTTACGCAATTCGACATCGGCAGGTATTTCGGAGCGCTGATCTTCGGGGAGTCTGCGCCATTTGAAATATTCGACGGCAGACTCGGGGAGAAGGATATACGAGACGATATCTTCTTCGTTTTCCACCAGATCGGCTTCAAGCCCTTTGGTGGCATCCGGCAGCATCGGCTTAATTTCATCGGCCGGGCGATGATCGATCGGTTTTTCATCACCCAGAATCTTTCTTATAAACTCAGGCGCAATCGGCACGGGCGACCGTCCGTAGCGTCCCCTGATGTAGTCCTTTACCTCATTGGGCACAATCGCATACCGCTCGCCCGAAAGCACGTTCATGACGGCCTGGGTTCCCACGATTTGACTGGTCGGTGTCACCAGCGGGGGCCATCCCATATCCTCTCGCACCTTTGTCACCTCTTCCAGAGCCTCCGGCAGCTTATCCAGTGCGTTCTGAATAGAGAGCTGAGAGTGAAAATTCGAAATCATCCCACCGGGTATCTGATGGATTAGAATATCCGGATCGATAACCGAGGCACGGGTGGATTTTATTTCCCGCTTCGGAGAAAGTTTGGCGAAGTAGCCGGCGATTTTGCTTAAAGCCTCGAAATTGAGATGGGGCGAATAGTTGGTTTCCTCGAAAATTGCGGCGAGGGTTTCCACCGGCGGCTGCGCCGAATACCCGGCCATGGGCGAAATCGCACAATCGATCGCCCCGGCCCCTGCCCGAACACCTTCCACATAAGTGGCGGTAGCCATTCCGCTGGTAGAGTGGCAGTGAAGTTGTATGGGTACATCGACCTTTTTGACTAATGCCGACACAAGCTTTTCAGCCATGATCGGGCTGAGGATACCGGCCATATCCTTTATACACAGTGAATCTATTCCCAGGGCCACCTGCTCCTTTGCATACTCAACATACTTTTCAACCGTGTGTACGGGAGATATGGTGTAGGCCAGCGTGCCCTGAGCATGACCGCCGTATTTTTTCACGGCCTTGATTGCCGCCTCGAGATTACGGGTATCGTTGAGAGCATCGAATACACGAAAAATGTCGATTCCGTTTTCACAGGCAAGTGCGACAAAACGATCGACCACATCATCGGCGTAATTGCGGTAGCCGACAAGATTCTGCCCGCGCAGAAGCATCTGTAGGGGAGTATTTTTGCACCGGGCCTTTATGGCCCGCAGTCTATGCCAGGGGTTTTCACGCAAAAAACGCAGGCACACATCAAACGTTGCACCTCCCCACACTTCCAGAGAGTAGAAGCCTGCATTGTCAATCTCATCTATGATTCCCAGGATATCATCGGTACGCATGCGGGTTGCCCAGAGTGACTGATGAGCATCGCGCAGAGTGGTATCGGTAATCCGGAGAGGTACCTTGTGTAAAGCGTTTTCCTGTCGATTTCCTTTTGTCATGCTTTCCGCCTTTGGAATCCGGTCTTATTTGTTAAACATGCCGATTTTTGAATATTTCTCAAATCTTTTGTTTGTCAACTTACTTCGAGATACACCCTTGAGTGATTTCAGGTGTTTTGACAACGTCTCTGCAACCGCCGAGAATGTCTGCTCGTAATTGTTGTGAGCCCCCCCCGCGGGTTCGGTGATAATGTCATCTACCACCCCCAGCTCCTTGAGAGCGGTTGCCGTAATTTTCATTGCTTCGGCGGCCGTGGAGGCATAGGCGGCATCGCGCCACAAAATGGACGCACATCCTTCGGGGGAGATGACGGAATAAACGCTGTTAGAAAGCATCAGCAACACATCACCCACACCAATACCCAGCGCCCCCCCACTTCCTCCCTCACCGGTGACCAGACAGATAATCGGCACCTGCAGATGAGACATTTCCATCAGATTCCTGGCAATCGCCTCGGCCTGCCCTCGCTCTTCTGCATCCATACCGGGATATGCCCCCTGAGTGTCTATCAGACAAATAACGGGAATGTTGAACTTCTCGGCCAGCTTCATGAGTCGAAGCGCCTTGCGATAGCCCTCCGGGCGCGCACAGCCGAAATTGCGCTCCACATTTTCCTCGACGGTTTTGCCCTTGTTGTGACCAATCAACATAACAGTCTCGTCCCCCAGACGGGCAAAACCACCAATCAACGCGCGATCATCGGAAAATGCACGATCTCCATGTAATTCGATGAAATCGGAGAATACATTTTTTGCATAATCCTGAAACAGCGGCCTGTTCTTATGCCGGGCCACCTGAACCGTCTGCCAGGGGCTTAGTTTGGCGTATATCTCCCGGCGTTTCTGCTGCAGCTTCTTTTCAAGCTCATGTATCTGCTCATCAAAGTCGCCTTTATTGTTGTTGCTGAGGTTTCTCAGTTTTTCGATTGTTTTTTCGATTTCCGCAATCGGTGTTTCAAAATCAAGATCGGCTTTCATATTCGATGCCTTCAAAAACGGGTTTGAATAACGAAACTTTCACCAGCATTGGTTTCAGATATATACCTTCAACGATTGTAAAAAGAAAGCACCTGCGATAAGGTACCCTTCATATCCCTCCGATGCACAATGGTATCGATAAAACCGTGTTCCAGAAGATATTCCGAGGTCTGAAAATCATCGGGCAATTTCTGCTTGATCGTATTTTCGATGACCCGTCGGCCCGCAAAACCGATAAGCGCCCCGGGCTCCGCGATGTGAATATCTCCAACCATGGCAAAAGAGGCCGATACCCCACCGGTTGTGGGATCGGTGAGAACGGAAATATAGGGGATTTTGCGTTCGTTGAGCCTGGCTATACCCGCACAGGTCTTTGCCATCTGCATGAGGGACAGTACGCCTTCATGCATGCGTGCTCCACCGGATGCACAAAATACGATGTAGGGGATCTTATGATCGTAGGCGTAGTTTGCGGCCAGAAGAATCTTCTCACCGGTGGCGGAGCCAAGGCTCCCCCCCAGAAACCGAAAGTCCATCACCGCGATAACCACGGACCGAGAATCGATTTTTCCGATTCCGGTCATAACCGATTCATTAAGACCGGTTTTTTTACGCGTCACCTCCACCTTATCGGCATACCGGCCCTTCCCGTCCACAAAAGACAGCGGATCGGCCGGGCGGATCGTATCGTTGATCTCCTTAAACGTACCGGAATCAAGCGTGTAGCCGATACGTTCCCACGCTGTCAACTTACCATGATAGTTGCAGTTCAGGCATACATGCATGTTGTTATACCAGTCCTGCTTAAACACATGAGCTTTACATGACGGGCATTTTATCCAGATATCCTCGCGCAGCCTTTTAGGCTCACGATCTTCCTTCGATTTGATAAACCAGGGCATACAAAAAAACCCCTTCTATGTCTGAAATTTGTGTTTAATACTCGGTCTTGCTCGCCCTTACATGCGCTTTCTGAAAAAAAAGACCACCGGACTGCCCCCCTTTGACAATCCGCTGGCCTTCCCTTTTACCGGCCTCCCGCAGGCTTCCGATAAACGTGATAAGCGCATCCTGCGCCCCATCCGAAACAACAGAATCAAACAGTGCCGATTCGGACCTGGCGCTCGAAAGAAATAAATTACACCACTTGCCGGTGGTGAGGCAAGTGGTTTTGCGGTTTCATGTAAATTCCGGGACTTTCTCCAGAATAAACATGATCACCTTTTCCCCCGTCTGGGTAGAAAGATCGGTATGCAGGCTTTTTATTTTTGTTTTTGTGATATTCCGTACCACCGTTTCCAGAAGAGACCGTTTACTCTCAAGCAGCTCCACTCTAACCTGCTTTATCAGCTCACGGCCTCTGGCCTGCCCATCCGATTTTGCAAGCTGCATCTCGGCCTTGCTTAAGATTCCCCGTAACCGGGTTATGACCATATCATCGATTATATAGGTTTTGGTCTCCAGCGGACCACGCCCCATATACTCTTTTTCGAACCGAGTGACCGCTTCGCTGATAGCCGCCTCCATCTGTCCACGGCTAAGACGTCGAACTCGTCCCATGCATTCTGACTCCCAGAACAATATGCAATCTCTGTACACAAAATAACCCGTGGCTACCCACCGCGCAATGCTCTCATCGATTTGCTATTTGTACAAAATTATAGTACTATTAATATAGAGGAGTAAATGCTTGTGTTTTCTCGCCTCACAGCATGTATATTATGCTAAAAAAGCATCGAAAAGGTACCTTCGAGCCGGCGAAAGAATAAAACCTTCTATTTAACCGGTTATATAGGTTGGAACGCCATGGCTAACAAAACACCTCCAGTGTTTCTGCTCAAGATTTTTAATCGCAATGTCTCGCTTTTTAATGCCATGGCACTGTTTTGCCTCGTTGAAATAACGCTTCTGCTTTCCTCCCTGCTCTTTGCCTACACTCCCGTTAAACTGCTTATTTTCGTAACCACCCCCCTTCTGCCTCTCCTTGTAATCCCCCCCATCCTGGCATCCGTTGAAATTCAACAGAAGAAGATGGAGAAGCAGGCGCTGCTTTGCCGACGGGCACGAAAGCGGGTGGACTATCTGGAAAGCATTCTCCATGACTCGACCGACATTATCTTCACGCTTGATGTAGACGGCTTTATTTTAAAGTTCAACAAGGGTGCGGAGCTGCATTTCGGATATACCCAAACCGAGATCGTGGGAAAGCCCTTCGAACAGCTCTTTGTGAATCACTGTGACGAAAGAAAGATTCTTGACGAAGTGCTGCTTCAAGGAAAATCGGTAAATGCCGAAATTCCGATGAAAACACATGAAGGCGAGATTATTCTTTTGAACCTCAGCATGTCTGAAATGAAAAACGAAAGCAATGAGATTATCGGGCTTGTTGTAACGGCAAAGGACATCACCGAAAAGAAAAAACTGGAAATAGAGCTGCGCAAAAAAAATGAACTTCTCAGCAAACTGGCCATTACCGACAGTCTTACGGAGCTGTACAATTTGCGCCGATTTTACGAACAGATCAACCATGAACTCCACCGCCTCTATCGTTACCCCGACCGGAGGCTGTCCTTGATACTGATGGATATAGACAATTTCAAGGAACTTAACGATACCGAAGGTCACCAGGCTGGTGATCAGGTACTCAAGACTCTTGCCCAGATTATCAGACTATGTTTAAGAAAGGATGTCGACTCCGGCTATCGGTATGGTGGTGATGAATTTATCATTATTTTGCCGGACACCGATAAGTCCCAGGCCAGTATAGCAGCGCAGCGCATTCAAAGGAAATTTGACGAATACGGCAAAACCACTCTTTCTATCGGAATAGCAGAGGCAAAGCCCGGCGAGGACGAAAAAAGTCTCATCAAGAGAGCCGACAGAGCCATGTACATGTCCAAACGAAATGGCCGCAAGCAGATCACATTCCAATAGCTTTGCCCATACAGATACCCCCTGCAACCGCGACATTAAGCGATTCGGCTTTTTCCCGATTAATCGGAATGGTATATATGCTATCCGAATGATCGAGTACCTCGGAAGACAGCCCGCCCCCTTCATTACCAAGAGCGAGAATGATTTTATCCTCATGACTAAAACGCCATACCGACTCGCCTCCCATATGTGCGGCAATCAGGATATAGGCCCGTTCCTTGAGTGTTTTCAGAAGAGACTGCCACGCATCTGTGCGGCGAATCCATACCCCGCAGACAGAACCGGCACTTGCCTGCAGCGCCTTGGGACCGAAAGGATCAGCACATCTGCCGGTCATAATAATCCCTTCGAAGGCAAACGCCGCGGCGGTTCTGATAAGCGTACCGATATTTCCGGGATCCTGCACATCTTCAAGAAAAAGAATCCTGCCGGGAACTTCAGCGGGTAAATGCGCCTCCTCCCAAGCCTCTGGAATCCTGAGTATGGCCATTATTCCCTGTGGAGTCTGGTGTGCGGAAATGTAGCTATACTGACGATCCGTAAGATATCGGACAGCAGCAGTATGGGGCGGGATATCAACCCTGCAGGATTGATCGACCAGAATTTCACACACCGATTGGGGGGCAAGTTCGATGGCTTTCGAAACAGCGCGAATGCCTTCTATCGCAAAACATCCGTGTTGACGCCTTCCCTTGCGCATCTGAAGCGATTTATACCATTTCAGCGGTTTCAAAAACGTATTTCTTCCTTGAAAACAGGCAACCACTCGTGCATACATATCACCTTCTGCACGGTCCGTCTGTTGTACATTATAACATCATTGTTGTGAATACCAGGACTGGTGGCGGTCTTTTCAGTCTTGCACAGTACGATCTTATCCTTAAGCAGCTGGTGGAGCGCATCGGTATCGATATGATGACTTTTACCGTCACGGCTCCGGGCAAGCAAGATCTGTTGGAGACCTACCTTATACACATGCTCCTTAACACGTTTGCCTTCCTTATCTCCGATGGTAATAATATACTTGATTAATTCGAACGCATTCTCATCAAGATTTTCTCCCGGCAGAGTAATGCCGCACTGTTTGGCCCTAAGATAATTCATGTATTGCTGCATGACGAAAGCGTCATTTAAAAGCACATATTCCTCCCCCCTACTATCCTTCCGGATGTATATCATCTCCTTAAGGATCAGATGAAGAAACACATTCTCCGCAACCACCTCACCGATGCCGATGATTTCTCCGATAAGCTGCTTTGCTCGAAAAAGAGAGACGGTGACATGAGCGTCTTTTTCGACGCCTTCTGTCGCAGCAAGTGTCAACAGTATCTTCAACACCCCCCCGATACTCTTATTTACCATATCCTCGGTGGTGCGCTTCATGGTGTCACGCAATCTCTTTACGACCACCTGTATAACACTTGCCAGCCATGGCGGAATACGTTTAAGAGTCTGTGACAACAGCTCCTCATCGATAACGGTCACCGTGGTATCCTCTATGACTTGCGCGGTTGCACTTCGTGGCTGGTGATCCAGAAGAGAAAGTTCGCCCAGAACGCTTCCGGGACCCAGTACAGCTAATTCCACGCACTGTTCGCCCTGCTGCTTGAATATACGCACCTTGCCGGTTCGAATGATAAACATCGACGTGCTGGTTTCACCTTCGATAAACATCAACGAGCCGCGTTTGAAGATTTTCGGCTTCTGACGCAAAACTCTGCTGACCGCGCTCCCGCTCTTCGCTGAGACCTGACCACCACTCATATCACCTCGCCTCCTTGAAGCGGGGTAACCATTCTTTTATCTTCCCGATGCGCCTCACCGTTTCGGGATGAAACACTATCAATGTATCATCCTGCTCAGGCATAGTATAAAGAACTCCCAGACGTTTCAATTCAATTAAATGTGAATCCAGGCTCCCGTTTTTTTTATCCGAGAAGTCTTGGACAAGGATACTTTTAGATAACACGACGCCATCTTCCGTTGGTCTACCCGATTTCTGCGCCAGGTAAGCGATATTGCTGAGTGTAGTGACAGTCTGTTGGTGTAAGGAAGCTTCCCGGAAGGTTTTCTTTCTCCGCCTAAGCTCAAGATATTCGTGGTACAGATCCAGCGCCTCACGATCGGTGATACGGATATATCCGGCCTTGTCGGACCCCTGAACAATTTCAATGATTTGACGGCGCTGCAGCCCCTCCAAAAGGTCGTTTACCTCCTTTTTACTAAGCCGACTCACATAAAATGCCTCGAGGAGTAGGACGTTGAGACTGAGTGCCTGTTTTTCTTCAATCTGACAGCCAGACTCCGAAAGCAAAAGCCTGATCAGCGATAATATCCCTAATTTCTTGTCCCGCAAAGGTGATTGACTGGCTCGCCTGTTGGCATCCCGTAACCTGCTGACCACAATCTTTACTATACTGGTCAGCCATATGGGAGCTTTTTGAAGAGTGTTTTTAAAGATGGATTCATTGATCAGAGTAACAGAGGTCTGCTGCTGAGCGATTACTGTTGCCGAACGGGGTAAATTATCGAGAATCGACATCTCCCCGATTATTCCATTTTCCCCCACTGTAGCCAGCTTCACCCGCCCATTTTCACCGTTCTTGAAAACCCCGACCGACCCCTTTTCTATAATAAACATTTCACGTCCGAGACTTCCCTCTTCGCAAATAACTTCCCCGTCCTTAAAGGTGCGGGTGGCACGATTGAGCGGTCGCCGGCCCGTTTTCAGCTGAGAACGCCTGGATGTTTGCATTGGGTATTTCCAAAAAAAAAGAGAAGATAGATTCACTCTACCTCCTCAAATAGTATCATACCGATGTTTCGATGAAAAGAATTTATTTCTTTTCCTTAATACGTGTCGCTTTTCCGGTCAGCCCTCGTAGATAGTAAAGCTTGGAGCGACGAACTTTTCCGCGCCGAGTCACTTTAATCTCGCTGATTAGCGGCGAATGCTCCGGGAAAACACGTTCCACGTAAACATTTCCCGAAGATTTACGGACGGTAAAGGTTTTTCCCAGACCGCTTCCCCTTTTCTGAATCACCACTCCCTGAAAAGGCTGAATCCGGCTCTTATCCCCTTCCTGAATGCGTATCGAAATGGATACACTATCACCGGGATTGAAATCGGGCCATTCATTGCCCCGATATTCTTTCTCGACATTGTTGATAATCTGCTCCACTGTGGACCTCCCGTGTATTATGAATAATATTTTTCTACTGCTGATTGCCGGCTTTTTTTCGGATATACCGCTCCCAGAGATCCGGTCGCCTTTCTCTGGTGATCTGCTGCGCACATTGCTGCTGCCACTCCATGATGTTTTTATGATGACCGCTGAGCAGTACGGGTGGCACCGGCATGTCTTCAAACACCTCGGGCCGCGTATACTGCGGTGGACTGAGCAATCCCTGGAAATGAGAATCCTTCTCGGCGCTGTCTCTGTTTCCGATAGCTCCCGGTATCAGTCTCACTATCGCATCAACCAAAACCATGGCCGGAATTTCACCACCACTGAGTACAAAATCCCCGACCGATATCTCATCATCTATATATTTATCTCTGACACGCTGATCGATCCCCTTGTAACGGCCGCAAACCAGTATCAGAGACTGCTCGACTAGGAGCTCATTTACCACCTGCTGATCGAGCTTCCTTCCCTGCGGTGTCAGAAAAACCACCCGCGGGTTGTGCTGCTCGCGGCGCTTTCTGGCAGCTATAATGGCTTGAGTAAGCGGTTCGGCCTTCATAAGCATACCGGCATCACCGCCATATGGATAATCATCAACCGTCCGGTGTTTATCGTGAGCATAATCCCTGATATTTTCGACATGAATCGAAACAAGGTGCTTCTCGATAGCCCGCTTAATGATACTATCCGAAAAGGGGCCTTCGAACATGGACGGAAAGAGTGTCAGTATATCAAAGAACATACGTTAAATCATGCACGGCACTAAAGGATCTCTTCGAGTACGGACCCATCAAGCACCAGAAAATGTTTGTCGCGATTTATTTGCTTAACCGCTTCCGGGGTCAATGGGACAATAATCACATCCTCCCGGTTGCACCGCCGAATCTCCAAAGCATCGACAGACGGGTAGTTGTGCACCGTTACAACCGTCCCCAGAGTCTGGCTCGTATCGTCTACAACGACCTCCATGCCTTCCAGCTCGAAATGATAGTACACATCGTCGTCCATGGGAGGCAGCTGTTCACCGGAGATCAACACTTCTGCGTTTCTAAACGGCTCGGCTTTCTCCAAAGTGTCGATCGTATCAAACTTTGCCCTGTATCCTTTAGGATGGCGTTTCAGATCCAGAAGCCGGAACTCTTCGATTGACGTCCCCCCCGGCTTTTTCACATAGATACGACAGGGCAGCGAAATAAGCTCCATCGTAGCGCCATAGGGTGTAACACCCATCCATCCGGATAAGCCGACAGGCTTTCTGACCAATCCGATGCTTACAAGCTCCGACTGGTTTTCAGATCCCATGCATCACGACCCGTTTAGCTGCTTTTCTTCTTGGCCTTCGGCTTACGCTTACGCTCCGGCTTGCGCTCGATGTTTAACGTGGCCGTATCGAGGCCTTTGTCGATAGCTTCCAGTTTCTCGCTGAAGCGATCTTGACGCAGCAGGTTGGAAACAGTCAACGTTGGCTGAGCCCCCTGTTTGAGCCAGTATGCCATGCGATCGTCTTTGATAGAAAACTGCTTAGGTTCGGTCACAGGATTATAAGTACCGATAATATCCAGGAACTTTCCATCCCGTTGCGCCCTGCTGTCGGCAGCCACTATACGATAGAGTGGTACCTTTTTCCTTCCAACACGAGCCAAACGAATTTTAACCGGCAAGTTTGTCTCCTCATTTTATGGGTTAAAAAATCTGAATTTTTACACCTGAATCGAGCGGTTCTGAACGATTGAGTCGCGAGAGAATCGCCCAATCAGGTAATAATATACTTATGAAAACATATTGCGAAGCGCTGCCGCCTGCCCACGTTTCCCGGCAATCTTATTCATCCGCTTCATCATCGATTTCATCGAATCAAACTGTTTAAGCAACCTGTTGATCTCCTGAACACTGGTGCCGCTACCGGCGGAGATCCGACGCTTGCGACTACCATCGATTATCTGAGGCTTCTCCCGCTCCTGCATGGTCATCGAACAGATGATTGCTTCTATCTTGTCCAGAGCCTTGTTGTCTATGTCCGCGCCTTTGAGCTGACTTCCCACTCCGGGAATCATCGCCAGCAGATCCTGCAGTGGCCCCATTTTCTTTATCTGATTGAGCTGGTCGAGAAAATCCTGGAGCGTGAATGCATTCTTGCGAATCTTTTTCTCCAGCTTGCGCGATTTATCCTCATCAACCGTCTCCTGAGCCCTTTCAACCAGCGATACAATATCCCCCATCCCCAGGATACGAGAGGCGATCCTGTCGGGATAAAACATCTCAAGACCATCGGGTTTCTCCCCTACTCCTACAAACTGAATAGGTACGCCGATTACATTGAGAATGGATAATGCCGCACCACCGCGAGCGTCACCATCCATCTTGGTCAATATCATACCGGTGTATGAGATCTCCTTATGAAACTGCTGCGCCACATTCACCGCATCCTGACCGGTCATGGCATCGGCGACAAAAAAGATCTCGTCAGGCTTGGATGCATCGCAGATGCTTTTCAGCTCCCGCATCATCTCCGAATCTATATGCAAACGTCCTGCCGTATCGATAATTGCAAGAGTATTACCCTCGCGCCGGGCATGCTCGATTCCTTGCTTACATATGGTCAGGGCATCCTTATCGCGCGCCGAATAGGTCGGTATCGCCAGAGACTTTCCCAACGTCTCCAGCTGATCGATAGCCGCCGCACGATGCGTATCACATGCAACAAGAAGCGGACGATGACCCTGCTTACGGTAAAACAATCCCAATTTCGCACAGGCGGTGGTCTTTCCGGACCCCTGCAACCCGGCCAAAACTATTATATTAAGCCGGTTCGTATGAAACCGCAGCTGCCTGCCGGCTCCGCCCATCAACTGCACCAGCTCATCATGCACAATCTTTACGAACTGCTGCCCTGGGGTTATGCTCTCCAGCACCGCACTTCCCAGCGCCTTTTCGCGAACATCCGAGGTAAACTTCTTCACCACCTTAAAATTGACGTCCGCCTCTAAAAGAGCCCGCTTCACCTCGCGCATAGCTTCGGACACGTTTTCTTCCGAGAGCTTCCCGCGCCCTTTTATTTTTTTGAATATTTCGTCGAATCTATTTGTAAGTTCTTCAAACATAAGCTTTTTCACACTTCCACAGAAATATGGTACGAACCGGTTATGGCTACAGCATCCCTGTGGCTCTGGAAAGCACCCCGGAAAATCTCTTAAGATACATTCTGGAAATGTATCTATTCAAGAAGTCCGATACGATATTTTTTTCAGAATACTAAAATAATCGTTTTCCCGGAGAAGTAAAAACGTTTTTGCGCTTTGCCGAAGCCACTGTGCACTACGAATCACTTTCAGCATACATTGTACATCACGACCTGGACATTGCCATTTTATTACTTTTTTTTTACTTTTCCAATGATTGCAGGAATAGGTATCTTTTATCCTCATATAATTTTTCTTTTCTCTACTGAATAAGATGAAACTTCACCTGTTTGTCGCTTGGAGACCGCAATGAATCAGGACCATACATTTCATATGAATCGTGCCTATCAGGAAGCATTGAAAGCTTATGATGAAGGCGAAGTGCCCGTCGGGGCCGTTATCGTGCGGGAAGGACGAATCGTGGGCCGTGGATACAACAGGGTGGAAAATCTCAAGGATGCTACCGCCCATGCGGAGATCATCGCTATGAGCGCGGCATCCTCCTCGCTTGCATCATGGCGACTGCACGAATGCAGCATCTATGTCACCCTGGAACCCTGCCTCATGTGTGTTGGTGCAATGCTGCAGGCTCGGATACAGACGATAATCTATGGAGCCGCCGATAACCGCATGGGCGCCATCGAGACGTTTCGCTACCGGGATATCGCTCAACAATCATACAATCGATTTCCCGAAACTGTCGGCGGAGTAATGGCAGATCAGTGCAAAATGTTGTTGCAGTCGTTTTTCCGTGACCTGAGAAAAAAAAGCTAAAGTTTTGCCGTAACCCTCCGATATATTCTTCAGGAGGACGTGCAGCCACCGCAAATGGACAGAGAAATGGCACACTTTTTACCCCTCGGGCGGCAACCCGGTGGTAAACACTCTCTGATTTGCAGAATGTGCAATGTTCTTCCCAACTGCAATGCGGATTGACACGGAACGTTAATCCGAAAACCGTACCACAGGGAGGTTTCATATGCGTATCAACCACAATATTTCCGCACTCGTTACCCAGGGTTCCCTCTACAAAGCAAACAGGGACATGGGTAAATCGATCGAAAAGCTATCAACCGGACTTCGAATAAATCGCGCCAGCGATGATGCGGCCGGTTTGGCGATATCTGAGAATCTGCGTACCCAGATCCGGGGTGTTGCCCAGGCACAGCGTAATGCTCAGGATGGCATCGCGGCATTAAATGTTGCGGAAGGAGCAGCAAACGAAATCTCTGATATCCTGCAGAGAATGCGCGAGCTTGCCGTGCAGTCATCAAACGAGACGCTGACCGATACCGAACGCTCCTATACCAACCAGGAGTTTACCGCTCTGATCGATGAAATTGACCGTATTGCCGGAGTAACCAACTACAACAACCAGAAGCTCATCTCCTCTGATTCCGGACGGTTTGGTGATGCCGGCTCGGACGAAGGATCAGCATTATGGATAGATGCCAATGCAAGCAGGGGCGTCGACAGCATCTCGGTTACTATCGACACTCTCACCAGTGAGTCTCTGGGTATCGAATCAACCGATTACAATCTAAATTCTCAGACAGGGGCTGTCGATGCGATAAGCGCACTTGACAGTGCCATCAGCTCGGTCAACAGCATGCGCGCCGACATCGGTGCATTTGTCAATCGTCTGGAACACGCGGTCAACAGCCTGGTTATCAGCGAAACAAACCAGACCGCCGCCGAGTCGCAGATCAGAGATGTTGATTTTGCCACGGAGACTTCAAATTTTACCCGCTCCCAGATACTCTCCCAGTCCGCTACCGGCATGCTGGCACAGGCCAACATGGTGCCCCAATCGGTGTTGAGCCTGTTAGGGTAATGGTACAAAAACGGTCGAATAGGAAGGGCGGGGATTTCCCCGCCTTTTTTATACTCTGGAGGTTTTGATTCGTTACCTGGTCATTACACCCGGTACATCAGAAACTAAACTATTAGAACGACAATTTCAGCAAAAGATAAAAACCGCAGGATACACAATGCCCACAATCGCCGAAAACTGGATACAAGAAGGTATCAAAAAGGGCATGGAGAAGGGCATCGAAAAGGGAAATGCTCAGACTGCCTCTGAAAACGATTTCCCGGTAAAGACCGACTCCGATATTCATGATATTACCAGTTTGAGTATCAGAAAAATCCGGGAGTTGCGGAAAGAGGCGAAGGAAAGAGGTGCGAAAAATTTTTGACACTACCAAACACCAAACATTACCCCGATACCGGTCCTTATTCCCGTAAAATCGGGCCGTTTGGTGCTCTTTTCTTAAACGACAACCGACAAGACCGGGCAAGGAGCATGTCTGAGAACCTGCTCGGTTGTGCTGCCGATAATTCTCTTGGTCAAGGTGCTTCTGCCATGAGTTGACATCGCAATCAGATCTACTTCCTGTTCCGCGGCAACCTTCAGGATAGCAGAGGGGGAGAAGGACTCGGATAGAAGTTCCGTCCAAACAAAACCTTCCAATGAGGAGGCGGAAACAAATGGGAAAGTCTGCCCGAAATGGAGGCCGATTACCTCAACCTGCTGTTCAGGGAAAATACCGGTCAGACGCTGCAGCATCTTAAAAGAAGGCTCACAGCTGGGTGTTTCTGCCACAGGAACCAGTATTCGTTTCAGGGAGACATCCCCCGTTTGTTCGCATACAAAAGGCTTTGCATCAGCCGGCACAAAAAGGGTGGTCTGCCGCATCCGATCCGAAAGATATTTCACCAGCTCGTTTCCGAACAGCTGAGGAAAGCCGTTTCTTTTTTCCGTTCCGATCACCATTACATCTCGTCTGTGGCGCATCAGACGTTTCCCTATTTCTTTGCGGACATCTCCCTGAATGACAATCTTTTTAATATGCAAGCCGGTTTTTGCCACATCTTCCTGTTGCGAATCACGGGGAAGAATACCCCATTTTTCCAGGACCCTACGGACTCTGACATCATCATGCAGCTCTTTTTTGCGCACATCTACAATTTCCAGATTTCCTCCGGAGGCGTATGCGATTTTCAAGGCATGGGAAAAAGTAACAGATACATTATCCCTTTCATGGACAGCATAGATCATCATTAATGGTTCAGGATCCGAATGAAAGGCCCATTTGTTTTTGTTTACCGGGGGGGAGTCCATCTTTACGTTCCAAAAAGCAGGTTAACAATAGAGAATACCACAATGCATACAAACATGAATTGAGCGGGTAAGCGGAAGAGTCGCGCAATTGCTTGAGGGTGGGAGGATTGAAGCATCGCATAAACGTATGAATCACCACCAGAGGTATTCTCAGGATAGCCGAAGCATTTATGCCTGAAAAAATTGTGCTAAATCACCGCGAGAGAATCGCTCAATTCAGGTTAAAGATACAACGACTCTTCACCCAAGTCAACCGTAAGCTGTGAGGTAAGGTTTTTGTTATGTATATTTCATAAGTATCTATTGTTTATCGCTTTGAAGCAACCCTGACGGAGGATACATGACTATTTGGGATCAGAAAGCAGCTGCGGAAAAGGTAGAAAATTTCGACAATCTCGATCTACAACAGCAAAAAAGACTGATTGAACGGTTAAATCACACGTTTCCTCCTGAGCGCTATCGGGCACATCGTGACGCTCGATTAAGAGCGGAAGCACATATGCATGCATCCAGAAACCTTCTGGAAAACGCGATACAGCACTATCCCCCGGTTATGACAAGCGACGAGCTTGCCCCCACGTTTGATGTCCTGCGCGACTGTGCTGTTTTGCTGACCGCGGGAGGTGAAGGGGAACGGTTAAGAAAAAGCCTCGAAGAAAATGGTACTGCAGAAGAGCACTTACGGGATTTTACTAAGGCCACTTTTCCTCTTCCCGATTTCTTCGAAGACTTCGGAGCGCTTCACATCAATCTGGCAATATTGGCAAAAATCTGCCGTGAACATGATCTTTCCATACCGGTCATAGTCAGCACCGGGCCGCGGGGGTCGACCACATCACGAGTAATCCCCTCGATTGTGGAGCGATTCCGCCGTGCTGGACTTCCTCATCTGCTTACCATCTCTCAGGATGAACGGCTGCATCTGACGGTCGATGAAAAAATTGCCTGGCAAATGACTCAGGACGGTGAGATCTTGCCGGTTACCCACCCCGATGAGACCGGCGGACCGATTATGCGACTTAAACAGCCCTTCGATAATTACCCTTCCATTCTCACCTGGCTTAAAGAAAAGGGTAGCCGCACGGTTTTGGTTCTCCAGGCTACGGCCCTTTATGACACGCGTATTATCCTGGATATGGCAGAAGCCTCTCTTAACCGGGACTGTGTGGGGGTTGGTATCGCCAGAGATTCTTTTCCAGCCGACGATCCGTATGGGACGTTTGTGGAGATAGAGCGTGACAATCAGAAGAAGATACATATCGTTGAGCAGGCGGTTCGCAACGACCAAACCCGCCGGATCCAAGACCCTCACGCAGGCAAGTTTCTGCCCTACAACACAGGCTTTTACGCCTTCGATATCGATTTGCTCGAAAAAAATGATCTTCCCGATTATGCGACACCGCCAAAAGAAATTCTTCCCTCACTTACCCGCAGCCCAAAGGCAGGATATGCGGCAACCGATCTTCTGCCTCTGGCCAATAATCCCGTCATCCTGACCGTTAATCCATTCTCATTTGCGGTGATAAAAAATGCCGACGACCTTCCACGGCTTTCCTCTCTTGCTCGTTCCCTTGGTCTGGAAGATGCCTGCAGGTCTGCCAGAGAGCTTATCAACAAACCGCTTTAAGAAGGATTATGTATTTATAGCAGGAATCCTATTATATTGAGTGTATGAAAAAAGTAGCGATTATCAACCATAAGGGCGGTGTGGGTAAGACCACCTTCACCGGATGTATCGGCCAGGCGCTCTCCTTAACCGGCTTTCGTGTTCTGCTTGTAGATAATGACAGTCAGCACAATCTTTCTACCCTGTTGGGAACGGGGGTACATCAACCAAATATCAGGGATGTATACCTGAGCGACCCGGCATCCGCTCCGGCAACATTTCTCAAGGCGATAAGAAAAACGGAAATCGCCGAACTGCACATAGTTACCGCTCCCAGTCTGTTGAGTGGTGCAGATGTCACCGATACCGGTTTTCTGGCTGAATGTCTGAGATCGTGCGGGTTGGAAAGATTTTACGACTTTCTGCTCATCGATAACGCTCCCGGCATAGATACGCTTCAGTCGGCGGCGATCCACGCGGTGGATGAGATTTTCGTACCAACCGAACTCCGGCAGTTTGCCATAGATGGTCTTGCGGAGATGGAACAGATTATCCGGCAACGTTTCCCGAGTGCCGCACCTGTCACCAGAATAATTCCGAATTTTTACAAGGACACCAAACGCCACAACACCTTTCTACTCGCCCTGCACCGCCTCTTTCCCGGGCGGGTAACCCAGACGGCCATTCCAATCGATTCGGTTTTCGATGAAATGGTCACCGAAGAAAAAATTCTTTTTCTCCATCGTCTCTACTCAAAAGGGGCGGCGTATTATCTTAAATTGATGCACGAATTATTCGATCTTGACGAAGCCGAGATATGGCAAACCATGATTGAGAAGAGAAAAGAACGGCTCAGTGAAGATGCTCGCCAGCGTTTCTATCAGCAAAGATCTCAGGTTTCATCTCCCGACAAAGGAGAGCGGCAATGAAAGATCAGAAGGGCGAGCCTGTTTTCCCGGAAAATATCGATGAACTCCTTGCGGGAAAGATTGTTGATCACAGCCGAAAAGCCAGTGATGCTCATGGGGACGAGATCAACACTCCACCGATAGAAAAGTGGCCTTTTCCGTTTAGTTTCTTGCATAATACCCGCATATCCATCATAGACGTGATTCCGATTGTGTTAACACTTTATCTGTTTACACTTATTGGACAGCTCATGAGCCGAAGACGGTGCTGGAGGTTTTTCTCATAACTGAAATGTACGGCTCTGAGCGGAACTGTCACCAGAAAATCGCTCAAGTCAGATCATGGATGCCCCTCCCCAAACCGAAACATCATCTCACTATTGCCCATTTTCTTCAACAATTGTATCCTTGATCATACAAAAACATCTTCCCGCGGACTGCCTCTATGATTAGCATCATGCTGATATCTGAAAACGAGCGTGAAAAGCAAATCCTGCGCATGGCTTTTGAACAGTATGGAATTACGGTCCTCATATCACGGCCGGATTACGCCAACTATATAAAAGCCGTTCAGTATCTGCCGGATGCTATGTTTATAGAAATGCCCCGCTTGAATACAAAGCAGGTTCGGTTTATTCGATCACTGCAGAAACACCCCAAAACCGCCAAAATTCCGATAATCGGATATGGGGAGCAGATGGCGGATGGATTTATTCGCGGCATGCAGGATGTCGGCCTGACCAGATATATGCACCGTCCGGTGAAATTTTCGTCTTTGATGCAGCTTATGGAGAGATATCTCAGCGCACAAAACAAGTCGCTGGATGATGCGCATAAGAGACGCAAATCGGAAAAGGAATTTGACATTTCACTTATCCTCGCCCCGCAGACCCTGCCGACCAGGAAAATTGAGTTGATGGTCAAACACATAGCCGATCTTATGGCATTTCCGTTTACCGTTGCAAAGGTTCTTCATCTAACGGCAAGTGAAAAGACGGGGGCATCCGAACTTGCCCGGGTCATTGAAGCAGATCCGGTTATCGCCACAAACCTGTTAAAATTCTCTAATACTGTATTTTTCGCCAGCCTAAACCGTCGCATCAGTTCGGTTAAGGATGCAATCGTACGAATCGGCTTCCGTGAGACCAAACGAATCGTGATGAGTATGTCTGTGATGAATCTTTTTCCGGCAGAGGGCAACAGTTGCGGCTTTGATCGAAAAGCGTTCTGGTATCACTGTCTGGCAAGCGCGATGATGGCGGAAAAAGCAGCCGAGAACATAGACTCACTGAGTAGCGAAGAGGCTTTTCTGGCCGGATTGCTTCATGATTTCGGCATTATCATTCTGGATGAATTCTTCCCCACGATATTCGAGAAAATCCTGAAAGAGACCACGGATAACGCCGGTCATTTTGTAGCCGCGGAAATCGATCTGCTCAGTATAAGCCATGTCGACTTGACAAAGGAGCTGTTCACACACTGGAAAATACCATCACAGATCACCGAAGCCGTGGGACGGTATCTTGATGTCTACGAGTCTGATCAGGACATCGGATCAGAGGGTCCAGGGGCTAAGATGGCTGTCTGCACGGCCATAGGTAATGCGGCCGCCAAATCGTTTGCCGTGGGAGCCGGCTGCGACCAGTATGTGCTGCCCATCGAGAACTGGGCATTCAAGTGTGTAAAGATGTCGACCGGATTCAATCATTCACATCGAACAACCATTGGCAGGAATATGAGACTTTATGAGGATTTCCTGAAACTCGGAAGGGAAGGCGATAACGGGCAAAGTGTTTCGACCCAACCACTCAACATCGGCATTCTCAACCCGGGAAAACAGACGTATATCCCGTCGGAAATCTATCTGCAGGGTCTCGGCCACCGAACCGTTCGTATTCCCAAAACAGATTCATACCAACAATACCGCGAACGATTCGATGCGCTTCTTTTCTGGGCGGACGAAAAAACCGGTGTCGAGGATGTACTCAAGGCAGCCTCAACCGTTTCGGGTCTGCAAGAGAGCCGAGGTTCCGACCTGCCGGTACCGTTGCTGACCTTTTATCAGGAGGACTCCCTTCTCAGCACCCACAAAAAACAACTCCCCGGGTTCAGTTTCTCAAAGGCTTTCGACCTGCGGCATGTAGAAGAATTCATACATACGATCAACCAAAAAGACGAGTGATTTTCACCCTTTTCGCGCTAATACCACTTAATCTCCTGCTTGGTTTTTTCTCTTTCTACCAAAGATGAGCGCTCCGTAAGGCTGCAATACTTCTCTTTCCAATGCCTTTTACTATCATTCCGCGCAAATATGCAAAACGTGCGCCATTATCTTGCGGTTCTGTCATACTCTGTCCTATATTATTGATAACCTATTAGAAAATTTTCATCTATGAATTTTTACCCGTGACGGTAATTAAAACCCTTAAAGAGGACGTGCGATGAAATCCAAACACCTGTGCATGGTTATAATGCTGGGGATTCTGGGTATCGGCTGCGGCTCCAACTATCCGCTTCTCAATACCACGAAATTCTCCGAGGCAGCCGAGCTGAGAAATTACTGTTCCCAGCAGAAAATCACCTCCGCCTACGCGCTGAAAGCCGATTCGCTGCTCACGGTGTCGGAGGCATACCAGAGTGATGGCAAACAGCAAGATGCCTACTGGTCGGCACAGCTGGCCCAGACTCTCTATCGGCTGGCCATAGCTGATACGCAGTTAGAAGAAAGTCGCCTGAAGGAGAAAAAAATGGAGAAGACACTCTGGACGGCAAAAGAACAACTCCGCTCCTATAAAAAGGTGCTCAACGGACTTGAAGATATGAGGCTGCCATGAAAAACATACTTATTCTATCCATCCTGATTATATCATCAGCTGTTTTTGCCGGGCAGAAAATCGACTATGTTATCAAACTGGATGAACTCGACGGAAGACTGTCATCCGTTCTGGAGAAAAGTAAAATTTCCCCGCAACAGAAGGCCAATGCCGATCTGGTTGTCGATGCCAAGGCGCGCATTGTGGCATCGAGGAGTTTTCTTTCCGACAAACCGGGCAGCAAACAGGCGCCGCACATGTTTTCAGCCTGTTCTCTTCTTGTGGAGGCCGCCTCCAAACAGCTTGCCATGTTTGAATCGGACCAAAAGACCAGACAGCTACAAAAAGATATAAACAAAACCTACGTCGATCTGTCCGAAACGTACGAACAGATCCTCAAGATCGAACGAAGTCACGCATCGCGGTTGAAAAAAGACCTCGATACCGAGAAGATGAAAGCTCAGAAGCTGCGCGAAGAGGCGGAGCGCAAATTCAACGAATTGCAGAGTGAGCTGATCAGCGTTAAATCGGATGCGCGCGGAACTATCATCTCCATGTCGGATATTCTGTTTGATATCGGGAAAGCATCCCTGACATCGAACCTGAAAACTAATCTGGCCAAGATCGCCGGTATTCTCTCCGTTTTCAAGACTTCATACATTGTAGTCGAGGGGCATACCGATAATCAGGGCTCCGAGCAGTACAATCAGCATCTTTCGGAGAAACGTGCCGAAAATGTCATGGGTTTTCTGACGGAACAGGGCATTGCCCCCGAGCGCATGCAATCTGTTGGATACGGATTCAGCAAACCCGTTGCGGATAACAGTACAAAAGAGGGGCGTCAGAAAAACCGCCGTGTGGATCTGATCATCCAGGATGAAGAACAACACAGGCAGTCGAAACAAGCTGACAGCGACTGGTAGGTTTGCGATCCACCCTTTTTCAATTAATCAGCGGAAGTAGACAGGTTTTTTCTTTTGAAAATAAAAGGTGGATGGCACGGTAAAATCCTGTATATCGATCTTACCCGCAGGGTCTGGGACATCAAAATTCCAGACCCCGCTTTATTTTACTCCTGCATAGGCGGAAAAGGACTGGCGACGGAGCTGTTTTCACGCTCTCCTCTCGGTGAATGGGACAGCCCTTACACGCCGCTTATAATTTCAACCGGGCCTCTCGCTGACACTCCGGTTTGTTCCACTAATTTTGCCACGGTCTTTTCACGCTCCCCACTTACCGGCACAATCGGCGACTTTTCTTTTCCGGGCAGCCTGGGAAATGCCCTCAAAAAATGCGGCTATGATGCCGTGGTACTTACGGGAAAGGCCTCCTCATCAGTAGGTATTTCTATCGATGAAAACGGTGTCCATTTCAGTGAAACGTCTCATCTCAGGGGACTTTCGGTCGATGATTGTGTCAGGCATATCTCTCCCTTTCCTCAGTTGTTTATCGGGGCTGCAGCAGATTGTGCAATCCCATACGCAAATGTAATCATCGATCGGCACTGGGCTCGAGGAAGAAACGGGTTGGGTCTCTGTTTCTCGAAAAAGAATATCAAATATGTTCGTTTCAGTGGATCGAGCCCGACGCATATACACGACGAGAAGCTTTTTGCCGACACGAAAGAATGCATCAGGCGACTGATTTTCGCCTCACCTTCGCTGATGGGTGAATTTGGAATTGGACGATACGGAACCGGCGCATTGTTTGATCTGCTGGAAACCCGCCGCATGATGCCCACCGATCTATTCAGAAAAACCGTTTTCGAAAATGCCGCCGCCATAAACGCATGCCGTTTCCATGAGCACTTTTCCCCCCGGGCTGCCGGCTGCCAACTGTGCCCTGTTCAGTGCATGCGCCTCACAAAGGATGGAGACGCATTGGCGGGGCTGGACGGCATGCTTTCCTTTGGACCGCAGATCCTCAACAGCGATATCGAGGCTGTTCAGAAAGCCGTTACCGTATGTAACAATTACGGGCTGGATCCGATATCGACTTCGCTTCTTTTTGCAGAATCCTGCCATAAAGCCGACAGTAAAACCGCGGAACAGGTGCATGTGCGCATCAAAAACTGGGTGTGTGGGAAAGAAAGCTTACCGGTATCTGGAAATGATGGATCGGCCATCGGCTCGCATCCTCAGGCTTCTGCTTTTACGATCAAAGGACAACATATTCCTCCATTGGATCCCCGGGGGGCTTACGGGATGGCTCTGAGTATGGCCGTTTCGACCAGGGGGGCGGATGATAGTGCATTTGCCTTTTCTCATGAGATCCTCCGCAAGCCCGTGGTGACCGATAGATTCAGCTTTTCCGGCAAGGCACGCATAACCGCATTGATGGAAGATACGCAGGCCGCATGGGCGTCGCTTGCGGTGTGCAGATATTACACCGTTGCGGTCTCACTGGATGAGTATGCAAAACTTCTCACCGCGGTGAGCGGCATTTCGTTCAGCTCCGATGATCTGCTTGCCGCCGGCAGACGAACGGTATACAGGGAACGAATGATTAACGCCCGATATGGCTTTGGCAAATCGGATGATACTCTGCCCGAATATTTCTTCACCCACCGGGGAACCGGCGGTAATGGAATAGAGGTAAAGCCTTTGCCTCGGTCTGAGTTTGAATCCGCCCTTCAAGCCTACTATACGGTAAGAGGACTGACAAAAGAAGGGCAACCGACTCGGCAACACGCTTCTGCTCTGGGGCTTTTATGCAAAGAATGATCAGTTTTTTCGAGCAGCGACTGAAAGCCTCCGGGTTAGTGGAGCCTGACTCGCTTGTAGTTGCGGCGCGGGAAGACAGGATTTTTTGGAATAGAGCCGATAGTATCTTGCATCCGGTCTTCTCGACTCTGCTTAACAACAGCAGTGCATCGGCATTGATCTTTGCCTTTCCCGCAAAACCATATTCGACCATCATAGATTACCTGTGCTCGACGGAGCAGGATGCAATTTATCCGCGAGACTGTGAGACTCGTACCTTTTTCCATTCCTTTCCGGTATGCCGCCGGACAAGCCCCGAGGCGATCGGGGAAGCGCTGCGCAAAGGCAAGGCTGTCATCATTCCGGGTTGGGGAATTGTCACGACAGGCGCAATGACTCTGGAGCAGGCTTTTGTCAATTTCAGCTCTGTCTGCTTTGCCTGTTTCGTCAAATTTTACAGCGACTACTTAACTGCCTTTCTCGAAGGCACACTTACCGACGCATTTGTTGAGGCACTCGACCAGACACGCGCCTATATTCCGGACTACGTTCGCAGCGCTCCGACGCTGATGAACGGAACGTTCTGTTCCGAGGAGGACATTTACCGTGCCATGATCGAGGCGGGAAAAATGACAGTCGATCTGGGGCTGGTCGATTCATTCTTCGGAAACATTTCTTTTTACAGGGATCCGGCTATCTATATCAGCCAGACCGGTGCGTCCCTGGATTATCTGGCAGGCTGTATCGACCCGTGCACTCTCGATCACTCCTCGTGTGCGGGGATCACCGCATCCAGCGAGTTTTCGGCACACCGCGCCGTTTACGATCTGACCGATGCTCACGCTATTGTTCATGGCCATCCACGTTTTTCGGTGATTCTCTCCATGGTCTGCGACCGGCGTGACTGCCCATTGAGGGGCCAATGCCATCTGCGTTGCCCCGAAAAACGTCACATCGGAGATATCCCGATCGTTTCCGGAGAGGTGGGTACCGGGGAGTTCGGATTGTGCAACACCGTTCCGCTGGCCCTTGTGGAAAGTAGAGGGGTAATCGTTTATGGTCACGGAGTATTCACCACCGCCAGAGACGATTTCAACCAGGCTCTACAGTCTCTTTTGGATATCGAGCGGATGTGTCGATCCGAGTTTTTTGCCCGAATCGAGTGATAACACGGATCTTTACGACAAAACAGTGACCGTTTTGTTTGATTCTCATTACAGAAAATATTTGCGCAGCCATAATTCCTTTTTTATATTTAGCATTCGCCTGTTGGGGTGTCGTCCAATGGCAGGACTCTGGATTCTGGTTCCAGCTATCGAGGTTCGAATCCTTGCACCCCAGCCATTTTGTTTTTCGAAACAGGGCGCTATCGTCTAGGGGTTAGGACGCGTGGTTCTCAGCCATGTAACCGGGGTTCGAATCCCCGTAGCGCTACCAGTTACGCCGGGCAATCTGCCCGGCTTTTTTTTCTGGGTGCGAAACGTTGACTTCAACATGCACCGTCGTTTATTTTAAATAGCTTCTCAGCCGTATTAGTGTATATTTACGGCAATCAGAAAAAATAAGGGCGATTAGCTCAGGTGGTTAGAGTGCTTGCTTGACATGCAAGAGGTCACTGGTTCGAGTCCAGTATCGCCCATTTTCTTACATGCTCCTCGGTTCCCCTCTTACCCCGGGGCACTGCGATTGAGTTCGCAGCGGAAGCGGCACGAAAAGAGGTCTGCTGTGCGTAAGCGCAGATATGCATTTTTTTGGATGTTTTTTATACGACAGGCTTGCATCAATGAACGTGACACTTCCTGATGGGAAAGTTATTTCTCTTTCCTCAGAAGCGACCGCTTACGATGTCGCAAAATCTATCGGTCCGGGTCTTGCTAAGGCTGCAATCGCCGCCAAGATAAACGGTAAGCCGGTCGATTTATCCGCACCGGTACACGATGGCGATACGGTCGCACTTATAACATTTGATTCCGAAGAGGGTAAATCCGTCTTCTGGCACTCCTCAAGCCATGTTCTGGCCCAGGCGGTGCAGGAACTTTTCCCGGATGCAAAAGTAGCAATCGGTCCCGCAATCGAGTCCGGATTCTACTACGACTTCGACGTAGAAAATCCTTTTACTCCGGATGATCTCGAAAAGATAGAGAAGAAGTGTCTGGAAATAGTCTCGCGAAAGCTTGCGGTCAGCCGGGTAGAGTTATCCATCGAAGATGCCCGCCGCTACTATACCGAGAAAAACGAGCCCTACAAGCTCGAGCTTCTCGAAAATATCGAGGGACCGACTTCGATGTATAAGCAGGGTGAATGGCAGGATCTCTGCCGCGGACCTCATGTGCCGAACACCGGCATTCTCAAGGCTTTCAAGATTTTGAGTTCGGCGGGAGCGTACTGGCGCGGAGATGAAAAAAACAAGATGCTTCAGCGTATCTATGCCATCTCGTTTCCCAAGAAAAGCATGCTGGAGGAGTATCTTCACCTGCTTGAAGAGGCTCAGAAGCGCGACCACCGGAAACTGGGCAAAGAGCTCGACCTCTTCTCTTTTCATCAGGAGGGAGCGGGATTTCCGTTCTGGCATCCCAGAGGAATGGTGCTGTACAATGCTCTGGCCGAATACAGCCGCGGGGAGCATCTGGCCGCCGGGTATAACGAAATCAGAACACCGGTTATTCTCAACGAGGAGCTGTGGCGCAGAAGCGGTCACTGGGACAAATACCGCGACAACATGTACTTTACCGAGATCGACGAAACGATGCATGCGGTAAAGCCGATGAACTGTCCCGGAGGGTTGTTGATCTATAAGAGCAGCTCTCACTCCTATCGTGATCTGCCGATTAAAAACTTCGAATTTGGCCTGGTGCATCGTCACGAAAAAGCAGGTGTTCTTCATGGCCTGTTCCGTGTTCGACAGTTTACTCAGGATGATGCGCATATATTCTGCACGCCCGATCAGATCGAGCAGCAGATCGCCGAGGTCATCACCTTTATCACCGACATGTATCGGGTATTCGGGTTTGAAGATTACAGAATCGAGCTTTCCACCCGTCCGGAGATGTTTATCGGCGACATCTCGGTTTGGGATAAGGCTGAGGATGCGCTGAAAAACGTACTGGAACATCTGAGAATCGACTATCAGCTCAATCCCGGAGACGGGGCTTTCTACGGACCGAAAATCGATTTTCACATCCGGGACAGTCTCAAGCGCAGCTGGCAGTGTGGGACCATACAGCTGGATTTCAGTATGCCGGAGCGTTTCGAGCTTGACTATACCGACTCAGACGGCCAGAAGAAACGTCCGGTGATGATTCACCGGGCGCTGTTTGGGTCGATGGAACGATTTATTGGCATACTTATTGAGCACTATGGCGGTTTTTTGCCGCTCTGGTTGTCGCCCGTGCAGGTAAAGATTCTGCCAATCTCCGACAAGCTCATGCGATACGGTGGGAAGGTGGAGCAGAGGCTCAAAGCCGCAGGCATTCGAGCCGAGCTGGATGGACGAGCCGAGAAAGTCGGATATAAGATTCGCGATGCTGAATTGAAAAAAATTCCTTTTATGGCGATCGTAGGCGAGAAAGAAGAGCAGTCCGATACCGTTTCAGTACGCCGGCATCAGAAGGGTGATATTGGAGCACTCGCTTTGGATCGTTTCGTTGTGATGCTCGAAGAGCAGATTGCCGCAAAGGCCACAACCTATCATTAATCTCTTATTAGGAGGCGCTTATTAACAGAGGACGATTTCAACGGACGCGCACTGAGGATCGTACCCGTATCAACGACATGATTCGTGTACCCCAGATCAGAGTGATCAACCAGGACGGTGAGTCGATTGGGATTATCACCACCGCGGAGGCTCAACAGATGGCAACGGAAGCAGGCCTGGATCTTGTGGAGGTTGCCCCTAATGCCACTCCCCCGGTCTGCAGGATCATGGATTATGGCAAGTACAAGTACGAAAAATCCAAGAAGGCAAAAGAAGCCAAGAAAAAGCAGCATACCGTACACCTCAAGGAGATAAAATTTCATCCCAAGACCGAAGAGCACGATTACAGCTTCAAGATGGATCACGCTCGCAAGTTTCTCCTCAAGGGTGACCGGGTAAAGGCGACCGTTGTATTTCGGGGACGTGAGATTACTCATATCGATTTCGGCAGAAAAATTCTGGAACGGTTCAATGAGGATATTTCCGACATCGCCACCTCTGAACAGCTTTATCGCATGGAGGGGCGCAACATGATATCCATCTATCTCCCCGATAAGGCAAAAATCCGCGAATACAAGCGCAAGGTTGCTCAGGAACAGAAAAAGGTGCAGAAGGAAACCGCCGGAGAATAACAGATTCGAAATCATTAACTTTCTTATACAGGAGTTTGTCATGCCAAAGATGAAGACGCGCAGTGCGGTAAAAAAAAGGTATAGAACGACCGCAAATGGTCATCTGAAAAGGAAAAAGGCATATCACAGCCATATTCTTACCAAAAAGTCTACCAAGCGCAAACGCAACCTGCGTCATAAAACCCTTGTGGATTCATCACAGGAGAAAAAATTCAAGCAGATGCTGGTTAGTCGATAGAGGTAAAATCGAACGTTTCATCTTTGAGTAAAACAGAAAACAAGAAACAGGTTTAAAGGAGCGGTCCTATGCCAAGGGCAAAAAACAGAGTAGCTTCGCGCGAGCGCAGAAAAAAGGTTCTTTCCTCCAATTCAGGATATTTTGGGAAACGTAAAAGCTGTATCCGTACCGCACATGATGCGTTCTGGCGCAGCGGTGTGTATGCCTATCGAGATCGTCGTCAGAAGAAACGTGATTTTCGCTCGCTGTGGATCATGCGTATCAATGCCGGTGCCCGTCTAAACGGTACGACCTACGGAAGCCTGATCAGCGGAATGAAGAAAAAAGGCATCGAGATCAACAGAAAAATCCTGGCACATCTGGCGATGCATGAGCCGGAAACGTTCACCAAAATCGTTGAAGTTGTAAAGGCGTAAGTGTTGCATGAGTGATGAAAACCGGTATACGACAGTCGAGTCTCTTCAATCGTTGGGGGAGACGGCTATTCGTGAGCTGCAAAGCATCGAAAATGAACAGCAGGCGGAAGAGTATCGCATAAAGTACCTGGGCAAGAAGGGTCTGTTTCGTTCCCTTCTAAAGGGATTGAAAGACCTTGAGCCGGAGCAGCGCAGAAATTTCGGCGCTCAGGCCAACAGCTTACGCGACACGGTAGAGGAGGAGTTTAAGAAGGCTCCCTGGAAAGAGCAATCCAAAGAAAAGCCCGAAGAATTTGATCCGACTCTCCCCGGTTTTCCTCTGCCCCGGGGCAGTATTCATCCACTGGTCTCTATAAGAAACGAAATCTGCGAGATCTTTTTCGATATGGGCTTTGACATCTCCTATGGCCCCGAAGTGGAAACGGATTTTTACAATTTCGAGGCTCTGAATTTTCCGCCGCATCATCCTGCCCGCGACATGCAGGATACATTTTTCGTCTCCGAAGACGTCGTTTTGCGAACGCATACATCACCCGTTCAGATCAGGGTGATGGAAAAGCAGCAGCCGCCGATTCGCTCCATTATGCCGGGACGTGTGTACCGCAACGAAGAGATCAACGCCAGAAGCTACTGTCTGTTTGGGCAGGTTGAAGGATTGTATGTCGACGAGAATGTCAGCATGGCCGATCTACGGGGGACGCTGCTTGCATTTTCCAAACGCTTTTTCTCGGCCGATACCCAGATAAAATTCCGCCCAAGCTTCTTTCCTTTCACCGAACCGAGCATCGAGGTGGATGTCAGGTGTTTTCTGTGTAAGGGAGCCGGCTGCAGCGTCTGCAAACACAGCGGCTGGCTGGAGATCCTCGGAGCCGGCATGGTCCATCCCAACGTTTTCGCCAAATCGGGAGTCGACAGCTCTCGATACACAGGTTTCGCCTTCGGTATGGGAATCGAGCGAATCGCGTTGTTAAAATACGGTATCGAAGACATTCGTCTTTTTTACGAAAATGATGTCCGCTTTCTGCAGCAGTTTTGAGGCGATTTCGGGCGCAGGTTAGACTCACGATTTTTGAACTTTCACCGTTTATCTCCTGTATACAATCATGAAACTATCTTTTAATTGGCTCAAAGAACTCGTCAAAATTGATCAGTCGGTCGATGAGGTCGCCGATGCACTCACCTCATGTGGACTGGAGGTCGCATCCGTACAGCCGGTGTCGATTCCTCAGGGGGTTGTGGTGGCGGAGGTCACCGGTGTCGAAAAGCACCCCAATGCCGATCGGCTCTCCCTTTGCACCGTGGAAGCCGGACACGATTTCCCTCACACGGTCGTATGTGGCGCGCCCAATGTCCGTGAGGGCATGAAGGCTCCGCTGGCGACTCTGGGCACAGAGCTTGGCCCCGAGATGAAAGTAAAAAAGGTGAAGATACGCGGAATCGAATCATCCGGCATGTTGTGCTCTGAGCGCGAACTGGGTCTATCCGAGGAACACCGCGGACTTATGGAGCTGCCATCAGACGCGCCTGTCGGCACTCCTGTGCAGTCCGTCATCCCCGAAGATCATATCATCGAAATCGAGCTGACACCCAACCGGGGCGATTGTCTCAGCATTCTGGGTGTAGCGCGCGAAATCAGTGCAAAACTGAATGTACCGCTGATCTATCCATCACGAAAGCCTTCCGAAAACACCGAGTCTGTCGACGATTACATATCAGTATCCGTAGATGCGCCGAATCAGTGTCCACGATATACCGGGAGGCTGGTGAAGGGAATTACCATAAAGGATTCTCCGTTGTGGCTCAAGCAGCATCTTCGTGCAAGCGGCATTCGCCCAATCAATAATATCGTCGATGTCACCAACTACATATTGCTTCTTTTCGGCCAACCGATGCATGCATTCGACTATGCGAAGATCGAAGACAAAAAAATCATCGTTGCGGCAACCGACAAAGAGATTACCTTTAAGACTCTGGATGATCTGGATCGCAGGCTTATCGCTGGTGATCTTCTCATCCGGGACGGCAAACGGCCGGTGGCGCTTGCGGGAATAATGGGTGGAGCCGGCTCCGAAATATCGCAGGATACAACAGACGTTTTTCTCGAGTGTGCCTATTTTGAGCCGGTCGGTGTCCGAAAAACCTCTAAGAGACTTGATCTGTCGACAGATTCCTCTTATCGATTCGAGCGCGGGGTCGATCCCGATAAGGGGCTTATCGATGCTCTTGACACAGCGGCCGCGCTGCTTCAGCAGCTTGCCGGAGGAGAGCTCGTCGGTGGTGTAATCGATGTGTATCCCGAAAAGATTAAACGAAAGCCGATATACCTGCAGGTTGATCATGTAAACCGGCTCCTGGGGATTTCTCTCACCGAATCGACCATAAAAAACACTCTTGAAGCTCTGAATATCGAGCACATCGGAGACGACGGTGAACGAATGATTTTTCAGGCACCGACCTACCGCCACGATCTTGAGATCGAGGCCGATCTGATAGAAGAAGTGGGGCGCATGTACGGGTACGAGAACATCCCGGCATCGCAATACTCCCGGGTAAATCTCAACCAGCTTCCCAATCATGTGGAAAGCACCACATCCATTATTCGTCATACGCTGGCCAACATTGGATTGCACGAGATCGTGACCAACAGCATGACATCTGTGAAAAAACGCGAGCTTCTTACACCCGGGCTGCAACCGGTGAAGCTTCTCAATCCACTCAATCCTGATATGGCTGAAATGAGAACAAATCTTCTGGGCAATATGCTTGAGGTATGTTCTCATAACCTTAACCATCGAAATCTCAACAACCGCTACTTTGAGATTGGCCGGACATTTGTCCACCGCGATGGCGGCATTCTTCCTGACGAGCACGATACACTGGGTATACTTCTGGAGGGCAAATTCATTGATTCTTCATGGAACAGCGCGCCTCAGCCGGTATCGTTTTATCTGTTGAAGGGAGTTTTGGAGACTCTGTTTTCAAACCTTCATGTCGAGCCGCTGCATTTTGCACGGGGTGTAAAGAATTTTCCCGTTTTTGACGCCGAAAACGCGACCTTTCAGGCGGCAGACCATGTCCAGGGGATATGTGGGAAAGTGGAATCGTCGATTCTGAAAGCATTTAGTATCAAGTCGGAGGTGTATTTCGCACAGATTGACATCACCGGCCTTCTATCCACCCCGCTGCCCTCTCCTTTGTATAAGCCGATGCCTCGTTTTCCGGCACTGGAGAGGGATTATGCCTTTGTTGTACCGAAACACCTGACCGCGTCCCAGATCTCCGATGCCATTTACGGCGTCTCGCCACTGGTTGAAAAGGTACAGCCATTCGACATATACGAAGGCGATAAGCTTGAGAAGGGCAAAAGAAGCATCGCATACGCTGTTCGCCTCAGAGCGGCCGACAGGACACTGACGGATAAGGAAGGCGAAAAGATTCACAGCAAGATACTCGATACAGTCAGGGAGCAATTCGGCGTCGAATTGCGAAGTGAGTAATCTCCGACAATGATCGTTCACGTTGCGATTCGTCGGTAAAATCGGCGGTCGCAATTCTTTTTTATTTAGTCAGAAAACAGTTTATCCGGTGAATACGTCCGTATTTACAGTGAAAATGCCTTCAAGAAGCGTTTCAGATCTGATATGAACACATTTTTCGAAACAACATGTTGTCATTGCTTCTATCGCATGGTATATTTCTTCTTAAGGGGTTGTTTATTAAAGATATTCCCCCGATTAACTCATGAAATGCTTTACGGCAGTTTTATATATAGATTTAATTTTTGTACAGTTTGAAAAGGAGATAGACTTTGACACCGGATTTCTTATCCGAACTCGAAAACAAGATCGACATGCTTATCAATGCCTACAACACGATACGAGGCGAAAAGCAGAGTATGGAGTCTCAGATTCAGGAGCGTGATGAACGTGTAAGGCAACTCGAAGAAGAGAATCAGCATTTACACAACGAGTTGGAATCCCTGAGAAACTCGTCGAGTGATCAGCAAAACAGGCTGGATTCGGCTGCGGGGAAGATTCAGGATTTGATTAATAAGCTACAGGCTGTTGAATAAGGACGACCGGTTCTTTAAACGGAGATTACATGGGGTTATCCACAGAAAGTGTGCGGGTCTATATATGTGGCGATGAATACTCGGTTAAAAGCGATGTAGATGTCGAAACAACAAAAAAGATAGCAGAATATGTGGATCAGAAAATGATTACATTTCAGAAGAATATTGCATCACGTGACAAACTAAAGACAGCGGTCCTTGCAGCTCTTAATATTGCAGGAGAGCTTTTTGAATACAAGTCGAAATATGAAGAAGTCCATCGTAGGCTCGACGAAATTCAACACAAAACAGGATCTCTTTCCCAGAAAATAGATGTCTCGTTGTAGTTAAACACATATTCTTCCCTCTGTAACTCCCTCCGGGCCGTCCTCTGTGTTTCCGCTCGTTATGAAACGGAATCACGGCTAGCCTGAGCCATCAGTTTATTGTAGTTACAGGTGTTAACAACACCTTCCACGAGGATGTTTATACAGGAGGCGCACATGAGTACAGGTATCTTAATTGGTGCTGCCGTCCTGTTGTTCGCTATATCGTTTGTATTAGGTCATTTTTGGCGTTCGATTCTCGATCGCCAATACAAAGAAAAGCGAATACAGGAAGCAGAAAAAGAGGCCAATTCGATAATCAAGGAGGCAAAAAAGGAGGCCGAGCTTCAGAAGAAGACGGCAATCCTGGAAGCAAAAGATGAGTGGTTTAAGGCAAAGACGAATTTCGACAAGGAAGCGGCTAAACAGCGTGAGGCGATAAGAAACGATCAGCAACGCCTCAGGGAGCTGGAAATGGAGCTTAACCGTCGTGAGGAGACAACCGGAAAACGCGAATCTGAATTTGCCGCGCGCGAATCTTTTCTCAATAATAAGGAAAAGAGCCTTCGCACAAAGGACAACGAACTTTCCCGCCTGATGAATATGCAAAATGAGCGGCTGGAAAAGATATCTCACATGACACAGGAGGAGGCCAAGAAGGTACTCATCGAAAATCTCGAGGGACAGGTGCGTTATGAGTGCGCACAGATGATCAAAGAGATAAAAGACAAGGCGCGTGCCGAGGCCGACGCTCAGGCCAAGGAAATCGTTCTTCATGCGATCCAGCGATGCGCAGCCGACACGACCGTCGAATCGACCGTTTCGGTGGTTCACCTGCCCAACGACGAGATGAAGGGACGAATCATCGGTCGTGAGGGGAGAAATATCCGTTCCTTCGAAGAAGCTACCGGTATCGATGTTATTGTCGATGATACGCCGGAGGCGGTTATCCTCAGCTCCTTCGATCCTATCCGCCGCGAAGTGGCGCGACTTGCGCTGGAAAAGCTCATATCCGACGGCCGCATTCACCCCAGCCGCATCGAAGAGCTTATCAAAAAGAGCGAAAAAGAACTCGAGAAGAAGATGAAAGAATCGGCGGAAGAGGTTATCTTCGAGCTGGATGTTCACGGGCTGAGAACAAAGGTGGTGGAGATGCTCGGACGACTCAAGTATCGCACATCTTATGGTCAGAACGTGCTTCAGCACAGCAAAGAGGTCGCCGTACTCGCCGGGCTGATGGCCTCCGAACTGGGACTCGACTCCAAGGTCGCTATCCGGGCCGGACTCCTTCACGATATCGGAAAGGCAATAGATCGGGAAACCGAAGGTACACACTCCGAGCTGGGTGCCGAGATCGCGGCTAAAAATGGCGAGAATGAAGTCATCTGCAATGCCATTGCCGCGCATCATGAGGATGTTGCTCCCATTTCGCCCTATCCGATTCTGATCCAGGCGGCCGATACGGTTTCCAGCACTCGCCCCGGCGTACGTCGCGAAACCCTGTCCAACTACATCAATCGCCTGACAAAGCTGGAAGAGATTGCGGACTCGTTCCGTGGAGTAAGCAAGGCCTATGTTATTCAGGCAGGCCGAGAGATACGCGTGATGGTCGAGCCGGAAGTCATCAGCGATGCTCAGGCGGAGGAGATGGCCGGTCAGATTTCCGTCAAGATTCAGGACGAAATGGAGTATCCGGGACAGATCAAAGTTACTATCATCCGGGAAAGCCGTTTCACCGAATTCGCGAAATAGGCGGGTTGTTTGTTTCAAACGCCTCTTTCGGAGAGAGCTTCCAGCACTCTTTGGAAGAGGCGTTTGCGTTATGATATCAGGTTAGAAGACGCTTCCGAGACCAGCCCGGGGGGGGAATTTTCGATATGACGAAACTTGCTCTCACCAGTATCCGGGAAGACGGATACATAAGCAGGCAGGATTTCTTTGCAGGAAATAAGCACGAAAAGCATGGTTAATGGTGATCCTTTGTCCATTATCTGAAAAGTTTCTGAATGCCATCGGATCCGACGATTATATGTCAAGAATAAACACCGGTGAGCATGCGAAGTATACAGAGTACATAGCAGACGAGAGAGAAACAGACGATGAAAATACTTTTTATTGGTGATGTTTTCGGAAATGTCGGAAGGCGTGTACTGGCCGAACAGCTGAGAAGAATGCGGGAGGAGTTCGCGATCGATATCTGTATTGCCAACGGGGAGAATATCGCCGGGGGCAAGGGAATCACCTATGCGCTTTTCAAGAAGATGCACAAATATGGAGTCGATGTTGTCACCGGCGGTAATCATTCGATGGCCAACAAGGATGCTCTTCAGGCATACAACTCAGACTCTACGCTGCTGCGTCCGCTGAATATGCCCCCGGGCAATCCCGGAATCGGCAAGACCCTGTTCGAACTTTCTGACGGCCGCACACTGGGAGTCATAAACCTTCAGGGCCGAACCTTTTTCAAGGAAACGTTGGATTGTCCCTTTCGCACCGGGGAACGTGCGGTGGAGGAGCTGTCAGAGGCGACAAAGGTGATCTTTGTCGATTTCCACGCGGAGGCTACCAGTGAGAAGCTTGCCCTGGCGACCTATCTGGACGGCCGGGTCAGCGCGGTGGTGGGAACTCATACCCACGTCCAGACCGCCGACGAGCGTATCCTGGCCAAGGGCACGGCCTACATCACCGATGCCGGCATGACCGGGCCGGAGGATTCCATCATCGGGATGAAACCCAAACAGGTTATTCAGAAGTTTCTGCTTCAGACCCACACCCGGTTCGAACCCTCTCAGAAAGGCCCCATGTTCAACGGCGTTATCGTGGATGTTGATGAAGAGCAGGGAAATGCCCGCTCGATCAGTCGCCTCTATTCTCGGGTTACGTTTCAATGATGAACACCACGTTTTCCTTTCAGACGCCGCAGCAGAGTAAACGTCCCTATTCCATCAGCCAGGTGAATGCCGGAATTAATGCAATCCTGGAAAGCGGCAATACTTTTATCTGGGCGGAGGGAGAGATCTCCAACTATAAGTGCGCCGGCAGTGGTCACGCCTATTTCAAGCTCAAGGATGCCGGCAGCCAGATACCGGCCGTGTTGTGGCGAAGCAACTGTAACAAGCTGAATTTCGAGCCCGAGGATGGCATGGCGGTCCAGGTGATCGCCACTATCCGGGTGTATCAGCGCGGCGGCTACTATCAGCTGGATGTCTTCAAGATGCAGCCCGGCGGTATCGGGGCACTGTATGCGGCGTTTGAGAAACTGAAGAAGAAGCTCGAGCAGGAGGGGCTTTTTGATCCCTCCCATAAAAAACCGCTTCCCGACCGAATCGATACGGTGGGTGTGATCACCGCAAAAACCGGCGCGGCGATTAGAGATATCTGCTCGGTCATTTCGGCCCGCGCACCACAGACTCATGTTCTGCTGCACGATGTACCGGTTCAGGGCGATTCGGCACCGGCCGCTATCGTGGATGCCATCCGCAACATGAACGAGTACGGCCACGCCGACTGTCTGATCGTGGGACGCGGGGGCGGCTCGATAGAGGATCTCTGGGCATTTAACGACGAAAAGGTAGCGCGGGCCATATACGAGTCGGATATCCCGGTTATTTCGGCCGTAGGTCACGAGATCGATTTTACCATCGCCGATTTTGTGGCGGATGTACGTGCACCGACTCCTTCGGCGGCAGCGGAAATGGCTGTACCCGATACCCGTGAGAGCCGTCGATATTTCGAGGCTCTGTCGAGGCGTTTTGCCGCTGCGATAGAACGATACTTCTGGAATGTCCGGGAAAAATACCGGTCGTTGCTGGCCAGACCGGCCTTGAAGAGGCCGTATCGCCTGCTGACTGACTCGATTCAGCACCGGGATGAGGCATTTGAGCGACATATCCGCGCCATGGGACTGATCTCCGAGCGATACCGCACCCGTCTGGCTCACGATACCGCACGACTGGAGTCGCTCAGCCCGCTGGCGGTCCTGTCGCGGGGATACAGTGTGGTGACCAGGGAGGGTCATCCGGTCAGGAATGCCCGGGGGCAGTTATCGATCGGAGATACGGTTGAGCTTCGTTTCCAATCGGGAGAGGCCACCGCTGAGATTCAATCTATAAATCATAACCTCGCCCAATCTGAACAATAGTATATTTTTCCTTTCTACCGTGGTATGATATGAAAAAAGAACAATCGAAAAAAGAGCAATCATTCGAAGAGTCCATTCAGGAACTCGAGCAGATAATCGAGTGTCTGGAAGGTGATGATCTGACGCTGGACAGTGCACTTTCTTTCTTCGAGAAGGGTATCAAAAACATTCGAACCTGTGACAGGCATCTGGAAAACGCTCAGGGTAAGCTGCGGGAGCTTCTCAGGGGGGAGGATGGCGAGTTTGTGGAAAGAGTGCTGGGAATAACATTAGACTCCGTCGGTGGCGGGGAGGAATCAGATGACTGAAGAACTACAGGACTATTTCAAGCGTGTGATAAGGGCAACCGAAGATACACTTGACGAGCTTCTGCCCCACGATGGTGCCTATCCGGAAAATATCCATGCCGTGATGCGCTACAGCACCTTTGCCGGCGGCAAACGGGTCCGTCCGGCCCTCGTGATGGCTGCATATGAGGCCTGCGGCGGCACATTCGGCGATCAGAACGTCCGCTACGCTTCGGCGGCTATCGAGATGCTTCACACCTTTTCTCTGATGCACGATGATCTTCCCTGTATGGATGATGATGATTTCCGGCGGGGTAAACCCACCGCTCACCGGGCGTTTAACGAAGCGCTGGCGGTTTTGGGTGGCGATGCGCTGTGTATCTTTGCCTTCGAGGTGTTAAGCCGCACCGGACGGATCGATTTGATACAGGAGATCGCACAGTCTCTGGGCACAAACGGCATGATTGGTGGCCAGGTGGTGGATATCGAATCGGAAGGCAAGAGAGTCGATCAGAAAATTATCGAATATATCCACATAAACAAGACCGCAAAACTGATCCGGGCATCGGTAAGAACCGGAGCATTGCTTGCCAATGCAACAAAGCAGCAGTTCGAGAATCTTTCCACATACGGCCTCAATGTCGGACTGGCATTTCAGATAGTCGACGATATTCTGGACGAGGAGGGTACCACCGAGCAGCTTGGCAAGGATGCCGGAAGCGATCGTGAGCGGGGCAAGGCCACCTATCCGGCCATATTCGGTATCGAGCAGTCCCGCACCGCCGCAAAGGATCTGATCGATACGGCGACGCAAAACCTGGCTGAATTCGGAGAATCGGGCGACGTGCTTCTTTTGCTGGCCGACTTTATCAGGACGCGCATTACCTGAAAAAAAAGTGTTCATCCTATGCTAAATCTACGATCTTTTTTTTCCACACAGATGCTGCAGCCTATGACCAGCCTCCCAGCAGATTTTTTACGCACGGGAAAGAATAAAAAAAAGAGGGGACGGAGTCAAATTGTTCAATTTAAATGAATGATTAAATAAGTCGCCCCAATTCACCAATACTGTGAAATAGATTATTGAGCCTGTCCCGGCAGGCGGTATGCGAACTTTAGAATGGAAAAACCACCCCCAGCCTCCACCGGACCCGTCAACTGGCCAGATTTCTCAACACAATCATTGAGGAGCTTTTCTTTTCTGATGATAAGGAGTGAGAAATACGCTTGATAAAAAAAACAGGATCCTCAATTAAGAGGACCCCGTTTTCCCTTCCTACCCAAAACACAACAGTATAAAGCTGTGGTTACTCTCATACTGCCCGGTGTGACTTTACCTGAATTGCGCGATTGTTTCGCGGCGCACAGCCCCGCCCGATTCAGATTCTAATTAGCCGCCGCACTTTGTTGCGGTTTGATGGTAAAATTTTCGGACATCGTGGCTTTATGCAGAAAATCCGCTGATCGAACCCGCAGGCGGCAATCTTCGGATATTAGTATCTTGTCTTTAATCATCTGAGGAACGACCCAATTAAACAATTTTTGCCCGCCGTTTGCCGCCTGACGACTCAAGGGAAGCCAGCTTTTGGCTCCATCCACGGACAACTCTATACACACCTGAGGTATCTTTTCTGATGCCTGCCACACGATCTGCACCGTGTCCCCCACCTCATAGGCGGCCTGCCGGGACGCGGTATGAAGGGTAATTGTCTGAGAGGGATCAAACACCTGCGGCATCTCGAATCTTTTGAGTTTATTTACCGCCTCGGATGCGGCGTGGGCCTCTTGCCCGAACGGGCTCTGCCGAGGTTGTGCGATGCCGCATTGCTCTGCCTGCTCATGAAGCTTTTGCAGGAGGGCCTCATTTTTTCTGTTTATATGAACTGTGGATGAAGCCATGGGTGGCTGCAGACTGGTGTATACAGCCGATTTGATCTCGGGCTGCTGCATAAGAGACCTGGAAAGCGAGGCAGACGCAGAGATAGTCAGACACAGCATACACAAAAGTACTGTAATTACATTCGTACGGGTTATCATATCGCCTCCGCAAACTTTTTTTGCATGTAGTACGGCCAACTTCATTATAGCGTCACTTTGAAAAACTGTCAACTCTCAATTTTAAAATTTATAATATCGGAAATAGTTTTGCCGGATTTTTCTGTTTAACCGGGCCATTTAAATTGATTTTGCACCTCCCTTTCCGCTGAGATCGTATATTTAACGAAATTTGAGCGATTAAACTGAGCGTTTTTTACTGCGCACTCCCCTTTAGAGATGTCCGCTTAAAAAGATGCAAATAGCCTGCCGGGAAGTAAAACAACATGAGGCGTCTTACAGAACGTGGAATTTTGAGGCTAAAGAGGTGGCTATAACTTAAAATGAGCGGTTCTGAGTGGATGAGTTGCTCAATGCCTTTAAGGCAAAAGGGTTGAGCAATTGCGTTCAGTACCGCAGCCGGTATTTTAAAAAACTGCTGGAATTCTTCTGCTCAATCATTGAGCATATCGCCTCGAGAGAACAGCTCATGTTAGGTTTAACTGGGTTTAACAAAGAAAATGGCTGGTTAATCGGAGCCGCTACGCCTGAGTCGGAGCGTAAAAGACCTGTGCATATCAAATTTCACGTTTTTGATACTGAACTATCTCGGAAAAGGGAGGTACGGTTGATTTGATCGAGGCTTCTTGCGGCTTCCCATACATGTTGTGTAATCGTTAAATGTTGAATAATCTTCTGCAGGTAGGCGACTGTACACCGGGGCAAACGCCTGGAATGCCCGTATAATCTTCCATTACGGGTGTCGTCACTTTCGAGCATGCCAAACAGATGGCTATAGGCTTTTCGTTCGTACTAAGCGATATAGGAATCGTCGATGTAGCTCCGTTTTGCAGCGACTCCTTATTGCTTATCATATTCAGCCACAGAATACTTCTTCTGCACGAGAACCAAAGCGGTTATAAACCCGATGCTGACCACCAGACCGACAACTGCCAGTATCTTATGAATATTCAAAAAAATCCCAAGGATACCGATAATCATATACATCACGCCTGCAGCCAACTGAGACATTCCCAACAGCTCGGAGTATCTCCGGGGATCGGTTATTCTTTTGGGATTGTATCCGTTTATCAGCGAAACCTTGTGTTTGTATGCCAAAAGATAGCCAAAAACCAGTGACACCATGCCGACGCTGATAAATGTTATGCTGAAAGTCATACATTCTCCTTATGCACGCTATTTAACGAAAAGATCCTTTGCAATAACAAGCATTTCATAGTCCCGGGTGGTAAGCTTGTCTTCCCTGCTGAAAGCGCCCAGCTTTGCCCCGCTTATGTCTACCTTTTTAAAGCCGACACTTTTAAGCAGCCAGGTGATTTCCGGCGGAATATAATACCGTTCGTTGCATCGAAGGTCTTTCCTGTTCCCTTCATCATCGATAATCGACGTGATATTATGTTCCCTGAATGTCATCAGGTCAAATGAATTGTTTTTATATTGAGTGACATTTTCTTTTGCATCGGCGGCAAGGAAATCTTGCACCGAGTGAAAGAGTGGAAAAAGGCCGTTAAGTGTAGTAAAAATCAGAGTGCTCCTGGCTGATTTTTTCAAGGCTTTTGCGGTATTGAGAAGAATCTGGTAATTCATCTCATCGGTTTCCATCAGCGGAAACGCCCCCTCGCACAGCATGATGGCAGCATCGAACCGATTGGCAAACGGCATCTGACGGGCATCGTGTCTGAAGAAGTCTACCCGCACCCCCGCCTTGCCTGCCTTCTCCCGCGCCCGGTTCAGCAGAGATTCGGACAGATCGATTCCCGTCGGCTCATACCCGCGCCTGGCCAACTCTATGGAATGTCTGCCGGTTCCGCATCCAATATCCAAAATTTTCAGGCTCTTATCAAAATTCAACTCCTTCTCGATGAAATCACATTCACCAACAGTCCCCTTAGTAAACGGTTCCTCATCATATTTCTTCCCATATTTTTCGAAGAGGGATTCATACCACTGTTGCATAGGTGCATTCCGATTGTTTTTTTCTGACTTAAGGGTTAACGAATATTCGTAGAAACACCTTTTATTTTCAAGCAAAATGCCTGCCCGATAACCATAGTTCGGTATCGGTCAGCGCCTCTGCGACACTTTCGTATTGACCGTTTCCTTCGGCTCAATAAACATCACGCCGCACCACTTTCCGCACATAGGCATGTAACGATGATAACGCGTGTGCCGCAATTCAAACCAATGACCTCACGCAGTTTGACCATTGAACTTCTAAACCGGTATCCCCATGGTCCTTATCAGAAACATGGCGTTTCGGGTAGTTGACGGTCCGGGATATAGCTTATAGTCGAAATGAATCTCCTGATCCACATAGTATTCCTTGAAATGACAGGCGTAAATACTTGTATCTTTCTGCCCCAGTTCGCTAAGCTGCAGATCATGGGTGGAGATTATCCCAAGAGTATGATCGGTTTTAAGGGCCTTCACCACCGCCACCGCCCCATCGTGGCGGTCCTGTGAATTTGTGCCCCTGAAAAGCTCATCCAGAAGAAAGAGTATGTTTTCCTTTCGCTTGACAGCATCCACAATCTTTTTGATTCTCAGAAGCTCGGCATAGAAGGTCGAAACGTTATTGCGCAGGTTATCGCCGATGCGCATGGAAGTGTAAACGTGTATCGGGGAGCAACTCATGCGGCTTGCGCAAACCGGTGCGCCGGCATATCCCAGCACAAGGTTGATTCCCACCGTACGCAGGAAAGTGCTTTTCCCCGACATGTTGGATCCGGTGATGATCGCGACGGAAATTTTGCGATCCAGGGAGAAATTGTTGGTTACCCGTGTATCATCGGAAAGCAGCGGATGTCCCAGATCTGTGCCGCCGACATGCGGAGAAGCATCCTCGATGAGCGGAAAAGCCCATGAGGGGTGCTCGAAGTGTATGGTTGACAATGAGGCAAGGGCCTCGATTTCTCCACCGGTCTCCAGCCAGCGGCGCAAAGCGCCGCCATGTGCCCTTTTCCACCGCTCCGCACGGATCACACACTGGATGTCCCACAACCATATAAGATTCGCGACAAAATATCCCATGGGACTGTGGCGGACCTCTATTGCGGCGATTATTGAGGCCAGGCGTTTAAGCGGTCCGGACGTTTTACCCCTGGGGCCAAGCTGCTCATGCAATTTAGTGAGTGCTTTGGCGGAAAACGACTGATTTTCCATGCTTTCCATAAGCCGCGAAAACGGAAGAAACGCTCCCCCGTTTTTTTCGAACGACTCCAGAACGGGTGCTGTCCGACGATTAAGTATGGTCCACAGCACCAGGTGAACCGAATAGACAAGCGATGCAATTGCAAGAGTGTTGTAGTAGAGAATCAGGGTGATCGCTGCAAGCAGAGACATCACCGGCAAGATCAGAAGGATTTTCGATAGAACCCTGTCTTTGAAAACAAACGCCTCTTCTTCTGCCCACTGTAAAACCTTTTTAGGCTCCCTCGACAAAACCGGATTCAGGGCAATAGCCTCACATGACTGGCGCCAGTCGATTCGTGTTGCCAGCTCCCGCACAGCTTCCTGACGCAGGCGAACAGGCTCGATCGAGTCTGGATGGCTGCTCAGAAGGTGTGCCAGGGTTCTCCTCCCGTAAAAGGAATGAGCCGAGCCGATCCACTGAAAGGCGGACTGGGGGCCGAAGATATCCAGGTCGTTTGTATATGGGTGTTGGCTATCGATAAAATCACTGCCGGTGTCTTGGAAATCCTGCCATCTGTTTTGCAGGCGGGAAATGCCGTTACGATTGATGGAAATCAGCTTGTCCAGGGTATCGCGTCTATCCACAAGTGTCTTGTTTCGGATGACAAACGTGACGAAGACGGCTATACCGATGACAAAGCCTGCCGTTGCGTAGAGGTACAGGTTCTGCCGGTAGAAGGAAAACGCCACGGCGACCATGGCGACAAAAGCCGCCAGGCGCAGGTTGCTGATGACGTTAATACGTCGGTTTATGGCCAAGCGCTGGTTGGAGTAGTCACTGAGTCTTTGCTGGTATGTTTGTAAAGCGTCGGGCATAGGTATTCAGCTTTTGTTTGGGATGTAAATTAATGTATATAGTTCAGTGCGGGATGGACCATTGTATCCGGGGTCGGACCAAGGTTATCTTGCTAATTTTCAGCACCTTATGACAGATTGATACCTTAATTTGAAACGTTTAACAAAGGTTCTAACCGTAAAGGATCTCCCCCCTTTTTTTTTCAGGCACTGCGATCCGGATCCGCCCCATTGAGCTGATTAAGCGCTCCAAACAGACCCACCCGACGGGCTTAACATCCTGATATCTTGTACTTTAGCCTTGGTCCGCCCCCGGTTCCCCCGGTTCCAACTGCTCACTTCAGGTTAGAGTCCATAAGCCTATCCGAGTCGGGCCAAGGTGTATTCCGGGTACCCGGCGGAGTGTCCGGGGTCGTACTAAGGTTATTTTCCTAAATATCAGCACCTTAAGACGTGTTGAGACCTTATTTGAAACGATTAACAAAGATTCGGAGGAAGCCGGTGAGTTGGTTGGCATGCTTCGGACCGTAAGGATCCCCCTCTTCTTTCAGCCTCTGCCACCCTTTTCATACCCCCCTATCCCCGCCGAGCTGGTTAAGCGTTTCAAACAGGCCCTCCCGACTGGGTTATATTCCTTATATTTCGTACGTTAGCCTTGGTCCGACCCCGACTCATGCATGGGTCATGTCGCCTCCGTCGAAATCCATTTCGGCACTCTAGG
>CAYQOU010000017.1:0-5992 GCA_964419255.1 uncultured Fibrobacterota bacterium | reverse complement strand
CCGACTCATGCATGGGTCATGTCGCCTCCGTCGAAATCCATTTCGGCACTCTAGGCGCACGGTAGTTTTTCATCTCAAACAGAAGCGTATCCGGGTTGTCACCGACCAGAAGCATTTCCCGGTTAACTTCCTTTAAAAATCCTTTCCGAACCATGGTGTGTACCATATGAAGCAGCGGATCGAAGAAACCATCAATATTTAGCAGGGCAACCGGCTTGCGATGCAATCCCAGCTGTGCCCAGGTAAGCATCTCGAAAAACTCCTCCATGGTGCCGTACCCACCGGGAAGAGCAATAATCCCGTCCGATAGCTCATGCATCTTCATCTTACGCTCGTGCATGGTATCCACCAGTATCAGCCGGGTCAGCTTGTCATGGGCGATCTCCTTGCTTTGAAGAAAGTAAGGCAGTACGCCGATAACCTCTCCCCCATTTTCCAGCGCGCCCCGCGCAACCGCCCCCATGAGCCCGACCTTCGCACCGCCATACACGACCCCGATCCGCACGCGGGCGAGAGTGGCGCCCAGGGCCCGGGCCCGATACTCGAACGACTCGTCGGTACCGGAACTCGATCCGCAGAATACCGTTACTCGTTTCATAAAAAAAACGTCACGTGATAGATTTCCTTTATCGTATCCGGCGTAGGCCGCCAATTGCTGTCTGAGAAAAAAACACCTTCCGCATTCTTCCTGAATAGTTGATTCAAGCCCGAGTATCGGGCCGGATGATTTTAGTCTCCGGAAAGGAGAGGTATCCGGGGTCGGACCAAGGTTATCTTGCTAATTTTCAGCACCTTATGACAGATTGATACCTTAATTTGAAACGTTTAACAAAGGTTCTAACCGTAAAGGATCTCCCCCCTTTTTTTCAGGCACTGCGATCCGGATCCGTCCCATTGAGCTGATTAAGCGTTTCAAATAGACCCACCCGACAGGCTTAACATCCTGATATTTCCTATATTAGCCTTGGTCCGACCCCGGTTCCGTCCCCGGCAACCCTTCGAAATAGTATGATTCAAGCCCGAGAACCGGGCTGAATGATTGTACTCTCCGGAAAGGAAAAAAACCTGAACTTCTCACCAAAGACTCGGGCTTTTCTTCACGACGATCTTACCCGAAAACCTTATTCACCAGCTCCCCGACTCTCTTACCCATGTTTTCGGCCGTCATGATCCCGACATCATCCTGCTCGATTCCCCCCGTTTTTCCACTCCACAGAATCCCGCCGAAATGGCTTGTGGGTGATGCATCCGAGACCACGGTCATGCCTTGAATCATGGCATTTTTCACCAGATCCATAGCGGTCAGCTCCTGGCCCCCGTTTCGTGACCGGCCGACGGTCAACACTCCCGCGATCAGGTTTTCGAAACGAAATCCATTTCTTCTAAACAGTACGCAGCGATCGATAAAGGTTTTCATCTGCGAGCTTACCCCGCCGAAATAAACCGGGGAGGCCAGAATCATGCCCTTGATATCGTCATCCTTAAGCAGAGGAAGTATCGTATTGGTAAAGTCATCATCGAGCCAACAGGTGTATTCTTTGCGGCATTTTCCACAATCCACACAGCCTGTGAAATCGTACCGGGAAAGCGAAACGATCTCAGTTTCCAATCCGCATTGCGCCACGGCATCCATGGCTTTTTGAAGACCGAACAGGGTCGTACTATTTTGCTTTTTGGGACTTCCGCAAATTCCGACAACTTTCATTTCCACCATCCTTTCCAGTCGCTTGAGATCCCTCCGCGCTATCGTTGATCCAGAGGGATATAGTTCTTTTTCCAGGACACACTCTTGTAGGCGGGACGAATGATTTTATTACCGCTGACCAGCTCCTCTATGCGATGAGCCGCCCATCCCGCGATCCGAGAGACGGCAAATATCGGTGTGTAAAGCTCCGGGGGGATATTAAGCATGCTGTAAACCAGACCGGAGTAAAAATCAACATTGGTTGCGATCTCTTTGCTTTTGAGATCCCTGAGAATCTGGTGAGAAAGACGCTCGACTGTTTCGTAGAGTTCGAATTCGCCTTTGTCCTTTTCCTTCACCGCAAGCTCCCGGGCCTTATCCCGCAAAATGGCTGTGCGCGGATCGGAAAGCGTATAGACGGCATGTCCCATTCCGTAAATAAGGCCAGACCGGTCGAACGCTTCCTTACGTACCAGTTTTACCAGATAATCTTCCAGCTGCTTTTCGTTTGAGCAATCCTTGACGTTTTTTTTCAGATCCTCCATCATCTGCAAAACACGGATGTTTGCCCCGCCATGCTTTGGTCCCTTGAGGCTGCCCACCGCCGCGGCTATGGCCGAGTAGGTATCGGTGCCCGTTGAGGAGACCACGTGAAGCACAAACGCCGAGTTGTTACCGCCGCCGTGTTCGGCGTGAAGCACAAGCGCCAGATCGAGAGTCTCGGCCTCCAGACGGGAGTAGCTGCTGTCGGGGCGAATCAGATAGAGAAAATTCTCGGCGGTGCTCAAGCCCGGCTGCGGTCGATGGATAAACAGACTGTCGTTATCAAAGTAGTGGCGCTTTGCCTGATAGCCATAGGCGGCCATGGTGGGAAAACGGGCGATAAGCTGCACGCACTGACGCAGCACGTTGCAGACACCGGTGTCATCCGGATTGTTGTTATCATAGGAGTAGCAGGCCAGTACCGAGCGGGCGAGCTTGTTCATGATATCCGAACTGGGAGACTTCAGGATCATGTTTTCGGTGAACCCATCGGGCAGCTCGCGATACTCCTCCAGGATCGCGGCAAACTGCCCCAGCTGCTCCTTTGTGGGAAGAGATCCGAAAAGCAGCAGAAAGGCGGTCTCCTCGTAGCCAAAACGCCCCTCTTTCTGAAAGCCCTTGACGATATCATGGATTTCGATTCCCCGATACCGCAGGCGCCCGTCGACCGCATGTTTCTCGCTTTCATCGAAGATATAACCGTGTACCTCACCGATTGTTGTAAGCCCGACCAGAACGCCGCTTCCGTCGGCGTTTCTCAACCCCCGCTTCACATTGAAACGCCGGTACATCTCCGCTTTGATACCATTGTTTGAGATGACCTGATCGGCCATCTTCTCGTAAAACTCCATACCCAGCCCCTCATCTATCAGACTGCCACTTGCTGCGCCATTTATGGCGGCTGATTCTTTTTTGCTCTCTTTTCCTCGGATCTTAATATACATCGAAGCACCACGCCGCTGATGCGGCAGGCTGAGGCGGAGTGGGGCTGAAGCATATAACTCGCTGTTATCTTAAATGTTGCGGCAGCTCCGATCCCAATCACCCGTTATGCACAAACACATATATGATTATAACCGATTATACGCAAAGCTCCGCGTTTATTGAAAAATCCTCCACTCCGGGGAATGATTTTTGCTTCAAATAACCTTTCCCAAAAAGATTTGAATGTAGCTTTCAGGGGAGGATTTTCGGCATGCTATTACACCCGCCCGCACAGAGTGGTATAGACGAGCTGACCAGCGAAAAAATACGGGACTTTGTCCTTCAGGATTTTCAGTCCCGGAAGGAACAGGAGATCGTACCGGCTTTTGGGCCCGACAGGTTCTGGCAGGGGCTCAGGGATCTTGGTACCGAGCTATGGCTTGACACGGGGGATGTCGATGCCGCCTGCGACCTGTGGTGTGAGCAGTTCAGCGCTCTGACCACAAACAACACACTTCTTAACCGGGAAGTCCAGAAGGGGATATATGATAATCTGATAAAGCAGGCGGATACACTGCTGAAGGGCTTATCGGCCGAGGAGCGTATCGTGGAGATCGCATTCATTCTCAATACCCGTCATGCGCTTCGCCTGGTTCGGCAGTTTAATGCGAAGGTCAGTGTGGAGCTGCACACCGATCTGGCCAACGATATCGAGCGCACGATCTCATATGCTCGTCGGATTTATGCGATTCATCCGGAAAATTTCATCATCAAGGTCCCATTTACTCCCGAGGGACTTATCGCCACCCGCACCTTGCGTGAACTTGGTATACCGATCAACATGACTCTTGGCTTCAGTGTCCGCCACAACGTGCTTGCAGCCGCAGCCGCCCGCCCCGACTATGTCAATGTGTTTCTGGGACGGATAAACTCTTACATCAGCCAAAACAAACTGGGGACCGGAAAGATGGTTGGAGAAAAAACCACTCTGGCCAGTATGCGTGCGGTAAAAGCCATGTCCAAAAGTAATCCATTTCCCACCCGTCAAATAGCGGCCAGCATGCGGGATACGCAGCAGGTCAAGAATTTGGCAGGTGTCGATGTAATGACCATGCCGGTGAAGGTTGCTGCGGGCGCGAAAAAGCAGCTCAAACGCAGTTGGACTTCTCGTGTGGATGATGATTACGATATAGCGCTTGATCCCGGTCAGGATCCTCATGAAGTACGGATACATACCTGCTGGGAGCTTAGCGATAATGTAAACGCCCTCGCCGATGAGTTACACCGCAGCATTCCTGAAAACAGCGCAGAGCTGATTCAGAAGTTTCGTGAATACGGTATATATGATATATTTCCCGCAACTACCGATAAGGAACTGGCTAACATCCGGAAAAACGGTAAGATCCCCGATCACGCCGTCTGGAAAGCATCCATCCGTGAAAAGCAAATGGCGGTCGATTCTCTGCTTAACATTGCCGGTATAGAGTCTTTTAGCCTCGATCAGGAAAAATTGGACAAAAGAATCGCCAATATAATCGGAGTATAAGTACCCGACAGGTAAACTACAATCTCAGAACCGCATGCGCCGGCCATGCAAGTCGGTTGGCTGGGCCGCGGTTTCCAAAACCGGGAAAGCACAAAAAGAAAGCACCAAGAGACAACTTCTTCACAAAACCTTCAGTCATGATACCGTACCAGGTGGATTCATGCAAATACACTGTTTCTCCGGTATATCCAGAAAAAGGATTTGAATCAAAATATTGCATCGTAATTGTGACGGTGATTACATAAACCACTTGCAGTTTCTGCTCCCGTGTTTATATACTAAGAGAGTCTACCCCGGTAATGAACCGAACATCAGATTCTAAGTCTGATACCAGTCATCCGTATCTCGTCCCGTCAAAAAAAGTATAAAAACCGGGTATGGCTGGAGGACGGGAGAAGGGAGAAAGCACGCTTCTTTAGCGTATTGTTTGTCAAATTTGTTTTCTACCGATCACCGAGTGACGAAAACCGAAAACCCGATTCCGGCTATGCCGGATTAGCACATATCAAGAGATGCTTTCAAGGAAGCATCCACGGAGGCGATATGAACATGTATACGATAACAGCTGCCATCGTACTTGGTGCCTTCTCTGCCCTTGCACAGGCCCCCACCGGAGAATCATATGTGGAGTCCACCTTTTTCGATGATTTTGACGGAGAGGCCCTGAATACCGACGACTGGCTGGTGGCCACCTGGGAGGAGCATGGAGGGCAGACCGGCCCAGAGCGGTGCTTTGTGCAGGACGGTATCCTTCATATGCATTTTATAAACAGCAGCAGCGAGGGGTATCTGAGCTCGGCGATACAGACACGGCAGGAATTTTTCTACGGCAGGTGGGAGATGCGGGCAAAGCCGTCGGATGTAGCGGGTGTGCTCAATTCATTCTACACGATAGACTGGGACAACACCGCCGATGAAAGCTCCGGCAGCGACGGTACAAAGCAGGAGATCGATATCGAATTTCTGACCAAATCGTTTGACGGCACATCCGGGGAGGTCCATCTGGCCCTGCATGCCGAAGGCCTGAGCTCCTGGGACACACGCCCCGATATACAGCTGGGGTTTGATCCCTCGGCGGATTTCCATGTATATGGATTTGAGATTACCCCTGAATACATCGAATGGTTTGCAGATGACACTGTATTGCATAGGTATGAATACAGTGAAAACCCTATTGCAATCACCGCCCCTTACGTCCTGAAACTCAACACCTGGTCGGCCGAACGGTGGATAGGCGGTCCGCCGCGGGAAGATGTGGTGTGCGACTATCAGATTGACTGGATCAGATTTACTCC
>CAYQOU010000016.1:55990-65087 GCA_964419255.1 uncultured Fibrobacterota bacterium | reverse complement strand
GTACAGATGAGATTCTATATCTGACATAAACACGTCATTATTGTCGTCGGGAGGGGGTGATTCGATTAGGTGGTAAGTTCTTGCGCCCTGAGAGCATTTTTTTTTGATCCCGGTGCTTCCGGTTATGCTTTTGTATTCTTGCTGCTGGATCCTCTGGATCTGTGCCGGAACTCTTCGCCCCTGGAGCCCCCGGCTCTGCCTGACCCCACCGCTTTGCCCCCATTTTACCGCAATACCTCCTGCCGGTTACCCGAAATGATACAGGTATGTGCTATATTGTTTTTACCTTATATATGGTTACAAGCTATTTTAATTGCCTGATTTAAATGACGCGACCATTAAGCGCAAAGGAGAGTGTACCGTACACTGCTATGAAAAACTATGTACTTGATACCACGGTTCTGCTATACGATGCTCAGGCGTTATTTGCTTTCGATGAAAACAACGTGATCATCCCTATAAGTGTCATAGAGGATATCGATCATTTCAAGAAGGATATGTCGGAGACCGGGCGAAATGCCCGACAGACCTCCAGGATTCTCGATTCCCTGCGCAAACGCGGTTCACTGGTCAACGGCGTCGAGCTTGGAAACGGCGGACACCTGTTTGTTCATACCACGATCGAAAAGGGGCTCAAACACATGGGCCAGGCGTTCAGGCAAAACAGCCGGGACAACCTGGTGCTGGCCGTCGCGCTGGATCTTATGGAAGAGGACAAGGAGAGGAAAACAGTTTTCGTCACCAAGGATATCTATCTTCGAATCAAAGCCGATGCACTGAAAATTCCCGCCGAGGATTATGAGGCCGAAAAGGTTGATATCGAAGAACTCTACAGCGGCTATACCGATATAGTGGTGGAGGAGCATATCCTGACTCGTTTCGAGGCGGAGGGTAGTGTTCAGCTTTCCGAAAAACTGTTGCCCAATCAATACGTGACCCTGATCAGTGCCTCGGATGAAAGCCGGTATGCGTTGGGGCGCTACCACAGTCAATCCAACGAGGTCACATCACTGCATATCTCGGGAAAAAACGTGCCTTTTCGGGTAGATGCCAGAAATTCCGAGCAGGCCTTTGCTCTGGATGCGCTGCTGGATGATTCGATCGGGCTGGTCTCCCTGGTGGGAAAAGCCGGCACCGGAAAGACTCTTCTTGCCGTGGCCGCAAGCATCTATAAGACAGTCGATGAGAATGTGTTCAACCGTATCCTGGTTTCCCGCCCGACGCTGCCTATGGGACAGGATATCGGTTTTCTGCCGGGAACGGTGGAGGAGAAGTTGACTCCCTGGATGTATCCTATCGCCGATAATGTAGAGCTGATCATGCGGGGAGAGCCCAAATCCGCCCGTCAGGCACGAGGATTTCGTGAGCTGGTGAATATGGGGATTCTGGTGATCGAACCGCTTACCTACATCCGCGGCCGCTCGATTCACAATCAGTATCTTATCGTGGATGAGGCTCAGAACCTCACTCCGCACGAGCTGAAAACGATCATAACCAGGGTGGGGGATGGAACCAAGATCGTATTGACCGGCGATCCCTACCAGATCGACAATCCTTATATAGATTCATCCAGTAACGGGTTATCGGTTGTGGTGGAGCGGTTCAAAACCCACGCGATTGCGGCCCACGTAACGCTCAAGAGGGGAGAGCGCTCGGTGCTGTCGGAGCTGGCGGCAAACCTACTCTGATTGTGTCTCTTCCAGCGGTTTGGGAGGCACGGATGGGGGCTCCGGTGCAGGGCGAACGCCTTTTACACGGGAGGCAATCGTCTCTGCTGCCATCTCCAGAGCATTTTTGTTTGCATTTATGAACCAGTGAAGGGCATATCCCTGCAAAACCTGCGCGCCCTTGCGGGCAAGTTTCCGGTCCATGACAGCAAGAGCCCGGTTGGCATTGAGCGCATGGACCGGCAGGCCCATGGTCACAAACGAAAGGCAGGGCTTGTTTTGGAGCGAATTGTCCTCGATGGTTTCCATGTAAGCCGAGACCGCCGGCGAGCAGTTGAATGCCCACACCGGACCGGCGATCATTAACAGATCGTATTGGAGCGGGTCGGGTACCTTGCCCAGCTCGACTCTGCTTGATCCCGGATTGATTTTCCCCCTGGGACGCAGTATATGAAGATCGACTTCATCACCCGCCTTGCGTAATTTATCGGCGACTGCCCGCGCCAGCAAAACGGTATGGCCCGTTTGCGAATGCACTACAATACCCACCTGCATGCTACCGGTCTCCCTTAGAATGAACGTCTGATGTTTGGTTTGCGGCTCGTGTGAGGCATGAATCCGTACCATTCCTCGAAATGCCCCTCCAGATCAACTGAAGTTAAAGCAGAAATTACAATATGGGACACTATTTGGCAATATTTGCCGTTTTCGGCATTGTCACCCACCGGAACAACCGTACCGACAAATCGATCCTCTGAAAGCCCGTGCATGCGCATGTTTCCGGTGGTTTGTATCCAGTATCCATGGGCGTCGCGTTGAATGGATCGAACGATTCGCAGGCGGGGGTTTCTGCCCTCCAGTGCAAGCTCGGTGGGAAGAGCCGATCCGATCCTGTCGGCTTTCATCGGCGCAAATTCCCGCTTATGCAGCGGAATGGTGATTAATCCAATCATCACCGGCAGCTGTGACAGCGCATATACCGATTCGAATGTCCCCGGATCCAGCGTATAGGTGTTCAGCCCGTGCTGCTCAAGCGCTTCAAACATCCCGCGCAAAATCGAGGAAGGATATACCGGCTCTCCCGAGTCGGCGGGGAGGGTGGAGATAAACTGATTGCGGATGTACGAATTGGCTTTCCTGTCGAAGCCGGAGAGAATGAAATCCAGCACTATCTGGGACGAGTCCCGGATAGTATAGACGGGAGTGAGCTCATCGAATCTGGACGCCTGCCCCACGGTAAGGGAGGGGTTCTGACTCGCGCAGGAGAAGAGAAAAAGGGCGGCTGATATAATCCAGCCCGCCCCTGATACCAATCGGTGCGATCTGTTCTCATCACTCATAACTACCGCTCTTTTTCCTCTGCCGTGTTTTTTGCGGAGATTGTGTCGCAGGTGTCTGCGGCGTCTGCGGTGTTGCGACAAGCTCCGCGTCGGAAATAAGTTTCATGGGTGAGAGCTCGCCGATACTGAAACCATCCACGGCCTGCTGATTCAGAAGAGCGGTGCTGTCGCCGACGATCGTATAGGTGAGACTGTCGGGCTTGAGGTATGTGTCGGCAACCCGCATGATATCTTCTCTGGTTATCGCATGAAGCTTCTCGGGATAGACCCTGAAATGGTTTTCATCCCTGCCGATGTATTCGTTGAATGCATATGTCTCGACGATATCGCCGGGGGAGCGAAACATGGAGGGCAGCCCATCGATAAGCACTTTCCGCGCGTTTTCCATCTCCTCGTCGGTGACACCGTCTTTCAGAAGGCGCCTGATTTCCTGCAAGATGTAGGCAATGGCCTTGTTTGTCGTTTGCTGGCTGGTGAAGAAATTAATGTACCATGTATCGGGATAGGTGTAGTTGGATCCCGCGTTAGAGTAGATAGAATAGGTCAACCCCTCATCCGAGCGGATACGGGTTGCCAGACGGGATGAAAATCCTCCGCCCCCCAGAATCAGGTTGAGCATAGAAACCGGATAGTAGTCGGGATGGGGCCGTGAAAAGATCGGCAGGCCCATCCGCACATACGCCTGATTGATATCCTTGTGAACAAAGGTCGCTTTTACATTCGGATTGTGGTGGATCTCTGGAAAAACAGGCTGCTTTTGCTCCTTCGATTCAAACGACTGCAGATACTTTTCCATCTCTTCTTTCTCGAAATCTCCGGACGCCGACACGATCATGTTAGCCGCAAACATCACCTGATTGTGATAGTTTTTCAGATCTTCCACGGTGATTGAACCGACCGATTCGATCGTTGAAAGACGGCTGTTGGGCTGCTCCGGATAGAACGTCTGCTGATAGGCCACCGACAGAACCGGCTCCGGATTATCGAAACGATGCCTGATCTGCTGAATCATGATCGCCTTCTCTTTTTCCAGTTTGTTTTCATCGAACCGCGGACTGAAAAGCATCTGTCTGAGAACCAGCAGAGCCGTGTCCGAATATTCCGAAAGATAGGACGCCGAAAACTGCATGTTTGTTTCCTTCACAGAAAAACCGATATCGATGGCGAGCCGCTCGACCAGCTCATCCAGCGTATCGGGGGCAAACATTTCTGTGCCGCCGGTCCGCAGCATCCGCGCATACAGGTCACCGAGCCCCTCCTTTCCGGCGGGATCCAGAATCGAGCCGGTTTTGATATAGCCACCCACCTTTGCGTAGGGAAGTTCGTGATCCTCGGCAATATAAGTAACCATCCCGGTCGAAAGTTGCTGACGATAGGATGCCCCAAGGGGGATTTCCCAGTCGAGCTCGGGAAACTCGATCCGGGATGGATGCCGGGGGATGTCTGCAGATCGGACATCTCTGCCGTCGTCAGTCGTCGCGGAATCTGTGGTACTGTTTGTGGTATCAGCGGATAGCTCGGCACCGGAGCCTCGTGCCTCCGGTGAGCGATTGTAGATACGCGACGCGCAACTTGTCGTCGATACAATAATCACACTTGCGAGAATTAGATTGGCGACTCTTTTCATATGCATATATCCTTTGAGGTAAATTTCCTTTTTGTTCTATCGGCTGTTCGGTTCATCGGTCTCCCGGTAACTCGAAACGACAGGAAAATCACTGTTGTTATTTTTCTTATTACCCGTTCATAAAAGAAGTGAGAATTAAAACTAATGTAGTATCTGTTTAGAGCAGCCGACTGATTTCCCTGTCATACACGCGAATACGGAACCCATCGGTTTAACTGTAGTTTAATCTACATCAGGTATTTCTTACTTCTTATCCCTGAGAATTCCCACCGTTTTAAGCGACGGATCAAAATAGGTCTTCACCGTCTGTGGAATCTCCTGCGGCTTTATCTCTCCGATTTTTTGCGGATACAGCTGCATATCTTCCCAGCTTCTCAGCCTTTCGAACCAGGCAAGCTGATCGGAGAGCCCCTCGAGGCTTTCCAATCGCGTGACAAACGATTTTTTTATGGAATTTCTGATCCTTTGCATCTCTTTTTCGGAGGGGGGATTATCGATAAGCTCCTGCAGCTCCTCCATGATAATCTTTTCCACCTGCTCCGGATCGACTCCCCTCTTCAGAGTGGCATACAGATGGAAGTAGCCATCGTGAAGGCGGTAGGCGTTGCCTGCCCCGGCACTCGTGGCCAGGCCTTCTTCGGTCACCAGACGCTGATAGAGCCGTCCGCTTCTTCCATTGAAAAGGCTCTCGATAACATCCAGGCGATAAAGATCGTCGTGTGGATATCCGGGGGTGTGAAACAGAATGTCGATCCGTGGTTGGGCGTCATCGTGCACGACAAAGCGAGTCTCTCCGATGGCTCCGGGCTCGCGTGTTACCACTTCCTGCTTAGACGTGGAGCTTCTGGGTATCGAGCCGAAATACTTATCGATATCTTTAACCGCCTGCTGCGGATCAATCTTACCCACCAGGACAATAAGCGCGTTATCCGGTGTATAATAGCGGTTTATGTGGTTTTTCATCTTCTCCCTGGTATACGCCTGAATATCGGACATCCAGCCGATTGTGGGGATGCGGTAGGGGTGAGCCGTGTAGAATTTTGCCATCAGCCGCTCAAAGTAGCGATGCAGTGGTTTATTGTCGTAGCGCATCCGGCGCTCCTCGGCAACCACATCGCGTTCGCTGTAAAACTCTCTGAGCACCGGATTTGCCATCCGGTCGCTTTCTATCCAGTAGAAAAGATCTATCTTGTTGGCCGGCAGGGTGACGATATACGCAGTCATGTCATCGGCGGTCCATGCGTTAAGGTGGGTCCCGCCGTTGTTCATGTACAGCTCCCAGATCTCGTCCTTTTTGATGTATTCGCGTTGCTTTTTAAGCAACTCACCCATCTGTTCACGATAAGCCTGACGTAAAGAATCCGCGTTGTCGGGCCGGGGCCTTTGTTGTTGTATCTCCTGCATGAGCTTTCCCAGAGAATCGATACTGTTCATGATCGGGATTTCGGCTTCATAGTTAGTCGTGCCAATGGTTTTGGTCCCCTTGAACATCATGTGCTCATACATATGAGAAAGCCCCGATGTCCCCGGTCCTTCATACATCGAGCCGACAAAGTAGTAGAGGCGGCTCGATACAACCGCGACGTTTGTATCGGGAACGATGATAATTTTCAAGCCGTTGTCGAGACTGTCGTAATGCACGTCCAGGTTCATTTCAAACTCCTGGCTTGAAGCAAACCCGGCGAACAGAAGCAGGCTTAAACAGAGTGCAGCTGGTTTCATAATTGTAATCGCCAATGAAAAAGGTTTATAGAGAAAAAATCTATAGAGACAAATTACGATTAACTATGCCGATGTGTTGAGTGTTGCATGCAGACAAAAATAGTAGATGGGAGCAGGGAAGGTAGGTTCCCGGTCCTATAAACACGTTTTTGTCTGATTTGTTTCTGTTCAGAATAACCACTTCTGTTTCCCTGTCATCCTCGTCCCGGATGCGGGACGGTACGGGGATGCATTGTCAGCCGCGGCTTGCGACACATGATTGCCGTATCATCCCGCAAGCGGGAGTTATGACATACGCGAGGTACTTTTCTAAACAGAAACTACACACATGTCCCGATGTTGCTGTTTGCTGTCCGGCGTCTTTGATTGTTGATTCTCCGGCTTTACCGGACTCAGCGAATGTTATTTTTGCATAGTGCAATGTAATTAATCATATTAAATGATCCTCGAGGACAGACTTAACCTTTTGATCAACCGGAGAAAACATGGAGAAACGTATAGAGCGGGCCCTGATAAGTGTCTCGAACAAGGATGGAGTCGTGGATTTTGGTAAACGCGTGTCAGCGGCAGGAATAGAGATTCTCTCCACCGGCGGCACCGCTCGCTTATTATCGGAGCAGGGCGTGGATGTCCGTTCCGTCGATTCGTATACCGGCTTTCCGGAGATCATGGATGGACGGGTAAAGACGCTTCACCCCAAGGTCCACGGGGGAATACTTGCGGTAAGAGATAATGAAAAACACCGTACGCAAATGGCGGAAAATGATATCAACCCGATAGATCTGGTCGTAGTCAATCTCTATCCCTTTGAGCAGACTGTCGCAAAACCGGATGTTACCATCGCTGAGGCCATAGAAAACATCGATATCGGCGGGCCTGCGATGGTGAGAAGCTCGGCGAAAAACCACGCCTATGTCGCGGTGGTGGTTGATCCATCCGATTACGACCGGGTGGCTTCCGAAATCGAGCAGACCGGTTATGTTTCTCTTCAGACGCGCAAGAGCCTGGCGGTAAAGGCGTTTAAGCACACAGCCCAATACGATACGGCCATACATGCGTATCTGTCGACTGTGTATGAGTAAAAGAAAACATCCTGGAGTATGATATACCTGATCTATAATCCGGCAGGGGATCGGTGGTGGGGTTGTCATGCGCATAAGCAATCTCGGGTAAGCTGATATATTCTTTTGTGACAACAGTCTGTATTCCGTTCTTACTTCCCGGTTGAAGCGGGAGGTAAGAGCTGGGAAAACAGGCTTTTTGTCGTATTCTTCGGATATTCGACTTTTCAGGTTTTGATTTTGTCGTTTTTGGCACCCGAGTAACCGAGTAACCGATTCCGGCTTTGCCGGACAGTTTGTCTGGATAAGATATGAGTGAAAGAGTCGCGATTATTGGTGCCGGTCTGGCCGGCAGTGAGGCAGCACTTCTTCTTGGCCGCATGGGGATACCGGTCAGTCTCTATGAGATGCGTCCCCAAACCCGGACCCCTGCACATAAAACGGATCTGCCCGCCGAACTGGTCTGTTCCAACTCGTTGAAATCCATGGAGCTGCCCTCCGCTCACGGTTTGCTGAAAAAGGAGCTGCAGACACTTGGCAGCCCGCTTCTCGATATGGCGATCGATAACCGAATACCAGCCGGCTCGGCACTTGCGGTGGATCGAACGCTTTTCTCGGAGGCTGTCCTGCAACAGATCGAGGCATGCGAATATATAACGATGCATCGGCTGGAACTCTCCGCCCCGCCCGAAGGTCATGAGTATTGTATAATCGCTGCGGGGCCGCTTGTGTCCGATCCTCTCGTGCGATGGCTGCAGGATGTCGCCTCCTCTCAGGCTCTTAGCTTCTATGATGCCATCGCGCCGATCGTATCACTGGATTCCATAAACACCGGGATTGCCTTCTATGCCGCGCGGTGGGAAGAGGAGAGCACCGATTACCTGAACTGTCCTTTCGATGAAGAGGAGTATCGGCTTTTTTATGATGCCCTGGTGGAAGCCGACCGGGTGAAGGCGCGCGAGTTTGAGGATAAGAGATTTTTCGAGGCGTGTTTGCCGGTGGAAGTTGTGGCGGGGCGGGGCTATGATGCTCTCCGGTTCGGGACTCTTCGGCCGATCGGATTGACCGACCCGCGCACCGGGAAACGCCCCTTTGCCGTATGCCAGCTTCGGCGCGAAACGGCCTCGGGCGAGAGCTGGGGACTTGTCGGTTTTCAGACCCGCCTCAATATTGCCGAACAGAGGCGCGTTTTTTGTTTAATCCCCGGTCTGCAGCAGGCGGAGTTTTTACGATTTGGAAGTATTCATCGTAATACCTACATACATTCACCTCTTGTTGTGGCAGAGGATCTTTCGATTCAAGCCAAAGACAGCTGTTTTGTTGCCGGCCAGCTCTGCGGCAATGAAGGGTATACCGAAAGTATTGCGACGGGACACCTGGCAGCGCGATTTGTAGCGGGACGTATTGGCCGGCGCAGCATATCGCCGCCGCCATCAACCACCGCACTTGGTGCGTTGCTCGAGTATGTGACATCTTCAAGTCAGAAACCATTTGTTCCCAGCAACATCAACTTTGGTCTCCTGCAGCCGCTTGAGAAGACCGGGCGCAAGAAAATCAACAAAGCGCAAAAAAAGGAAATGCTTTGTACTCGCGCTCTGGAGCATATCCGACAGTGGGCGGATGAAAACGGTTTATGCATATAGAATGTGGTAGAAGTCTCTGGAATAGTGTAAATTACAA
>CAYQOU010000016.1:20102-55890 GCA_964419255.1 uncultured Fibrobacterota bacterium | reverse complement strand
GAATAGTGTAAATTACAAAACGTGTAGGTTTGAGGATCTGTAGACACAGGAAAGGCAGAGTATGGACATCCCCGTAGTTGCGATGATTTTACGGTCGGGCTGGATAGCCAGGATAATACTGTTGTTGCTTGCATTTTTTTCGGTGATCACCTGGGCCATAATTTTTAATCGACTGATGTATTTAGGAAAAATTAAAAGGCTTAATCGACTCTTCCGCAGTCGATTCGAATCCGCCCGTTCGATCAGAGAGCTAGAGAAATGTGATCGTAAGCTGGGGGGGTGTCCTCTGGGGCAGCTGGGATTGCTCTCTCTTAAGGAGTATCGCCGTATACTATCGGATGCCAAGAGCCACAGTGCGGTGAAAGACTGGTCCTTTTACCTTCAGAATCAGTTCCATATGGCCTCCGAGCATCTATCCTCCGCCGCGACTGCAATAGGCTCACGGCTGGATCAGGGGGTGTTTCTGCTGGCTATCGTGGGCAGTATCGCTCCGTTTCTGGGGCTTTTGGGAACCGTGTGGGGGATAATGAATTCATTCTACCAGATCGGAAACCAGGGCTCGGCCAGTCTGCCGGTGGTGGCTCCGGGAATCGCCGAGGCGCTGATTACGACCATTATCGGCCTGGCCGTGGCGATACCCGCGGTTTTCTTCTATAATATTTTCGTTCATAGAGCCGGGCGGCTGGAAGATGAGATGGATGAGTTTGGAGATCAGGCTCTTTTACGGCTGAAACGAGAGATCTTCTCTCTTCTTTACGGGGACAGGGACCGCCAACCGCCGGCGGGTGCATAAGGACAACGGAGCTCCCAGATGAAAAACAGAAAAAGAAGACGCCGCAAGATTGTCAGCGAACTCAACATCACCAACCTGGTCGATGTGACGTTTGCGCTGCTGATTATTTTCATGATAACCGCCCCCATGATGACCCAGGGGGTGCAGGTCGATTTACCCAACAGTGAATCGGAAAACGTGGAAGTAACGGAGGCTATACAGGTTTCGGTAAACAAGCGCAATGAAATATTTATCGATGACCAACGAATTAGCTTGTTGGAATTTCGGCGTCGATTCAGAGAGGTGTTTGCGGGCAGAGTCGATGTGCCGGTTTTTGTCAATGCGGATAAGAAAGTACCTTACGGGCTTGTTGTACGGTTAATATCAGAAATCCAGAATGCCGGTGTGGTGAAGCTTGGATTTCTCACCACTCCTATCGAGGAAAAAGGGTAAGCACACATGAGTGGTGCCGAAGCGTGCATGCCAGACATGCGTAACAGCAGGAATGGTTCTTTTGTTCCGGTTGTAGTTTTTTCGATTGTATTTCACGTCATTGTTTTGTTGATTGTTCCATTGACTGTCCACATGTTCTGGAAACCAAAAGAGTACAGTCGTCCTAAAACGTTTCAACTGGTGCGTCCGGCCATTCCCCAATCTGCTCCAAAGCCTCCCGCGCCGGAGGTGAAAAAGCAGGTGGAGCCGGCTCCGCAGCCAAAAGCCGAACCAAAACCGCAGCCAAAGCCGAAACCCAGCCCCACCCCCAAACCGGCTGACAAGCCCAAACCGGTGGACAAACCCGCGCCCGAGCCCAAACCACAGCCGCCTCAGGAAGATCTCGGTGAGCTGTCGGAGCTGCTTGGGGGAATGCCTGTTCCCGCCGCCGAACTGAGTATGGGCGAAGAATTCAAATACGGGTGGTATATCAATGCTATGAGAAATAAAATAGAGCGTAACTGGCAACCGTCGGTTCAGAATCCCGACCTCTCCGTGGTGGTGCAGTTTGTCGTGATGATAAACGGGACGATAGGGGATGTGTCGGTGAAACGCTCTTCGGGCAGTGCGTCCCTTGACAACATGGCGTTGCGTGCTGTCAAGATGGCTGCGCCATTTGGCAAGCTGCCGCCCGGCTTCTCCGAAAATCAGCTTCAGGTAGAGTGTACACTTAGGCCAACCAGGAGATAAAAAAAATGCGAAAAATCTATGCTTTCGTACCACTACTTATGTTAATCACGCATCTGGTGCATGCGGAGAAAGTCGATCTGGAGGCATATGCCAGCGGCTTTGACAGCATACCGGTTGCGGTACTGAATTTCAGATCAAAAAATGCCGAAAGCATAACGGAAAACAAACCTTGGGAAATCGTAGCGGCAGATTTATCGTTTAGCGGCCGTTTTATGGTAACGCGGGTGGAGAAGGTCGACAGCGCGAAATTTGCCGACAAAAACATCGGATTGTTTATCGACGGTGAATATACGGTCAATGGCGATGAGGTCACTCTGGACTGTTACCTGCATGATGCGGTTACCATGGATCTTCTGGTCGGTAAAACTTATCGGGGAAAGACTCAGTACCTTCGCAGCATGGCTCATCGCTACGCCAACGAAATATATGAACTTCTCCTGGCCGAACGCGGCGTATTCGAGACAAAGATTCTGTATGTCACCGATGAGATGTCGAAGAAAAATCTGTCGATCATGGATTATGACGGCCACAACAGCAAAATGCTTACAAACACCAAATCCGTAAACATATTCCCGGCTTTCATGGATTCCAATACGATCATCTGGACCGGCTTTTTCAGAGGTAAACCCGATCTGTATAAGGGATCGGTTTCCAACGGGAAGTTTAACATCTTCGTTTACAGCCGATTCATCGAGACATCACCGTCCATATCATCGATCACCGGAAGAGTCGCCTACGCTTCCTCGCGGAAGGGAAACATGGATATTTACACCTGTGACACCGATGGCGGTGATCGAAAACGCCTGACATTTAACCGTGGTATCGATACGTCTCCCACCTGGTCGCCAAACGGCTATCAGATTGCATTCACCTCCGATCGCTCCGGTCAGCCACAGATTTATATTATGGATTCGGAGGGCGCGAATTCGAAACGAATAACCTTTGATGGCTCCTATCAGGATTCGCCGGCCTGGTCGCCCAAGGGGGATAAAATCGCGTACAGCTCCTTACATAAGGGGAAATTTGACATATGGGTTGTGGATCCCGACGGCTCCAACGCCCGGGCGGTAACGTCTATGCCGGGAAATAACGAATACCCGACCTGGTCGCCGGATGGTACTCACATTGCATTTGTAAACACACGCGGGAAAACATGTAACATCTATGCGGTAAATGCAACCAGGGGTGAAATCAGACAAGTAACATTCAGCGGTAATGCAAAGATGCCGGATTGGTCTCAGTTCTAAATTTGGAGGAAGAAACAATGCAGTTCAGGAAAAAAACTATAATTATCGTGGCTGCGTTTGCAGCCATGCTGGTTTTCGTCGGCTGTAACAAAAAAACCACAAAGGTAACACCCCAACCGGAACCCAGCGTTGAGGCGGATACCTCGTTTACCGAATCACAGCCGCTTGAGGATATCGACACATCCGATGATGTCTCCTTTAATGAGGCCGATCTGGATGCAGAGCGGGAGCGAGAGGTGCGCGAAAACCTCAAAACGGTATTCTTTGAATACAACAGTTTCAACTTGTCACCCGAAATGACCGAGCAGCTGAGTGTAGCGGCAAAGTATATGATGAACAACAGAAGCATGCGGGTAGTCCTGGAGGGGCACTGTGATGAGCGCGGCTCCGCCGAGTACAATATGGGTCTGGGTGAGAACAGAGCCCGAACGGTCAAAGATTTTCTGGTCAATTATGGAGTACCTTCTTTGCAGATAGAGATCACCTCCTGGGGTAAGGAGCGTCTTTTCGCTGCCGGCTGCGGTGATGAGAGTTGTCATTCACAGAACCGCCGGGTTGAGTTTAAGGTGCTGTCACACTGAACAAACACTAAAGAGGGGAGGAAAGCGTGAGGAAAAGACTGCTTATGGGCGGTTTAGTAGCTGCGCTTGTTTTACAAAACGGATGTGCCCATCTCACCATGCTGCGTACAGAAGAGCTGCGTCAGGTTCAGACGCATGTTGATTCGCTCAATACGCAGTTGAGCAGCATGCAGAAACAGATGTTGGAGGAGCAGCGGCTGCAAAGCGAGATGATTCGTCTGATGAGAGCCGATCAGCAGGTCCGTTTCGGAGAACTTCAGCGGCAGGTGACCACGCTGTCCGGCAATATATCCGAAAGCCAGCAGCGTCTCAACAAGATCGACGAGAAGACACAGGCAATCAAGCAGCGGTGGGAAGAAAAGGCGATGGCGGATTCCTTAACAAAAGCGCAACGCGAGACGGAAATCGAAAACCTGTTTGAAATCGCATACGGAGATTTCATGGCCGGGAGGTACGATGTCGCGTTGAATGGGTTCAAGGATCTTATACTGCAGCATCCCAAATCCAATCGCGCCGCTGAAGCTGCATACTGGACCGCAGAAACCTACTACGTTCAGAAACTGTATTCCGAGGCCGAAAAGGCTTACATGCAGTATATAAAAGACCATGCAGAAGGAGATAAGATCTGTGCCGCTTTGTATAAGCTCGGACTCGTGTATGAGGCACAGAAGAAGCCGCAGTCGCGTACCATGGTATGGAAAAACCTCATCAAGCGATGCCCGGATTCGGAGGAAACGGCCGCCGCTGAGGAACGCATGCAGACGGTAGCCGAGTGATAAGAAACAGCGTGGTTAAAATCTAAGCACCGGCTCAGGCACTGTGCCTGGGTAGAAGAATGGAAAAGGGGAGGAACTCATGGAGTTATCTCCCTTTTTCTTTTGAGCTTTGACTCTTTGCTTGTGGTCCCGCTAAAGAGAAAGGATGGATGACGGAGGAAACAAAGGTGTTTATTCTAAACAGATACTACTTGTGTTATCTGTGCGGAAAGCATTCTGGAAAAAATTACATGTCGGGGCAGAGCAATGGTAGTCAGTTTTTTATGTTGTTGATACGGGCCCCGAGATCTTCTCCGTTCTTACCGCGATTAAGAGCCCGTGAGTCTTTATGCAGCGAGAAGTTGATAGATCTTTTCTTGGGAGCTTCAAAGAGCGGGTTAAATGAGTAGTTACCCTCAGGGATTTCGAAAGACATGCCATGATTATCATATAAAACGTTATGTTTCATCGAGATGAAGTCCGGTTTTCCCTCGAAACTGATCGCGACGGATCTGTTTTTTGCGATGATGTTGCTTTTTATCTGCACGGGCACTGAAGAGGTGATCAGTATACCATTGTTTGAATTGTATGCAATAGTATTGTGGCTAATGCTTGTCGTCCCGCCGCCGATATCAAAGGCTTGAATCCCCGAGCCTTCGTTGAAAACGATAACGCAGTCTTCGATTATGGGCAGTCCACCTGCGCATAGGATACCCGAGCCTCTGTTTTTATAGATGCGACATTCTTTGATGTACGCGTTGCCGCTTCTGGTGAAAATGCCGCTTACGCCGTGGCTGATATCAAAGCCGATGATCCTTCCGTCGCCAACAATGGTGACTGTATTATTTCTTCCGTTTCCTTTTACAACCGCGGCGAAATGCTCTTCGGATATCAGAGTTATCCCGGAATTTATAACAATCTGTTCCCTGTATACACCCGGCTTAACTAAAACACTGTCATCGGGTCGAGCATCCATCAGTGCTTTGGTTATGTTTCTGTAATTTGAAGAGGGGACAGTGATAAGTTTCGCATCCGTTGGCTTCGCCGTACATGCGATTATTAGGAAGGCGAGGGGACATATCCATGCAATCATACTTACCCCATAAGATGTTGTTAAGTGAGAAAATGCCTTGCCACACGAATGTGGCAAGGCAGATCGGAAGGTGAGAGTATACTCTCAGAGTTTCTTACTCTGATTGTACGATTATTCCTAATCTTCTTCAAGCTCTTCGAGCTGTTCCTGCAGTTTTCTCATTTCATCATCAATATCTTCAGACTGTTCTTTGGTTCTCTCCAGATCCTTTGTGGATGATTTGGCACCTGAAAGCTCCTGGGCCTTTGCCAGAGCATAGTCCACGTCTTCACGGACTTTATCGATGTTTCTGGAAAAGAAAGACCGCTGCTCGAAAGAATCGAAGAACTGGAGCTGTTCGTCTATGTCTTCCTGGAGACTTTCCTGAATGGATTTGAGACTGTCTATCGAGCTGACAACCATCGAATTCTGACGCGTTAAGGCCAGCTCCTGAGAACGGGATGCCACATGCTGATAACTTTCGCGTATGCTCTCGTACTCCTCCATCGCGCCATCCTTCTCACTCTCGGATGGAGCAGACATGTTGGCAAGTTTATCGGATGTCGGAGCAAGGACATCGACAGCCTGCTGGTATTTTTGCTGTACCATATGAACGTATCCTTCAAGCAGTGATGCCTCGGCACGCAGCACCGGATCATCGGTAAGGCTCTTTAACTTACCCGCCTCCTTCATACAGTCACTCCACTGTTGCGCCTTCATGGCGGCCCATGCAAGACCAAGCACCGCCTGCGGATAGTAGATACTGCCGCTTTCGACATTACGCAATGCGGTAACCGCCTTTGAAAGAGAACGCTCCTGTCCACCGAGTCCGTCAAAGAAGAAATATCCGATAAGCAGATACGACCTGTTAACGATTTCTTTTTCAGCCTTATTCTTCGGAATCGCCTGCAGGCAATTTTCGAGGGCACCCAGAGCACTTTCCGACTGATCTGCCATAGCATATGCGGTTGCCAGAGAGTGCTGCGCAAAAAGGAATTCCGGGTGTGTGGAAGGAATCATGTCGAAAAGTTGAATAGCCTTATTGTAGTTACCCTCGTTGAGATGAGATTCTGCCATCAGGTAATACGCGTGAAACTTCAGAGAGTCCGGCACATTTGGGGTGTTGAGGCGTGAAAATTGATTTTCAACCGCGGCAGTATTACCATTGCGATACTGTACGCGCATAATACCCAGGTCGGAGTATGGGACGACAACACTCTTGGAGTAGGAGCTTTTAGTTTTATTATAGATTTTTTCCGCGGAAGCTCGCATGTCGAGAAGCTCATGACACCGTCCCATATAATAGTTTACCCAGTCGTTTTTAAAGAAATCGGGATATTCGACGATGATCCGTCCAAAGACATAGTATGCATCCCAGTGCTTGCCCTGTTTGAAAAGGGTGAGAGCCTTATTGTACAGATCGTTTGGCTCTATGCTGGACAGGTGAGCCATTTTGCGTGCATATATCTCTTCGCGATGTTTTCCGACATCACCACGAACATAGACGGTATGTGAAGCGGCATTATCACTTTTCAGCATCGACATATACTGGTACTGCACATGAAAGTCGCGTCCGTTATTGATAGTCGGCACATTTATACCACCGGAAAAACCCCAGTGATCGGTACCGGCCTGAAAGTATGCGGTCAAGACCCTGAGTACCCAGAAACCAAGACGTCCATTGAGATCGTACTCAACCTGACTGCCTTCAGTAAAATTACTTGCCTGGGCCATCCAGTCCTTGATATCGACATCGAGTCCGGCTTCGATACGTCGTTCCCAGAACCGTCCGATCCAGGAGAGCTTCAGGTTTCTGGAATAATCCAGCGGTACGACGGGAATAAGGTTCTGAAGCATAATACCGGCAACATGGTCACCAATAAGAGGATGGCGAAAGAGACGATATGAGATCCCGAGATCAAAACCGAGACCTGTCTTGGCAGAGCCGAAGTTGGAGTGGTGACCAATCGTGACATTCGCTCCAACAGAAAGTCTATTCCATGGATTAATCGCATAGGAGAAGGCAAAGAAGTTCTGTGCATCGGAAATTAGACTGTCTTGCCCTACAAGCGGCAGCGGCTCCCAATCACCGTTAGCTCCCTGTATCCAGCCGCCATTTGACTCGATATTATCGGCACTCAGGCCAAGCCAGCTCACACCGACCGACTGATAGAGCCCCAGGGGCATAGTCGCACCAAGATCCCATAGCTTAAAGGCGTTTCCCAGAGTCATGCTGAATGCGCCATGAAACGTGGTATAGTTTTCTTCCGTAAGAAATGAGGGGTTATGTATCGCCGAATGGCCGGCAATCATATCACGCCATCTTTGAGTAACGATGTATTCGCCGGGAAGGCCGTCCGGATGGGCTGTAAAAACAAATCCTGCCACAACTATCATCAGTAACAGTAGTCTGTGACAAAAACTATTTGATCTTGTAAGCATAACGATATTTCCTTAGATTTTCTTTAGTAATAATGGTGAATTAACTTCTTTTAGTGAACACGGGTACCCAGATTTTCGTTGTCCGAGCCTTTTGCCTTACAGCACAATTTAGGATCGGGCCTGAAATTCAGACCACTCCGCGGAGCTAAAAAAGCGGGGTCAAAAGAGTAGTTGCCATCCGGAATCCTATCCCAGTTAACCAGATTTTTATAAAAATTATTCTTGGAAATTTCCGACTGCTTAGAATCATCCGAAAGCTTCAAACCGAAGCGCTCGTTGAAAGCGATCACGTTGTTCTCGATGATGATATTACTTTTGCCGCCCATGGCAACCCCATGATTGCCGTTGTAGGAGATGGTATTATGATTGATAGCGGCGACCGTCGAACGGACATCCCAACCCTGAATGCCGGAGGAGCGGTTGAAGACGATGACATTGTCTTCGATCACCGGCAGGTGACGCACACATATGATACCGGTCTGCCAGTTGTTGATGATACGACACTTCTCGATGATGTTGCCGCCACCATTGGAGAATATGCCTATCGTTCCATTTTTCACCACAAAACCACTGATAGTACAGGTTTTACCCATCGTCACGACTGTCCCGCGACCTCCACCGCTGATTTCTGCTCCAAACGGTGTGCGCGATACCAGGGCGACTCCCGCCTTGATAAAGACCTTCTCATTGTAAACACCTCTGGCAACCAACACTGTATCACCGGCTTTGGCTTTTATCATTGCCATACTTATTGTTTCGTTACCCGGTGAGGGAACGTTGATCACATCAGCAAAAAGCATCAGTGGACTCATAACCATCGCAAGAGCAAGCGTTGTTAGTAGGCGTCTGCTCTTGGTACGTGTAGCGGTCTTTTTGGTTATCATGTGGAACTCCATGGTTTGTAATTGGCGTTAATCAGATAGGCGAGCACCAAGATCTTCATTATCACTTCCCATATTTTTACATCGAGAATCTTTTTTTAGAGTAAAATCGAAACTTTTGGGAGCTTTGAAAAGAGGGTCAAATGCATAATTCCCGCTCGGAAGAATTTCGACTATTTCAGTGTTCCCAAAAAAACTGTTTTTTCGCAACAATGCTTTTACCTCGGGTTGCGCCTTCAGACTGACCCGTTCGTTAAAAGCGAGGATATTGTTTTCAATCACAATATCAGATTTCCCCCCGACTGAAATGCCGTTATTACTGTTGAAACTGATGGTATTATGGTTTATCGTCGCAGCAGTCGAACGAACATCCCATCCCTGGATACCGGAGCCGTGGTTATACACAATAATATTGTCCTCTATCTGCGGAAGATGGCCCACTGCCAGTACACCGGTCTGTTTGTTTCCATGAATCAGGCATTTTTTAATTTGATTTCCCTGCGCATCGGAGTATACTCCAATTGTCCCCCCGGTAATCTCAAAGCCCTGAATCAGCCCGTGATTACCCATCGTTACTACTTTGTCTCTTCCCCTACCATCAATGACTGCTTTCAGCATCGATTTTGATATTAGTGATACTCCCGGTGTGATAAATATACGCTCTCTGTACACGCCTTCTTCGACGAATACCGTATCCCCCCGTTTAACCTTGACCATTATCTCAGAGATGTTTTCAGCGTCTTTGGACGGAACAGTAAAAGAACGTGCGCTGGTAGAAAAGGGTGTCAGCAAAATCATTAGTAGCCAAAAAACAACCCCAGGTTTTATTCTCCGGGAAATGTCAGCTGTTGTCATATCTTGATGCCTTAAACCCTTAATTACGCGTTTAAATACGAAACTGCCAAACAAAAAAGCGGTGTGTACGAATAACAATTGTCGTCTCATTTGAATAGACAGAAATATAAATAAGTTATATACTAAAATTAACACTTTTCTGGATTAGAATACAATAGATCTTCCCATTTTGTAGTAAAATGATTTCAACCGGTGCAAAAAAACGTGGTTTTTCACCCCAAAAAAACCTTCCAGGGTGGACGCCGACGGTAAAAAATATACTTTGTCCAGGCATAGGATAGTTTTGAGCCGATGCTCAGAAATGTATATCGGTCGAGTGAGGCCGTAAAAGAGGGGTCAAAATAGCAGTTTATGTGGCAGCCGGTGCAGAACAAATACCGCCCCTGCCATTGCAGCGCCTGTTGACGGTCAGGGTGATTCAGGGCAGAAATGAGGCTGTGCCCTATCGAAACAAAACTGTTTGCGTTGTGAAAACAGGGGAGGGCGAGCGTATTATCAGGCAGAACCACTATCGTGCTGTCTACCGCTCGGCATCGGGGGGTTTGACAGCTGTTTCCACCATTTTCTCTGAGTGCCAGGTGGGCCCGGTTCAGGTAAACCCCACGCAGGCGCGAATAGTTTTTTGCCAGCGTATGGGTACGGGGGGAAACCCTGTCCGGACCCTCTGTTTCGAAGACCGGATCGAGAATAGCAACCAATTTGTTGCCACGGGCCAGTGCCGCTACCCGCGGAAAATCACAAATATTGTCGTCGGTGTAGGTAAAAAGAAGGTCGGGGTGCATGCCAAGCGACCTGGCAAGGCTGATGCTTCTCATCACGGCATCAAAAGACCTTACTCCTCGAATCGAATCATGCACATCAGCAGTAGCTCCATCCAGACTGAAATGAAGCAGGTCCACCAGCCCCCGCAGCTCCGCGGCTCGTGTCTCGAAAAGAAGACAGTTGGTGGTTACGGAGGTTACATAACCCAGCTTGCGCGCGATTATAAGAAAATCCGGAAGCTGCGGGTGGAGCAGCGGCTCACCGCCGGTGAAATCGACGAACTTACATCCCGCTTTTCGTGCATCATGCAGATTTCTTGTGACATCCTCCAGAAGAGCATTCTTTTTTGGCGTTTGACGCCATATATCGCAAAACTCACAACGGGCATTGCATCTGTTTGTTATGAAGTAGTGGAGAAGAAGCGGTTTCATGTAGTCTTCAGAACCTCTCCTTTCCAGCAGATGCGTCGGCTAATTAGAATGCCAATGGAAAGAATCATGCTTTCAATTATCATTGATATATAAAAGACAGGGAAAAACAGTGCCTGAATGATCTTTCCTGTCCGGGCAAATGAAACCAGACAAAATCCCCAGAGCAACGCCGCATTGATCTTCGGCAGAATCCTCAGCGGACCGTGTAGACCCGTAAGCGTGCCCACGAAGGTTATGTTCTGAAGCGCAAGCATGAGCATGACCACAAGTAGCAATCTGGATCCGGTTAGTCCTCCCAGAACCCATCTTCCTGCCTGCGCATAAAAAGAGGCAGCTGTTTTTTCCGGATAGGTAAAAACGGTTGGCAGGAAGGGGAGTGTCGGTACCGCACTCTTTCCCCGGAGTCGGGCATGTTTCATCAGTTCTCGATCTTCTACAATCGAGTATCCGATACCGGCCTGTCCACCGATTTTCTGGTAAAGGTGTTTCGAAATGCAGAGATTGTTGCCCATGCACGAGCCGGTGAGTTGTGCGCGCGAAAAGGCCAATGCCGTACAGAAAAGCAGCCGGAGCTGAAATTTTTGAAATTGAGCGAACAGATCGCCGGTCTGGGCAATGATTGCTGTGTGTCCATATACGAATTCAGCACCGGTTCGTATACGGCTCGAAAGCGATTCAAGCCAGTGGGCTGCAACCTGCACATCGGCATCGGTAAACGCCAGCCAGTCGTATCGGGCAGTCTTGACCCCGGCCTCCAGAGCCTGTTGTTTTCCGGTCAGGCCAATCGTATCCGTGAAATTTGAGTCTTGCAACCGAACGGATATGTGCGGGTAGGAGCGGCGGAATCTCTCGATTACGGGAAGAAAATCATCGGTGGAACGGTCGTTTACCAGTATTACTTCCCATGTGCCCCTGTAAGTCTGCCGGGAAAGAGACAAAAGCAGCTCCCATAGCGAATGCTGTTCATTGCGGAAGGGGATGATTATTGAGATTGCGGGTAATGCTTTGGATGGAGGTCTCTTTTTTTGGCGAGGCGGTATAATCACCGCAGTTGTAAGAGCCACAACAACCCCTCCAAACAGGGCAAGGAGAGTACAGACCGAAACCCGGAAAAAGTAAATCACCCCGTAGTCGAACACCTTTCACGAAAAAATGTGCGTATTTTGCGATAACACGAGACGTTTGTGGTTAAATTTAGGAGAGTATCAATATAATACATTTATGTGTAAAACATCTTGATTCTTGTCAGAAAAAACGCAGGGCATTTAAATAGATAAATAATTTCTGTTCACCGGGATTGCCAGGCGGCAGATGGTTTAGATATATTTTGGTGGCAGGTTTTTCCCTCGCAAAAGGGTGGAGGCTTGATTTTGTTAGTAGGAACCGGTATAGATATTGTTGAGATTGGCAGAATAGAACGTCTGATCGAAAAATACGGACGCGCATTTCTCAATAAAGTGTTCACCGACTCCGAAATAGAGTATTGTGACAATAAAGCACGGCCCGCGGTTCATTTCTCGGGAAGATGGGCGGTAAAGGAGGCCTTCTACAAGGCGGTTCCGGTTGCGTGTCAGAAATTCAGCACCTGGCACAGTATCGAGGTGCTGTCCCGACAGCCCGCCGGCAAGCCGGAGATCCGTCTGTTGAGCGAGTCTCTCAGAGGTGCTTTCGATGAATACCGCATTACGGAATATCACACCAGCATAAGTCACGAAAGAAAATATTGCGTAGCGCAGGTTTATTTGGTCGGAAAAAATTGACGTGTATGATACAGAACGGTATATTAATAAGAATGTGATTCAGATTATCTTAAGAGATTCGGCTCTCAGCTTAAGAGTAAGGACATAACGATGTACAGATCGTGGCACAGAGTGGTGGCGGCCATATTACTGATATGTTTTCCCGTGGCAGTTTTTGCACAGACAGGTTTTTTTGGTACCGAGGACGATGAGCCGACGATGGTTGCTCAGCAGGAATCGATGTTTGGAGAGGAACAGGAGGCTGTTAACGAGAGTTCCGGCGGCTCCGAAAACCCGATTCAAAACGCGATTCTCGAAGGCATTCAGCTCTCCAGTGAGCCGGGAGAGAGAGAGGATGAGGTGATTATCAGCGGGTATTTTATTTTTCGCGATAAACCGACCAGCTACTTTTACGAAACTAACCTTAAAGAAAAGAAAATGGTCTTCGAGTTTAACGATACCGAAATGGGCAGCTCACCCATACCTTCAGCCAAGCAACCGCCGATCAAGGGGTTTCGAATCGAGCAGACCGAAGTAAATGTCAATGAGGATATTCAGGGACTGAAACCGGAGTGGCATGATGTCGTTAAAGTCTCGTTTTTCATGGATGCCATTCCTCACATAACTGTGAAGGATGAATACAGTATCGTCTCTTTCAGCTTCAAGTGGTCCACGGATCCCGAAAAACTGGAAGAGTACGTACAGGAGAGCAAAACCGGTAAGGTCGTTCTTTTCTCTGTGCTGGGTCTGGGTGCCGTAGGCGGTGGGCTTCTTGCCTACTTTCTGACTAATCAACCACCACCGCCTGAAGAAGAAAAACCGTTGGGTTATAAAGATCTGCCGGTACATCCAGAGTCTCATCAGTAGTTTTGCTCCGAATATTTATCGACAAATCGGGTAAATTGTCCTTTTTTTGACTTTTTTGTAAGCACTAATCGTTCAAATACTATTTTTATACCGATACATGTCTGGCATCCTTTCTCTTTCGACATGTTTTTGCGATCTACCTCAATTTTTACGTAAAGGATTACGATGACTCGCTTTTCGGGTTTGACGCGGCAGATTACACTTTTGGCTGCTGTCATTTTATTATGGGCCGGTTCGGCCTTGAGTGCAGATGAAGATGTCTCGGTCTTTAAACTGGGGGAACGTTTTTTCAACGATAGCCTCTACAATCTGGCTATAGAGCAGTACCAGAAGTATATAAGCCTGCCCGGCAGAACTCCCGACAACGATCCTCCCGCCTATTTCAAGATAGCCCTCTCTTACTATCGGATGGAAAATCTGCGAAAAGCGGCAGAAAGCTTTGAGGAGTACATCAAGCTGTTTCCCAGCGAGTCCAACATCATGGACGCCATGTTTTATGCGGGGGAGGCACGGCAGAAGCTCAAAGATTACAAGGAGGCATCTGAGCTGTTTTACGGGGTCTGGAGCCGGTTTGTTGGTAGCGCCAGGGCTCAGATCGCGCTGTTTGAGGCTGCATCATGTGCGGAGATGGCCGGTGACAATGAACGGGCAGTGGAGCTGTATGGTATCTACTATGCGCGGTTTCCCGAACAGTCCAAAGGGCGGGAAGCGGCCATCGCATTGATCCGCATACATATAGAGCAGCAGGATTTTGTCGACGCCAAGAAGGTTTTGAATGAAGCGGAGAAGCGCTGGAAGAAGGAAAAGCAGATTTTGGTTCGTCTGTATTATTATCGTGGACTGCTTCATCAGACCATGCTTCAGCCGCAAAAAGCTGTCGAAATGTATCAGGCCATGCTTCAGGAGGGCGAAGAGGATTTTCAAGAAATCTCTGAAGCATATCGTCAGTTCACCCGGCTTTTGATTCAGCAGGATGATTTCATAAACGCCCTGCCTTTGTTTGAGCGCCGCGCAGAGTGGTACAAGAAAGCCGGAGATGATCTCCCGCGTACTTTCTTAATCGACTGGGCCGAAACGGCCCGCAAAGCCCGACAGTTTGACAGTGCCGAGAGCCTGTACAAGCAGCTTCTCGATACGCATGAAGATTCGGCTAATCGTGCCGAAATCAACTACCGACTTGCGGAATGTCAGGTTGGAAACGATAAGTTTTCAGAAGCAATCGAGACGCTGCAGCAGTTGGAGGCCTTGGATCCCGATGGAGAGTATGGGGTCAATGCCGTTAAAAAAATCGGCGATCTTTACTTCAGCAAGAGCCTGTATCCGAGTGCGATTGCGGCATACCGCCGATTTTTACAACTTCCCGGGCAGGAAAACAAAGATCTGGTTCTCTACAGGATAGCTAAAATCTATCAGGAAATCTACCAGCGCTATGGAGCGGCGATTCGGGAATTCGAAAACCTTCTTAAATGGTACCCTTCCAGCATCTATTACAGCCGCAGTGTGTTTGCCATCGCACAATGCTACGAAGCCGTTGAGGAGTACGGGGCGGCTATTCGTCAGTACGACTTTCTCATTGAATCGGGGGGGGATCAGGCCCTTGCGGAAAAAACCAGAGAACGTATAGATTATCTAAAACAATTCCGGATAAAGGACCCGGAAGCTGCCGCCTATCAGCTTACCCGGTTTATCGAAAAACCGTCCTCGGAAATAAGCCAGTTTCAGCGCCTGCAAACGGCCGCCTCAATTTTCGAAAAACATCTCAAAGATTTCACAAAATCTCTCGAACTTTACGATCGTCTCGAAAGCATTGCTCAGGGAAACGATTCTCTTATTTCGCAGGTTTCTTTAAGTAAGGCTGGCGTGTATCATAAAATGTGGCAAAAGGCTGTCTGCGAAAGCGATAGTCAGACGGCTCAGTTTTCCAAAAAAAAGGCTATTGCCCTTTATCAGTCTGCCTTGGATATGCCCGCAAACAACTCGGCTAAACAGGAGGCCGCATTCAATTTACTTATGCTTAGCGACCCCAATATCGGTGAGTATGAAACGTTTGTAAAGCACTACCCCGATAGCAGGCACATCCCCGAGGTTCTTCTGACAATTGCAGAGCACTACGAACAGCGTGCGGCGGCAGCAGGGGACCGGTTCAGCGAAAAGGCTGTGGATGCATACCGCAGGATTGTCACCAGCTATCCTTCCGATGAAAATTCATCGAGGGCGCTGATCGGACTTGCCACCAACTACTCACGTCTCGACGAGTACGATTCTGTCAATGCTGTTTTGGACACGTTTATATCGCGTTTTCCTTCCGCCGAGCAGGAACCCCAGGCCTATTTTTTAAAGGGTACCATCGCCGGCAAGCAAAACGATCACCAGCAGGCGGTGGAGGTGTTCAAACAGGTTCTTTACAGATACCCCTTCAGTCAGTATGCTCAGAAGGCACGCCTGGAGCTTGCTTTTTCGGAATTGGCAACCGGGAAAGTATTCGATGCGTTGAATAATTTCCGGGTATCACAGCAAAACATCAGCGACGAAACCGACAGGATACGGGCACAATATGGTATCGGCAAGTGTATGGTGCGTCTTGGGAAGAGTAAGAAAGCACAATCGATTTATTCAGAGCTTCTCAGCCTCGATATGCCGGGATATATCAGTGCCGATATTCAAAGAGATCTGGCAACCATTGCCATGGAGAATAACGATTCTTTCGGCGCGCTTAATCACCTGAAAAAAGTACTTTCATATGATTCATACCCGCAGAGGTATGATGTATTAAAGCAAATGGGTAAGCTTTATTTCGACAACCGGATGTATGAGGATGCGGTGGGCTCATACAAGCAGGCCTTCTCCCTGAGCGGCACTGCTGCGGACAGCTCCGAGCTTTTGACCAGACTTGTCTGTGCATTGACCATGAATGGTGAAAGTCGCAAATCCGATAAATATCAGAAAATGTTCAAAGATCGTTTCGGCACCGATTCCGAAAAGCTTGCGGAGATGATTTACTACGATGGCGTATATCTGTTGGTTGAAAAAAAGTATGATAAGGCTGTCAAACGGTTTAAATATATCGAAACGAAGTTTGCAAAGAGTAAACGAGCGGATGATGCCGCCTATCAGATAGCGCTGGCACACTACTACGGGGGGGATAAAGAAAAGTCACTCAAGTTGTTTCATGAGTACGCAACGCGATATCCTCAAAGTCAATATGTGCCGCTGGCCTATTTTAAACTGGGCATGATATTTCATACCGATGATGAATTTGCCCAGGCCGCCGATTACTTTGAAAAAGCGGTGAAACATCCCAAAACCGACTCTCAGACCGGTTATCGGTCTGCTCACAATGCGGCTGTTGCCTATCAGAAGATCTCCTCCTGGCTGGATGCTGCCCGCATGTATAAGGTGTTGTTGAAAGATTATTCTGATAAGCTCTCCGATTCTCATCTGAACTTGAAAATTGGGTTCTGTCTGATACAGGCGTCACGAGTAGAGCAGGCCTTGGATCACTTCGAAGAGGCCAATAAAAATCCCAGTCCGGAAGATAAACCGGAACTGATCTATTGGATTGGGACCTGTTATTCGAAACTCGGAGAATATCAGCGAGCCATCAGCGAATACTTGAAAGTACCCTACTTATACAGCGGCATGGGTAAGTGGGGCGTGACTGCTGAATTTGAAGCTGCGCGACTGTATGAACGACAGGGAGAGTATTCAAAGGCAACAAACTTATATAAAAAAATTGTCCGTTCGGATGGTGAAAGGGGTCATTTCGGGAAAAAGGCTCTTGAGCGTGTTCGTCGACTCAGCAATCTGGTGGAGAACTAAAACATGTGTGACGGCAGCCTCGAACAGCTTACGGAGCACGTACCGCTCTTTAAGGATTTGAGCAAAGCAGATCGAGAGGCAATCTGTAAGGCGATGATTCTCCGGAAATTTCAGGCCGGTCAGATTATCCTCCACGAAGAGGATAATGAAAATCATACCTTCTTTATCATTGCTTCCGGCATCGCGCATGTTACCGTGCAAACAAACGAGGGGAAAAATGCCATTTTAGCCTCCCTGCACAAAGGGGACTTTTTCGGAGAAATGGCGATACTTGATGGCGACCCCCGTAGCGCCTCGATTATTGCGGCCACCGATTGCGAGTTGTTGATGTTGTATCGAAGATCCTTCATGGAGATATTACAGAAATATCCCCCGCTTACCATTCAGATGCTGATGACGATGTCGCGTCGTATCAGAAAATCCAATCGTCATATAAATACGTTATCGCTTATGAGCGTGTATGGTCGGGTCGCAGATGTGATTTTGCAGCTGGCACGGGAGCAGGGGCAAAAAATTGGCGATATGATAATCATTCCGAACAGACCGACTCATCAGGCCATTGCGGATATGGCCGGAACAAGCAGAGAAACGGTATCCCGCATTCTGTCTCAATTGCAGAAAAAACATTATATTACACTTGACCGCAAGAAAATGGTGATTCTCAATGAAAAAAAATTATACGATTAGCATACCCTCAAAAACTTTTTGGACAATCTTTGTTCCTGCCCTGGTGCTGTTTTTCATTGTCGGAGGGCTGGGTGGATTGTTTATGGTTGACAAGGTCATAATGCCCCGCGTCATAGGAATGAATGACAAAGGAGAAGTGACTGTTCCCGAGATAAGCGGAATGAGCTGGGAGCAGGCCCGCAAAGCGCTTTACGCCGTCGGCCTTAGGCTTCATGTCGAGGAAAAACAGTACAGTGATGATGCCGATGTCGATATGGTGCTCAGCCAGGAACCCGCGCCTGGTACCAAAGTTAAGAAAGGCAGACACATTCGAACGGTTCTCAGCAAAGGAAATGAAATAGATACGATTCCTGATGTCCGTCGCTTGAGTGAAAGAGGTGCACGCAATGGTCTGCGGGACAAGGGCTTTACCAAATTAGATGTGAGAAAAATCTATAACAGCCATATAGAAAAGGACTTAGCCGTTACCACAACACCACCCACCGGAACTGTTATCTCCCGAGAAGTGCCTGTGACGCTGATGATCTCAAAGGGGCCAAGGCCCACACACGCTGAAGTACCCAATATTGTCGGGGATATGCTTTCGGAGGCAAAGGCCAAAATCCAGGAAAACGGGTTAGCAGTCGGATCGATCGAGTATTCGAAAAACTCCTCATCCATGCCTGGCACGATTCTCTCACAATCGGTATCACCGGGCTCGACTGTGCCTCTGGAGAGTAGTATTAATATCGTTATCGCCTCAAAATAAGCTGCTGATATCGCAGAGGCATGGCATAAAGTACATTTGACTGATCCGCTTGAGGATATACCTGCATGAAAAAATCTGTTTTCCTACCAATACTCTGCTTCGGCGCGTTACTCGTTTTGGCAGGCTGTGCCGGCACATCCGATTTCCCGGTTGTAAAACCGATGCCGCGTATCTCGCGTGCCCAAATCGCAAAGAGGCGGGCTCATGAATATTTTATAAAAGCCCGTGATTATGAACGGCGTGGCCTGTATCAGATGGCTGAACACTTCTACGAGATGGCCTACGAGCTGGATCCTGAGTCGCAACTACTGCTTGAGTTACTTGCAGACAGATTTGTCGAGTCGGGTAAGTATGCACAGGCGCTGGTGCTGGTTAAAGGAAAAAAAGACATCCAGGAGCTGACAGAAGAGCAGAAACGTCTGGTATCAACCTTGTATATCCGCATGGGACAGTTCGACAAAGCCGCGGAAACACTTGAGGCTCTCTCCGACTTGAGCGATCAGGAGCATTATTCACTCGGCTTTGTATACGAGGCTTTGGGTAAGCATGCTAAAGCGGCTGAGCAGTATCGTAGTTTTTACAGTACCAATGATGAATCTATCGACATGGGCTTAAAGATTGCCCGTCTTTATACCCAGGCCGGAGATATGGCCCAGGCAGAAAGTCTCTACCTTCAACTTAACCAGAGTTTTGGGGAAGATCCTCAGATCCTAAACGGATTGGGTAAAATCAGACTCATCGAAAAAGATACCCTCGAAGCGATGGATCTGTTCAGAACCGCACTGGTTTTGGATTCGACAAACGAGGAGGCGCTGCATAGCCTGGCCCAGGTCGCTATAAAAGAAGACAAGCTGGATGAGGCGATAGAGTATTACAAAAAGCTGTATGCGGAAGGGTATGTTCCCACCGCATATGGACGGACGCTGGCTTTGCTGTACTACTACGATGAGCGCCTGGAGCAGGCTGAGGATATTTTACAGGAGCTGCTGAGCGATCATATGGATGACCAGGAGCTTCATTTTTATCTGGGCCTCGTTAAAATCGGACAGCAGGACTTTGTGGCGGCAGAAATTGAGCTGGAAAAGGCAGTATCGATTCAACCCTCCTATGAACAGGCCTGGCAGCATCTCTGTTTCCTTAATCTGAAGGAAAAACGGTATGATCGTGCGCTTTCCTGTGCGCTTCGGTTCACCGAAAATGTTTCACAATACAGTGATTCGTGGCGTATGCTAGGATACGTGCGTAACGCCCGCAAGGAGTACAAAGAGGCCAAAGAGGCGCTTTCACGGGCGCTTTCACTCGATTCGACCGATGTGCCGGCGTGGTTTGAGATCGGAAGCTCATATGAGCGTAGCGGCGAATACGATAGCGCAGCGCAGGCATTCGGCAGAGTCCTGGAGATCAAGCCTTCTGATGCTGCTGCGGCAAACTACCTGGGCTATATGTGGGCAGAGCAGGGGATCAATCTCGACAGTGCACAGTCTCTTCTTGAAATGGCACTGGAGCAGGAGCCGGAAAATGGCGCATTTTTGGACAGCTACGCCTGGATTTGGTATAAAAAGGGGGATTATACGAAAGCCCACCAGTATATCCAAAAGGCCCTTGAGTATGTTAATGAAGATGCGGTTTTATACAGCCACCTGGGTGATATACTGGCAAGTCTGAAGCAGTGGGAAGGGGCTGTGGACGCGTATCAGAAAAGCATTTCCATGGGTTCGGAAGAAAAGGAACGCCTCCAGAATGAGATCGAACGAATACGCAAAAAAATGTCATCTTCAGAAAATCAGTAGAAACCCATTATCCTGGATTCTATGCACACTTTTTTTCCTTGTGCAATCCTGTGTCGGCCCGCGATATACCATCGGTTCTGATACTCCATTTTATCCTCCCGCACGAGAGTTGATCGATTCACTGGAATATTTCAAGGGGTTTGGAGATATCGATCTTCTTATGGACGGTGAGCATAACCGGGCCAAAATAGCCACACGACTGACTTCCGGATCACAGATCAACGCCGAAATATACAGTATCTTCGGAGGAACCGTTGCCAGTATGATGGCTCACGGGGATAGTGTACATGTGGATATCGGAGAGCGTTCCTATACTATTGCGCGGGACGAGGGGCTGGAACATATTGCTTTTTTACGAAAATATCCTTTCACATTCAAGCAGTTCGAACGTATTATAACGGGTCGTGCTCTACGCACCCAACTCCTGGTTTCACCGGCCGATTCGGTATGGATGGAAAAAAACAGTCTCTACTATCTGTGGCGCACCGACAGTATTGAAGTTATTCTGGAGGGAAACAGGCGCAGAAGAGAGGTCAAGAGGATAACCTACAACGCTCTTGAGGGTGCCGACTGGAATCTCATTTTAAACGATTTAAACAGGGGTGTCGCCAGGGAAATAAAGCTTTATATCGGAAAAGATAATTATTTTAACATACAATATGATCGGCTTTGCCTCGATCCGAATGGGTGCTAAGGGAGACTCGCTTTTGAAAAGAAATCCAACATTCCACCGGTATTTACCTATTCTGTTATTCCTGGCGGTAAAGCTGGCGGCTCAGACAGAAATCCCTCATCAGAAGGCCGGAACAACGCTGTTTCCGTTTCTGGATTTGGGCTATGATGCCCGGTCACTTGGGATGGGATCAGCCGATATCGGGGTAAAAAATGACCTCAGCGGTGTTTTCTCAAACCCTGCGGCACTCTATCGTATAGACGATCGTAGAGGATTGATTACCTATAAACCTGTCATAATGGATATACGGAGCGGTTCTTTTGCCTATGGTTTGCCCCTTAAAAACAACGGCGTGCTTGCAGCCAATCTGATATACATGTCTTATGGAGCACTCGATGGAGTTGACATAAACAATCAACCCACGGGGGAAACGTGGAAACCCTATTCTGTCGCAGGCTCTGTCAGCTATGCAAACCGTATCTTTAACTCCATGGGGGTTGGCGTAGCGCTTAAGGGAATATATGACAGGATCGGCTCGGATGAAACCTACTCGTCGGCCGATGGATTTGCTTTGGATGCCGGCTGGCAGTACAACATGGCCGATATAGATCTGAATTACGGGATTGTCATCAGAAATCTGGGATTTGTACGCTCCGGATACTCAGAAGACAGTGATGATGTACGTTTGCCGATTACGGTAGGTACCGGTATTTCTTATCGCCCGACTCATGTCAGAGAGCTGCTTATTGCTTTCGATCTGGAAAAGACTGTTGATGATCATCTCGAATATGCCGTTGGGGGAGAGCTGGAGCTGTTTGATCGGGTATTAATGATTAGAGCCGGGTATGCATTCAGTCATCGCGACCTGGTTGAAGTATTTGAATTCATTAGAGGTGAAACCGAGAAAGGGGAATATCAGAAGACCAACTGGAATACTGTCTCGATCGGTATCGGTTTTGATACACAAGTAGGCGAGGCTGATATGAATGTGGATGCTGCTCTTAATTTCAGATCCGACAGACAACCACCATCCTATGCTGTTACCGTACAGGTTGGCATTTAGGGTAGCGTCAACCACGATTCCTCAAAGTAGGGTATCTGGTGGTTGCAAACCAAAAAAGTACCCTGACTAACTAAATTGAGCGGCTCTTAGCGGATATATGCAGCGTAATCCCCTGAAAAAGGAAAGCCTGAAGAAACAAAGCAATCGTATCGGAGCACCCTCTGAGATATAATCAGTCATGCCGAAGCCTTTATACCCGAGGATAATGTGCGGGAGGAGGGGAAAACGGCCGTTTTATAGAAAAACTCGATTCAGAGAAAAGAAAGCCGGCGACAAAAAAAGGCCGAAGAATATCTTCCCCGGCCTCTTATGTATGTGCTTCATTTTGTTCTGATGCAGTATCAAAGCCCTTCTACAAGCTTCTTCAAACCTTCTTTTTCGAATTGAACGAAAATTTTACTGGGTGAGCCGATATCCTTGCCAACGACTGTGCCCTGATCCGCGAACGTCTCGTGATTGATGGTTTCACCAATCAGATAGGTTTCAGCGGCTGAATACCCATGTGGATTAGAATTGTTCTCTTCGACTTCCTCTGCTGGGAGCAAGTCCTGTCCGGAAAAGCACAGGGTTTTGTTGCATTTCGAACAGCAGTACTCGAACGTTGAATTACGATCGACTGTTCGCCCACTTCCGGCGATACTTCGCTCCAGTTCAAAGGGAACAACTTTCTTACAGAACCGACAATACATGTTTACGCCCTCTATAGGAGAAAAGGCTGAACTCATAGACTACTCTCCTCTCGATATATGAGACAAAAAGAGAAAGAAGGCAGGTTACAAAGGAATGTAAATGAAGCCAACTACAAAGATTATTCGTATAGGAAAATTGTTTATTGCAACAGAATAAAAATCTCCTATAAAATAAAAGTAGTTTTTGCCGTTTCAAAATGCAACCTTTGTGGCTGACGGGCGGACTGCGGTGATGTATTTTAACCTGAATTGAGCGGGTTTGAGCGGATGAGTCACGCTGTCCGTTTCAGGGTAGAAGGGGTGAAGTTATCGGTAAAGTTTGCGGATTACCCTCCCAAGGTATTTCAAGGTTGCTGAAACCTTTGTGCTCAAAACAGATTGTGCGACTGGCCTTGAGAGAATCGCTCAACTCAGGTTTATGCACCCTTATTGCCGATAAGAGTTGAGAAGGTACTCTTAACTGATGTGATCGAAACGGAGGTTTGGGGAATGAATATTGTTTTCATGGGTTCGGCTGATTTCGGTATCCCGGCTCTGCAGTCCATAAAAGATAGTGATCACACAGTTGTCGGCGTGGTCAGCACACCAGCCAAACCGCAGGGGAGGGGAAGGCGGTTGCAGGAATCTCCGGTCACCCGGTATGCCAGGCAGCAAAAGCTGGGGCCGATATATACGCCCGATCGTCTCAAAAATCCTGAATTCATATCTACAATGCAGGGGCTGAATGCCGATATATACGTAGTGGTGGCTTTTCGGATTCTGCCTTTCGAACTTTTCTCGATTCCGCCCTGTGGAACGGTGAACATTCATGCGTCGCTGCTGCCTCGTTACCGCGGACCCGCGCCGATACAGCGGGCTATAGAGGCCGGTGAGAGGACAACCGGGGTGACCATATTTCAGATTGACGCGGGAGTCGATACCGGAAAAATCATCCTTCAACGATCGACCGATATTGGCCAGGACGAGACCACCCCGGAGTTATACCAGAAGCTTAGCACCTTGGGGGCGGAGGGGATACTGGAGGCGCTCGAATGTATCCAAAACCATACATGTATGCCGGTGGAGCAGGACAGCTCAGGAGCAACCCGGGCTCCCAAACTGTCCAAGGATGAGGCGGTGATCGACTGGGCCATGCCCGCACGGCTTATTTACAATCGAATACGAGCGTTTAAACCCTTTCCCGGAACCGTAACCCGCATCAATGGGCGCCGACTGGGAATAGAGTGGGCATCGGTTTCGCACAAACAGTATGAAGATGTTCCCGGGACACTGGTTCAGATAGAGCCGGATAGTTTTACCGTTGCCTGCGGGGAGGGGAGTCTGAAGATCTTGCAGGTAAAACCCGAAGGGAAAAAAACTATGGATGTTGGAGCTTTTTTAAGAGGAAACGCTATGGAGAAAGGGCTAGTGCTGAGATGAATCCGAGAGAATTGGTTATACAGATCCTCGAACAATTTGAACGCCGCCCCGGTCCCCTGGACAGGCTGATAGAGTATGGCCTCAGAAATCAGAATACAATCGATCGCAGGGACAGACGTTTTATCTTTGAGTTGACCTACGGTATCATACGTCGACAGCTGACTATCGACTATGTTCTGGAACAGTTTCTGGAAAACAAGCAGTCCAAGTCAAACTCTCGGCTTATGAGAATACTTCGGCTGGGCGCATATCAAATCATGTACATGGACCGTGTCCCCCCTCATGCGGCAGTAAACGAAAGCGTACAGATTGCAAAGAGTGACAAAAAGACCCGCTTTCTGTCATCTACGGTAAACGCCGTCCTGCGAAAACTGGTACAAAGAAAAGGACGCTATCCGCAGCCCAACGAAAAAACGCCGCTCGTGCAGCGACTTTCGATTCAGTACTCGCATCCTGAATGGTTGATCCAGCGTTGGATGAAGCAGTTCGGGCTTGCCAGGACACGAAAACTGCTGGCTTTCAACAACGAAAAGCCCGCTGTTTTCTTGAGGCGCAAAGTAAAAGGTTTGAGCCGCCAGCAGTTTGATGCGGAAGTCAGATCTATTGCCGATGGTGTCGGCGGGTATATGAATCTTTTCTACCGTCTTACCCGGAGTATACCCCCCGAAGAAATTCGTCTTTTCGAGGAAGGGCTCTGCACGGTTCAGTCGGTGTCTGCGGGATGGGTTGTTGGTCTGATGGATGTGCAAAAAGGAGATGTTATCTGCGAGCTGTGCGCAGCACCGGGGGGCAAGGCAACGCTTATGGCTGAGCTTACAGGAGAGCGCGGCGTGGTGATTGCCGCGGATGCCGACTATGATCGTCTGCAGCTGATCAGACAGACCCAGGTGCGTATGCAGGTTATGCAAATAATCACCCTGGCATGCGATGCCCAACATCCTCCTTTCGCGGCTCAGTTTCAAAGGGTTTTGGTCGATGTTCCCTGCAGTGGTACAGGAGTCATGCACAGACACCCTGATGCCCGGTGGGTAAGAAGGGAAGAGGATATAGTGTCTCTTTCTCAGAAACAGCAGCAGATCCTCAACAAGGCTGCTGAGCTGGTTGCCCCGCAAGGAACACTTGTGTATGCTACCTGCTCGCTTGAACGGGAAGAAAACCAGCAGCAGATAGAACGATTTCTTCAGAAGCACCCCGAGTTTTGTTCCGGACCGATCCCACGGGCTATCCCTCAGACCTATATCGATAATGACGGGTATCTGTCGATTACTCCATACGAACACGGCCTGGACGGCATGTTTGGTGCGGTTCTCAAAAGAGCGTAAATAAAAAAGCAGTTGATATCTTCCCTTTTAGGAGAGTATAATATGCCTGAAAGGAAAGGAGACGGTCGGTGCGCCTCATTGTTTTATTTTCCACTATATTAATGCTTTACTGTGCATCCCGCACCGATTCTTATCACACCGAAGTACTGCATCACAACTCATATCTGTCCAGAGAGCAGTTTTCCAATCAGGCAATCTTGTTTTTACCGGCCGTAAATGATTCGATTCTTGATTCATCAGGCGTGTTGTCCGCCAACTCGCAAGCCGACCTTATGCAAACGCTTCGGAGTGACATGACGATATGTTCGTGGAGTTCTTTCGAGCGAAGATTCCTGGAGGTTTTTCCGCCCCGGGTACTTACCGGATTTTATGATAATATAGTTGGCAATGACATTCTGGCGCTACAAAACAGCGACTCCTTATGGTTACACATGAAATGCCGTTATCTTCTAACACTCAGAGTGGTGTATGGTGCGAGGGTGCGGACCTTCGAAGGGGCGCTGATGCGCAGGGTGCGGGTAGAGACCGAGCTTTGGGATACCCAAAGACAGGAAATCGTCTGGAGGGCTCAGACCGTTGGGAAGGAGGGGGATGCCAGGACAACGGATTCAAGGTTTTTGAAAGACGTGATTCTGCACCTGTTTGCGCACCTTCCCGAGTACAAGCCCTCTCTGAATGAGACGGTATGGTGACACAACCTTGCAATCACACAAAAGGGTGTTGAAACTCTACGACGATTTAGATACAATTATTTCAAAGGAGATAATTTTTATTTTTACCCGACTCTTGTCTGTCTTAAACCAATGTTAAGTGTTTGATCGATTTATATTATGAGAGAACATACGGAAAGAAGGATCAAGGTGGGCTTTAGCCGCAAGCCACGCAAGATTTTCGATGAAGTGGAAATGGTGACCGCATCCATGCTGAGGCTCGGATGGTATTTAGCTGACAGCTGCCTGGAGGAAAGCCTTGGATGTATACACCTTTTCTTTGAACGGGAAGTATCGGACAAGGCTGCCTGAGGCGGTCTTCGGAAATTCGCACGCAAAATCATATGATCTGGTGTATATAGAATCGAAAGGGGAAGGTATGCAGTACGAATTGGAAGACAAGGGCCGGTTCAAGATGATTCATATAATCGGCAATATCACCTCGAATGTTAACACCCGGGTACTGGATGAGAAAATTTCAGAGTTGATACAGGAAGGCACTCATAACTTTGTTTTCAATCTTGAACGTACCACATATCTTGACAGCTCCGGGATAAGCATCTTTATCCACTGTCTGTGTGATGTACAGCAGAATAACGGCTCTATTTATATCATTGCCGAAGATAACCAGGTGAGGGATGTGCTTAATCTGGTTGGAATCGATCGTCTGATTAAAGTCTACGATTCTGAGGATGATTTTGTGGAGGCTCAGAAAGTTACCGTTGCATGAAAAAAAGTATCCGCAGGGCGTTTTCGGTTGGTTTCGTGAGTACGATGGCATTGGCCGGATGCGCCCTGAAGGGAACCGTTGTAAATATTTCGGAGCAGCAGACACAAATCGAGCATGTACATCTTAAAGACCGCCGGTCACTTATCATCTATGATGGAAACGGCACTCTAAATATCCCCCTATCGGCGGTTCAGCAGGTCAGTGTTTCCGCCGCTAACAGCCGGGTTATCGGTGGCGATCTTTTCTATCCCGCGCAGATAATATTTCAGAAAAATGGTACGGTACTGGGTGGAAAACCGGATGAAGCTTACAATGATAACCGGGTATATGTTTGTGTAGCGGACGAAATATGTGGTGAACGTGACGGTGGCTCAATGTGTATTCCACTCGACGCGATATCCAAAATCGAATTTCCGAAGCAATGAATCAGATGAAAAGAAAGAGTTCAGGCGGCCTTAGAGTTCCCGTAATCATTCTTAGTGGTCTGATAGTATCCTTTTTTGTTCTCCTCCTCGTTGTTTATTCCAGATTTATCGATTTCGGTGGAAAAGCTACGGTTGAATCTGTGGAGAAGATGATAAGGGGGGCCGAATATTACAAGGCGCTTGCCTCACTCGAGAGTTCAACAGAGAAAATCAAGCAAAACGATTTGTATCTGCAAAAAGCTCGGGTATGGATGGCGCTTGCCTGGGAGAAGCAGAATCAGAATAAATGGCGCTCATACGGTACAAACAACCGTAACTGGCTTGATGTGGCCGAAGCGGATTCGGCTGAAAAGTATCTCAAAGCGATACTGCGAAACGATGCGGATGCCTGGGAGGCACACTTTCAGCTTGGTAACCTGTACATGGAAAGAGGCTGGTTTTCTGAGGCGGAATCATCGTTTATCGCCGCCTTGAGGCAGAAGAAAACTAGCATGGAGGTTCGTATCAATCTGGCTGTTTTATACAGCAGGATGAGAAAGTACACACTTGCGGAGCAGGAGTTTACTCTTCTTTCTCGTGAGGATAGTGATAATCCAAAGATTGCCAAAAATCTTGGTTTTCTCTACCGCTTCTATCTGGATAACCCGCAGAAAGCAATTGTCTGGCTAAACCGCTATCTCAATAATGCGGAAGAAAACGACCGGGATGTTAATTTCGCGCGCACAGAATTGGAAAATCTTCTTCAGCGTTACCCGGAATACGCACCATCCGAGCCTCAGAGCTGGCGTAAGAAAAACAGGTTTTCTGTTCGAGGATAAAAAAGAAAACTAGTACTGACCGGTATCAGAAGGGGAAATCAAGATAAAGGTGCCATCCCGGCTGCCACCATTTGGCCTCTGAAGAAATCAGGTTCTCTCTTATCACTGGCCACACTATATCAAAAGATACACTTCTTTGCAGCGTGGGGGCCAGTACTCTGATTCCCAGACCCGCGCCGGCGGCATCCTGATAGTGGGGAAAAGCGCGGGGACTGGTCATATCCCGCCACAAGTATCCATAATCGAGTAGAACGGCTCCATCCACCTGATAGAAGAAACTGTTTAGTCTGCTGTCAATTTGCCCGAGAGTGGGAAAGTGCATAGACGGAGTTTTAAAGATCGGGAATCGGTATTCTGTGGAGAAAACTATCCTGTTATTGGCTCCAAGACCCACTCCTACTCCGTTTGATCCGTAGCCTCGAACAGTGGATTCGCCGCCGGCATACAGATAATTGTACACTCCAGCATCCCTGTTTCGAATGGTGGTGCGAAGTCGATAACCAACCGTATGTTTTGGCCGGAAGCCACGATGAAACAAGCGGTTTTCCGTACTCAGCTGAACGTAGGAATGTTCGTGATTGGTGGTGTACAGATAGTTTGTAAGCAGGGATGTGCGGAAATAATGTCCACTATGCGAATTAAAGGAGTGATCGCGGCTGTCGTTGAGAAACCCAATGCTTAACAACAACTCTGAGAATGGATCGGCGTTGATTTCGGGGAGAAAATCGCTGTGTTTGTCTGCTACATAATCCCTATACCAGCCGGGTATCAGGCTTGCGTACAGTATTGAATGGGAGCCCAGTTTACGACCCAGAGTGGTGAACTGTTGGAGGGCAAAGCGATTATAGGCATATTGTTTGTAAGGCATATAGCTGAGAGAAAAGCCGGTTTTCATGAAGTATGGTGTGCCAACAAAAGGCTTATACCAGGACAGGGAGAGCGAGCGTGATGTCCAGAATGTAACATGTGCACTGAGCTTTTCCATGCGTCCCCTGAAATTATCGAATGTGACTCCGAACCGTGCTCTCCACCAGTTCTGTGAAGTGTCTCCATGCAACTGTCCGTGCAGCTCACCGCCTATGTCATGTATGGTCAGAAATAGCCTCTCTTCCAGAAGAACCAGGAGACGAATACCTTCAGGGACGGCCTGCGAGAAAACGCGCGCGGAGGAAAAGAGGCCCGTTTCAAGCAGTTTCTTCTGAGCTTCTATGGTGGAGACTGAGTCGAAAACCTCTCCTTTATCGATACCCAGATACATCCGAACTATTTTTTCATCGGTGATTTTATTGCCGTATATACTAATTTCACTCACCTTCGGTGGTGCGCTCTGACCATGGAGGGTAGTGAATAGAACGCATTGTATGAATATGGCGAATATTGAATGCTTAAATTGCAGTCCCATGTATGCTTGTCTGATCCCGGTATACTAAGGTATTATCGAAGAAAAAAGCCTTCGAATATAATTGAACATTGTCTTGCGGCGATTGGCACAGAGCCTTCGTGGGGGCGATAATCTCGGAAATATCTCAGAGTCTTTCTACTTGATTTCACAATTCCCTCAACTCTCTGTCCTTGGATTGCGCCACTGATCCGTTTAGAACCGCTTAATCCAGGTTTGAAGAATCAAAAAAAGAGGAAAAAGAGATCTGTAAGCCGGGTTCTGTCTACCCATGGAAGGGGAGGCAGTCATTTATCTGAGCGACCTACCCGAAGATTTTGGAAGCGGACCACTTCCTTCCTTGCGGAACATCTTCTGCTTGGTCTTGCACCGGAAAGGGTTTGCCCGCCAGCCATGTTACCATGCACTGCGGTGGGCTCTTACCCCACCTTTTCACCTCTCACCCCGGAACCCGTTGTGGGACAGAGCGGTATTTTCTCTGTGGCACTATCCATTTCCGAGAAATCCCGGAATCCATACTTTCGTATGGTATCCTGTCCTGCGGTGCCCGGACTTTCCTCATCATTTATCGAAAATGATGCGACTGCCCGATCTCTTTTTCCTGGTCATTTATATATTTTAATGTATAATGATAACAAAATATACTCTTCACCGCCTTTTTTATCCAATTTATCTACATCCTGTCACATGTATATATAGAGTAAACAGATAGCAGACGTGAACGTAATCAGAGGTATATTTAAATTTTATGTAACTGGTATTCTTCTTATACTGGCAATTCTTGGGTATTGTCTTTACTATTCACTTTTAATATTTCGTGTAATGAAGCAGAAAAGTATGAAAACATTTGGAATTCTTGCAATACTGTTTGTTGCCGCTGTTTCGGCGGTCGGCTATTACCTCTTGGGCCCTATGGGAGCGGAGGGTAAAGCGCTTGAAATGATAATCGAGCCGGGCATGAGTGTCGGACGGGTGGCCTCCTTACTTAAAAGTAAGCGCGTGGTGCGCTCGGCACCGGCACTTGTTATCTGGAGCAAGCTGCGGGGCTATGACAAGCAGATGCAGGCCGGACGTCATGCGTTTACAGAAAATGAAGGGGTTTTGAGTGCTGCTCCCAAGCTGGGATATGCCGAGAGTATCGATTCGGTGATCACCATACCCGAGGGCCGAACGATCGGTCAGACCGCGCGCATTGTATCGCCCGTGTTTTCATTCGACACCACCGAATTTATTCAGCTGTGCCACGATACGGTATTTATACGAAGTCTGGAAATTACCTCTTCAACTCTGGAAGGGTACCTGTTTCCGGATACCTATCGTTTCGATCCGAAATCCTCGGCAAAAGATGTGATCAGGCGCATGGTCATGCATGCCAGGCGGGCATTTGAATCTCTTCCTCAGACCGAGATGAATCAAAAGTATTCCCTTCACGAAATATTGACCATCGCATCCATTGTGGAAAAAGAAGCGGTTCTTGCAAAGGAAAGGCCGCATATCGCGGGGGTTTTTCATAATCGACTGCGATTGGGTATGCCGCTCGGGGCGGATCCCACAGTACGATATTTCCTCCAAAAGTTCGACGGTCCGCTACTGGTATCTGAGCTCAAAAACCCCTCACCATACAACACACGCATACACACGGGGCTGCCTCCAGGACCGATATGCTCCCCCGGACTGGCTTCGATTAAGGCAACTATGTCACCATTGGACACCAAAGATTTATTTTTTGTGGCAAGATGGGATGGAAGCGGGGCGCATGATTTTTCCCGGACAAATGCCGAACACGTACGCAAAAAGCTTGAAATCCGTCGTCGAAACGAAATGCGAAAACGACTCCTAGAAAGGAAAGGGAAGTGAAGAAAACACACTTTCTTTGCCTGTATGCAGCGTTGATGAGTTTACTCTCGGTCTCTGCAGGGGCACAACAGATGGTGCAGCCAAGACGTCTGATCGACTGTCATACCGCGGGACTTCTTCCACGTGGGCATTTCGAATTCGAGACGAGGGTCTATCCGAGCCGACACCCATCGGTCGAGGGGGCCGGAATCACCTTCTCTATCGGAGTAGGAATAACCGACCGGCTGATGTTTGGCGGCGGATACGGGGCGGATGGACTGGTTGGAAGAGCATCGGTGAGGGGAAACCCACTGCCCGGTCTGCTGGTCAAGTACCGGGTGATTGAAGAGACGACGCGCATGCCTGGAATCGCGCTGGGATACGATTGGCAGGGCTACGGCGGTATCGAGGGCTACGGGGATACTACCGATGCCTATCGGGGATACGTATATAAATCGCAGGGATTTTTTCTATCCTTGAGCAAAAATTATCTGTTGTTCAGTGCTTTGCAGTTGGGTTTTCACGGGGCAATCAACTACTCCATGGAACAGAGAGAGGCGGTGAGCTGGCCAAATGGGTATATCGGAATGGATTTGAGTATAAACGAGGAGCTGGCTTTTGCCGTTGAATACGATCTGGCACTCAATCACCCGGATCCCGACTCGGATAAGTACGCTAATCCTTTTAAAGGTTTCCTCAATGCCGGGATACGATGGCGTTTTGCCCCCACCTTCTATATCGAATTCGATGCAAAAGATATTTTACAGAAAAAGTTGAAACATCCGGAGCTGGAAGAATCTGATGAGCCTCTGGGATGGAGCAGAGAGTTGAAGCTGGTTTATTATTCCGATTTTTAGCCACTGCTTATCTTTCCAGAACATGGAACCAATCGATTAACAGCTAATTTCATTAAGAATCGGTATTTACCCTGATTAAGCGTTTTTGTGAGATTCAAGTTCTTTTTCTGACACCTTTCCTCTGTATCTCGTCCCGCTTCGGACGGGAGGAGGAGACGTAAGTTTTTTTATCGTAATTACTCTAGTCAACTCGTCTTTTCTTGGTTTGATTCATCGTTGCGAGTAACCGGGGGGGGAGGCGAGCAACAGAAAAACCGATTCCGGCTTTGCCGGATTCAGAGGGGAGAGCTTTTCCCGTGAGGCTGAAAACATTCATCTCTTTGTTTCTGGTGGCTGCGATATGTACGGCTCAGACCGCTAGCCCGCAAAGCCAGGCAAAACAGGATAACTCACAGGCTATCGCAAAAGAAATTGTGGAATCTGAGATCCCGGTTCTGGTGGATTTCTGGGCTGCATGGTGTAAGCCGTGTCACATGTTAACACCCATCATAAAAGAAATCGAGAAGCAGTATGCAGGCAAATTAGTGGTTAAGAAGATAAATGTCGACATTCACCGCAAAATCGCAGCATATTTCCGCATAAATTCGATTCCCGCAATATTTATCGTCAAAGACAAAACTGTTGTCAAGCAAATCCCCGGAGTCCAGCCCAAAGAGGTATATATAAAGGCTATAGACGAAATCGTGGCACACAGCTCGAAAGGCCCGTCAAAGAATACCGATACCAACTGATAAAAAAAAGGAGTATATGCTACACAGAATACCTGAGCTGGTTGCACCTGCAGGAAGCATGGAAACCCTTGCCGCAGCTTATGACCGGGGGGCGGATGGTGTGTATGTTGGTGTCGGACGTAATAACCTGCGCGCCTTTGCACCATCATTTACTATCGAACAGCTACCGGATGCTCTGACGATGGCACATGAAATGAACCGTAAGCTGATCGTTGTTCTCAACAGTATGCCAAATCAGCGGCAGCTTTTGGAGATGGAATCCACGATAAAGGCGATTGGTGGACTGAAGGATACTCCTGATGCTGTGGTGATCAGCGATCCTGGTGTGCTGGAACTTTTTCGTCGACACGCACCTCATATTCGTCTTCACCTGAGTACGCAAACGGGTACTTTCAATATCTTCTCAGCTCACTTCTGGAAGAGTCAGGGAATCTCAAGAATTGTACTCCCCCGGGAAATGAGTCTTAGCCAAATACAGGAGATCACCGCGGGCTCGGATTTAGAGACCGAGGTGTTTGTTCATGGTGCGATGTGTGTATCCATCGCCGGGCGATGTCTTATGGGCAGCTATCTGACCGGCCGCCATCCCAATCATGGCGCGTGTCCTCAACCGTGCAGGCTGCGCTACAAAATCTCCCCCATAGAGCCGGGCAGGGAGTCGAAGGATGATTACTGGTTTACTGCGCTGGAGAATGAAGAGGGTACCCATCTTCTCAATGCAAAAGATCTGAATTGTCTGCCAATACTTGAGGAACTGGTAAAAACGGGCGTATCTGCACTTAAAATTGAGGGGCGAAACAAAAGCCTGCATTATATCTCGGCAGTGGTTCATGTGTATCGGCAGGCGCTGGACAGCATCAGGCAAACAGGCACTTACATTCCATCCGGGGAACATATCCGGCAGCTGGAAATGCTGGACCACCGAACATATACGACAGGTTTCTACAAAGGGGAATCTTCACTTCAGGAGTACCACTTCTCGAAAGCACCTTCAAAACTTCGACTGGTCGGGGTAGTCAAAGACATTCATGGGGATGGGGAAGCGGTGGTTGACGTGAAAAACCCGTTTGTGTGCGGAGAGCTACTGGATGTTCTGCCGGTTAACCGTGTTGCCGGGCCCAAAGAAGTCATCGTTCGTTCAATAACCGATCTTAACCGCAATCCTGTTGATCGAGCCCTGACTAATCGAATCGTTCTGTTGCGTACCGACAGACGGCTGCGCAGTGGGGATTTGATTCGAAGAATCCTGGGAGACACAGAAAAGTAGGATCAGAGGCGTGACCTGTTTTATTTTTATTGGAATATGTGTTTTCAAGACAGCAGTTTTGTGTAATAAATAATCGAATATTCTCTGCTTAAGCGGTTATCCCTAAAAGGGCTACATGATATGCAATCACATGTTGAGCAGTTCCTCGATGGGCTCATACGGCGGCTGCCACAAATTCACCCATGCCGTCGGTCCATAATAGACAGTTTTACAATGATCGTTAACTGCTATCGCCGCAATGGCAAGTTGCTGGTGTGTGGAAACGGAGGCAGCGCGGCGGACGCGGAGCACATTGTCGGTGAGTTGATGAAGGAATTTCGGCTCAAAAGGCGCATTCCCGATGAAGACAAGCAGAAGTTGATGGAACGCATCCCGGAACATGGTGATGAGATCGCCTCCGGCCTTCAACTGGCTCTTCCGGCGATTTCTCTGGTTAGTCAGACCTCTCTTCTCACCGCTTTTGCAAATGATGTGAACACCAGTATGGCATTTGCCCAACAGGTCTACGGCTACGGTCGGGAGGGCGATGTCCTCATCGCGATAAGCACATCGGGTAATTCCGATAACATTCTTAATGCGGTTCGGGTAGCTCATGCGTTTGGTATTCACGTTATCGGCTTAACCGGGGAAACCGGAGGGCTTCTGCGTCCACTGTGCGATGTGGCAATCTGTGTTCCCGAAAAAAAGACGTTTCTTGTTCAGGAGCTGCATGTTCCCGTATATCACACCCTCTGTGCCATGATTGAGGAGGAGTTTTACGGGCACCTTGGCCGATAGAGCGTTGAGAGAACTGAATCGGGTGGAAAACACCGAAAAGGGTGTGAGTTTTAGTTGAAAAGGTATATAATTTAAAAAAACCACAAAAATAAATCAATAGAGAAAATAAACGTATTTTGTAAAAATGCGACAATCAATAAAATGTGTGACAATCGAACCTCCCCCGGAGTCCATATGGCAAGTAATTTCGAAATAGCCCGATTTTTTGCAGGGGTTCTTCTACTATTCCAGTCCCTTTTGTGGGCGGCGGCCCCTACGGTCACTGGTAGGCAGCCTGCCCCCGGTAGCTTGGAAGTTTCGCAAACCGGTGCCCTTACGCTGGAGTTTGACCAGGACGTCTCGGCGGGAAGCGGGGATATCACCATCTGGAAGAGTGATACCAGGAGCGTCTTTGAGCAAATAAGTGTTAATAGCTCAAATGTGTTCATGGACAGTGTTATTT
>CAYQOU010000016.1:6348-20002 GCA_964419255.1 uncultured Fibrobacterota bacterium | reverse complement strand
GTCTTTGAGCAAATAAGTGTTAATAGCTCAAATGTGTTCATGGACAGTGTTATTTCAGACTTTAATACAACACTGAATTTTCCCGCCTCAGATTCATCTACCTGGATGCTACAGAATACGGCGACATGGTCGGATGAGCATACGTTTGGTAACAGTGGTGCTCTGAAGGCAGTCATGGGCGGCTCTGAAAATATCATGTGGCAAAGCTCTAGCTACGATGATGGGGCTGATTGGTCTTCATATGATTCGCTATTATTCTGGGTATATTCTGAGCAAGAATGCGATATTGATTTGCCAATAGTTTCAAACGAACATAGCTGGAGCGTTTCTGGCTCCGGTACAGTAGAAGCTGGTCAGTGGTCCATTATAAAACTGGGTTTTGCGTCAAACGAAAAAACGATTGTGCAATTTGGTATAGCCAATGCGACCGGTGTTGAAAGGACTATCTATGTCGGCCGCATCTCTTTGAAAAGAAACGGAAGCTCTACCGTTACGATAAACCCCTCGCAACATTTCGAGGATTCAACTACCTATTATGTTCTTGTTGACAGCACGGCGTTTTCCAACTCCGATGACGAGCAGTTCGCCGGCTACTACCAGCCTCACAATTGGCGGTTTAGTACCGGGGATGAAATCATTGCCGGCCCGGACCACTACATCTGGGATACGGACGCGACAGATGGTTTTCAGGCGGACGATGGAACCTGGGGAGCCGACAATTTCTGGACTGTCGATGGAAACAGCCTCTTTTCCTGGCCCGACAGCAACAGCAGTGCGGAGTTTGCCGCCGAAGGAGGAGCGAATGTTACCGTGTTGGGGACTCAGAATGTCGATTCGGTGCTCTTCAGCGCTGAAGGATACACCCTTGATGGCGACACGCTGAATGTAACCGGGGACAACGCCTCCATCATTACTGACGCCGAGGCCACCATACAGGCGACTCTGCAAAGCGCCGAGGCGCTGGAAAAAAAGGGGAGTGCCCAGTTAACCATCTCCGGTGCAAACGATCATCAGTTGGAGCAGTTTCACCTGCTTTCGGGCAGCACAGTTATCGAGTCCGGCACCTTCAACATCACGGGAAACAATGCAAATCAGGTCTCCATGGATATCGGAGGCGATTTGACCTTCGCGGCAGGAGAGATCAATGCAGCGGGGGATATCGTTTTCGGCTCAACGGATGATGTGGTCATCGCCCTATCCGGTGATGTGGCCGCTGAAAATGGAATAATTGGTCAGAACGCCGGCCCGGTGGTAACAATAACCGACGGAACCCATTCCTTCAGTGGGGCACTCTATCATGCCGATGGGGGAAATGCCGTTCTGAACATCGAAGGCGGAACCGTATCGGCACCCGAGGTATATAGTATCACCGATGCTGCTGCAGATGAGTTTACCATCAATCTGAATGATGGCGGTACGCTGGAGACCGGGCGCATTTACCTGAGTCTGGGGGAAACCGCTTCAGACGAGGGCTCCCATGGTCTTGTTTTCACTTTCGACGGTGGTCTCCTGAGAGTAACCGATGATGAAAATCCGCTTTTCGATGATATACTGGGGGGAGGTGCATCCGATAGCAGTTTCGAAATCTCCGTGCTGGATGGTGGTGCACGAATTAACACAAATGGCTATAATACATCGATCAGAAGGCCCATAGTTCACGGGGGAGTCGATGCGCTGGATGGTGGACTGACAAAGCTGGGAGAAGAGGTTCTTACTCTTTCTTCTGTCACAAATTACACGGGGCCGACCGAGATTTTGGAGGGTACGCTTCGACTCGGAGCGGATAATATCCTGCCGCACGGTAGTGGCTATGGCAATGTTACCATAACAGATAAACTCGATCTTAACGGCTATAGTGACACCGTAAACGGGCTTGGAGGAAATGGAACGATCACCAGCTCGGCCGAAGGTGATGCTGTATTAACCGTTGGCGCCAATGATGCCGAATTTGTCTTTGACGGGTTGATTGAAGATGGTATAGGTCGGGTATTGCTTGTCAAGGATGGTGACGGGCGGATGACGTTATCAGGCGATAACACATTTACCGGCGGTGTTACAATCGCCGGCGGAGCACTACAGTTAGGTGATGGCGGCACATCGGGCGAAATCGACGGTGGTATTGTAAACAACGCCACACTGGTTTTTAATCGCAGCGATTCAGTTGTGTTCAACCCCGCTATTTCCGGGGTTGGGGAGCTGCATCAGGACGGCAGCGGAGTCCTGATCTTGGGTGGGGATAATACCTATGAGGGGGGGACGTTCATAAACAACGGCTCAGTCGCTGTCGAAACGGCTACCTCTTTGGGAACGGATGCGGTGAGGATCAATTCCGGTGCCAGGCAACTGATTTTAGGTGACGGTTTGACCTTTGGAAACGATATCGTCATCGATGGTGGTGCCGGACCGGAATCCGGAGCAGGTACAATCCACACGACAGGCACCGCGACACTTGCGGGAGATATATCGATTCTCGACGCGGCAAACAGCGGCATCCATTTCAGCAGTGAAAACCAGACCGATACTCTGATGATTTCCGCTGCGATTGCGGCACCAATGGGTGTAGCCGTCGGGCTGGCCCATGCACATGTTAGCCTGAGCGGTGGAACCTACGGTCAGATTGATATTCTTCAGGGAACAACCTCTCTGGGTGCAGACAGTGGTATTTCAGCAGAAGCCATGGTGAACATGGCGGCTATGGGAGACGCCGTTCTGGATCTTAATGGCTATGATCTGGCGATAAAGGGGATTTTTGCGAGTGAGGACAACTCCGCTGTTATAACCAATTCGGGCGATAACGCAAGTACACTTTCTCTGGATGTAAACGATACAACCTGTATTATTGGCGGTGAGATCTCTGGAGACCTGTCACTGGTCAAAGATGGAGACGGCAAAGTAGTGCTTGGCGGTGCCGGCACATACACCGGGACGACATCGGTAAACGGTGGTGTGCTGCGGATGGATGGTATTCTGAGTGGTGCCGGTGACATAACGGTTAAACAGGATGCTACCCTTGATATCGCCGGTTCGATAGAGGCCGGAGTATCCGTAGCAGACAGCGGCATATTAAGCTGCGATTCGGAAGGGTTGAGTAAGATATCATTGAACGGTCTTGAGCTTGAGGAGAACTCTATCATAAACATCGGTATCGATTCGGTCAGTGATACTATCGCGGTTAGTGGAGATCTGGTTGCTGATGGAATAGTTAACATCGATTTTGGAGCGGGTGCCCAGGCAGGGACTTACACGATAATGACCTGTCAGAATGAGATCATCGATAATGAAATCAGAATAGGTGAAGCGCCGGGTGATTTATTGTATGAGATTCACATCCGCGATGGCGAAGTGCAACTGGAGATTATCGTACCTGTTATCACTGAGATACAGAATCCCATCGCTCTCAGTGGAGAGCGGATCAATGATGGTGAGGTGGAGCTTACAATCACCGGCTTTGGTGATATGCCTTCTCTGCCAAATCAGTTCAGCCCATGGGCGGATACGGTGGCGATTTGGTACCGGGCGGAATCATTTCACTCCGAGCCTGATGTAAATGAAGAGTATCTTCGGAAGTATTCTCTAAACTCTCTGAAATATAACGGCACCACTGATACCGCCGACACGTTCGTTACAACCATACCGGTGCCGATTCCCGATAGTGAAGAGAATAGCTATTTTTATTTCGTGGGTACGATGTTCTGGCGGGATCCGCAAACCGGCACCGACAGTATTCCTCCGTTTATTCACGAGCAGGGCTGTTCGGTAAGAGTAGTCTCCCGGACGATTTTCAATCCGCTGTCGGTTTCAAGCATATACGATGAAGTGGAGAGTCTTGTCGCCGTAACGGTGGATGGTATACAGCGTCTTCCTGAGCATACCGATAGCGTGGGAATCTGGTACGGATTTGATGGGAATCCTGACTTTTCGAATGAACGTGAAACGCGGTGGTTGGACTATGACGAGTTTTTCTCTTCGGGCGATTCTTACAATGATACGGTAAATCTTTCTGACAGTACCATTTCAACGTTCTACTATGCGGTCGTGCTGAAGGATACCAGCGATTCATTCAGCGATATCAAAATGGGATCTCAGCCTATTGGTGCTGAGAGGCCCGATAATGAACTGGCGCTATCAGCTAACGCTATCGGCCCGCAGGATGTGATTCTGGACTGGAGTGCGGAACCCTTTGAAAATGACAGCGTAAGAATCTGGTATAGCACCGATTCAATCGAGTCGGTTCACTCACTGGTGGTGGGGCCGGTGTACAAACTACTGTATCCGCGGCGCAGTCAGGCTTCGGATACCATTCACACGCTTTTTCCTGCGACCACCTACTATTTTGGTCTGCAACGCTACGATGGTGGTCTGTGGTCGGATATAACAGAGGAGTCGAGAGCAAAGGTAACTACACCAAACAGCAGTGGCGCCAATATTGACAATAATGTTGTAATTGATCTGATGCAGTATAATGACGAAGAACATTCTATCACGGTGTTTTGGTCCATAGATGATACAACCGGATTAAGTGAATACGATCTGCAGCTCGGGGCCGAGTATTCGTTTGATGGGTATCCCGAAACGGTGGGGCCCAATACACAGGTGAGAGACATTTCCAGCTTCCAGGATAGTATCACTCTGCAGCTGCAAGAGAAATTTATTTCCGATGTGTTCTGTTATATCTCTCTATACTTAAGAGCCGAAGGCGATATGTTCGTTTCTGCAACTGACTCCTCCCGGGATTCAATTGTGGTTCCCCGGCAAACCGCGCAGGAAATAGAATTCTTTCAGGAAGGTGAATATGAAGCCGGTGTGTTTAATAACGCTATCGTATTCAGGCGCGGTACGAAATATTTTAAAAATAAATTTACCGTGAATCTTTACGAGCCGGATACGGATGTTTTTCACGGATTCGTGCCGGTCGGACCAGGCTTTACGTTTGATAGACCCAGTGGAGTGCCTCCTTTTAAAACTGGTATCCGCTACGATTCGATACCGCAAGGTTACAATGAGGATGATCTTCATATTTATCGGATTACTCCTGATGAGAAAGTAAAGGTTGAGTATGATTCGTACACGGAAGACGGCTTTGTATGGATCGAGACAAACGAAATCGAAGAACCATTCATGGTTCTTGTCGACACAATACAGCCACAGGTGGACTTTTCGATGCGCGATACGGGGGCGGCAATCACCGCCGATGGTGAAATGTTTCAACAGCGTTTTTCTATAAGGGATAATTGCGGAAATGTCACCTATTCGATTCGGGCAAGCACGGGGGATAAATGGTATCAGTACCAATTGGACTCGACGCTTGCGGATACTTCAGTATCAATCAATGCCAGAATACCAAAGAGAGACAATCCTCAGGAACAGTTGGTTGGCTGTGTGAGTGAACTGTATGGGATGCGTGCGATTTTGATAGTCTCCGACGGTGTCAATGTAGATACGATAAATATCAGCCGGCAGGTATTGACAGATGATATCGGGCAAGTACCAACACCGCGGATAAAGCCGGGGTGGGTACCTTTTGCGGTCGGTGGCACATTGCATGACAATTCGATACGCAGCGTATTGGATGAGCTTATCGAAGAAGACTCGTATGAGTGGGAATATGATATTTACCGGTTTCGCCTGTTCAGGTATATGGGAGAGGGTGTAGAGGCGGCTGATGAAAATGGCTGGCTGGAGTATGATGAATCGGTAGAAGACTTCTTTGAGCTTAACCCCGGCCGACTATTGTGGCTGAAAACAAAGGAAGGCCAGGTTATCAGGCTGGGAGAGGGCCTTACAACATCCCTGAAGGAGCCGTTTGAAATAACTCTGGCTCCGGGTAGATGGACAGATTTTGCATCACCGTTTCAGTTTGATATACCGTTAAGTGCCGTATTGGAAGCTACTGAAGAGAATATCGATTCTATTCAGCTTTATCACTGGGAAAAGGATGAAGAGGAAAATGTTTACAAAGCCTCCGAGTTATACATCTCCACGATGGATGATCTGCAAGAGTCTGTATCCGGTGAGGTGATCTCGGGTCAGGTCGGCAATTTCGGCTATACGGCATTCAATCCGCTGCAGGAACCGGTGGTTTTGCGTATTCCTCCTATTCCTTTCGTGGAACAGGCTGCGGCCAAGAGGGCGGTAGCTCATTCGCATGGCTCCCAATGGGGGGTGCGGTTTAACTGGCGGGCAGCCGATCAGCACAGCTTCAGAAACATTCGCTGCCTGGTGGATAAGAGGCTTGGCAAATCACAACAGATTTATGCGTTGGCGCCATCCTTTGGCAGTGTTGGGGCGGGAGTCGTGGATACGTCAAATCAGACGCTGGGCGGTCATGTTATCACGCAGGATACCGATCGGCAGGGCTACTCCTGGCAAATTTCGCTCTACAATCAGGGACGTGAGTCGAAGACGATTGCGTACAAACTGGGAGACCTGTCTCTGCCCCCCAATATGGAGGCACGCATCTGGGATGCCCAGAAACAGACGTTTGAGACTCTGGATGATGTACGGGAAGAAACACTGAAACCTCTGTCCGAGAAAACCAAATGGGTGGTAGTCGGAACTCAGGCCTATCTCTTAGATTTCAAAAGGAATGCTCCAGGAGTAAAACTGGCTTTTGCGGGATGTTATCCCAATCCTTTTGCCGGGCGGCTCTCCATTCGCTACACCGTTCCGGGAGAAAAGCTTAGAAGTATAGCTTTCAGCATCTACGATGTCCAGGGACGTCTGATCTGGCATCAGGCGATCAAAAATCCCGAATCCGGAAGCAGGATTCATATGTGGGATGGACGATCGATTGATAATCGCACAGTTGCTGCGGGGAATTATATCTTACGAATGACCGCAACCGGTCTGGACGGTGTCAGAAAGGTGATCGGGGAGCAGAGAATCGTCTATCTGCCCAGGTAACGCATCTAGCGTTCAGTTGTATTAAAAAAAAGCTTGTGAAACAACCAAAGTTTCACAAGCTTTTTCTGTGTTTATATGTCCTGAATGTGTTTTAACAGTTGCGAAATGGGGATGAGAGGGTATTATATGAACGCATTTTATGCTTTTGTGATCGATAATCAACTGTAAGCATGTATATTTGTTTCCCGAAGGCGCTTTATAGGGGCATAGAAATCGCTCAAATAACAGAAACAGGAAACATCTTAAGCCGAGTTAAACCTATGCGTGCGTGGAAAATCTTAGCCGTTACAATACTGATACATGGTCTATCTGGTGCGCGGGCATCCGTAAACACAATTCGTCTCGATTCACTGATTTACGATGAAGAGTCTTACGAGGTCTCGGTGTTCTGGAGATCGGATACCACCGGAACGGCAGGAGCCGATCTGTATGTTGGTATCGGATATTCATACGATGAGTATGCTGTGGTTCCGGAAAATGTCATCCGGCAAAAGCAGGTATCGGGTGGGTTGCACGACAGCTCCACTATTCAGTTGGAGCACCCTGACCTAAATAAGCTTTGTTACGTGTCGCTTTATCTCAAAGCGCAGGGCGATTTTTTTTCCATCGCAACGGAACAATCCCAAGATACTGTCAGACTACTCCCGGATACCGCTCGGATTCACTTTTTCGAGGAAGGTATACCCCAGGTCGGTATTTTTAATGACCATATTCTTTTCAGGCCTGGCTCCGAGCATTTTGACAGCGAATTTTCGGCTGCTCTTTATCAACCGGATCCAGCGCAGTTGAACGGGTTTGTGCCTGTCGGACCGGGGTTTGTTTTTACCAACAATCCACCGGGCACACCCGAATTTGATATCGGCATAAGGTATGACTCCATACCCCAGGGGTACAGTACGGATGCTCTCCATCTGTACCGATTCTCCGAAGATTCCAAATGGAGGGTCGAGCATGATTCTTATGTGGAAGACGGCGTCGTCTGGATACGAACAAATGAAATCAGACAGCCCTTTATGCTTCTTGTGGATACGGTCAGGCCGCAGGTCGATTTTCCCTTTAGCTCTGATACATCGCTTCCGATCAGCGCGGATGGGGATGTTTTTAAGCAGAGTTTCTCGATCAGAGACAATTCTGCGAATGTCAGATATTCTGTTCGAGCGAGTATGGGGGACAAGTGGTATGAGTTTGAATGCGATTCCACACTCACCGATACGATCGCTTCCGTAATGGTCGATATACCCAAAGATAACGACCCGGAACAACAGATAATCGGGTGTGTCAGCGAATCCAATGGCATGCGTGCTCTTTTGCTTGTATCAGATGGGACGCATCTGGATACGATAAATATATCCCGTCGAGTCCATTCAGAGCAAATCGGTCAGGTGCCCACCCGCCCCGGGTTGCATCCGCAATGGGTGCCGTTTGCGGTCGGAGGCTCTTTGACTGATAACACCATAAGCAGCGTGCTGGATGAGTTTGTCGATCCCCAAACTAATCAGTGGCGCTACGATATTTATCGATTTCGTCTATTCAGATATGTCGGAGAAGGTGTTGCAGCGGCACGCGCCGATGGATGGCTTGAGTACAACGATTCGGTTGCACACCATTTTTCTGTTAAGCCCGGGCGGCTTTTCTGGCTCAAGACCAGGGAAAGTAAGATTGTCATTCTCGGAGAGGGCAAGACCACATCCTTGAAAAAACCTTTCGAGATCGTTCTTGCTCCAGGAAAATGGACCGATTTCGCTTCACCGTTTCAGTTCAATATTCCGTTTAGTGCCGTAATGGAGGCTACGGGAGCGGAAATAGACTCAATCCAGCTATACCATTGGGAAAAGGGGGAGCAGGACAATGTCTACAGGGCTGAGGAGCTGTATATCTCCGAATTTCAGGAACTCAGAGAGACGGCATCGAGCCAGATTATATCGGGGCAGGTCGGCAACTATGCGTATACCGCGTACAATCCTCTCGGTGACACAGTCATCTTACGCATTCCACCGGTATCGCATGTGGAGGGGGCATCCAAGCGAACTATCGCCCGATCCCGGATGCCGACTCAGTGGGGAGTTTGGTTCAACTGGCGGGAAGCGGATCAGGCGAATTCTCGCAAGGTTCGCTGCATTGTCGATGAGCAGGTCGCAAAATCACGTATCTACGCATTGGCTCCTTCCCTGGAGACTGTGGGAGCGGGAGTTGTCGACACGGCGAATCGAACGCTTGGTGGACATAGCGTTACCCGGGATAACAACCGGCAGGGGTTTGCATGGCAGATCGCGTTGTACAATCAGGGAAGCAAAACCAAAACAGTGGCTTACAATCTCGGCAATCTTGCTTCCGTACCTTCTTACCTAAAAGCATGCCTCTGGGATCCCGAAACACAAAGCTTCGAATCGGCTGATGGCGACTGGCATCAGGAAACACTTCAGCCCTCCTCTGAAAAAACAAAATGGGTAGTGGTAGGTACGGAGGCATTTCTATCCGATTTTAAAACCAGTTTTCCCGCTAATTCTCTGAAGCTGGCCGGATGCTACCCAAATCCCTTTTCCGGTCGGCTGTCGATACGCTATAGTGTTGATCAAAGCAGTCTCAAGCAGCTACGGTTTGGCATCTACGATCTGCGGGGGCGGCTTATTCATCAACATACGATCAAACGCCCTCGTTACGGAAACGGCCTTTTCGTTTGGAACGGGCTGTCAAGCGATATGCGTGAAGTCGCCGCAGGGCAGTATATACTGCGCATGACTTCGAAAGCAGAGGATGGCATACAGAAGATTATTGGAGAGCAGGCGATAACCTATTTGCCCAAATAAACAGTGTATCTGAATCGATTGGTTCTCTCGCACCGGTTTACACGTTCCTGAGGGTAAAGGGTTTCGCAAGCCTGGAAAACCTTAGCAGGGGTAATTACAGGATCGTTTCAACTCTTCTGTCTTCAAGAGATTGCCCGATAACCATTTAAATCATAAAGTCGGGCAGGTGCTCGTAAGCGGCTTTTTTTTGTCAGTATTATCGAGGCGTCATTTTGGGAAAAACGAATGTCGCTTTTTTTTGCTTGCAAACATGTACGCATGTACAGTATATTTATATGTACAGTATGTATGGTATCTTTCCTGAAGGGGATGAATCGGTATGGTACAAGCAGATGTTAGAATGAGTTTTCCGATAAATGCTTTAGTTGCGGCACCGCGTTTGTCGGCAGAGGCGAGACAATCAGTGGGTTCTCCTCGGAATGGGCGGCATAACAACCGGTTTATGATCAAGGGAGGAATTGTGAAGGGAAATGGCAAGACACGGCGTGTATTTGCGGTAGGGTATATACGCATGGGGTGTCGGTCCGAAAAACCAAACGTTTCTCTGAGAGCATCATCGGTTATGGGAACATTGCCGGCTTGAATTACCCCAATGTATATGGTATAGTGATGATGAAAATACTATCTTCGATGCTGTATCAATCAGAAAAGACGCGAAGAACGGGTTATAAAGGGCGGAACAGAATATGAAACCATTGACACCGGAACAAAGCAGGGTGTTTGCGTATATTGTGGCGTGCCGCAGAGATAAGGGCATGCCTCCGACTGTGCGGGAGATTGCCAAGGCGCTGGGTTATAAGAGTCCCAACAATGTACGCCAGCATCTGCGCCTGATCGAGCAGAAGGGCTATGTGCGGCTTCTGGGGGGGCGGGCACGTGGTATTGAGGTGACTGTCAGCACGGAAGAGCACGATTCGGATCAGCATCGTGTGCCGCTTGTGGGGTCGGTGGCCGCGGGAAAGCCTGTCACGGCGGTTGAGAACCTGGATGGCTATATCACCCTGGACAAAAGCATATTCAGAGGCGAGGGGCTTTTTACGCTTCGGATCAAGGGTGACAGCATGGAGGGAATCGGCGTGCTGGATGGGGATATTGTAGTGGTGCGCCGTCAGTCGACCGCCAACAACAACGATATCGTGGTGGCGATAATCGATGATGAGGCTACTCTGAAACGATTCATTCGAAAGCCCGATCATATCATTTTGCGGCCCGAAAACCCAAAGTACGCGGACATAATCGTCGGAAGCGACAGGGAAGTAGCCATTGCAGGCAAAATGGTGGGGTTGATGCGCAAATACTAAAAAAGTGAGCGACTCACAGCGACCTTTGCGGCAACAGAAATAATTTGTTATTACATACTCGGGTGAAACCACTCCTCTGACCCGATTGTCTCGCACCGTCATGAGTAAACCATCTCTCTTTTTTTTGCTGGCATGTTACACACTATTCTTTTATGGGTTATTTATGTTAGGACAGTATGCGTTCGAAACGCACGAGAGTGCGGATGTTTTGAATGAGCGATTTCGCCGCAATCCGAAAGGCTGGCCCGTGTGGCTGGGAGAGCAGTTTGAGTTGCAGCCCGACATGGATATTCTGGCATTGGGATACTGCGATGGTGTTCTGTGGAAGAAAGTATGCGATCGGATGCCGCGGGGGTGCCGTCTTGTGTTGGCCGATTCATCGGAGGAGATGTCTGGTCTTGCTCGTGCAGATCTGAGTGATGCTGGGGTGGAGGTCTGCTTTGATCGGGTGGATATGCAGGGTCTGCCGTATGAGGCGGAACAGTTCGATGTTGTGGTTGCAAACAATATCTATGAGGCGGATAATCCTGGTGAGATGCTGGCTCAGATCGCCCGGGTGTTGAGGAGATCGGGAGTGTTGTATGCGGCTGCAGTGGGTGATACGCACCAGCGGGAGCTGTATCGTATAGCGCAGCGGTTTAGCAGGGGGCGGTGGCGCGAAAGTATCACCGAATCGTTTCGGCTGGAAAACGGCAGTGAGTTTTTGGAAAGTCATTTTTCCCGCTGCAGTGTTAAACGCTACGATGATGAGCTTGTTGTCTCTGAGGTGCAGCCACTGGTCAGCTATATAAAGTCGTTGCCGGGGATTCTGCTTGAAGATGAGAGTGAGGATGCGCTTCGGCGGTACCTCGAAAGAGAGATTCAGACGCTTGGGCATATTCTGATCACCAGGGATGCGGGGGTGTTTGTGGCTCGCAAGTAAGTTGCGGTCGGAGTCGTGTTATGCCATTTATTCACCGCAGCCCGGACACGTTGGAAAAACTATCCATACTTTCGCGGGATTCTCAGTACGATCTGGCCTGTTCCTGTGGGACGAAGCAGCAGCCGGGAAGGGTGCGTTCGGAGGATCACCGGTGGATATACCCGGTGTCTCTTCCTGCCGGTGGAAAGACATTTCTGTTTAAGACTCTGCTGAGCAATGCCTGCGTAAACGACTGCAAGTATTGTCCGTTGCGAATAGAAAAGGACTCTCGGCGGTGCACTCTGAGTGTCGAGGAGACGGTTCGGGCGTTTCTGGAATACCGTCACAGAAAATTGGTCAGCGGATTGTTTCTCAGCAGCGGAGTCGCGGGGGATCCCGACACCACCATGGCCCGGCTCAATGCGGTGGCATCTATATTGCGCAGGCGCGAGAAGTTTCGGGGCTATATTCATCTGAAGGTGATTCCGGGAGCATCGGATGCGGCGATCGAGGAGGCGGTGTCGCTGGCCTCGGCTGTATCTATCAACATGGAGGCTGCGGGGGAGAGGCACTTTGCCACGCTTAGCGAGAGCAAAAACTATCTCGATGATATCGTGCGACCCATGAAACTGATCAGTGCCCTGACACAAAGGGGAGGCCGGTACAGCCGGGTGAGGCAGACAACGCAGTTTGTGGTTGGTGCGGCTCAGGAGAGTGACCGGGAGCTGATCAAATACAGCTGGGGTCTGTATAAGCGACTGAATATGCAGAGGATATACTACAGTGCCTATCAACGCGGTTTAGGTGACAAAACACTTTTCGGTGAGCAGTCTGCAGTATCAAACCAGCAGCTTCTTACCCGCGAGCATCGTCTCTACCAGGTCGATTATCTGATGCGGGTGTATGGGTTTGAGGCCGATGAGATTCCATTGACGGCGCAGGGAAATCTCGACCTGAACGTCGATCCCAAGCAGGTGTGGGCGCGGAGTAATCCCGATTTCTTCCCGGTTAATGTCAACAGGGCCACCAAACAGCAGCTGTTACGGGTTCCGGGGTTGGGTCCGGTGACGGTTGCCAGGATTTTCAGCTACCGCAGGAAGGGAGAGCGGATTCGCTCTCTGGAGCAGCTGGGGCGGGTAGGAAAGGTGCTTCGAAAGGCGTTGCCGTATGTGGTGTTCTCATAAACCGGAGATCCGTCCTATCGAGTGGTGGTGGGTCTTTAGGAAAAAGTATTCAAAAAGCCCCACGAAAAGAGTTTCATCGGCCCGCGTCGGTTGTCTGTGATTTTGGTGCATTGGCGGATATGATCAACTAAGTGTACGAGGATATGCCTGAGAACCACTGATCAGTGCTACCATTAAACAGCATTAGCATTGCTCGACGGATATCTTTTTCCCTGACCTAAGCTGAGCGGTTCTGAGTAAATAGCCGGGAGAGAATTGCTCAGTTCAGGTCCGAGCTAAAAGATACGGATGGAAGCAGAGAGGGGGGTGAGACTTTTTCTGTTTCCTTGATTTCGAGCCTATGATCTGATCGATGGCGTGTAGTTTGCATTCTTAAAACATGTACAAATGTACAGCAGGGGGGGGCAAAAGCGAAAGTGTGATAAAACGGTTTCATGATGTGTCTGAGGTTTGCTGCTTTTGTGCACTTCCGCCAGGACTGTCATCCTTCCCGCAAGGCTGGACGGGGATCCATTGTATTTAACCGTGGTTTGGAACAATGGATGCTTTATCCCGTAT
>CAYQOU010000016.1:0-6248 GCA_964419255.1 uncultured Fibrobacterota bacterium | reverse complement strand
CGGGGATCCATTGTATTTAACCGTGGTTTGGAACAATGGATGCTTTATCCCGTATGCGGGACAGAATACCGATAACAGATTGTGCTTTTGTGTATTACTGCCAGAGTGAAGGCCTTCGATGAGAGTACTCGTCGAGTTTCCTTTAACCTTGGTTTTATTTCCTGATTTTTAGAGGGGCTATGGAGTCGATTCTTATTGGGACGAGCGGATATTCATATAACGACTGGGTAGGGCCGGTGTATCCCGTGGGCACACCGGTGAAGGATTATCTGTCGGTGTACAGCACACTTTTTCCGTTTACGGAGCTGAACTTCACCTATTACCGGCAGCCAAATCCGCATACGATCGAGCGGATGACCCATGTGGTGGGGGATCGGTTCTGTTTTTCGGTCAAGGCTCATCAGAGTCTGACTCACACCAAGGATGCCGATCTGCACAAGGAGGCTGCGGTGTTTAAGCAGGGTATTTCCCCGCTTATAGAGGCCTCGCAGCTTGCCGTCGTGCTGTTTCAGTTTCCGTTCAGCTTCCACTATACCCCGCAGTCGCGCAGGCATCTGGAGCGGGTGTGCGGGGCCTTTGAGGGGCTTCCGGTGGTTATCGAGTTTCGAAACGGGGAGTGGATGCGGGAGTCGGTGTATGCGGGGCTGAAGAAGCGGGAGGTGGGGCTTGTTAATGTGGATGAACCGGATCTGCCCGGGCTTATACGGCCCGGCAGTGTGGTCACTGCCGATTTGGGCTATGTGCGTTTTCACGGCAGAAACAGCAAAAACTGGTGGAGTGGAGACAATGTCAGTCGGTACGATTATCTGTACAGCGAAGATGAACTGGCGCAGTGGATTCCCCGGATACGGAAAATGATGGAGCGGTGCAGGGTGGTGATGATTGCGTTTAATAACCATTCCAAGGGGCAGGCGGTGCAGAATGCACGCATGCTTAAGGCGTTAATAGATAGGAACTTGTCCAGTGTCGAAAACGGTGGGGGAACGTGAGATTACCGGGCGGACGGACAGGCCAATCAGACAGACAAAGCCGATCGTGCCGGGGTTGTAATAATTCCGCTTGCTGACGAACTGAGTCTGTCGAAGCATATGACGGGCGCAGCCTGTTCAGAAGCAAATCCGTAACGGGGGAGTCCATACATGAACTATCGTGTCTGATTTCACATTACACACTCTCTCAATTCACACATTGAGTTTTTTTCTCTCATTTACACATTAGTTTTTTTCGGAAAAGCATTATGGATCGTCATATAATTCATATAAATATCGTCGGATTTTACGTCGCGGTGGCTCAGGCGCTCAACCCTCGGCTCTGCGGCTATCCGGTGGCGGTGGCCACGGCCGGCTCGTCGCGCCGGATTGTGCTGGATACCTCCCTGGTGGCTCGTGAGGCGGGGGTACACAAGGGGCTGCCGGTGGAGAGGGCCATGAGGCTATGTCCGGATCTGGTGGTGCTTAATCCCATACCTCAGGCATACAGACGGGCGTTTCATGCGGTGGTGGAGCAGGGGACGCATATCTCGCCGCTGGTGGAGCCGGCGGGGCCGGGGCATGTGTTTGTGGATGTCACCGGCACGCAGCGGCTGTTTGGCCGCTCTGTGGATGTTGCCGACAGGCTCCATAAGGAGATAAAAAACAAGCTGAATCTGCCCAGCACCGTGGGGGTGGGGCAGAACAAGCTTGTCAGCAAGATTGCCACCCGGGTTATCAAGCCGATGGGGGTGTGTACGGTATTCAGCGGGTGTGAGGATGAGTTTATGGCTCCTTTGCCTATACAGCTTCTGCCGGGGATAGACCATACGGTGATTCGTCAGCTGATGCAGTTTAATTTCAGTATTATAAGAGACTTACACGCTATTGATCCGCACCGCATGGTTAAAGCTCTCGGCACTATCGCATTCGAGATTGCTAAACTTTCACACGGCGTGGATACCGCGCCGGTTCGTGCACTGGGCAGCCCCGCTCCCATGGTGCATAAGCAGGTGGTACTTAAGGAGTTCAGTAACGACGAGGGCTATATTCTCCACGAGCTTCGGCGGCTGGTGGAGAAGGGGGGGATGGAGCTTCGCAGACAGGGGCTTGCGGCCCGAAGGATCGGCTTGACCATCACTTTCACCGATGGTTCACAGGTGCGGCGGACTATGCGACTGGCAGTTCCTCTCAACGGAAACAACAGCATATACGATCGGTGCCACGCGCTGTTTGAATCGGCCTGTACCCGTCGTATCAGGCTGTCCAGTATCGATTTGTATATCAAGGATTTAGTCTATCCTTACGGTCAGATGGACCTGTTTTACGACAACCAACAGGAATGCCGTCTGATGAATGCGTTGGATTCGATACGCCTGAAGTATGGCTTTGAGTCGATAGGTGTAAAAAACGATAAATCAGAGTGATATGGAATCTTTACGAATGGCGGTAAAGGCGACCGTTCAGGCGCTTTCGATTGTACACCACAACCGAGTCGGTTAACATCATGGACACTCTTCTTTACGCGGTATCACACTTCTCGATTCTCCGGGGCGTACACTCTCCGAAGCGGCTATGCGAGCGTGCCCGTGCGCTGGGGTATACATCAGTCGCCCTTGTCGATCGTGACAACCTGTATGGGTTACCGGAGTTTATCGCCGCGTCTAGGCATTACGCTATACGGCCCATAATAGCCTCAGAAATCAGCAGCTTAGACGGTGCACTGAAAGTGACCTTGTATGCCGATGGGGACAACGGGTTCGGCAATCTGTGTCGTGTCATCTCGGCTCGTCACTGTGATTCCGATTTCGATCTTGTATGCCAAATCAAAGATGATCCTGCCGGGCTTATGGCATTGAGTGATAACCGAATGATTTTCGAGGAACTGGCTTCGGTGATGCCGGTGTATTATCATATCAAAACCCTTCGCCGGGTGCCGGCTTGGGTAAAAGAGAGTGCGTATCCCTGTCTGATTGCCCCGCCGATGGTTTTCTGTGAGCCGCAAGACTATCACACCCATACACTTATGCGGGCGATCGATTCAAATACTACTCTCTGCCGGCTGAATTCGGCCGACTGCTTTGCTCCCGATTCGCTTTTTGTGTCGCCGGATGAGCTCAGCAGGCGTTATGCCATATTTGACAAGGCCTTAGGGGAGACGGAGCAATTTGGCCGGCGGATCCGGTCCAGGAGTGATTTCGGGACACCGATAATGCCCCGGTTCATCTCGGATACGCCCGCGATTATTCGGCTGCGCGACAAGGCCTTTCAGGGCGCGAAGCGCCGTTATGCTAATATTACCCCGGAGGTGCGCACACGGCTTGATTACGAGCTGGATCTTATTGGTCGCAAAGGATTTGCGTCATATTTCCTGATAGTCGACGACATCGTCAAGCAGTCGCCGCGGACTTGCGGGAGGGGGTCGGGTGCCGCCAGTCTGGTGTCGTATTGTCTTGGCATAACAAACGTAGATCCAATACGTTACAATCTCATGTTCGAGCGGTTCATAAACCCGGGACGCAAGGATCCGCCGGATATCGATGTAGACTTTGCCTGGGATGAGCGGGATGATGTAATAGATTATGTTTTCAGGCGTTACGGGGAACATCATGTAGCCATGGTGGCGACGCATCAGACTTTCGGGGGGCGAATGGCTCTGCGAGAAACCGCCCGGGTGTACGGGTTGACCGAGGCGGAAATCAGCGCGATATCCAAGAAATTCCCTTACGTGCACGTGTCCGATGAAGGCGGCCCTGATATCCTGCAGATCATGCGGTTACATCCCAAAACCCGTCACCTGCATCTGGATTCACCCTGGCCGGAGATTATCGCCGATGCGCAGAAGCTTCTGGGTAAGCCCAGGGGGATCGGCACCCATTGCGGCGGGGTGGTTATCACCCCGGGACCGATTTACCGTCACGCCCCTGTGCAGATTTCAGCCAAGGGGGTGCGGGTAATCCAGTGGGAAAAGGACGGCACAGAGGAGATGGGTCTGGTGAAGATCGATCTTCTGGGCAACCGTTCGCTTGCGGTGATCCGTGATGCTATCCAACATATCAAAAAACAGGGAATTACATTCGATGAGCAGCGGTGGGATCCGGCATCGGACGAAAAGACGGGTCAGATGCTGGCGCAGGGGGAGACCATGGGGGTGTTTTACATAGAGTCACCTGCGACGCGTCTCCTGCAGAAACGCTCTCAGAGGGGCGATTTCGACCATCTGGTCATCCATTCATCTATCATTCGTCCCGCGGCTAACCGGTTAATAAATGAGTATCTTCGCCGCCTTCACGGCGGCCGCTGGACCCCGGAACATCCGGTTTTGGCAAGCGTTTTGTCCCAAACCTATGGCATCATGGTGTATCAGGAGGATGTCGCCCGGGTGGCGATGGCTCTGGCCGGGTTTAATTTCGTGGAGGCCGACGGACTGCGCAAGGTTATGTCCAAGAAGGACAAATTCAATCAGTTAGAGAGCTACCGGGTGAAGTTTATACGGGGAGCACGCGCAAGGGGGGTGTCGGATCAGGCCATACAGAAAATCTGGGGCATGTGCCGCTCCTTTTCCGGCTATTCGTTTTGCAAGCCTCACTCGGCCAGCTACGTGCAGGTGTCGTTTCAGTCCGCCTGGCTCAAGGCCCACTATCCGGCCTGTTTCATGGCGGGAGTGCTGAGCAACTATGGCGGCTTTTACAGTACCCAGGCCTATATCAGCGAGGCTCAGCGGCTTGGAATCACCATAGAGGGACCCGATATCAACTCAAGCGATGATCGGTATCGGGCTGTGGGGATGATTATCCGGGTGGGGCTTTGTCAGATCAAGGGGCTTTCCGCACATGCGCGGCGCAGTATTATCGAGCAGCGAAAGGGTAAGCCGTATCGTTCTCTGGATGATTTTCTGTGGCGTTGCCGCATAGAGGAAAACGATGCCGAGCGGCTGATTGCCGCCGGTGCGTGTGATTCGGTGGAGAGCGGCTGTACGCGTCCGCAGCTGTTTTGGAAGATGCGCTGTACGTATCGCAAACATGGGGGAGAAAAACCGCCACCGCTGAAACAGTACTCAGCCCGACAGCTTCTGGCGGCACAGTATCGGATGCTTGGATTTCTGACCGGATGTCATCCGGTAACACTCGTACAAAACCCTGTCAGGCAATCTGTTAAGATAGATGAGCTGAGGAGGCATGTGAATCGCAACGTATGTTTTCTGGGCTGGTGTATCACCTCCAAGACGGTCAGCACGCGGCTTGGGGAGAGCATGCAGTTTGTGACGTTCGAAGACCAAACCGGTTTGTGTGAGTGTGTGCTTTTCCCCGATGTCTATCAGAAATTTGTGCACAAGCTGGGGTGGCATGAGGCGTTTGTGGTGCGCGGGAAAGTGACCCTGGACAGGGGAGCGCTGGTGGTTGAAGTATCGGAGATCGGTGCGGTGAAATGATTTGGAATTTTTTCTTTGACTGAAACCTTTACTGGGTATCCCGACCGGTTCCGCTGAAGCGGAGGCGGAAAAATGGGGAAAGCCCCGTGACTTGTTGTATTCTTTACCTACTCGTTTATATCGGTTTTTTGTTATCGTTTCTAGCAACCGGGTGGACGAATAACCGATTAAACAGCTTTCGGCTCTGCCGGGCATGGTTTTTTGCCCGGGCTGCGACGCATTTTGCATGCAGCATACTTTTTTTCGTGTAACGTATTTTATTATTATAGGGTCTAAGGGGTAAGCTGACAAACATCAGATCGCGATCTTTTCGGCTCACCGAAAGCGGATCGGATGTTAAGCGGTAAAAGGTACACGCGGTGCTCACCAGGAGAGGCAATAATGAATAGTATATGGCTGATTATTATAAGTTTGATGTTAGTTACCGGCTGCTACACGCAGTTTTCCACGATCGATCGGTCCGAAAATTATGTCACTGATGGTGACACGCTCTCAGAGGGATCGGAGCCCGACACGGTGGTGGTCACAGAGCGGGAACGCTGTTACTGGCATCGCAGCTTCTGGGGGGAGCCGGTTCTTCGCTGCTACAAAACCACCTACGATCACAACTGGTACAGCTATTACAGCCGTCCCTGGTGGTATCGCTCGATGTTCTACGATGGCTACCATGACACTCATTCACCTTATCACGGCTGTTCCTGTCCCTACCACAGCTACTATCATCCAAACTGCCGCTACTGTTGGGAGCGGTGTGACAGCAGATGTTATGACTGTGATGATTCTCATTCCGGCGGCTCAGGCACCGGAGGTGGTACGGTCAGCAGGCCGCCATCCACATCTCCCGGAAG
>CAYQOU010000015.1:62808-67658 GCA_964419255.1 uncultured Fibrobacterota bacterium | reverse complement strand
ATGCGATTGCGGAAGGACTGCTTAATGTTGTGCGAAATAGGTTTGGCCAAGTCTAAGGAGTGCGGGCGGCGACACATAACAAGATATATGAACGATTTATAAAGGCAAAGAAAAATGAAGAGACCCATTATTTACCTTGACACTTCTGTTGTTGGGGGATGTTTTGATAAGGAGTTTGCCCCTTGGTCTAATGGGATTTTCAAGGATATATTTAATGGATTGTTTAAGGCAGCCACCTCCAACATAGTCGCTGCAGAATTGATAAATGCTCCTGATAAGGTTAGAGAGAAATATCTCAACTTGATTTCTAAAGGAGTTGAGATTTTTGAGGTGAATGAGAATGTTGAAATGCTTACAGATGCATATTTGGCACACAGGATACTAACGGAAAAATACAGAAATGATATGATTCATATAGCGTTAGCAACCGTGCACAATGCAGACATTCTGGTAAGCTGGAATTTTAAGCATATTGTTCATTATGATAAAATTATAAAGTTTAACGCAGTGAATCTTGAGTATGGCTTTAAGCAATTGACGATTCTTTCCCCACGTGAGGTGACAACATATGAGTAATAATATTGATTCGGTAAAAATGGTTAGAGAAATAAGAGAAAAACAGTATGAAGAAGTAAAGAACATGAGTAATGAAGAAAAGCGACGATATTACGCCCAAAAAGCAAGTTGGGCATTTAAAGGATTGCAAAAAGGTTCAAAGGAAGAAGTGCAAGAAAGACGATAAGACGCCGCCCGCAAAATTTTAAAGGGCCAAACCTACAGCCCAAAACACACAAATGGTGCTGCGCTTCGCTTGGCCTTCGGCACATTGCCCTCGAAGACTCGGGCAACGTCACCATTTGTGCGGGCGTTATGCAAAATACCGCTCTTCTAAAGACAGGAGAATGGTGCGGTAAAGGCAAACAGACAAGAAAGAGAAAAACCAGATGTCTGAAGAAAAGAAGAAGAAGCTATTAGCATCTAAAACATTAGGAATGGGCAGCGCAGGATTCTGCGGAACCATTCGAATTGGTGAATTCGACAAGAAGAAAGAAATTGTCCCATGCATAATTGATTCCCACATGCATATCCAAAGCGGAGCATGTGCACCTCTGCCTCTGATTTACAATCAACTTCCAGCAAATCCCAAATCCATCCCTGTTGTTAAGACTCGAGCTGCCATAACTGGTTTCCTCAGCAGTAAACTTGCAGACCTTATTCCTGGAATGCCGCCTATGCGTGACGGTGGAAGACTCGGAAACAAGGACACATCCCAAATCGGAGACCGGAGCATAGCAGACAATCATGAAACATACATGTACCTGACCGACAGCTATAAATTTGCTGTCAAAGAAAACATTTCATTTGCACCTGCTAATAGAACTGCTGTAAGTACCCCTCCAGTTCGCGACAACCAGACTTATCTTTCAGCACCATCTGATGAAAATGAGGATGATGGTTACGTGTTTACTCCGATGATAGTCATGCCGATGGACATGGAATATGCTCATATTGCCGGATATGACGGCCAGACAATCTACCACCAAGAGAATGGAGAAGTGTTCTATTACCACAGGAAATCGGGAATCTATGCAGAGGAACTTGGCGAAAAGGTTGACCTGTCGCACGAGGTTGAAAAGAAGAAGAAAACATTGAAACTGAAGAAATGGTATAGACAATTTGATGAGCATAAGAAATCTTCGGAAAAACACCCCCTTGAGCTGATATGTATGTATCATTACGACCCGAGACGATGGCGTTTTGGAAACAACGGAATTACCGACGAAGATAAATACACATCTGGTTGTTGGGATTATCCATTCGAAGAGATAGCCACAAAAACCGAAGCTGGCATCTTCGCCGGATTCAAAATGTACACTCCCCTCGGATACCGCCCACTCGATGATGACAAACTCCCACATATGATAGATTACTACAAGAAATGCTCTGATGAGGAAATCCCAATAGTTAATCATTGCAGTCCCGGCGGAATGCTCACCCATGAACAACCATTCTACAAGGATTATATCGAAAAGGGATACAGATACTTTCCTGAAAAGCGTGAAGTAAACTCAGCATTAGCACCGGATGCTTCATCGGTGTATATGCCTCCCGTTCAAGATAACCAAACATACTTATCAGTCTCTCCAGAGGAGCACAAAGCAATAGCCAACAAATGGTTTTCTGATAATTATGTACACCCCAAAGCGTGGCGGAAAGTACTGGATAAGTTTCCCAAACTGTATCTAAATCTTGCCCATTTCGGTGGAGACGATTGGGAGAAAGGCCCGAAAGAAAGCGACTGGATAGCAGAACTAATCGCAATGCTAACCGAGAAAGATGCTTCAGGTGGTTTGAAGTATCCCAACCTGTACACTGACATATCCTGCTTTTCGTTGGACAAAAACATGCCCCAGTTCAAATCGGTAATGCGTAAAAACGAAGAACTATGGGACAAAGTGCTATTCGGCACAGACTGGTACATGACGCTTCTTGTTTCGCCTAAAGGGCAACAGCACTACAATGATTATTGCAGGAGAATGAAACAGGAGCTGGATGAAATTGATGATTCCCTGTGGATTCGGTTTTCATTTCTTAATCCGATGAAGTTTTATGGGTTAGATAATATTGAAAAGATTAACAATATGTCGGACCAATTGGAGTCTTCAGGTGCATCTTTGATAAAGTTAGAGAAGTTCAAGAACAAGTTCAAGAAGGCAATAGGGCAAATTGAAACTATCAAAGAATCATTATAAATATGTCATAGCAGCATTGCTGCTATTGGTTATAGTACTGACAGAAATACGGTGTCCGGTGAACACCTATTCCAAGAAGGATATACAGAATATGAAAGAAATGTTTATCATGAAATCGGGTGGAAAACGTTCTCTGTTCCCCGTAGTTGTGGGCCTTGGGCAGCAAGTCGAAAACATATTCGCAGTGCCGGCAAAAGACGCCATAGGAACCATTGACATCGACAATGCCATCTCTTTCCTTGAATTCGATGATGACAAGGTTAAGGTGAAAATCATCAAGAAGGACTTTGCAGATGAAGTCAGTGGGGAGTTTGATTTCAGTTTTATGCCTGTCTATTCGGATGAGGAAATAGCATATGGGCAGACAAGATGGATGGTTTTTCAAAACCTGAAGACAAAGAAAAATCATTCGGAATTCATCATCAATAACCTTGATGATTATTTAGGAAAGATTCGGAATCTCTCTTCAAATGCAAAGATGTTTGTAATTGAAGTGCTGAAACCAGGAGGTAGGCGAGGTTGGAAGAAGGCTTTACACGTTTGTCGGTTTAAAGAAGAAGGGTTCGATATTCTATCTGTTTTGGATGCAGGGTTTAAGTCTTCAGCATACAATGAACCATGGACGACATCCGGAAGAAAACTCTTCGTCTATAGTGACACAGCAAAGAATGTAAGCGTATATGATGAGAATGGCAAACAATCATCACATCCCATTCAGACCATATTTTCAAACAATGCTAATAAATTCAGACGAATCAAGGAGATTCTATTTCACCCAGAATATCCATTCGCCTTGATTGTAGAGTTTGGCAATGTTCCTGACTTGAGCAAATTGCGCGAGCAGCGTAATAGTGGCAAAATTTCGACTGACCAATATGATTCACTGAAGATCCCGCTATTTGAGGAACGTGACCGCCACGCAATTTGGCTTGCGCGCTGGGATACACCAGACACAAACCAGCAACTCATTCCACTGATGTCCAAGGCTGGGAATCTCATTCCATCATTAGAGTCTGTGAAACAATGTTCAGATTTTCAGTTTTCGCCCGACGGCAAATGGCTGGTTTTTAGGGATGACACCGGTATGTATGGTGACAGAAATCCGACCTTTATCAGTATCCCTGTGGATGCCAAACAGCCCCATTTCTTCGGAGTTCCTCTTTTCCTCGGAAAAGTTCTGAGAGACCGGGGAGAATTTACTGAGGCCAAAGGAAACGCATGGATTGACAAGCCGACCAGCTTTGTGGTCACAGACGGACTGGTATTATACAAGTGGGAATTAGGCAATATTGATAAGGCTAGAGTCATAAATCAATAAAGTAGATTAAAACGGGTCGACAGACCGCGCCATAAGAGGAAGAGAAGAGCAGTTGAAGAACTAAAGTGGGAATTTGAAAATGGGAGATAAAATAGTTATAATCGGTAATGCTGGTGGTGGAAAATCTGTCTTATCTGCGAAATTAAGTAAATCACTGAGTATCCCTATTTATAAATTAGATAAATTACAATGGAATCCAGGCTGGATACCGACTCCAGTTGAGCAGTTCAATAAATTGCATGATGAAATACTTTTAAAACCCAAATGGATTATTGACGGCTTTGCGACTATGGAATCAATTGAAAAGAGATGTAAAGCAGCTACGACAATAATTTTTATAGATCATCCACTCTTCATACATTTATGGTGGGCTTTAAAGCGGCAATTTCTATGCCTTTTTAGACCTAGGCCTGATTTTGTTGAAGGTTGCCCAATGATACCAATGACTGTAAAGTTAATAAAAACGATTTTTGCAATTGATAAGTTACAAAAGCCAAAAATACAGGATATAATAAAATCGTATGAAAGCAGTAAAGAACTATACCATATCAAATCACCAAAAGAATTGAATAATTTTATAAATACATATTGTTGTTAGGATAGTAGACCGATAGAAGTTGCCTAAGGTGAAAAGGGAAATACAATAATTGTGTATGATGGATATCACACGGTATTTCAGGAGGTAATAAGTGAAAGAAAGAAAAAAAAGACCAGAGGATAAAATAAGTGCGCAAGCATTGCGACGATTTGCAGAAAACAGACGCATTGCCAATAAAGCT
>CAYQOU010000015.1:60756-62708 GCA_964419255.1 uncultured Fibrobacterota bacterium | reverse complement strand
AAAGCTCGGCATTTCTTATGGAGTGAGTTGGCGTTTTCATATGCGGACAAGTCTTTTAATGGCCTTTCAGTGCCACGCTGATGCAGCTCATTTTTATCGTGCCAATAGAGCAGAGGCTTACGTTGTTAGGGCTGAGCCTTGCACGGTGTGCTGTCCCACAACACAACTGGCAAGAAAGCTCGTTAGATTGAAATAGGACCACATTGAGTCACGGACTGCGGTAAACAATCGGGTAAACAATCGGGCAAATGAGCCTTTCCACATGTGGGTGTAGGCGATAAGGCGCAGATCACGTAAGTCAGAAGCGCCATCCATGCTAATCGCTATTGGTGTGGGCGATGCTGACTCGGCATACTCGGTTATGTGACAGATATACCAGGATTTATCCATGGCGGATATAAGTCATTGAAGGAAACCGTTTTTGCTTGCCAAAAAGAGCCTTTTTTGTAAGCGTTGAGTCATCCCCAGTCAAATCCATGGGATCATCAGAAAAATTAGAACTGTATCCGGTAACCTGTCCAGGATATCCAGGTAAGAGGCGCAGGGATAAGATCGATGGGCAGGACTTAATGATCGCGTCAGAAAAGCACCTGAAGTATGATGAAGAGCCAACTTAATGATATAATGCGTGTTGCAGTTGGCAAGAAGATTTTTTTTGTTTCAAATAAACCGCTAAACTATATTACAATGAGTCATTGAAGCAAAGTACAAATACCTGTCTAGCATTCTTGGGGAGCACCATGAAGTTTAAACTGCTAATAATATCCTGCATCTTTTGTCTTATCTCGCTTGGTTGTGATAAAACGGGTAAAAATCCAATCACGACAGACACTGCCATCCGAACCGGTCAAATCAGTTATAGTATCGATACGACCGTAATTCCTCAGGAGGTTACCAAAATCTACGGTCACCTATATAGCGATAGAAGTGATACAATAGATCTTTTTGATTTTTCCATTCTAAGGCAAGAGGCAACTACGATAAAGAGAGATGTGCCGGTAGGGTTGTGGGTCCTTCAAGTTGACGCCTTCAACGAAAACGATGAGATTATCTACACTGGCTCATGCTCCACAGATGTTTATGATAATACGGTCACGAATATTCGACTTCACCTCTCAAGAATCGATACAAATGAAAGCGGCATTATTAACGTGGAAGTTACCTGGGGCGATCTGCAAGAGGACTTCACATACTTTCTAAATGCAAACGGTTATACCGGAGGACTGAATCTTACGATAGATGACTCCCAATTAAGTGGAAATGGTTTAATATCCACTGATGGAGTAACAGGTGAGAATATACGCCAAGAATTTGATATAACAACTACTCACGTAAACGATTCTCAGGGTTGGAAAGGCCGACCTATTAGAAGAATTCAATTCAGCAGGTCTGATATAAATCAGACATGGTATGGATGGGGAAGCTATAATGATAATTTTTATGCTGGATATTTTGTGGGGGATGAATCTACAAATGGGAAAAAATCACCATGGATAATCAGCAAAGTCGATGACTCTATTCTCAGCAAAGATTCACATGACTCATCACTGGAGGGACGGTATACCATTAATGCAAACGGCTATACCGGTAGGCTGGACATCGTCGTTTCAAATGATACGAGTTTTTCCGGATCAGGTCGCTTAACACGAAATGGGTATACCGGCGGCACAAGAAATGAGACATTCGATACCAGGAATGGGCGTATCAGGCATACGGTAACATGGAAGGGACGCAGGATAAAAGAGATAACATTCACAAGGTCTAGTATCAACCAAACATACAATGGATGGCAATCTTGGGACGGCAAAGTGCTGGCTGGGTATTTCACCGATGATGGAAGTACAGATGGTGTTGAATTCGGCTGGTATGCCGTTAAACAGGCGGCAGCAGAGCAGAATAAACAAGAATAATCAGCGGGAAGCGCTTGAGGCAATCAAACAGGTTGCGCATTT
>CAYQOU010000015.1:13337-60656 GCA_964419255.1 uncultured Fibrobacterota bacterium | reverse complement strand
GATTATAATGCCGCACAGCTCAACATTGTGCCAAACTAAAGGACCGGAGAATAATTATTAACAAGAATAACTTCATATAGCCGAAGTTATTACCACTGCTAATTGCAGCCTATAGCGCTTTTCCCATTGAATTGTCAGAGCTGGATGTTATCGAGATAGCCGAAGAGGGAGTGGAATATCTCCGGCAGCCTGAAAGACATATCTCCGATACTACTTATACCATCGATAGTTTTCCTCAATGTCCGCAATATTTTCTGAAAATAGGTGCAATGCCTGTTCGCGGTAACAGTATCGTTTCTTCAATTTTGCAAATCCAGAATTTTTGTTATAGTCCATGAAAATTTGAAGGATACTACCGTCAAGACACTGCCATGTGTATCCCCTTAAGCTCCTCGGCCGTCCAGGTTCTGTTCTCCCGGATAAGCTTGCGCGCCCAGTCAACCTTCTCCCACACGTTGCACAGCAGTACCCCGCGAAGCCTGCCCTCCTGAAGGTAGTAGACCGTGCCGATCTTATTTTCCGTTTTCCAGTCGGTTACGATATCAAAGGCGGTGTTGGTTTCGCCGACCGCTTCATATCCGATGTCAAAAAGGTCGGAGAAGAAGTAGGGCATGTAGGTATACTCCTGATGTGCTCCCGCCATGTTTTTGCCGGCCAGAGCGCCCTGTTTGATTGCGTTGTCCCAGTGCTCCACCCGCTTATGCCTGCCCAGTGCCTGATAGGGAAACAGCGCGTTGTCGCCGGCGGCGTAGATGTCGGGGTGGGAGGTCTGAAGCTGCTCGTTGACGATGATCCCGTTGCCCACATCCAGACCGGCTCCCCGGGCCAACTCGACTGAGGGAAGGATCCCGATTCCCGCCACGATGATATCGGTGTGGATCGTGCCGTGGCTTTGGGTATCCACCGAATAGCCCTTCGACTCGGCGGTGATACGAAGCGGCTTGTCCTGGGAAAGGATCTTAATGCCTCTGTGGCTGTAATCATCCTGGATCGTATGTCCCAGATCGGGATCAAACACCCGTGAACACAGATACGGCTCGGGGAAAAGCATCGAGACCTCGATGCTTTGTTTGCTAAGGGATGCGGCTATCTCCGAGCCGATGAAACTTCCCCCGATCACCAAAACCGATTCGGCATCACCGAGACGCTGCTTGAGCCTGGTGAAATCGTCCAGGTACCGATAATATATGATCCCCTCCGCGCTGCCCCCTTCTATGGGAAGCGTTCGCGGTGTGCCCCCGGTGGCAAGCAGCAGTTTGTCAAACCGATACCTCTGGCCGGTCATATCGGTGATGGTTTTTTCCCGGGCATCAAGCTCCGTGATACGTCGACCGGTCTGAAGGGTGACACTGTTTTTATCGTAAAACTCATCATCCTCGATGATAATATTCCGCACGGTTTTGGTTCCCGACCAGAGGGATTTTGTCAGCGGCGGCCGGTGGTAGGGGAGGTGGTTCTCATCGCCGATAAAAAGAATAGAGGAATCGGGATCGTTTTCCCGGATACCTTCGATTGCAGATGCGCCTGCAAGCCCCGCACCAACGATAATGTACGTGTATGTACGCTCCTCCATGCAGCTCCATCCTTTCGGTAAATTGTAATTTCGTGTGCCGTATATGGGAAAAACACAGAGGAGGCAAACCAGCAATCATTATGCCGAGCGGTATCGAAATAGGGGGCTGGGGGTGGTCTTTTGGTTTTTTTTATGGGCGGTGCTTTCAAGGAAAAAGGGCAGCAGGGCAGGGGTGCTTTGCAGCTATGCTCAGCGGTTGATATCATACAAGTTGCCTCCCTCTGAATATCTTACTATATTACTTAGTCTAGTCTCGTTACACCAGTATAAGGTATCCAGCATCACTGATTTATAATTACAATGGAGGCTCCATGAAGAAGTACGAGTCCAGTTCTATCAGAAACGTTTGCCTGCTTTCTCACGGCGGAGTAGGAAAGACAACACTCCTCGAAGCCGCCTCTTTCACCTCAAAGGCCACCAGCAAGTTAGGAAAGGTTTCCAATGGAACCTCGATATTTGACAGCCGGGCGGATGAAAAGGAAAGAGCAATGACCATTTCCATGGCGGTGGGAACCTGTGAATGGAATGACACGAAAATTAATTTCCTGGACACACCGGGATTTTTGGATTTTCTCGGTGATGCTCGGGCAGGGTTGCGGGTTGCGGAGACTGCGGTGGTGCTGATAGATGCATATGCAGGTATTGAGGTGGGCACGGAGCTGGTCAGCCGTATGGTCGATGAGCTGAAGCTGCCGAAGGTGATTTTTGTCAATGGCATGGACAAGGAAAATGTTGATTTCGATAAGACCCTTAAAGCCGCACGGGATGCGTATGGAACATCAGTCGCACCCATTCAGCTTCCCATAGGGGTTGGTGCCGGTTTCACGGGTATTGTCAATTTGATAACCAAAGAGGCGTTTGAGTATACATCCGAGGGAGACGGTAAGGGCAGGAAGATAGAGATCCCCGCCGACCTGGCCGATAAGGTGGAAGATGCGCGGGGAGCGTTGATGGAATCTGTGGCCGAGAGCGATGAAGACCTGATGAACGCCTATTTTGAAGCCGGGGAGCTTACTGATCAGCAGCTGCGACAGGGACTGGCGCAGGGGGTTGTCAACGGCCTCATCTTTCCGGTGCTGTGCGGGAGTGCTGCTCAAAATATCGGCACCGATCTGTTCCTCAACACTATGGTCAACCTTTGTCCTTCACCGGAAAACCGCAAAGAAGTGGTTGTGGTTGAAGGGGATGATGAAAAATCCGTACCCTGTGGCACCGATCAGCCCACCGCGGCGTTTGTCTTCAAAACGCTTTCGGAAGAGCATGTCGGAGAGGTCAATATCATTCGTGTCTTCAGCGGCTCTTTGAGCACCGGAATGGAGCTTAAGAACATCGGCAGGGGAACCACAGAGCGGCTGGGAAGCCTGTACTATCTCAGGGGACATGAACGGCTGGATGCCGGTGAGCTGGTGGCCGGTGATATCGGGGCGCTGCTGAAGGCAAAGGATTTACACACCGGTGATAGCCTGGTAGACAAGAGCCTCAATTACCGTTTCCCGAAAATCAAGTATCCGGAACCTCTGGTGAGTGTTGCGATAAGCGCCAGGAAAAAGGGAGATGACGAGAAGATCGGTGTCGGTCTTTCGAAAATACATGAAGAAGACCCTACGTTTACCTACACATTTCATCCCGACATTCATCAGTCTATTCTTTCTGCCATGGGAGATATTCACCTGACGGTCATTTTGGAGGCCCTAAAAAGCAGATTTAAGGTGGAAGTGGAAAAAAGAACACCGAAAATCTCTTATCGTGAAACGATAACAAAGCCGGTTAAATATGTCGAATACACCCATAAAAAACAGAGTGGTGGAGCCGGCCAGTATGCACGTGTATTTATCGATATGGAGCCGGCTGCGCGGGGTGAAGGGTATCTGTTTGAAGACAAAATCGTTGGGGGAGTAATCGATGCGCCCTTGCGTCCCAGTGTCGATAAAGGGATACGCCAGAAAATGGACGAAGGTATCATCGCCGGTTACCCGATTGTCGATGTCAAGGTTTCGTTGGTTGATGGAAAGACGCATCCTGTCGACTCCAAAGATATTGCATTTCAGATTGCCGGACGTGAAGTGTTTAAGAAGGCTTTTGAGATGGCCAATCCGATTCTGCTTGAGCCGGTGGCCGACCTGAAGGTGACGGTGCCGGATGATTACACCGGTGATGTTATGGGAGATCTGTCTTCCCGGCGCGGAAAAATCGGTGGGATGGAGCCACATGGCAAGTACACAACGATCAATGCCAAAGTTCCCGAATCCGAGGTGCAGTCGTATTCACAATCACTGCGCTCTCTGACGCAAGGACGCGGCTTTTTTACCAAGGCATTCTCTCACTATGAAGCTGTTCCGGGAGATGTCACCAAAAAAATTATCGAAAAGCACAAGGCCGAGCTGGCTGAAGAAGGTGCTTGATTCGGGCATCGCTAGCCGAGTATTTTCAGAGAGGGACTGATAAACATGGTCCCTCTTTTTTTTCGTTTGATTGATGGAGAAGAAAAACATGTCTCGACTGAAGACTATTGAATGGACGGGTGATGCTGCACGGATCGTAGATCAGACTATGCTGCCGACTCAGCTTGCCTATGAGGATGTAAAAACCATTGAAGCGATGTGGGATGCTATCAGGGTACTCAAGATAAGAGGTGCTCCGGCAATCGGCATAGCGGCTGCCTTTGGCCTTTACCTGGGAGTACGGAGCATCGATGCGAATATGGGTAAAGAAGCTTTCTTATCGCAACTGCATCAAAAGGCCGATTTTCTTGCAACTTCCCGGCCAACCGCGGTTAATCTTTTCTGGGCGCTGGAACGGATGAAGAAGGTCGCACACGAATGTGAGGCTGATGCTGCGGGCTCTGTTCAAAAGCGGCTACTGGAGGAGGCGCAGGCGATCTTACAGGAAGACCGGCAGACCTGCCGTCGTATAGGGGAGTATGGATTCGAAGAGCTGAAAGATAAAAAAACGCTTCTTACCCACTGCAATGCCGGCGGACTGGCGACGTCAGAATACGGGACCGCACTGGCACCCATTTACGTTGCGAAAGAAAAAAATCACTCCTTTTCGGTCTTTGCAGATGAGACCCGACCTCTGCTTCAGGGAGCGCGAATCACCGCCTTTGAGCTTGCGCAGGCGGGCATACACACGACATTGATTTGTGATAACATGGCTGCGACAGTCATGAATCAGGGAAAGATCGACGCGGTAATCGTCGGCGCCGACAGAATCGCAGCAAACGGAGATGTGGCAAACAAGATCGGTACCTACGGGGTCGCTCTTCTGGCTAAAGCACATGGCATCCCTTTTTATGTTGCAGCCCCTGCTTCAACCTTTGATATTTCTCTGGAAAACGGGAAACAGATTCCTATCGAGGAACGGGACAGGGTGGAGGTTGTCTGTGGCTTTGGCAAACAGACCGCCCCGGAGGATGTCCTGGTGTTTAATCCGGCATTTGATGTTACGCCCCACGAGCTGGTAACCGGTATTATCACCGAAAAAGGAATTCTACGTGCCCCATTTGATGAGAACATAAAAGCCATGTTCCAGGCGTGATGCAATGGTATACAGAGGTGAGGCCGGGCAAGGGTAAAAAAGTCGCTAAATGCCCGGCATAATGTCCGGCAAGCGGTATAAATCCCGCTTATGGGTAAAGACGGTTGTTTTATCCTGCCCGCTAAAGCCGTGGGGGCGATAAACGAAAAGAAAATCGCCACACCGGTTTTCTTTTCCCTGACTCCCGGTCTTTTGCCCGGTTCCTACCTTCCCGGGATCGGGCTCACCCCGGTTAATCGTGAGTGGCTTCCGGGAGAGAGGTTAAACATACAACTCGGGAATAGAATCGGTGCCCAGCGCTTTTTTAGCCAGCGAAAGAATATCTTCTTTACTTGCGGTATATCCAAGGAGTTCATGGGTGGCTTCACTAACGGTTTTCCCATTTCCAGACGCCCCTTTTTTGAGCTGAAGCTCCAGTTCGCCATACAGGACGGTATCGGTGCCGGTATATCCGGGTGCGTTGTTATAGCTTTGGATCGCTCCTTTTTCGCCCTGGGGGTTTTCTCTAGGCGCATCTACGCATTGGTCCTGTGTCAGCGGAATATCGTCGCTGCGTTTTATCAGGCAATGCCATGCATCCGTTGTGGGATCGGGGGAGACATAGACTAGCTTACAGGGATTGTCTTCTTTGGTATCTTCCGGTCGAATCGCCATTTTATACCAGGCATTGGAATCTATCTTAAACCGTCCATATTGGTTACAAACCTCGGCACGGTCGGGGGGAATGGGTGAGAAGTAACTTAGAATGCGGCCGCTGCTTTTCATAGGAAAGAGAACCGTACCATTTCTTTCGGGGCCACAGGTGTAAACCTGTGAAAGAGACCAGGCTGCTATGTCCAAATCGGGAGCAGGAAAGGAGACCATGTCGGTGATTGATACTCCCGCATAGGCCAATCCCGTCCGGTAGGGATCTTCTAACTGTGAGAATACGCGTTTCTGGATACACTCGTCATATGTCTCATTGGTGCTGTAGTTGAGAACCGAAAATTCGTTACCAAAGGTTAGATCTGCGAGATGAGCATAACTGCCCGGGTCAATGCCTGCCGGCACATGAAAACCCTCAAAGTCGCGGGGGTTTTCATAATAGAAATACTTTTCCGGAGCTATCCAGAGCCTTTCCCCACCGGTCAGCCACTGTCCCGTGCGCATACTTTCTTCTACATGTGCATAAACCCAGAGTAGATTATGGCCGTTTCTTTCGGGAAACAATCCAAGAAGGCGCGCTCCATACGTTGTAAACAGCAGGGCGCCACTGTCGGTTTCACTGATAATGATATCGCTGTGCTTGGCAGTAACTGCTTTCAGCTGTTCGAGACTGAAAGATGGGTAAGACATTGTACCTCCAGAAAACAACTCACACCTTCTGATCGTTGCCGGGCTACACAGTGAGTGTGACCGGAGAGCGACGAAGGAAAAAGATTTACAGAACTTTCGATTTACACTAAACAAAAAAAGATACTCTCTGGCAGCGCTTTACACAACATGAACTATATACCCAAGGCAAAAACGGCTTAAATAGTTGGTATCCGTTCGGAATAATCGCCCGTGGTTCTTATGTCTTTCTCGTCTCGTACCGCAGCGGGAGGACGGGACCGCGAAGTAGCGCCAAGCCGCCAGGAAGAAGCTGCGAGGCTTAAAACAGCGCTTTGAATCACACCTGTGCCGAGCAGGGGCAAAGTGTGGATGCCGTATTATCCCCCTGCGCGACATAATACCGGCACGATACCCGGGAGGTCCGCTACTCCGTGATCTCGTGATCGCGAGGATGACAGAGGAAACAGAAGTGGTTATTCTGAACGGATACCAGGTATGTCACTCATCAGGAGAAGATGGAGCTGATACGATAGGATCGTCTGAATCGCCAGACCGGAGTTCCTTTAGCAAAGTGAGTCAGCATGCGAGCCCGGGCGCGTGCTGAAGAAAAGTATTTTGAGGAGGATACGGCTTTTTCCCACAGGTCTTCGGCACTGTCAATAGAATATGCTCCCCAGACAGGATAAAGCTCGGCAGGTGCGTTGCGCCAGCCTCTGTAGACAGTGCCGCACGTATAGCCGCACTCTCTGGCAATGTCCCATACGCGGGTATTCCAGCAGCCGAAAGGAAATGACAGGGATGTCACGGGTGCTCCGATAATATCCTCGAGGCATACACGTGAATCCAGGAGTTCGGTACGAATATCCTTGGGGGACAGAAAGGTGAGGTTGGGGTGGGTTACGGTATGACTTCCAATCTCGATTCCGTTTCGATGCAGGACCCGAATTTGGCTCTTGTTAAGGTGTAGATTGGGGCTGAGTGTATCCCAGGTGGATTTTTTCCCTATAAAACCGCTTACGATAAAAACAGTTGCAGTCATGCCGTAGCGTTGTAAAACAGGGAATGCATTCCGGTAGAAGTCCTCAAAGCCGTCATCGAAAGTGATGCATATAGTGTTGTGCCGTCTGCTGCCTGAATAGCGATTCAGGGGCACAGTAGTATAATTGTTCTTTTGTAAAAGCCTGCAGTAGGAAGAGAATTGTTGGAGGGGAAAAGCCGAGAGGTTTCTTGCTCTTTCTGAGGGGACCGAATGAATGACTACTCCTGCGCATTGTCTCCGATGAGGGGGGCGTCCAAAGAGAACCACGGCTATAACGGAAAACATACACAGTAGAGTAAAAATGATTAACAATAAAGAAACCATGTGCCTTCGGTACAAAAAGGTTCAGATAAACGGTAATGTATTAAAAATATATCTGAATGTTTAAGAGCACCACCACGTATACTATTTTAAGACAATCCGTGTCGCCAGGATATGCCGGGTAACCTCAATGCTTCAAAAAGCGGCTTTGCCTGGATGATTCGCGAAATTCCTGCGAGGATAGAAGGGGTGAAGCAATGAACAGTTTTACAAAAACAAGTCCGAAAGGTTGAACATGAGCCAGAGAGTGCCTTGTCCTCACTGTGGAGCATCAATCAAGAAAGATGCAGAATCCTGTCCGGAATGTGGTTCCGATGAACGAACAGGATGGTCTGACGGTACATACCTTGACGGAATAGATTTACCGGATGAAAGCGAATATGAAGATCTGGTTGCACAGGAGTTTGGTTCACAGAAACAAAAAAAGAAGAATCCGCGCAGCTGGCACACTATAGCAGGTGTAGTAGTGTTGGTAGTGTTTCTTACGTTGGTCCTCAGGCCTGTCTGCTAGGACAGCTATATGGAAGCTACATCAATTCAAAATCGATGATGTCACTTTCGTCGATATCGGGATCTGATCCTTTGTTCGTTGATCTGTCGGTATATTCCGCCTGCCGGTAGTTTTGGGGGAGGACATCGATATTGATATCGGGATTAGATTCGATATGAGAGTATGTCAGATGAAGTGCATTTTGTAAATCCGGGGTGAATTGTTCTGTGAAAGATTTAACTTTCTCTAAAGTAGTGCGATTGTCAAATATCAGACAGAGCACGGTATTATGATCGACTTGTGAAATGCGTATATGTTTTCGTTCTCCCTGATGATACATGGAGTTAAACTCCGTTTCACCAAGCATGTTGGCGATAGTAATGCTCGATGCGAAGCTTCCGACCACAAGAGCTGCAAGACTGACCATATCTAATTCACCAGTCTCGCTCTGACATGTGAGCAATCGTCCCGATTTGTTAATCAACAAAGCCGTATCGATTCGGGCCTTATCGACGATATTGGTTAAGATGACGTTCAAGCGATTAACATCTTCGAGTTGTAGAATGTGGTCGTGGTCCATTATCAGTCCAGTATAAAGTACATGGCTAAGTGTATACGTACTTCGACTTGTATTCGGTTAAAATGCAAACCTCACGTAAGTATTAGCTGTGCAGATTATTTTACCAGAAGAATGTGTTCTGTTTCATTCTTCTACTCAATATATATAAGAAATGGGGGGAATACCCCCCAAATTTACGATCAGTTAATTCAGTGCCGGAAAAACATGACGATCAAAACAGGTCATCATCATCATCAATGTTTTTACGGAATCTACCGAATAAGCCCTTTTTCTGCTTATTCTTAGGATTAACGGGTTTTTTACCTTTCTTTGGCGGATTGTCCATATCGACAGAGGTAAAATACATCGGTTTGTCGTCTTTTTCCGGCGGCTCATTGTATTGTGGCTGGTCGTATTGGGTCTGGTCATAGCCGTAGGAATAATTATCGGGATTCTGATCCTGATCCTGATAATAGTTATAGTCCTGGCCTTGATTCTGCGCCGACGGAAATTCACCATTGTTGGGGTATGGTTGCGGCTCTATTTCGAATGTCGCTTCACCATCACCGTAATCTGAGTCTGTGTCCTGAGCACTGTTTTGATCGTTTCCATACGCATCATAGTTGCCGGCATCAAAGGAATAGTTCTGAGTGTCGTAGCCCTGGCCGTAGCCTTGATGATCGAAATTCTGATAATCATTTGGAGAATATGACCGGTCCTGTGGTTCAAATGTTTCATATTGAGACTGGGCTTCGTTGCCGTAGGGGGCGGAACCCATGTCTGTATTATGATCGTATATCTCCTGCTGATAACGTTCAATCTCCAGGTCCAGTTCAGACTTCTGCGACCGTTTTGTATTATCTGAAGGGAATGGCCTCGCGTTGAAGCCGGAATCTAATGGTTCCAGGTTTACAGAATCGTAATCCTCCTGATAGTTTTGGCCCTGAACGGGAGTGTTGGGTATAAACGGATCCTCCTGGGGGGGCATCGGCTGACGACCTCTTGGTTGACTGTGCTGATCTCCGGGAGGCTGCTGTGCAAATTGCTGGCGCTGCTGCTGAGGTGGCGGTGGTGGCGGAGCAAATTGCTGCGGATTACGCGGTGGCGGAGGTGGTGAAAAGGGCTTCTTTGCCTGTCCCGCATGAGGAGGAGGTGGTGTTGCCGGTTTCTGATCCGGTGCACGCCACTGCCGTTGTGGTGCGGCCTGTGTATTTGGTCTGCGCGGAGGCTGAGGTGGCACCGGCGGTCTTCCGGCCACTGGGCGCTGCTGCGGCATCTGCGGACGATTCGTCGGTTGCTGAGGCTGAGGCCTTTGTTGCATACCCTGGGTTTGAGTCATTTTCGGCTGAGCCGCAGCCGAAGAACGTGAACCGCGAGAGTACTTGCGGTTAAGTTCGTCAATGACGATCTTTCCGATCAGTTTCAGAGATTCGAATACACCCTTGCCTTTAATGGCGGAAGCTTCAGACCATGGCACATTGTATTTATTGATAATCGGCTGCATCTGCTCAATCGGCATCGCATTGGGAAGATCGCGTTTGTTATACTGGATGATCAGTGGTACTTGTTCTCTTTTATATCCGTACTCCGCCAGATTATCCATCAGGTTTTGAAAGCTTTCGATGTTCTCCTGCAGCTTATCCTGTGCTGAATCGGCGACAAACACAACTCCGTCCACTCCACGTAGCACCAGCTTGCGGGTAGCGTTATAATACACCTGTCCCGGTACGGTATATAGCTGAAACTTGGCAGAAAACCCTTTGATTTTCCCTAGATCCAGAGGAAGAAAATCGAAGAACAGGGTACGATCGGTTTCAGTAGCAAGGGATACCATATCGCTTTTATAATCTTGCGGTACCTTCTTGTGGATTATCTGAAGGTTTGTGGTTTTTCCACTGAGCCCGGGACCGTAGTATACAATCTTTACACTTATCTCTCGAGCAGCATAGTTAATTGATGCCATTGCTCTAATCCTTTTTTGTTAAATATTCCCGGCAGCAGAGATGCTGATACGTCTGCAAACCGTGAAGTCTCCCCAAATCGTAATATAATTAGATATAGATTCCTGAGGCAAGAAGAGTTTAAGCGCGAAATAAGGAAATCAAGATAAATGGCGCTGAAATACTCTTACCTGTCCTACAAAAAACTTTGTAATCCTACAAAAAAAACGTGTAATTTCCCATACGTGACGATCATCGTATCGAAATATCCGGTGGAGGCAGATCCCTCCCGGTAATATAACGCTCCTCAACAAGCTCTTCGACATCTGTCAGAGGTGTTCCGTTCTGAGCGTGATACAAAAGAGATGCTATCGCAACTTTTTTCTCTGATTGAATTCGTTCAAGAAACAGTTCTGTTTTGCGCTTTTCTATGATTTTATCTTCCATAACATGACCATGCAAAAAAATGGTGCCGAAAAGAACAATAATCGACACAATCCCGGCAACAACCAGGCTTGAAAGCAGGATCGTGCTTGTAGCTGATTCCGCCTGAATCGACTGCCGCTTCAGAGCGGCATTTATCGAACGGGAGTATTTATCTGATAATGGTATTATTTTCTCCTCATTCTTGAGCTGAAAGAGCGAATCCATGATACGGTATTGTGAAAAGAAAAGATTCTTGCTCAGGTAAGCCACAGATGTGGTACCATCTATGTAATGAAGAATAAATTCGGGTATCTGTCGCAGGGCACATGATTTGAAATCGATATCTTTTTTATCTTCCAGGTCGGGGGATTTAATAAATACCGTGTCCTCGGTGATATGCTCGCTTATTTGCTTCCATTCATCAGTCCTTCGGGCTGCCTCCATGGTAATGGCATCAGCCGAAAATCCGATGTCATTAAACTGCAGATGGTCGACCTGCGAAAGGACCTCGAAACGGTAATAACCATGTTCCCAGAAAAACAAATTGCAGGCAAGATCCTCCAGGGTCATTTCGGTAAATAGAGTCAAATCTTCTGATGACACAATCTGCTCGGACAGAAGTTTGGAGGCAAAGCCGTTGAAATTGCCCCTGAACTGTCGTGAAAGCTCCTGAATCCTTTTCGAATGCTCCTTGCCGGCCGTCTGAGCATAGGAGGCAAGCATCTTGGCAAGATCCTGACGGTTGTCGCCCGCATACACAACCTTGCCTTTGTTGAACACAACGTGCACTTCCGCCTCATCACAGGTAACAACCAACCGCCCGGTTTTACTCTCCTGTGAAATTATCTGGTAAATATAAGATAAATCGAAATCTCTTAAATTACCGCTCAATGACATGTCGTTTATCTCCCGATAGCAATTTGGCTGCTTTGAGCAACTGGAAACCCAGGAATGAAAGAGAGTAAAGCAGACACACAGTTAGAACCATCGTAAATAGCGGCGCGATTACCCAGAAGGGGTAGGAGAAATTGAAATTAAGAATTGCCGCATAGGATGCATACACCAGGCTGCTTATCACCATGAGAGTGATGCTCAAACGTTTTTTCTGCCCCACGTATAAAAAACCCGATCCGGGAAATACCCCGTTAAGAGAGTGGTGGATCAGATTTGTCACCAGGTGCCGTTTATTACGAATCAGTATCTCCGCTTTTCTGGCTTCATTTGACTCGTCCCGGCTGATCTGGAGTTTTTTCACACAATCGGTACATAGGCTTCCGTTGCGGCATTTCTTGCACATGGTTCTTTCACACAACCGGCAGTAAAAAATTTTTTTCCTTCTTCTTGGGCGCTTATACCAGACAACAAAGGCACCTGCAATAAAGATGACATACAGAAAAACTGGTGAAAGGTTAAGAAACTGCGCCGACCATATCCTCGATGCCTGCTTCCAGTTGCCGCTATGAGCGGTGGCGATGTGAGACCAGAAATAGCCGGGCTTGTAATCTGCATGCATCACCTTTCTGATCATAGGCCACTCGTCGGCGAATTTATCGTCGTTGACCTCGATAAACTCATTCACTCGAGATTCGTTGATGTCAGCGGCCTGGGCAACCAGCTCCGTTCCACGCATGGTTTGCATCGAGGCAAAACTGTACTGCCCCAGATTAAAAAATCCTTCCTCGTATTCGGGAAACTGATTGATGCATTTTTGATAGTAGGCACCGGCTTTTTTTAAATTCCCTTGTGCAAAGTAGATGTTACCAGTCGTGATCTGCAGCACCGGATCATCGGGCCTTATGTTCTCGGCAAGTAATATATGGTGAAGAGCGGTCTGAATATCACCCTTTTTCAGTGAGAGGATCGCAGCACTCATATACGGGAGATGGTCTTGAGGGTTTTGTTCCATCGCATGGACCAGGGCCGAGGCCAGCTCAGGAGAGTAGCCGCTGTTTACGGTTTGGTGATATAATCCCACGACGCTGCCGGGGGAGAGCATTGTGGAGAAAAAATTCTGCAACCGGGCATCAAGTGGGCCACAAAGAAGCACTGCCAGGCAAGCCGAGAGCAGAATCCGGCCTCTTTTTCGTACAAACGGCCAGCTCAGGAGTATGTGCAGAAAAAGAAAGGGAAGAATGCCAATGGCGATTAAACTCGCATAAACCAGAATCGAGAAACTCAATCTCAGAAAGTATGGAATGGCTGGAGGAAACAGCTCTGTGAGGGGATGGAGGGTTGATGGTATGGTTTTGATTGAAAGCGATAAAACAACGGTACAAACGAAAACAATCAGGGCGAAGCGCAGAAACATAAGTGCATAGCGGAATGTGGAAAGTTGAAAATGCCAGGATTTGGTTAATAGTGAAATGCCGGTCATAAAGCTATTCGAGGTTATCAGAGTGGATAAAGAAGGGCTGTTGTTTCTTTTGGTCAGCTGCAGCCAAAAGGGATATCGCTCAAAGCGATATGACCATTTAAGATAATCGACGGATGATTGCTTTTTGGCATTTCCATTGTGCGCAAGCGATAACAACTGCTGGGAGATCACTGGTGCACTCCTGGCCCCTGCCAACAATTTCTGTTTTTCGAGTTGCATGAGAGATTTTTCTGCCCATTTGGTATTTCCTGTTATGTCGAATTCGATAAACAAAACCCATGTAGAGCCGGCATCCTTTTCTGAAGCGCTTAAGGCGCGTTGGAAATGTTTTCTTACAAGATCCTTATCGCTGTTGACATAGGAAAGGCCAAAAAGAAAGTGAAACCAGGGACTGTCCGGTTGCTTGTGTTCGAGGAGCAGCTTACGTACATTTCGTGATTCCTGGCGCTGCAGCAAATCACGTAAACGGTTTGCATGGGGGCCAACACCCAGTTTCTGGTAAAACATATCCCGGTCACTCAAAGCTTGTGAGATGCTTTGCTCCCAAAACAGCGGTGTGGAAATCTCTGTCCGTGCCTGAGAAACCAGAGGGGTTAGGAGAAGACAAAGTGTGAGCAGCTTTTTGATCATATGGCGTTTTCTGCAGATAATCAGCAACATCGATGGTTGATATAGAAAACGATTATCATACTCATAATGGATGCGACTACGATATTGACGTATTTAAGGAAACACTTAAATATATAACTTAAAAGAAGTTAAAAATCAGGTGTTTTTTTGTTTTTATTCATTTCTGTTCAAACATCCGTGGCTCAATCGTCATCGGAAAAGCCCAGGACAAATACAATCTAGTATATCTATAAGGAAGGTTTTTTTCAATAATGGTATGAAAAATCGGTCAAATCGGGCGGCGGGGTGTCGGGGGCAGGGTGGGTGGGAAACCCGCCGGATTAGCCGGCGAGTTTATTAACTGTTTTGGCGAGTCGAGCCTTCTGATTAGCTGCTTTATTCTTATGTATAACCCCACGCAGAGCTGATTTGTCTATCACTGAGAATGCCTCTTTAAGAGCCTCAACAGCTTCCGGTTTTGTTTTCGCTCCCGTCACCTTTTTGGAAGCAGTATGCATTCTGCTCTTGCTCATACGGTTACGAATGTTGCTTTTCTTGCTTGTAACAATCCGCTTCTTGCAGGATTTGTGGTGTGGCATGCTTAAATACTCCTTGGTATTACAATCTGGTTAAAATTCCACCCAAGTCTTGCTAATATAGTTATTTTTCTTCCGCGGGTCAAATAAAAAGAGGTGGCTATGCAAAGATTGCCTGCTTTAGTGTCAAAAAGCACATCAATCGGGCAATATTAAGGTACCCGCGTAGCATTTTACCTTTTTATGCCGGCGAAACCTTTTAAATATTGCGGGAGGTATTATTTTACCTTTTATGCTTTTTCATTTTTTCAACAGCTTTCATGTGGAATTTATTCTCTGAGTGGTTTCTTTGGTTGAGCCTATGAAAACAAAAATACTGCCTCCCGCCGAAATGAAAGAACTTTGTGGAACGCTTCACCTGCACACACGCTACAGCGATGGTGGTGTTCACATTTCGGAGCTTATCGAGGCGGCTCAATCTCTGAATCTTGATTTCATTGGTGTCACCGACCACATGAGTCTTGGCGCAAAGAGTGACGGCTACGAAGGATTTCATCAAGCGCTTTTTGTGCTGGTGGGCTACGAACATCATGATTCCCGAAAATTGAATCATTATCTTGCCTTTGGTGTCGACTCGGTGTCCACAATGCAAAAGCCCCAGCAGTATATTGATGCCACAAAAAAGCAGGGAGGGGTCGGATTTCTTGCCCATCCGGCGGAAAAAAGAAACTATTTCAGACAATATCCTCCATATCCCTGGGTGGATTGGCAGGCAAGCGGATACGATGGAATAGAGATCTGGAATCAGATGTCAGAGTGGGTAGAAAACCTCAAAAGCCGGCTCAGCTATATCAGAATCTTCTATCCCAGACGGTTTCTGGGTACGGTGCCGGAAAATCTGCTTTATAAGTGGGATGCTTTGAACAAACAACGGTTCGTAAGCGGTATCGGTGGTGTCGATGCCCATACCATCCAGATCGGCCCATCCTGGTTTGGATTACGCATTTTCCCAATCAGAGTGGAACTGCAGGGGATAAGGACCCATGTGTGGATACCTCGTCAGGTAAAAGACGACAAAGAAAACTACAAACAGGTACTGTTGAGTAAACTTCGTGATGGAAACGGGTTTATCAGCAATTTTCGCCGGGGAGATGCGCGAGGGGCTCAGATGATATTCCAAGATGCTAAAGGGGTCAGGTTATGTCCCGGTAAACACCAATACGTTCCCCGGCTCCCGGGTGTATTGACAGTTTCGATTCCTGCACCGGCAAGTATCACATTAATTCGTAACGGTTCAGCTGTAGCTGCGGTGGAAGGAACCGATGCACGCTTTCCCATCAGGCGGCAGGGGGTGTACCGGCTGGAAGTATTTAAGCGACGAAATGCCTGGATATATTCAAATCCTTTCCCGATAGGGGAGTATCCTTTCAATTAAACCTAACCCCATAACGAATTGAACATATGTCCAAACTGCTGATAAAATTGATCGATTGTTTTTTCCTGCTTCGTTTTCCCTTACTTGCTCCCGTATGGACAATACTGGTTTTGGGCTGGGCTACGAGTAACAGTCAGGTGTGTGTGGGAGGTACGTTTACTCCGGAGTGCATTTTGTGGGCTCAGGAGAGCTTTCTTTGGATATCGCTGATAGGTTTTTCTCTTATCGTCGCCTCCATTTATGTGGTTAATCAGATCGTGGACATCGAAAGTGACAGGCTGAATGGAAAGCTTTTTCTCCTTCCAAATGGAATCATTTCAATCAGGGGTGCCTGGATTGTGGCCCTGCTATGCGCTACAGGGGGGATGCTGATTGCCGTGCTGTTCTTCGATTTGTGGATGGCGCTTCTGTATGGATTGGGAATGGTTCTTGGAATCCTGTATAATCTTCCCCCCGCATCACTGAAAAACAGAGCCTGGGGAGGGATGTTTGCGAATCTGGCGGGGCATGGGATAATAACTTATCTGGTAGGCTGGTATACGGCCCGTTTTGTTCTTCCCGAATCTACCGCTTCTTTAGACGCCGCCCTTCTGAGTTCCCTATCTCCTGGGCTGGCAAATGCAGCAGTGTATATCACTACCACTATCGCCGATATGGAAGGGGATGAGAAGGTTGGGAAAAAAACTTTCGCCGTTTTGTACGGTCAGCGATGGACGGCATTTTCGGCGGCTCTGCTTTGTGCCGCAACCCTTGTTATTTCCTTTTACTTACCGTATAATGCATGGGTCATGGTTGTGCCGACAGTTATCAGCCTTGCTCTATTCATATCGTTGATATTTCGTCCCGAAAAACAACAGGCGTTCAGAGCATTCAAGTGGCCGGTTTTCCTGTTAACCGCATCTGTGACCGCTTTTACACCCATGTATGGAATTCTGATTATCTTTACCTTTTTTCTCAGCCGACTCTATTATCGTTGGCGTTTCAGTATAGAATATCCGACTTTCAAAGCGCAGTGAAAAAGAAAATACATACAGAAAAAACTAATATTCTCGATTATCTGTTCTTGGCACGGCCCCTTCTGCTTGTGCCTGTATGGGGCTTTTCGGCTCTTGGGTATGCGCATGGGAGGGCTATCGGGGGAAAAAGTTTTTTTTCGGGATTATCCACCCGCTCGATGGCTGATTTTATGCCAATGTTGTTATTCTCACTTTCGGTTGCCGCGGTCTATGTTCTAAATCAGATAGAGGACTATTCGGTCGATCAAAACAATGGTGGTTTTCCCCTTCTGGTCAAAACTGGAATAAAAAAAAACAATGCATGGTGGAGCGCGCTTTTCTATGGCCTTTTCTCTATCATTTCTTCCGTCTTGTATTCTACCGAACTGATGATGCTTTCGTGTGCGGCAATCGTTTTGGGGTATGTGTATTGTTTTGGCCCTTTCTATTTTACAGGCCGGCCTTTTTTTGATTTTATTTCAAACGCTACCGGCTATGGAATCGTCGCATTTGCCGCCGGGTGGCATATTGCGGGCCAGTCTTTCTTTTCCGCTTCATTTTTCCTTACTGCCGTACCCTATTTTCTGTTAATGTGTGCAGGCTCAATAAGTTCAACCATTCCGGATATGTATGGCGATAAAATGGAGGGAAAAATCACCACTGCGGTTCTGTTGGGGAAAATGAGGGCGCATTGGCTGGCCTGGATGATGGTATTCGCAGCCGCTGTCGTTGCCTTTTTTCGCGAAGATTGGATTGGAGTAGCTGCCGGACTGGCAGCTTTTCCCTGGTATGCGGCCTATCCGATGAAAAAACAGGATCGGATGCTGGAGCTAAGCTACAAAATAGGCGGTACCGCACTAATGATAATTTCGGCACTGGTCTATCCTGTTTTTATTGCTCCGTCAGGAGCTATATTATTATGTACATGGCTGTATTTTCGTTTTCGCCATGGAGTTTTGTATCCTTCTTTAGATCCCGCCGGCCATGCTTCTGAAAATTTGTAAAGTATTAACCGTTTGTATCTGGGCTGCCACAACAGCCACTGCTTTATCTGTTTCCGCGGATGTGCAGACCTCTGCATCCAGGATCGTGGGTCATATAGTGAACTGTCAGTTCGAATCGGCGCTTGCGTTGTCCGACACCGTCATCAGTCGCAGGACCGATGAGCCTGTGGGATACGTCATGAAGCTGATGGCAATCGGTCTCAGAGATCTCGATTATGACATGATTATGGACAGCACTCTATTCGAACAAACCTATCTTTCATGCATGAAAATATTAAACAGTGCTCAAAATAAAGGTCGGCCGGGCAGTTATTTTTTTACCATGCGAGGTTTTGCCAACGCCTCATACGCCACTTATTACCTTCGGCAGGAAAAGTACTTTAAGGCAATGTCGACGGGACTGGATGCAATGAAAGACCTCAAGAAGGCAAAGAAGATCGATCCACAAAACTATGATGCCGATTTCTTTCTTGGGCTTTATGAATATGCAAAATCGGAGCTTCGCAAGAAGCTTTGGATGGTTCTGTTCTGGTATCCGGGCGATAAGATGGAAGGGATACGCAAGCTGGAAACTGCTGCCGAAAAGGGGACAATTGTTGCCGATGCTGCCCAAATGGCTCTGATCGATATCTATACGGAAGAAAAAAGATGGGATGATGCTGTCGAGACGACCAACTCGCTGCTGGAGAGATTCCCTGACAGCAGGTTTGTGCTTTGGAGCAAGGCCAGATATTTTGAATCCCGCAAGAAGTTCAAAAAGGCGGCAGATGTATACGCAAGCCTGGCAAAATCTTACGAGCGCCACCACCGGGGCGGTCATAATGCGATTGTTACAAGCATGCACCGGCTCGATCAATTTGAACTGATTGGAGACAGAGCCAAAACACTTCAGGCTGCCCGTTATATCTGTAACGATCTGTGTACTGGGAATCAGAAAGACCACAAACTATGCAAACGGGCCCGCAAAATAAATGAGGAGTTATCGATTGAAACTTCAAATTGAGTATACAAAATGTGATGAATGCGGCACATGTATTAGTGTCTGTACGGGAAACGCTCTGATACTAACAGAAAAGCTGGCAGTCGATCAGCAGCGGTGTATTGCCTGTGCAAAGTGTGTCAGGGTGTGCCCCTTTGCTGCATTGAGTCTGAGGGACTAACAAAAAACGAGTAATCGAATGAATGCTGAAAAAAAAGCAGATATAATCGTTATCGGAGCAGGGCCCGGCGGGGCGATGGCTGCAAAGCATGCCGCGGCGGGGGGGCGTGAGGTGCTGGTGCTGGAGCGCAAAGAGCGGGTCGGGGTACCGGTTCGATGTGGGGAAGGTATCGGGTATAAGGGGCTAACCTTAAGCCTGCCGGTCAGGGATCAATGGGTGTTATCCCGGATACAGCATATACGGATGTATTCACCTGCGGGGATCAGTATCGATCTGAAAGATATCGACGAAAGCTTTATTATCGATCGGACGGTAATGGATGCCGAGCTGGCATCGGATGCGGTTCAATCCGGAGCTCGATTGATGACAAAGATGCCGGTGCACAGCATCCGCAAGGAATCTGCTTCCCTCTACCGGTGTGAGACGCCGAGGGGCGATTTCGTGGCTCCTGTAATCATTATCGCCGATGGGGTGGAATCACGCCTGGCACGCGATCTGGGATGGAATACCGCCTTATCGCTTAGTGATATCGACAGTTGCGCCTTTTGTCGGGTGCGGCATGCCAGTCTCGAGGACGGCTATATCAGGTTCTACACGGGCAAAAAAGTCGCTCCCGGAGGATATCTCTGGATTTTTCCCCGGGGAAAAGGATATGCTAATGTTGGATTAGGTGTTTTAGGAACATACAGCACACCAGGCAAGGCTCGTGAACTTCTGCGTCTGTTTTTGGATGAGCATCTTCCGGGTGCTGAGCTCACCGATTTGCATTGCGGAGGAGTACCGGTGGCGCCGTGGTTGAAACCTTTGGTCCGAGACGGTATCATGATAGTAGGGGATGCGGCGCGGCAGGTGAGTTGTCTGACGGGGGGAGGAATTGCCTATGCGTTACACGCGGGGACCCTGGCGGGCAAGGCTGCCGCATCTGCCTGGGAAGATGGGACCCCCAATGTTTCCAGGCTTATTGAGTATGAAAGACAATGGGCGAAAACTTTTGGCAGACAGCAGCGCCGAACCCATAAGCTGAAAAATCTGCTGCTCAGATTTAAGGATGCCGAGCTGGATAAGATTGCAGAGTCGATGAAAAATGTAGAATCGGATAAAATGGGGTATTTGAGAGTGTTTACGCGTGTCTTTGCCCGTCATCCCTTATCCCTTTTACGTGTGATTACACTTTTCAGATAAGAAACGGGAGAAGGTAATGAGCATACTTGCTCAGTTGAGACAAATTCCGGACCTGCCGACGTTGCCGGAGGTGGTACTGAAAATTCAATCGCTTATCCAGAGTGATACCAGCGATGCTTCGATGTTGGCCAGGATAATTGAGCAGGATCCCCCGCTTGCTTCAAAGATACTCAAGGTGGCCAATTCCTCATTCTATGGTCCGAGCAATCGCCGCATTTCCAACGTTGCCCTGGCGGTCGCACGACTCGGGTTCAATGAGGTGCGCAACATCTCTCAGGCGGTCAGCCTTATCCGCAGCTTTCCCAACCAGAAGCACCAACTCAATCATAAGGAATTCTGGCGCCATTCTCTATGCGCCGCAAATCTCACCTCGATAATTGCGGATATGGCCACCGCGGAAGCAAATCAGACGCAGCAGCAAAATCTTTTTATCTGTGGTCTTATTCATGATATTGGAATTCTTATCGAGGATCAGTTTTTTCATGAACAGTTTTCCCGCATTTTCCATCAGGCTCTATCGGAAGAGAAATCTTTTTTACAGGCTGAAAGTGATATTCTCAAGAGGGAGACGCATGCGATGGTCGGTAGTGCATTGCTGGAGTTCTGGAAGCTATCACCATCGGCGATAGCCGCGGTTCGGTATCATCACGAACCGGAGCGTTGTCCCCAGAATTATCGATACATCACCTACATCACCTCAATAGCCGAATACGTGCTTTGCAACGGCCGACTGGGCTCATTTGAAGGCGCCACAGAAAAGCTGGGAGACGAGATCTGGGAAAGCATCGGCATTTCCCATGATATGGTTCCGATTCTTTTCGAGATGGTGGAAAAAGAAGTCGATAAAACTGATATGATTCTATCACTCGATCCTCCCTCCAGCAAGCAGGAACTTCCTTTTATCTGAGCCGGAACTGAGCAATTTACTTGCGGCGATTTGCATATCTCTTGATACATGAGAGATTCAGCATTCTTGCAAAACCATGGGAGCATTTCAAGATCGTTTCACCCCTTTTCTCTCAAGTGGTTGGGTGACTCGTCCGCTCATAGCCAATGAATTCAGGCGAATCGATTCATTCCGGCCTTCTGACACGGCAAGACAGTTTTTTGTAGATTTTAATTGCATTTTGGGTCCAAATGCAATAAAATTAAATACTTCTTTGATATTGTTTCATACATGCGAATCATATACCAGGTCTATTCACGATATGTCTGCCGAGTTTACGAATATAAAAACAATTTTAGTTGTCGACGATGAAGATGCCATGCGCGAGTTTATGTGCGAGGCTCTTTTCAATGAACAATGGGACGTGATAGCGGCGCATAGCTGTGGTGAGGCCTTAAAAAAAATCGAGAATAAATCATGCGATGTACTTATCACAGACATACGATTTGAAAAGGAGTCCGGTATAGAGTTGGCCAAGGCGGTCAGTAGAAAATATGCCCGTGCGGCAATTATCATCGTTACCGGGTATCCAGAAGTTGACCATATAAAGTATGCTGATCAACTCGATGCAAACTTTTTGACGAAACCATTTACTGCCCGGCAGTTGCGTTTTTCCGTTCTTGCCGCACTGGAGAAGGTCTCTAATCATCCACAACAAGATGAGTTTATCACCGACAAAGATAATCTGGGTATTATCGGTAATTCACCATACACGATAAGGCTGAGAGAGGAAATCAGAAGACTTGGTCCGGGAGAGTTTCCTGTGCTTATCAGCGGACCGTCGGGAACAGGCAAGGAGCTTGTCGCAAACGCTATACATCGGTGCGGCAGCAGACGCGCCCGGCCGATGATAACGATTAATTGTGCGGCAATCCCCCGGCATCTGGAAGAGGCTGAGTTCTTCGGGTATACGCGTGGGGCTTTCACCGGCGCGGAAATAGCAAAACATGGGATCATAGCCAGTGCGCAATCATCGACCCTCTTTCTGGACGAGGTGGGGGAGCTTTCGCTGGATATGCAGGCGAAGCTGCTTCGTGTGCTGGATACGGGAGAATACAGAAGGATAGGGGAAAACCATACCCGGAAAGCTGATATCCGGATCGTTTCCGCAACCAACAGAAATCTTGAAGACATGATCAGTGACGGAACATTCAGGCAGGATCTGTATTTCAGATTAAAGGGTGCGGTTATGGAAACCGTACCTCTCTGTAAACGAAAAGAAGACATCCCCACACTGGTGAAAGCATTTATCGCGGAAAATACGGGGGAAGAAAAAGTTCTCGGAATCACCGCAGATGCTGTTTCTTTTCTGGTAAATCAGCAGTGGGAAGGAAATGTACGGGAGCTTAAACATGCTGTTACCATGCTGTGTCATTTTGCCGGAGGGATGCGTCGGATTAATATGTCCGTCATACAGGAAGCTCTTGATATTTCTGAAAACACCTCAGAGGAACATATGCCTTATATGAAAGCAAAAGAAGAGCTACTTAGGCGTTTTGAGAACGAATTTTTCACCAGGCTGGTACAGCGGCACAATGGAAACCTGAACCGCGCAGCTAAGTCAACCGGTATGCATCGGCCTAATCTGATCAAAAAGCTTCGGGCGCTGAATATCGATCCGGATAATTTCAGGCAGTAATCGAGAGAAACGTTATAAAAAGGTATTGCCACTCTTCCCGCGATAAACGTATAATGCAAATGATTACTTTGACTGACTGTGGGCCCGAGGAGAAGTCATGGATGTTTCATATATAAATCCTTTTGTATCATCCACAATAAGTACATTTAAGACAATGCTTAATAAGGACATTCAGCCGGGCAAAATTGTTCTGAAAACAGATCCATATCCGACCTATGATGTCTCCGGAATAATTGGCTTATCCGGTAATGCACAGGGAACAATCGCATTAAGCTTTGGTAAAATCGTCGCTCTGCGTGTCGTTTCCGGCATGCTGGGAATGGAAATAAAAATTATCGGTCCGGAGCTGACGGATGGAATAGGAGAGCTGGCAAATATCATCGCCGGATATGCAAAAAAAGATCTTACCAAATATAGGTTATCCATATCGCTGCCAAACGTGATTGTAGGAAGAAACCATATTATAAATTCTCCAACCGGGGCACATACCATAATAGTACCGTTTACCTCCCCGATAGGGGATTTTTGCATGGAAGTGTCATTGAAGACACCATAACTGAAAAAAGTGAATAGGTCAATTTACTGGAGGACCAATGAAAATATTACTTGTTGATGATTCGGCAACAATGCGCAGAATTCAAAAGACGCAATTAGGAAACCTGGGAATCTCGGATATCGTCGAAGCAGGGGATGGAGAACAGGGTTTGAAGCAGCTGGAAGACAGCATGCCTGTTGATGTCGTTTTTCTCGACTGGAACATGCCTGTTATGGATGGAATTACCATGTTGAAAAAGGTCAGGGCCAATCAGGCGTTCAAGGATGTTAAGGTGATCATGTGTACATCCGAGTCGGAAAAGTCCAAGGTAGTCGAGGCCCTGAAAGCCGGGGCGAACAACTATATAGTAAAACCGTTTACACCTGAGTCACTGAAAGAAAAGCTTGGTGTGTGAAACCGTAGTTGAAAAATGCAATATCCGGTGACTCTTACATGAAAGTTACCGGTACATGTGACTGGCATGAAAATCCTTCAAGGCTTTAAGGTATTCATGTTCCCGGGAAATTCTTTGCATGCAGCGATCACGATCAGGAAGTGCACCCTCGCGAGCTGTCCGTATGAATGATGTCATATCGTCTAAATAACTTTTGTTGCAGAAAACACCTGTCGATCCTTTAAGTGAATGTAACGCTTTTGCTACCTCTGCGCAATCCGCACACTCAAATGCTTTGTTGATACGACCAATAAGATCTTCCCAGTTTTCCATTAAAATGCTCAACAGTTCTTCAAATAACGCTTGATCATTTGCGAGTCCTTTCAAAGCCCGCTCATATTCCTGTAGACAGGGGTGGTTGTCAGGAGATGTGTATGGCTCTTTCTTTCTTCCACCACTAATACCCGTTGACTCGTTTTTTTGAATCGTGAAACAGTGGATAGTTTTTTGAAGTTCGGGTATGGAAACCGGCTTCGACAAAAAACCATCCATTCCGGCTTCCAGGCATGCTTTGGATTTTGCAATATTTGCTGACAATGCGATCACAGGAGTATAGCTGGATGTAAGCTTTTCCAGCTGCCGAATACGCCTTACAGCTTCAATGCCATCGAGCCGCGGCATTTGAATATCCATCAAAATAAGATTGAAACAATGATGCGAAAAAAGTTCGTATGCTTCCAGTCCATTTGCTGCCAGGTAAACTTCAAACCCCAGCTTCTGTAAGATTTTCTCCATAAATATCCGCGTTACCTGATCATCTTCTGCAAGTAAAATGGATAATTTTATGTTTTGTTGAAATGTAGATGGATCTAATGTAGACATGTCGGAATGATCCTTTTTGCACCAATGACATGATAGAATATATCAAAAATAATACAACCATAACGAAAGAAAAGCAACGTAAATTATTATCCCCGTCTTGTAGTATAGAAAAGTATACGGTTTAAAATGAGCCAGATACGGTTTAAATTAAGATTACCAGTTGAGTCGTTATGTTTTGAAGGAAATGTGTAACAAATAAATACACTCCGCGGGACAGATAATCGGGTTGCATGGAAGGCAAAATCATGCATAATAGTGCATTATGAGCCAAAAAAAGTTGTTGCTGAAGATACACAGATGTAGCAGAAAGTATACGGTTTGAAAAAACTAAAAGCATTGTATTATCATCAATCTTTCTCATAATGACAGTGAAGGCAAAGACTTGTAAGCGATGGTATGTTATTTGATTATCAAACAAAATAAAAAAAATAATCAAAGGAAAAGGTACATTGGAAACTAAAGTGTTAATAGCAGAAGATGATTACTTTTTTCGACAATTGCTATCGAATCTGTTCAACGATTATGGCTGCAGAATAAGGGCCGTTGATCGTGGTGATGACTGTATGGCGGCATTGTTTCAGGAGCGTATTGATTTGGCCGTTGTCGATTACCATTTGCCAGGAATGAAGGGTGATGTTATAATTTCCACGGCCCGTAAATATGATATTACCGTACCTATAATAATTATTACTGCGGACAATTCGCTGGGAATCGAACAGGCTGTAAGGAAGCATGGGCCTGCATACTTTCTGGTGAAACCGTTTAATATGAAGGATCTCGGAGCGATATATAGAAAAATTACTGCTATACCCAAAGCATTGTAGCTTCACCGGAAGCTGTTATACCTGTTTCGGAGGAAAAAATATGGCACCAAAGGTAATGATTGTGGATGATGAGGAGGTAATAATTCGATCCCTGGATACAATCTTCAAACGAGTTGGAATTGAAACCGTCGGCTTTACCAATCCGGTTGAAGCAGTTAAACAGTATCATGCACATAAAACAAATATCGTTCTTGTCGATGTTCTCATGCCTCAAATGCAGGGGAATGAGGTGATAAAGGAGATAAAAAAAATAAACCCTCTGTGTAATATCATTGTCATGACAGCATTTTCAAAAATGGAACATGTGGTTGAGTGCATCGAAGCCGGCGCATTCGATTATATCACCAAACCTTTTACAGATATTTCTATCCTTTTGAATATTGTCAAATCGGCTGTTGAGCGGGTAGACAGGTGGTATGAATCATTTGGGCTTACATCACATACACAAAAAGAAAATTACTAAAACACTGTAAGGGAGCAGTAAATAATGGATGACAGTTTAGAACGGGTTGCTGCTTTAATGAATGCCGTTGCGGCAAAATATCCACTTGTTAATAAAAGTGATCTGTCACTGTTAACCGATATCATGCAGCACTATGAAGATATCGCTTCCATATCAGATATACCACGGGCGCTGAAGAGTCAAGCGGCACGTAGCGGGCTTTTGGTCCAACATATCATCATGGATGAAACTCCTTTCGAAAACGGCGTTGAAAAATTGGGTCAGAGCATCGAGGCTACCAATGCAGCGCTTGAAGAGCTGTTGATGTTTAGTGGGATCGAAGGTGAGAGTTCGGATGAAAAGAACGGGGATGTAAAAGAGTATACGCCTGATAATCAATCCGCCGATGAAGATGGGATGGAGGAAATGGTATCTCGTTTCGTCTCTCAGCAGCAGACTGTGCTTGAGGATTTCGAAGGATGTGCCCTTAATCTTGAAAAAGGGGATACGGAAGCCAGACAGATGATTCAGCGTATTCTGCACACGTGGAAAGGTGAGTTCGGTGTTCTTGGTCTGAATGTATTCTCAAAATTTATTCATGAGGTTGAAGAATACTTGGCCGCCAATCTGTTCTCAGCCGACATGGCGTTGCGTTTAAAAGATCTCCTGTCTTCCAAATTTCTTCTTTTATCCTCGGGTAAACAGAGTGAGATTACTGAAGCTGAAAAGGCATACGTACTGCAGAAGCCCAAACCGGGCAGCGAAGAGCCTTTACATGAAGAATCGCTGGAGGATGAACAAAAAGAGGATAGGGAAATAATGCCAAAATCCGGTGGCAATGCTTTTGACGGCGATCCATCCCTGATGGGAGATTTTGTTGCGGAAAGCAGAGAGCATCTGGATGCGGCCGAGCCGATGGTACTGGAATTGGAAAATGATCCACACGACCACGATAAGATGAACACCATTTTCAGGGCATGTCATACGATCAAGGGAGTTGCGGGTTTTTTGGGTCTTTCGGAGATAAGTCATTTGTCGCATAGTATAGAACATGTGATGGATCTGGCTCGCAAAGACAGTCTGATCTTATCGCCTGCCCATGTAGATTTGCTTCTGGAATCTATGGATACTCTTCGAACTCTGGTGGATATTGTAGAGGCGCAGATGAATGGAGAGTCTCGCGACAGGCCCGCAAACGTGCAGAAACTGTGTGATAGACTGTCCGCACCTGAGACACTCAGCGGAGAGTCGATTCCAGCGGAAAATGGCCGCTTGGGCGAGATTCTCATCAGGCGGGGAAAGGCAAACGCGGAGGATGTTGAAAATGCGTTGCTGACCCAAAAGGGGGGAGATGCGAGGAAAATTGGAGAAATCCTCCTTTCCCAGAAAAAGGTGCAATCTCGCTCTATTGCGAGTGCCCTTGCAAGCCAGAGAGCCGGACAGCAGCACAAGAATCTCGAAGAGACGATTCGGGTTCCCGTTCAGCGTCTCGACCAACTGATAGACAGTATCGGAGAGGCTGTTATTGCGCAATCGATGGTGTATTCAGATAAGGCAATGGACGATGTAAATGACTTAGGTCTGGGTAAGAAAATAGCCCGGGCCACCCAGATTATGCGTCAGATTCAGGAATTGTCAATGTCGCTGCGAATGGTTAGCATAAAAGGAACATTTCAGAAGATGGCACGTCTGGTCAGGGATCTATCCAGGAAATTTGGTAAGGACATCGAATTTGTTACAGAAGGGGAGGATACCGAACTGGACAAATCAGTGGTGGAAAACATCGGAGATCCTCTTATTCACATGATAAGAAATGCGCTGGATCATGGGGTAGAAACTCTTCAGGACCGGCAGGCAGCCGGTAAGTCACCAAAAGCCACCGTTACCCTTCGTGCGTATCACAAGGCCGGCAATGTGTTTATCGAAATTGAGGATGACGGTAAGGGGATGGATTCTGATGTTATTCTGAAAAAGGCCATAGCTAATGGGATATGCAAAGAGGGCGAGAACTATTCGGATAAGGAAATTCTGCAGTTTGTGTTCATGCCGGGCTTCTCGACCGCTCAGAAGGTAACTGATATATCGGGCAGAGGTGTGGGGATGGATGTTGTTAAACGGAACATCGAAATGCTTAGAGGATCGGTGGATATCCAGTCTGAAAAGGGAAAGGGTACGTTGTTTACAATTCGTTTGCCGCTGACATTAGCGATAATAAATGGTATGATTATCAGACTGGGACAGCAGCGATATATCGTGCCGACGCTGTCAATTATCGAGTCGCTCAGGCCCAAGGTCGGACAGCTCGAAACGGTTGCGCAAAGAGGGGAAATGGTTAAAGTTCGAGGAGAGCTGATACGGTTAATCCGTTTAGGTGCGGTTTTTGATGACAGTGCGAGTAATGCCTTGCAACCCACGGACGGAATCGTTTTGATTGTAGAAGATGTTATGGGGAGAAAAGCCGGGTTACTTGTCAATGAGATTCTTGACCAGCAGCAAGTGGTCATAAAAAGCCTTGGAGAGGGCGTAGGTGATGTACAGGGAATCACTGGGGGGGCGATAATGAACGATGGTACCGTTAGTCTCATAGTCGACATCGGTGGAATAATAAAAATGGCTAATGAAATGACAATCAGCACAACTTTCTGAATTTTTAATAAAAAAAGAAACACCTTACAATATACACAGGAGGAACGAATGGCGGAATTACTGGAAGAAGGCGCGGTTTCCGAGAAGAAAACAACGGAAATCGGGGAGAGGCTTGCCGGCAAATATCTCACGTTCAAGCTTGGTGAGGAGGAGTATGGACTTGAAATACTGAAGGTACAGGAAATTATTCAGATGCAGGAGGTTACACATGTTCCGAAAACACCAGAATATGTCAGAGGGGTCATTAATCTGCGGGGAAAGGTGATACCGGTCGTCGAACTTAGACGAAAATTTGGTATGCAGCATCATGAGGACACGGAAAAAACATGTATAATCGTGGTTCAGATAGAGGACAATGGCCATGCCGTTACTATGGGAATAATTATCGATGAGGTAAAAGAGGTGCTGGATATAGACGCGGGGAGTATAGAAGATACCCCCGTATTCGGTGAAACCACCAACATGGAGTTTATTATGGGAATGGGCAAAGTCGGGGATAATGTAAAGATGCTGCTTGACATAAACAAAGTTCTTTCCGAGACGGATATTAATTCACTTGCAAAGATTGCACAATAAAAAGGAGTAGAGAGAATGTTTAAAAACATGAGTCTTGGCGCGAAAATCGGTACCGGTTTTGGAGCACTAATTCTGATTGCAATTATTTTGGGAAGTCTGGCGGTATGGAACATGACAAGGGTTAGTTCTCAGACTGACAGGTTAGCTAATGAACATATGCCGGAAGTAGATTTGTCCGGGCAAATGGAGAGGAATTCGCAGTCCACAATGTATGCAATTCGGGGGTATGCTTTCAGTGAGGAAGAACAATATTATGAAGAAGCTCAAATGAGTATGGAAAGAGTAAAAGAAGCCCTTGAAGATGCAAAAGTGCTTGCAGATAAATCAAGGAATCTGGTAAAGTTAAAAGGTTCAGTGGACGAAATAGAAGAATCGGTTACTCTATATGAAAACCATGCCAAAAAAACATATGATTTAAACAAAAGAATGGGAGAAGAGCGCATTGTACTTCAAACTGCAGCGGACGAATACATGAAAGCCTGCGAGGAATTTCTTGAGAGTCAGAATGAACAGATGCAAAGGGAAATGTCATCGGGGGCCAGTGCAGTAAAGATGCGTGAGCGTTTAGAAAAAATTACATTGGTAAATGATATCATTGATTATGGAAATATCACCAGAGTGGAAAACTGGCGAGCACAGGCAACCAGACAACCCAAGTTAATACGGACTGCTATTGCAAATTTCGACAGCATAAATGACAAATTTTCTGCCCTTAGGAAGATAACATACAATTCAGAAGACAAGAGGCAGATAGATATAACGCAGGAGTCTGCAAATGAATACAGGGCTGCAATGCAGAATGTTCTAACTCTTTGGGAGCAACGTGACAAAGTCCAGAACTTGCGCGAGACTGAAGCAGGTACAATTCTCTCAAATGTAAAAATGATCGCTGAGTCAGGAATGGCCCAGACAGCCGAGATCAGTCAACAAACGATGTCTTTACTTGGCATAGCTTCAACCATAATGATTGTAGGTCTTGTTTTTGCTCTTCTTATTGGTGTTTCCCTGGCCGTCTTTATCACTCGCGGTATAACAAAGCCTATTCGGGGCATAATTGATGGCTTGACACAGGGTTCCGAGCAGGTTGCCTCCGCGTCCAATCAGGTTTCCTCATCCAGCCAGTCTATGGCGGAAGGGGCAAGCGAACAGGCTTCATCGCTGGAAGAGATTTCCAGCAGTCTCGAAGAGATGTCTTCCATGACAAAGCAAAACGCCGGTAACTCCCGCCAGGCCGAAGGGCTTACAAATGAGTCTGGAGAATTGGTTAAACAAGGGTTGAATGCGATGGAACGTCTGACAAAAGCCATCGGCGATATCAACTCCAGTGCTAACGAAACTGCAAAGATAATAAAAAATATTGACGAAATAGCATTCCAGACAAACCTGCTGGCTCTTAATGCCGCTGTTGAAGCTGCGCGGGCTGGTGAGGCAGGCAAAGGGTTTGCCGTTGTCGCGGAAGAAGTCCGGAATCTTGCGCAGAGGGCTGCTGAGGCGGCAAAGGATACTGCGGCTCTCATAGAGGGATCCAAAAAGAATGCCGAAAATGGCGTAGGATTGGCAGATGAGACGAGCAAATCCATTCAATCCATAGCAGAAAGCTCCTCTAAGGTTGCCGGTCTGATTCAGGAAGTCGCCGCGGCAAGTAACGAGCAGGCTCAGGGCATAGAACAGGTCAATACAGCCGTTGCTCAGCTGGATCAGGTCACGCAGGGCAATGCGGCAAATGCCGAAGAATCCGCGTCAGCCAGTGAAGAGCTTTCCGCACAGGCTGGAAACATGAACGATATAGTTAAGAATCTGGTACGTCTGGTTGAAGGAGGCAACCATAGTGGTCAGCTGTCGATCAGTGTGGCATCACCCAAATCAAACGGATTAAGGCGTCCGGTTCTGGAAAATAAGAGCAGTGTCGCTACCATGCCCCGCAAACCTGCGATAAGTAACAATCGCAGCGAAGCAAAAAACAAAAATGGGCAGAAGAAGGTAGTAAATCCCTCCGATGTTATTCCGTTTGATGATGATGAGGAATTGTCGGAATTCTAAGCATTATCACCTGTGGGAGCCGCTGATTGCGGCTCCTGCCTTTACTAAAAATACGCTATGAAGCCGGCCCGGGAATATAGTGGGAGAAATACTCTTCTGCTTTCAAGGCAAGAAAAGCAATATGCAGGATCGTCGAAATAGGGGCATAATTCAGCCACCGGTCACCTTCTCACTGGAACCCGGGCAGATAGTTCTCAGTAAAGAACCGGACATCATTCGTACGATCCTGGGGAGTTGTGTTTCGGTATGCCTGTGGTGTGCAAAGATGAAATGCGGATCGATGAATCATTTCATGTATCCGCGCACCGACAATCCCAGAGAAGCAACACCACGCTACGGCAACGCATCGATGGTTGCACTTCTGCGGTTAATGTATGAGGAAGGGTGCGCGCGGGAAGATATCGTGGCACAACTTTTTGGGGGCAGTTTTCCAAAGGGGGCTCGGGGGCGAAACATCGGTGAAGAAAACATTGACGTTGCGCGATCATATCTGGACAGGCATTCCATACCATTAGTCTCACAGGATGTCGGTGGGATGCTTGGCAGGAAGATCTTGTTTGATACGCAAAGTGGACACGTGGCCGTACTGAAAGTGCATTCGCTGCGGGCGCAGGATTGGCCGTCAGTGGTCTGGTGAAAGGAGTGGCTGCATCCGCAGCGAATACTATGGACAAAAAGACATTCGATACCATACGTAATATAGTGTATGAAAAGGCGGGAATTGCGCTTAATGATGGAAAGCAGGCGCTTGTATCGGCACGTCTGGGGAAGCGAATGCGGGCACTGAGTATCTCTGACTATGGTCACTATCTTGAGCATCTTGTCAATGACAAAACCGGGGAGGAGATCGTCCAGCTGTTGGATGCAATAGCGACCAACGTAACCAGTTTCTTTCGTGAGGCTGCTCATTTTGATTTTTTATCGGAACAGATGAAAATCTGGGTTCAGAAGGGACAGACCCGTTTTCGGTTCTGGTCGGCCGCGTGCTCCAGCGGTGAAGAGCCATACACGATGGCAATGGTTCTCAGCAAGGCCACAGAGGGATATCCTGTCGATGTAAGAATCCTGGCAACCGATATTTCCACCCGAATACTCAATAAGGCCGTGCAGGGGGAGTATCCGGAGGAAAAAGTTAAGACGGTCAGTCGGTCACTGAGAGAGAAATATTTTACCGTTACGAGATCTGATGAAGGCCAAAAATTTCGAATAAAAGACTCGCTCCGTTCGATGATATTATACAAGCGACTCAATCTATCTGTTACCCCTTTTCCGATGCGCGGCCCGATGGATGCTGTTTTTTGCAGAAATGTCATGATTTATTTCGATAATCCGGTCCGAAAGCGGCTTCTGGAAGAGTTTTTTCGACTTGTAAAACCCGGGGGGTTTCTTTTCGTTGGGCATGCGGAAAGCCTCACCGGCATGCTGAGCGGGTTTAAACTGGTAAAACCATCGATATACATAAAAAAATAGACGGGAAGGCACACATGAGAGCAGAGGAAGACAAAAAAACTACGGGCCATTGGCCAGGTACAAAACAGGCCGAAGAAACGGTGCGGCAGGATGAAAAAGAAATGCAGATAGGCGAAAGATTAAATCACCTCTCCAGGCTTGCGCATGATTGTAACAATATGCTCGGGGCTATATCGGGCTATGCCGAATTAATCGATTTGTCAAACAAAAACCGGGGGTATACACGGGATCCGAAACTTGAACAAAGGATATCTGCCATATTGCAGGCGAGTATTCGTGCCGCGAACAATATCGACAAAATTCGTGAAAACTTAACAGTGGTATCGGCACAATTAATTAAGTAGTGTAAAGTCGAGCCGTGCGTTTGTGAAAAAAAGTATACATCACGCATAATAGGATGAGGATGTGAGAATAATTGTTGGGGTTTCGGATATGAAACTGAGTACCGGCACGGGTGATATTATTGTCACCCATGCATTAGGTTCATGTGTGGGAGTTACCATCTATGACTCGGTTGCCGGAGTAGGGGGCATGCTTCATTATATGCTTCCGCAATCCAATATAGACGAAAATAAAGCGCGGAAAAACCCATATATGTTTGCAGATGTCGGTATACCTCGGTTTTTTCGGGAAGCCTATAAATGCGGAGCCAAAAAGGAGAACATGAGAGTGGTGATAGCCGGCGGGGCGCAGGTGTTTTCCAGAAACGATTTCTTTGCCATCGGTAAAAGAAACGTGGTTATGGCTAGAAAGATGTTCTGGAAAAATAATGTTCTGATTGCAGCGGAACATGTCGGCGGTGATATTGCGCGGACATTGTTTCTTGATATGGCCGATGGCGCAACCTGGATCACCAGCAATGGGAAAAGAATCGAGTTATAGATTGCCGTTTTGGAACTTACATGACACACATTAACCGAAGGGGAAAGCTATGGTTATAATGGTAGTGGATGATCATCACGATACGCGCGAGATGCTGGCAGAGGTTTTGGAACAGGGAGGGCACGCGGTAATAGCCGCAAATAACGGGCGAAACGCAATAGACCTTCTGACGGTTTACCGTGTTGATGTTATTATTACCGATATTATGATGCCCGAGCTTGAGGGAACCGAGTTTATTCTTCGGTTGCGCCAGTCAAATATACCCATCATAAGTGTCAGTGGGTTGGCTCAGGAGGATGTCATTTCAAAAATCATCAGTTCTCTTGGTATCAGAGGCTTTTTGCAGAAACCATTCAGACCGGGTGATATTCTGAAGATGATACAAAATGTGGATACACAAATCATGGAGCGTTCAGAATGAGAAACAGGCATAATGTATGTGGATTCTCCGGAATACGCACCAGGAGGAGTTTATGGCGTATACAATTATGATAGTCGACGATTCCGAAACGATTCGCTCGATGCTTACGCGGACAATTGGAATGACGCGGTTGCCGGTACGTTCAATTTTGCAGGCACAAAACGGCAAAGATGCACTGAGCCTGCTGGAAAACAACTGGGTCGATATCATCTTCTCGGATATTAACATGCCACAGATGAACGGGATCGAGCTGATCGATGTCATGCGCGGACATCCCGAATATCGTGACATACCGGTGGTGGTGGTATCCACTGAGGGCAGCTCGACGAGGATCCGGGAGCTGGAAGAAAAAGGTATAAAGGAGTATCTGAGAAAGCCGTTTACTCCTGAGAATATACGAGATGTAATTATAAATACACTGGGGGGATGGCATGCCGGTGAGTAATTTTCATGAGACGGCATTTACCGTCATAAACAGAGTTCTTTGTGATGGAGCTTTCATATTCATCGACCCAATGGTGAATGAAGCGATTCCGGAGGACACGGAGTGGTCGCCGGTCTGTACGGTTATAACATTTTCGGGATATCATCAGGGGAGCATGTCTCTTTGGTGCGAGGAGCCTTTTCTCCACCTTGCCGCGGCAAATCTTCTCGGTCAGGATGAAAACAGCCCGGATGCGCATGAGAAGGGGCGGGATGCGATAAAGGAGATTCTCAACATGATTGCCGGCAATCTTCTCTCGGAAATATTTGGCAGCCAACCGATATTTGATCTCGGCCTGCCGGCGGTTGTCTCTGAGGAGGAGGCGGAGGAACAACATCGCAAAGCTGAGAGTTTGTGGGTTGAAGCGGAAGGGCATCCGGTGTTATTCACCTTTGCTCTCGACGAATAAACGCGCAGCACATTGGAGTTTTATGATCAAGGTACTGGTAGTTGACGATTCGGCAGTTGTAAGGCAGATCTTCTCACGGGAGCTGTCAAAATACGAAGAAATCAAGGTTGTTGCCACCGCTCCTGACCCCTATGTCGCTCGCGACAAGATTGTTGAATACAAGCCGGATGTGATCACCCTGGATATAGAAATGCCGCGAATGGATGGTCTTACCTTTCTGCGCAAACTAATGCACCATCATCCGATCCCGACCATCGTGGTCAGTTCTCTGACACCACAGGGCGGGGCAATGGCGATGGAGGCACTTGATATCGGGGCGGTCGATGTGATCTGTAAACCTGGTAGCGCCTATACCGTCGGAAATATTCTTGCCATTCTGCGCGAGCAGATCAGGGCTGCCGCCGGACTCGACCTTACGCGCTTGACCGCTGCGCGCAGTCAGATGCATATTGTCAGGCCCACACGCTCATCGATGACCAAAACGACAAACAGAATTATCGCAATCGGTGCCTCGACTGGAGGAACGGTGGCAATAGAGCAGGTGCTTCGGAGTATGCCGCATAATGCACCCGGCATTGTCATTGTACAGCACATGCCGGAGAAATTCACTAAAAGCTTTGCCGAGCGGCTTGACCGGACATCGCGGTTAAAAGTCTGCGAGGCTAAGGATAGGGATTCTATCGTTAACGGAACTGTTTTGATCGCGCCGGGCAATTATCATATGGTTGTTGAGCGAAGTGGAGCGCGCTATCTTGTCCGCATCCGTACCGGACCCCAGGTGCATCATCAGCGCCCGAGCGTGGAGGTGATGTTCAACTCTGTCGCCCGGTATGTTGGAGCAAACGCGGTCGGTATCATCCTCACCGGCATGGGTGCCGATGGGGCCGCCGGGCTTCTGGCGATGCGGCAGGCCGGAGCGCACACCGTTGCGCAGGACGAGAAGACGAGTGTCGTCTGGGGTATGCCGGGAGAGGCGGTGAAGATGGATGCCGTGGAGAAAATCCTGCCCATCGGACAGATCGCGGATGCCGCTTTGAGCTGGGCGGTTGAATAATCCACACCTCTTCTGCACTTTGTTTCATTTCTCAGGCCTTCCTTTATATATTTTATCACGTTTTATTGCGGTAGTGTTTTCGCGCGTGGGAGCAGTGTTTTCCCCGCGCTGTCGTCTTAAACCTTTGTGGGAGTGATAATGGATTTAAAGGTGGCTAAAAGAGCAGCAGATAATATCCGCATTTTGTCTGCGGCTATGGTTGAGAAGGCTGAATCGGGACATCCGGGTGGTGCGATGGGCGGAGCCGATTTCATCCACATACTGTATTCGGAATTCCTTCGCTTCGATCCGGATAACTTCGCTTGGGATTTCAGAGATCGCTTTTTCCTCGATCCCGGACACATGTCACCGATGCTTTATTCTATCCTTCTGCTCAGCGGTGCGTTTACCATGGATGAAATAAAGCAGTTTCGCCAGTGGGCAAGCCCGACTCCCGGCCATCCGGAACACGATCCCCGCCGCGGCGTCGAAAACACCTCCGGGCCGCTTGGCATGGGGCATGGAATGGCACTGGGGGCCGCCATAGCGGAACGGTTCCTCGCGGCTCGATTCGGGGAGTGGACCGCCCACAATATCTATACCTACATATCCGACGGCGGCATACAGGAGGAGATCTCCCAGGGCGTAGGGCGAATCGCGGGACATCTGGGGCTGTCAAACTATGTGATGTTTTATGATTCAAACGATATCCAGCTGTCCCATGTGACCGAGGAGGTCACCAGTGAGGATACCGCAAAAAAATACGAAGCGTGGGGATGGCGGGTTGAGACCATCGATGGCAACGATCCGCAGCAGATCCGTGCAGCCCTCACGCGTGCGACCGAGGAGAGCCAGAAACCGTATCTGATCATCGGAAAAACGGTCATGGGCAAGGGATGTCTCACCGCCAACGAAGAGAACTTCGAGAAAATGACCTGCACTCACGGCATGCCGATTTCGAAGGCGGGGGCATCATTTGCTCACACGGTGAAAAATCTCGGCGGCAATCCCGACAATCCGTTCGAAATCTTTCCGGAAGTCAAAGAATACTACAAAAAGATCCTCGATCGAAAGCGTACAGAGGTTGCTGCCCGCAAAGAGGAACAGCAAAGGTGGGAGAGTTCAAATCAGATTCTGGCCAAAAAGCTGCATCAGTTCCTCAACGGTGCAATCCCCGAGATCGATTTTGCCTCGATAAAGCAGGCTTCTAACATCGCTACCCGCAAGGCATCGGGCACTGTGCTGGCACTGTTTGCAAAGAAGGTCGAAAACATGATTGTCTCTTCGGCGGATCTGTCAAACAGTGACAACACCGGAGCGTTTCTGGACAACTCCTCATCCTTCGTGAGAGGGGATTTCAGCGGCGGATTTTTGCAGGCAGGTGTTGCTGAGATGACAATGGGGGCGATCGTCAACGGTATGGCGCTGCATGGAGGGGTGATCCCGGTGGCGGGAACCTTTTTTGTGTTCTCCGATTACATGAAACCCGCGGTTCGGCTGGCTGCTCTGATGAAGCTTCCGGTGAAATATGTCTGGACGCATGATGCGTTCAGAGTCGGTGAGGATGGTCCGACGCATCAGCCGATCGAGCAGGAGGCGCAGATTCGGCTGCTGGAGAAGATGAAGAATCTGGACGGCGAGCGCAGTATGCTGGTGCTTCGACCCGCGGATGCGGCAGAGACCACCGTCGCCTGGAAAATCGCGCTGGAAAACACCGCCTGTCCCACAGCGCTGCTTCTCTCACGCCAGAACATCAGCGATATCCCGGCTAAAGCATCAGGCAGCCGATATGAGGATGCACTTCAGGCGCAAAAAGGGGCATACACCGTTTTGGAGGCCGATGGAAAACCTGATATCATTCTGGTGGCAAACGGCTCGGAGGTCCATACGATGTATGAAGCCGCTGTGCGCTTGAAAGACGAGAAGAAACTAAACGTACAGGTGGTCTCTGCGATTTCGGAGGCGCTTTTTCTGGAGCAGCCTCAGGAGTACCGCGAGACGATTTTCCCCTTTGGCGTACCGGTGCTTGGCCTGACCGCAGGGTTGCCGGTTTCCATGCGTGAGCTGGTTGGTCCGTTTGGAAAGGTGATCGGCATGGAGCGTTTCGGTGCATCTGCCCCCTTTAATGTGCTTGACGAAAAATTCGGCTACACCGCCGAGCATATTATCGGGCATGTGGATACCTATTTGAAAGAATTTGATGCACTGATTGCCAGGGTTGCCGGTCTGAAGAAAGGCTGAATTAACTCCTGCCCCCTAAATCCCCGATGGGGGACTTGAAGGCGTGGTAGCGAATACAGTCAGGGGTGTCATGCCGTACTTGATACGGCAACCATGAATTCACCCCCTCCTGGGCAGCCGGTGGGTTCTCTGCTGGCCGGATGGGGTATGTTTGCCTTCCCCTTGCCAAGGGGAAGGTGGCCGGCCGGTGTGTTTGCGGCTGGCCGGATGGGGTGCGTTTCATAACCGATACTCGAAAAGGAGTCTTGTATGAAGATTGGAGTGGTTTCCGACACCCATCGGAACAAAGAGACCCTTGATGCCGTTGCGGACTGGTTGATTGAAAAACAGCACATTGCCATGCTCTGTCATCTGGGCGATGACTACGAGGATGTGATCGATCTGGCGGATAAGGGCATCGAAATCGTACAGGTGCCCGGCACCTATCATGAGGGGTATCGCTCGGGTAAGCTGCCCAAGAAGGTCTTTGAGAATATCATGGGGCTGCAGATCATGCTGGTGCATACCGAAAAGGATATCACCGAAGAGGACCGCACCATCGCCGATATCATCCTGCATGGCCACACCCATAACCCCGAGATCAGTTTGGGAGACGGTCATGTGCTGATAAATCCGGGTCATCTCAAGAAAAGTCGCGACAAGAACATAGATCCCTCATTTGCGCTTATCGATATTCAGGACAAGAAAATAGTCGCGAAAATATTCGATCTCTCCTATAATCCGATCGAGGAGATAGAGCTTTACCGCTCCGAATACGGCCTCTACAAGCGCTGATGCTCTGCGGGGACAGATGAGTTCAGAAGAGATTTGACCTCAGCCAGATAATGATCCGGCGTTTTGGTTTTCCGCACCGCTTTGAGCATTTTCCCCCCGTTTTGAAAGAACTGATGCAGATGGTTCCATATCTCTTTCATCGCGCCCAGAAGGGGAGCGGGGCCATAGTAGTGCTGCCGATAGATCTCGAAAAGTTCCTCATGGAAAAAACAGATTCTTTGAATCGGATCATCCTCGGTGGTTCCCTTAATCTTTTGGGGAAGGAAAGGATCGCTGATCGCGCCCCGTCCGATCATCCATCCCGAGACATTCGGAAACCGTTCTGAGAGCGCCGAAAACGCGGCCTTCGATGTGATATCCCCGTTGTACCAGACAGGCATCCGCGCTGCGTCATAGACCTGGGCGAAATGGTCCAGGTCAACCGAACCCTCATACATCTGTGCCGCCGTACGCGCATGGACGGTCAGGCAGCAGATCGGGTAGTCGTTGAGCTTTTCCATCATTGCCGTCAGACGGTCGGGGCGGTCGTATCCGAGCCGGATTTTGATAGAGATATCGCAGGGACGTCTGTGCATCACCGAATCCAGAAAAGAGTATATCAGCTCCGGGTACTGAAGCAGGCCCGAGCCTTTCTTCTTGCGGGTCACCGTGCCGACCGGACATCCCAGATTCCAGTTGATCTCGGAGAAACCGTAGCGCTGGTGGATATGAGCCGCCATGCGCAGAAAATCATCCGGATTGTTTCCCAGAAGCTGGGGTATGACCGCAAGCGTGTTGTTTTTGGCGGGGATGATATCCCGAAACAGATTTTCGTTGAATTTTTGCGCCTGCACTGTGGGAACAAACGGCGCCATAGCCAGATCGAACCCGCCGAAATGTTTCTGAAACAGCGTCCTGAAATGGTGATTGGTGATGCCGCGCAGGGGGGCGAGAATCAGTTTTTTTGAAAGCATAGGCATAGGCGAGATATCTTTTTGATTAAGGTTTGCAGGGGTATAAAATAATACAGTGATAGTGAGAATTTTTTCAAGGAATAAAAGCCTGGGAACCGAGTGAAGACGAAGCTGGTTTTTTGGGATGATTTGTAATCATATGGGCACCTCCCGCGTTCCGGCCCGCTCACGTCGTGTGAGCCGCACTTCGGGCTGCCTGTTCGGCAGTGCTCTGCGCACATCGTGTGCTCCGAGTCGTCTTAAACACACAGGCTGATTCGTCATCACGGGGAACCACAGGCCGAAATTCCGATTGACCAGATGACACAAGCGATATGCATCGTGAGAGTCGCTGGTGGGAATAAATCATGGGCCGGTAAAAAAGATTTCCGTTGAGCGATTCTCTCGCGCAATCCACAAAGTAGCATGAGGCATGACCACGTCAGCAATCTCGGAATATTGGATTCCCAGTTTGATACCCGGCCATATATCCCGTCGGGTAAAAAACAGAATGAAAATCACTATGACGGAAGGGCGGAAGAAGGGGAAAATACATTTTTTTTCTAACTCAGCATCTCCTTCATTGTCAACACCGATATCAGCCAGGCCAAAGTAGATTCCGCACCCTGATTTGCATTCACCCCGTCCGGTTCCAGTCCGTCGTGACAGCCGCCGGTGTTGAAATTGTACATAGGGGTTTTAAGATCGTTTCGCCCCAGAAACCATGCCAGGCAAAGTCGTGCATACTCCAGCCATTCCTTGTCGCGCGTCACCCGGTAGGCTTCCACGCACGCCTCTACCAGACACATCGCATCAACCGGTTGCTGGTCGAAATTGGACTTTTCGCCGTTACGTCGATACCATCTGTTGTTTCCGATGAGGCTCAGATGACCTTCCGGATGGATCTGTTGCTCGAGAAGCCATCGCAGACTCTCCAGTCCGGCATGAAACATCTTGCCATTGGGTATCCACTGGCCGGCCAGTATCAGGGCATGCGACAGCTTTGCATTCGAATAGGTCACGATATCCTCAAACCACAGCCAGGATTTGCTGCGATTTTTCAGGTAGAGGGCAAAGAGTTTCTGGGACAGTTCCTTTCTGGATCGTCGTGCCGAGGCATCACCTCCGTAAATGGCCAGGTAGTGATGAAGTCCGATAATAGAAAATGCCCATGCCCGGGGATGTTGCAGAGTTTCGAGCATGGGAAGACCATGGGAAAACAGGTGAGTAGCGTGGTCGCGAATAGAGGAGTTTGGTGAAAATCGAACCGCCGCGCCAAGCGCCCACATGGTTCGCCCCTGTGAATCCTCGCTGCCGACCTCCTCAAGCCAGTGGCGGTCGTAGGTGAGAAAATTTCTGAACCTCTTTTGCTCACCGTTGTAAGCGTGATGCAAAAAGGAGAGGTATCGATGAATTAACGGGATCACCGTGTCATCTTCGCTCTGGTGATAATGCATGCAGGTTGCAATAAGCGCCCTGGCGTTATCATCACTGCAGTAGCCTTCGAACCGGTTTGGTGTCGCATACTTTGCATGCTGTACGATACCCGTATCGTCGGTGAGCATGGAGAGGTGTTTAAGCCTGACTTCCGGCAGCTCATCGATCATGGTGAGAAGAAAAGATTTTCCATAGTGCGGCTGCGGAAATTCGATGCGTTCTTTTATTATACTGTCAATAAGTTCCAGATACCTTCTGGCGACCTCTTTCCAAACCATGTGTCGGCAGTGCTGATAGGCACGTTTACGGATCGCATTGCGTTCCACATCGTCTCCGAGAAGGTCCGCCACATGATGAGCCAATGCATCAGGATCGGCAAACGGCACAAGTCTTCCCCGGTCTTCCCCGATAAGCTCCTCTGCATACCAGTAGGGCGTCGATACCACCGCTTTTCCCGCTCCCAGCGTATAGGCAAGAGTTCCGGAGGCTATCTGCTTGGGAGACAGGTAGGGAGTGATGTAAACATCGGCGGCGCCAATATACTGACAGAGCATATCGATTGTGACAAATTGATTGTGAAACTGTACATGATCCTCGATGCCCAGTTGTGCGACCTTCTGCTGCAGTCCGTGTCGATACGCATCGCCGTAAACCTTTTTTATGTGGGGATGTGTAGCACCGAGAATAATGTAAATTACATCAGGATGTTTTTCGATGATCGCAGGCATGGCGTCAATGAGATGCTCGATTCCTTTACCGGGGCTCAATAGCCCGAATGTCAGCATCACCTTATTACGCTCGACCCCGAACTGATCCTTATGAAAGCTGGGGTCGACAAAAGGGAGATCGGGAATGCCGTGAGGGATAAGCGTTACTTTTTCTTCCGGTATATTGTAAATGTCCTTGAGGATAGAGATTGCCCGGCTGCTCATGACCACCAGTCTGGCACAGTAGTTTGCCAGTTCTGTCAGGATGGTTCGTTGCTCCTCAGTGGGCTCATCGAGCACGGTGTGAAGCGTGGCGATTATGGGCATGCGCAGCTGTTTGAGCAGGTGGATAATATATGCTCCTGACTTTCCTCCGAAAATGCCGTATTCGTGCTGAAGGATCAGGGCATCGAAGTCGCTGACGTTTATGAATTCGGCGGCGCGAATATAATCGGCCTGACGTTGTGCCTGGATCTGGAATTTTACCGCGGATGGATATGCGTATCCGTCGATCGTATCATCCATTGCAATAGCGCCAATATGATCTTTCCGTCCTATTTCCTTTGCCAGAGAATCGCATAGGTCGGTGGTAAATGTCGCGATCCCGCATTGGCGCGGCAGATAGTTGCCAATAACCGCAATTTTCGGTGAATTGCCTACTTTACTGAAAATTGGCACTTGTTTTTTCTCCTGTTGGGTTCTATAGACTGTTGAGCATATCTCTGAGCTGATTACGCATAGTCTGAGTCGTTTCCCAGAAGAAGAGTCCCGTTGGGATTTTGTGGTTACTGTCGAACGTTTTCTGGTTAAGCATCTTGGATTCTTCCAACTCATTTCCTCCGCTGTGCAGCTGCTTTACCTTTATCAGAGCCTCCGCTTTGATCTCCGTCTCTTCACGACTGTCATGTGTATAGCTTGATACCTGCGCCTGGATACTGATTTTCAGATCCGCAGGATTAGTGGGCGAGGAGGTGATAAGATTGCATGAATCTTCGAGAAATTTCCGCACCAGTGTTCCATTGGAAAAATCGGAGGAAACCTTTACCTGATTGGCCGAAGAAACTTTGTATTCGAGTTTGTAGGCCTGCTTAACGATGTTAAACATCAGAGTCTGATTATGCCCTTCCCCCGGCATGACACCAAAATCGGAGAAGGTGAAGTAATAGGACGGTTGAACGATTGCCCCCAGATTGGGCTGTACGTGCAGAAATGTGCCATAAGAGACAAACGGGATGGTATATTCGCCGAACTGGGCGGTCCCGTCGGTTGTAGTGAAAATCTTGAAAAGATTGTTGCCATCGGGTAAAAAGCCGGTAAATGGGAGACCGGCAAGGGGAGCAGAGTCGATAGTTGCGGTGATAGTTATGTCTTCATCCGGTGCATTTCCAGACTTGCCCTTTATTATAAAAGAACTGTACTGAATCTTGAGCCTGTTGAGGGCTTCCTGAAGCGCTTTGCGGGATTCTTCTTTCAAATCTACCGGCTCACCATCCTTTTCCAGAAAAAGCGGCTCTCCCAAATGTCCCATGGCGTTGTATAGCGTATGCACGGAACTTGTGAATACAACCGCGGCGCGACCGTGTTTCATGCCTTCCCGGGCAAGATCCCAATACTTCAGAGCCTTTGGTTTTACCTGCGCATTATGCTCATCCAGCAGGCTTTTGAGTTTTTCGGCTGTAAGATCGAGTCGCAGTGTCCACTCCCGGGCCTCCACAAACGACTGCTTTTCTGCCGTTTTCGCACATTCGCTTACGAAGGAGAGGAAATGATGCCACTCGACCCCTTTTGTGGAATCGGGGAGCTGATAGTGAATATCTTTCATCCAGACCATGATTGAATTTTTCAGGCTGTCCAGCGCGAGTGATTTGATTTTTTGGCGGTGCTCCTGGGAGGCGGGAGCGTTCAGTACGAGATGAGCAACACCGGAAACATTCTGGGCAGAAACGCACATGGTACCACCGATAAGCAGGCAAAAAAGAAGAACGTGACGGATAGAACTGTTATACATAGCCGAATTTCCTTGAGAAAGAAAGCCGCAAGTGAAAATATAAAACACTTTAATATACATAATTACAGTATCCGCTTTGAGGCATGGAGTGCAGTCTTTTTTCTAAAAATGACAAAAAAACAATTTTTCACCTCACATATTGAACGTGCAGCGGATTAACAGCCATTTTGAATGCGTATTCATACAACGGAGATAATGGTAGTGTATTTTACAAGAAAGTATTTTTACTCCCATGGATCTGTTTGAACTCCACGCCCGGGCTCACAAGGAAAAAAACGCTCCGCTTGCCGATCGTATGCGGCCGCGTACCCTTGATGAGTTTATCGGTCAGGAACATATCATCGGACACGGACGGCTTCTTCGGCGGGCTATTCAGATCGACCAGCTTTCAAGTCTGATCTTCTATGGCCCACCGGGCACCGGCAAAACCACACTGGCCAGAATAATCGCAAACACCACCCGCGCTCAGTTTCTTTCGATCAATGCGGTCCTTGCAGGGGTTAAGGACATCCGCGACTCGATCCACTCGGCACAACAGACACAGGAGCTGTATGGAAAGAAAACCATTCTTTTCATCGATGAGGTCCATCGTTTCAACAAAGCTCAGCAGGATGCTCTCCTGCCACATGTGGAAAACGGTACAATCATTCTAATCGGCGCAACCACCGAAAATCCCTATTTCGAAGTCAATAAGGCTCTGGTGAGCAGGTCGCGTGTTTTTCAGCTGAGAAGTCTCACTCAGGATGATCTGATGAATGTGGCTAAACAGGCTCTTGCCGATGACCAAAGGGGATATGGCGGCAAAGATGTGGAGATCGGTGATGATGCACTCAGGCACCTTGTGCATACCGCAAACGGCGATGCCAGGGGAGTACTAAACGCACTCGAGCTGGCAGTCGAGACCACCCGTGCCGATGAGGACGGGGTTATCCGGATCTCCCGGGAGGTGGCCGAAGAGTCTATTCAGAGACGTGCGGTTCTCTACGATAAGGATGGCGATGCGCATTACGATACGATATCCGCGTTTATCAAATCCATCAGAGGCTCCGATCCGGATGCCGCATTGTACTGGATGGCCAAGATGGTCTATGCAGGGGAGGATCCCCGGTTTATTTTCCGGCGAATGATAATCTCCGCCTGCGAAGATGTCGGCCTTGCCGATCCGAATGCTCTTGGGGTGGTTATGGATGCGGCTCACGCCTTTGACTATGTCGGTATGCCTGAGGGCAGGTACCATCTGGCACACGCCTGTCTCTATCTTTGCACAGCACCTAAGAGCAATTCCTCCATGGCCTTTTTCGATGCACTGAATATGGTATCAAAAGAGGTCACAGAAGACATACCCGACCACCTGCGGGATGCCAACCGGGACAAGGAAAGCCTGGGGCATGGAGAGGGATACCTGTATCCTCATGCCTACCGCGATCACTGGGTCGCACAGCAGTACCTTCCAGACATGCTTCAGGGGCGAATGTTTTACGAGCCTTCTGATCAGGGCTACGAAAAGGAGATCTCAGATCAGGTCGCCCGTCGCCGGGAGGTGCAGATCGAGTCGATGGTTTCATCCGACAGTTATCTCGAAGAGCAAACGGATACCAGCCGGCAGTGGAAAAAACGCACGGTGGGATCATCCGCTGGGCATATGTCCTTTATTCGTGATACCGTCCTCGAAGCAGCGGCAATAAGCCGTGACCATCTGGTGCTGGATCTGCATGCCCGAACCGGTCTGCTGACGTTTGAAGCCGCTCGCCGGGCGGACAGCGGGGGAGTATGGGCGTGTGCGCTTGATTCTCAAAGCTACGACACTCTTTACAGTATGGCCCAGAAATTCGAACCATTGAGACGACCCCAAATCGTTCAGACCGATTCGGTGCGTCTGGTCGATGATATCAGGAAGAGCGCGGGCGGAGAGGTAATGTTTGACCGGATAGTCGGCCGCAATGCCCTGATAAGTGTTTCGGATAAGGAGAGTTGGTTACGAGCGGTAACCGCCCTCATGCTTCCGGATGGTCTGCTGGTGCTTGCAGAAACCGATCACCGAAACAGTACACGGCTCTCCGACAGGCTTTCTATCGGAGAAGAGTCTTTAATGGAGGGCTTGAAGCATGCGGAGCAGAAACTTTTCGATGATCCTGCAAATCCGCTGGTGAACTGGACGCCGGAAGAAATCATATCCTTAGGGGAGAAAACAGGATTGACCGTTCGCAGCAGAGTGATGCCGCTTTATGGTAAGCGCCGGATACAGTCGGGAGATGTCGATGCCTGGTTTGCCCCGCGGAGCGAAAATAAACAGGGCCTTTCGGCTTTTTTGCGGAAAAGTCTCGAGCCGGAAAAGATCTCGACTCTCCACGACCTGGCCAGAAACCAGCTTAGCGGAAGGGACATCGGATGGGATACGGCTGTGGTACTGTTTACGATACGAAAAACACGGTTGCCGTCGGCATAAAGCTTATTCCTGATTGCGCGACTCATCCGCATAAAACCGCTACTATCGATTTGACTTTATGCATCCGAGGTGGCGAGAAACCGGTTCCGGCTCTGCCAGACTCAGGCCTGCTTTTCTAAAACCAAAGTTACCGGACCATCGTTTATGAGGGTAACCTCCATAGCCGCCCCGAATTGTCCGGTCTCCACTATCGATATCTGCTTTTTGAGCTGCTCGACGAAGTAGCGGTACAGCTCATCACCTTTCTCCGGCCCGGCTGCTTCTATGAAGCTTGGACGGCGTCCTTTGGAACAGTCCCCATACAGCGTGAACTGAGAAACTACAAGCGCCGCTCCGCCGACATCCTTGAGCGAGCGGTTCATTTTCCCTTCTTCATCATTGAAGATACGCACATCGGCGCATTTGGCCGCAAGAAAATCCGCCTGCTCCGCACTATCATCCCGGTGAACTCCCAAAAGGATAAGTATTCCCGGGCCGATTCTGCTCACCATCGAACCGTCGATGGTTACACTCGCCTTTTTGACTCTCTGCAAGACTATGCGCATACTGTTTCCTTTCGCCGTGTGTTTTTTGTCAAACAAACCTGGAATATAAATGATGAGTGATGAGTGATGAGTGATGAGTGATGAGTGATGAGTGATGAGTGATGAGTGATGA
>CAYQOU010000015.1:0-13237 GCA_964419255.1 uncultured Fibrobacterota bacterium | reverse complement strand
GTGATGAGTGATGAGTGATGAGTGATGAGTGATGAGTGATGAGTGATGAGTGATGGGTGATGGGTGATGGGTGATGGGTGATGGGTGATGGGTGATGGGTGATGGGAGCTTTCGGTGAGTGAGGACGGGCGGGAAAACGCTCGAATCTGCCAAAAGAGTATCGATTGGTTTTATGAAAGCAACAAGGCCTGCCAAAACGTATTTTCAACAGTTAATCACCAGGTTTTTTAGAGTGATTCGAATCGACAATTCATTTCGAAAAAACAGAATAGTAGAAAGGCTTTCTATGGGATCAGAGGTCAGAGTACGTTTTGCACCGTCACCTACGGGATATCTGCATGTGGGAGGAGCGCGTACCGCGTTGTTTAACTTTCTGTTCGCCCGCCACCACGGCGGCAGCTTTATCCTGCGCATAGAAGATACCGATCGCAGTCGTTTCCAGCAGGGAGCGCTGGAAGAGATTTTCAAAAGCCTTCAATGGCTGGGACTTCAATGGGACGAGGGGCCGCAGGTGGGCGGAAACGCAGGTCCGTATGTGCAATCCGAGCGCATCGATCTATACCGCACTCATGCTCAGCAGCTGATCGATGCCGGTCATGCATATCGCTGTTTCTGCACCCCTGAACGTCTGGCCGGAGTGCGTCAGGAGCGTGAAGCCGCCAAAAAGCCCACCGGCTACGATCGTCACTGCCGCAATCTCGAGCCGTCAGAGGTTCAGAGTATGCTTGAGCAGAACACACCCAGTGTGATCCGTCTGAAAGTACCGGATAAGGAAACGATCAGTTTCGATGATGCTATTCGGGGGGAGATCTCTTATAAAAGTAATGTGCTGGATGATCTGGTGCTGTTGAAAACAGACGGATTTCCTACCTATCATCTTGCCAGTGTGGTGGATGATCATTCCATGAACATATCGCACGTATTGCGAGGGGATGAATGGATCGCCTCAACCCCCCGCCACCTTCTTATCTACCGGGCATTCGGTTGGAAGCCTCCTGTCTTTGCACATCTGCCGGTGATATTGTCGCCGGATGGCGGCAAGCTTTCCAAGCGAAAAGGTGCAGCATCGGTGATGGACTACAAGCAAAACGGCTATCTTCCGGAAGCGCTGTTCAATTTCCTGGCTCTTCTGGGATGGAACCCGGGAGATGATCGGGAAAAAATGAGCATTGAGGAGATGGTCGAATCTTTCAGTATCGGGAAGATTTCTCCGAAAGGATCTGTTTTCGATGGTAAGAAACTTGACTGGATGAACGGCATATACATGCAGGAGCGCTCGGTAGAGTCGATCATTGATGATGTACTGTCCATTTGGAAAGACAAAGAACTTATCGATCAAAACAGTGGTGCGGATGATCCGTATTTGAAGAGAGTGGTATCTCTTATGAAGGACCGGTCCAGGCGGGTCACCGAGCTGGCCGAAAATGCGTGGTATTTTTTCCAGGACCCCAGTGGATACGATGAAAAAGCCGCGCGCAAGCATTTTTTCAAGGGGGATGCGGTCTCGGTCCTAAACGGGCTGATAGAGAAACTCTCTCAGACAGATTCGTTTGACGAGCAGACGCTTGAAGAGATATACCGGGATTATGCCGGGCAAAATGAGCTTTCCACCGGCAAGCTGATTCATCCAACCCGTCTTGCGGTAAGCGGGGTGAGTTTCGGGCCGGGCCTTTACGAAATGCTTGAGGTGATTGGAAAAGATCGGGTGATATCCCGCATGACAGCGGCGGTAAAATGGATCGAACAAAACCGCCAAAGCGCATAGTATAAAATGGGCCCGAAGGCGGCCGGTACGGCATGAGCAGCATCACAGGATTTAACATCGGGAAAAAGGGATCTTTACTATAGAGGACAAATAGAACATGGCTGAAGAAAAGAAAAGAAACGTTCATTTTATCCGCGCCATTATCGATGAGGATATCAGGACAAACAAGCATGACGGGAAGGTTATTACCCGTTTTCCACCCGAACCAAACGGGTATCTGCATATCGGACACGCAAAGTCTATCTGTCTGAATTTCGGTCTGGCTCAGGAGTATAACGGGCGGTGTCATCTGCGGTTTGACGACACAAATCCTGAAAAGGAGGAGGTCGAGTATATAGAATCTATCAAGGAAGATGTTCGCTGGCTTGGTTTCGACTGGGGAGAGCATCAGTACTTTGCATCCGACTACTTCGAAAAACTTTACGAGTTTGCCGTTTACCTGATCAGACACAATAAAGCGTATGTGGATGATTTGACTTTCGAGCAGATACGGGAGTATCGTGGAACGTTGACAGAGCCGGGAAAGCCCTCGCCCTACCGGGACAGAAGCGTGGAGGAGAATCTGGAGCTGTTCGAGCGGATGCGCACGGGGGAATTCGAGGAGGGCTCAAGGGTTCTGCGGGCGAAGATAGACATGGCATCTCCCAATATTAACATGCGGGACCCGACCCTGTATCGAATCAGAAAAACCATTCACCATCGAACCGGCGACACCTGGCGTATTTATCCGATGTATGATTTTACACATTGTATTTCCGATGCGCTGGAGGGGGTCACTCATTCGATATGTACGCTGGAGTTTGAAGACCACCGGCCGCTGTATGACTGGGTGCTTGACAACATTCCGGCTCCCTGTCACCCTCAGCAGATAGAATTTGCCCGTCTTAACCTAACCTACACTGTGATGAGCAAGCGTAAACTTTTGACCCTGGTACAAAAAAAGTACGTAAGCGGCTGGGATGATCCGCGCATGCCTACAATCGGCGGGCTGCGCCGTCGGGGGTACACGCCGGAATCGATCCGCGATTTTGCCGAGCGTATCGGAGTGGCAAAAAGGGAGAGTGTGGTTGATGTGGCCCTGCTGGAGCACTGCCTGCGGGAAGATCTTAACAAGCGGGCACAGCGGGTGATGGCGGTTATTAGGCCGCTGAAAGTGGTTATCGATAACTATCCAGAGGGACAGGTTGAGGAGATGGAGGCGATTAATAATCCCGAAGATCCCGCCGCCGGTACACGCATGGTTCCTTTCAGTCGGGAGCTTTACATAGAGCAGTCAGATTTCATGGAAAATCCACCCAAAAAGTTTTTCCGTCTGGGGCCAGGTCGTGAGGTTCGTCTACGGTATGGATACTGGATCACCTGCGTCGATTATGAAAAAGATGAGCAGGGTAATGTAACGGTTTTGCACTGCACCTACGATCCCGAAACCATTGGCGGCAACGCTCCCTCCGATGGCAGACGGGTCAAAGCGACTCTCCACTGGGTCTCCGCGACTCATGCCCTGGATGCAGAGGTGCGGCTGTATGATCATCTGTTTGAGAAGGAGAATCCCTCGGCGGAAAAAGATTTTACCGATGCGTTGAATCCCGGATCGCTGGAGGTTCTCAGAGACTGTAAGGTGGAGCCCAGTCTCAAGTATGCCGACAGGCAGGCTCGCTATCAGTTTGAGCGTCTGGGATATTTTTGTCTGGATTCGGTGGACGGCAGCAGGGATAACCTGGTGTTTAACCGAACTGTTTCGCTGAAGGATGACTGGGCACGCATACAGAAAAAACAGTCCAAAGCAAAATAGGCCGTTTTGATCTTGACTTGAGCTAAAACTGTGATATATCTTTATTTCTTCGATTCGGGGCTGTAGCTCAGCTGGGAGAGCACAACGCTGGCAGCGTTGGGGTCAGGGGTTCGAGCCCCCTCAGCTCCATATCAAAGATTCAAGGTCTGCGGATGCACTCATCCGGAGGCCTTTTTTCGTTGAAAACACAAATATTATATGGCCGTTGCTGCACTGCCCGCTTCCCTCTTTTTATTTTGTGCCTAAACTGAGCGGTTCTGAGTGGATGAGCCGCTCAATGCATCTGAGCAGAAGGGTTGAAACAATTGCGTGATATACCCGCTGTGGTATTTGCAAAAATGCTGAGAATCTTCTGCTCCAATGCATTTCAAATCGACACGAGTGAATCGCTCAGTTAGGGTTGAATTTAAGGCATCACCGATAAAACAGACAGGCTGTTTTCTTTTCTTACACCTTTTAGATTTGAAGATAACATGATAGATGCACATTGTCACCTTCAGGATGAACGGTTTTCGGAACCTGTCGAAAACATACTTGAGCGGGCAAGTAAGATGGGGGTTACACATGTGGTTTGCTGCGGAACAAGGCAGCAGGATTGGGAGAAGGTCTATCGACTCGCCTCTGAATTCAGACATGTGGTGGCTTTTTTTGGAGTGCACCCATGGTTTGCCGGTCACCTGAAAGACAGATGGCGGGAATCACTCGAGGGGATGCTGGACCGCATTCCGTCGGGAGTCGGGGAGATCGGACTCGATTTTACCGGTGGGATGCCGCAAAAAGATGTGCAGATCAGCGTGGCGGAAGCTCAGTTGAGAATCGCTGCCGAAAGAAAACTTCCGGTATCCATTCATTGCCGCAAAGGATGGGGAGAGCTCATACATCTGCTGGACAAAGTGAAGCTGCCGGCGGGGGGGCTTGTTCATGGCTGGTCGGGGAGTGCTGAGATGATACATGCCTTCGAGAAACGCGGCATGTATATATCCTTTGGCGGATCAATCACCCGAAAGGGAAACATAAAAGCACAGCGGTCAATCGCCGCGGTATCTAAACGACGTCTTCTATTGGAAACCGACAGTCCTGACATGATTCCGGAAGGTGTGGAGGGAAACGTTAATCAACCATCAAATCTGGCATACATTATAGAGACGGCAGCACTGCTGCGCGGCACATCGCCGGAACAAGTCGATGAACTGACCAGTCGCAATGCCAGGGCATTTCTCAAAAAAATCCTTTTGCCGCTGGATATCGCACCGAATCAACAGGGGTATGATGCGAAGGGAGAAAAGAGGTGACGCAGTTTTCCAGAACAGAGCTTCTCCTTGGTCAGGCGTCGGTGCAGCGACTTTCAAGTATGCGCGTGGTGGTATTTGGTCTGGGAGGTGTGGGATCACACGCCCTGGAATCACTGGTTCGCAGCGGGGTCGGGTATGTGCGAATCGTTGATTTCGATACGGTTCATCAGTCCAATATCAACCGACAGCTCTTTGCTCTTCACTCCACCGCAGGCATGCCCAAGGTTGAAGTCGCAGTTGAGCGGATGAGAGATATAAACCCTCATTGTATCATCGAGCCGCACCACACCTTTGCCTCATCCGAGACACTGAATGATCTTCTTGAGGGGCCTCTGGATGCGGTAGTGGATGCTATCGACAGTGTCACTCCTAAAAGGGATCTTTTATATATGGCTCGCCGGAAAAACTACTTCGTCGTAAGCAGTATGGGGGCGGCGGGAAGATTGGATCCATCCATGATAAGAGTCGGCGATATATCCGAAACGCATAACTGTCCGCTGGCGAGGGTTCTTCGTAAAAGATTGCATCGACTGGGATTGTATAAGGGAATTCGAGCGGTGTATTCGATGGAGATTCCCCGCAAAGCCATTTCGGATGTCACAACCGGTGCGGCCGAAGAGTTTTTCCAGCGAGGCCGGGAGCGTACACCGTTGGGAACCATATCCTACCTTCCTGCAATATTCGGGTACACCGCAGCTGCCGAGGCCATACAGCATTTTCTCAACGCCAGCTCAACACTGAAAATCCGATAAGATTTCCTTCCTTTCCTGCCTTATGGTGTATTTGGGAGAAGTCGGGAAAAAAGCCCGAATAGGGGATTATTTAAAAGACTTTGTTAAATCGGGTCAAGTGATTATTATGCGTATTTTGTATATAATAGACATTTTTAATTTGGCACATCATTTGTTTATGTTTGCAAAACATGAGAAAAGTGTTAATTGTTGAGCAGGAGCAGGATACCCGTGCATCCCTCGAACAATCACTGGCGAAGCTTGAGTTTGAAATCGAGCATGTCCAATCGCTGGCAGAATGTAAGAGGCGGCTTCTCAAAGGCCGATACGCCGCGGTGTTTTCAAACGTGTGTGTATGTGGAGAAAGTGGGCTGGAACTTGCGCGCTGGTTTCAGGAGCAGCGTATAACAACACGTTTTTTTCTCGTTACCCGATGGGGTGGTGAGATCGAGCCGATCTATCTCAAAGCATACGGAATCGATGGTCTGGTTCATGCTCCTGTATCTTTTACCGAGATTAGAACAAAAGTCAGTAACCATATAAAGTGTTAGCAGGTTGAATCGCTGCAATAGCTCGGGTCGATATTCCTGATTTCATGTGCTAACATTATAAAATGTAGGCTCTTTACGGTTATCTGATTCGGGGGGCGCTGGGGGCAAAAAGGTCGATATGCGTACAGATTATCGATGGGGCGGTAATTGTACCGCTGATCTTTTTGAATGGCTTTGTGCGATAAAAGCGTACAGGCGCTCCTCCCGTACCGCTTCAGCGTAACGGGAGGATGCGGAGGACAGGTGGCCTATTAGGGCTGACCGGGTAGCATCACATGCAGCATTTTTTAAATTTCATGCCACTTCCGCACGGGCATGGATCGTTTCTGCCGACCTTAGGGCTTTCACGTTTGATCGGTTTGGGAGTGACCATTTCTCCATCAATGTAATACCACTGATCGTCCTTCTTACCGAACGTTCCTACTTCGTGATGTTCCCGGGTGCCGCCTTCCAGTTTGTAGCGGGCAATAAACTCTACGGTACCGCTTGTATCTTTTTCGGTCCCATTGGAAGTATTAACGATAGTCAGGCTCTTCCACTGTGAGTTTTTAGACCAATCCTGGATACTTTTCTCATCGAAATCGTCCCGTTTAGCCGGATCGATTGTGTCGTGGATATAGGCGACATCACCTACTACAAAAGCTGTGTAGCGGGACCGCATAAGTTTTTCGGCCGTCGGAGCTTTCTGCTCTCTGGAAATATACGGCAGACAACATTCTTCGTATTCTTTTCCTGTACCGCATGGGCAAACAGACATAGACATGTTCTCCTTTTTTAACGCTGCTAAATATAGTTGATTTGCGCCGGCTTGGCCATATCAAGCCGATCACCGCAGTCGTTTCATCCGGTATATACGGATTCGGCGGATGGTATTTTAGGAAATATATCAATGCAGCGATTCTATCGCGGAGTACGCACAATCATTTTCAGCGCTGCTGGGTTGTCACAGGGTAATGATGATGATTATTACGGGAAAATCATCAAAGATAGTAACGTGATTAGTTGAAATTCGAGAGCAGACGAATATGAAGATCGCAGGCTGGCGATTCTTCATGATACAACGATACAACGGTAGGTATTCGGGTGAAAAGGATAACGATTATAAAAACCGGTGAGACGTTTGTGTCATTACGGGAGCGGGTCAATGATTTCGAGCACTGGATCGCCTCGGCAATGGGGCTGCAAGAGCACCAGTATATGACCTGGGATGTGAGGCATTGTGAGGTGCTTCCGGACCCCGGGACCGCGGGAGCCGTAGTGATCACCGGATCTCACGACATGGTTACCAGGAAGCATTGTTGGAGCGAGAAGCTGATCGAGTGGATCACCGCAGCGGTGGAGACATCTGTTCCGATTCTTGGTATCTGCTACGGCCATCACCTTCTTGCCCGTGCAATCGGCGGAGAAGTTGGCGATAACCCCCTGGGAAAAGAGTTTGGCACCGTTTCTGTTCAACTGACCTCAGAAAGCAAGAAGGACATTGTGTTTAGGGATCTGGGCGAAAAGATATGGGTTCACGTGGCCCATACCCAATCGGTACTTTCACTTCCGTCTTCGGCCAGTATCCTGGCCAGAAACGATCATGATCAGTTTCATGCATTTCGGTATGGGAACAATGCCTGGGGAGTGCAGTTTCATCCCGAATTCAACGCCTTCATAACTCGATACTATCTCGATAAATTCAAGCAGTCGCTTGAGGCGGAGGGTAAATCGTATGATCAGTTGCTCCGCAGTGTGAGCGAGCAGCCGGTCGGGAGTGTGATATTGAAGAGGTTTCTTGAATACGGAGTGGAGTGAGATACGAGTTTTGAGATTCGAGAGGCGTATTTGGAGAGGAGGGGGAGGACAATGCTGCTGCATAAGCTTTACCTTTTCTCGGGGTAACCTCAACCCTTTGATTCTTGATTCTCCTGCTCTGACGTGATAAAATCCGATGCACAGGAAATCTGGATTGCAGAAAAATGCTGAGAGGGGTATATGGAAGATCGAATAATCCAACTTGAGACCAGGATTGCTTTTCAGGACAGGACCATAGACGAACTCAACCAGGTGGTGATCATGTTGAGAGATACCGTCGAAAACCTTCAGAAAAAGGTTGCGAATCTGGAAGAGCTCGTCTCGGAGATGCAGGCGGATAAGGATAAGGATATCTCCGATGAGATACCTCCGCATTATTGACTATGCCGCACGACTGGAGATATCTAAAAGGCCTCGTGTCTGACGGTTTACAAGCGAGCTGTAGTAGCCTTTTTGCTTCAGAAGATCGCTATGAGAACCCGATTCGATAATGTGTCCATCGCGCAGCACAAGAATCTTGTTGGCGTTGACGACTGTCGAGAGTCGGTGGGCGATGAAGAATGTGGTTCTGTTGCGGATCAGCGTCTCGATCGCCTCCTGCACAAGCGCCTCCGACTCCGCATCCAGCGCCGAGGTGGCCTCGTCGAAAATCAGTATCGGTGGATTCTTGAGTATGGCCCGGGCGATAGCTATTCTCTGCCGCTCCCCGGCAGAAAGTCGTTTCCCCCCTTCTCCGGCACAGGTATCGTAGCCATTTTCCGTCCGCATGATAAAGTCGTGGGCGTTTGCGGCTTTGGCAGCCTGCCGAATCTCGGCCAGTGTGGCTGATGGTCGGCCGTAGGCGATATTGTCCCGTATCGTCTCATTAAACAGAAGCGCATCCTGAAGCACTACGCCGATATGGCGGCGCAAGTCGTTTTGTTTCATGGTCTTCAGGTCGATTCCATCGACAGTGATTTTTCCTGTCACCGGATCATAAAACCGCTGCAACATAGCCATCAGTGTAGTCTTGCCAGCACCGCTGGGACCAACTATCGCGGTCATTTCGCCTGGTCTGCAGTCAAAGGAGACCCCCCGAAGAAGCGGCTTATCATCACCGCTTCCTCGATAGCTGAACCAGACATTCTCAAATTTCACATCCCCTCTCAGCGTGGGAACATCGTGAGCATCGGGCGAATCCTCTATATGCGTCGGCGCATCAAGCATTGAAAATACCTGCTCAAGCGATACGGATGCGGTACGAAGAATACGGTAGACTCCCGTCAGCCCCTGAACAGGACCGAAGAGTCCCCCAACATAGCCCAAAAACGCCACCAGGGTACCCACGGTTATGTCGCCTTTCACCACCAGATATCCGCCGAATCCGATTGCGGCCACTCGAGCCAGGAGAATAACAAGATTCTGAAGCGCACCTACTCCGGCATCAAAGCCGATTCCCTTCACCACGACCTGATTTGTCTTGTGGACATCCTTGAGAAAGCGGTTTTTCTCTTCACTTTCCATGGCAAAGCTGCGCACGGTCACGATTCCCGAAAGCACCTCATTGAATCGCGAATAGATCCGCGCCCAGTTATCAAACAGAGTGCGCTCACGCTTGATCTGATTGGGGGCGGCAAAAGAGGCGATGATGGCGGGAAGGGGAGTAAAGGCGGCGACCACCAGAGTCAGGCGCCAGTCCATCCGCATCATCATAAAGATTGCCATACCCAGATAGGTGATGGCCGGCAGCACGTTGAAACTTATCTCACCGACCGCACCGATCAGCCCCTGGATGGAGCGGTCGAGGCGGTTCATGATCGCCCCCACCCCTTCGTTGCGATGGTAGTGGGCCGGCATGCGGTGGATCCGCTCCACGGTGGCATCCAGGAGGCTGTAGTGAATATCCAGTCTCGTGCGCCAGCTCATGAAATTTGAACCCATGGTAGCCAGTTCCTTAACCAGGCCGAGGGATATGAGGACTATCACTCCCCACAGAAGCGAGGATAATTCCGATGCGGTCAGCCCATCGACGATCATCTTCATAATCATCGGCTCGATAGAGGTCAGCGCCGCAGTCAGCAGAGTAAGTAACACCACAAACAACAGATAGAGGCGGTGGGGACGGGCAAAGGCAAAGGCCCGTTTCATGCGTGACCAGTTTGTTTGTTCAGCCATCATGGTCCTTCCGGAGTGACAGACGTGTGAGGGGTAAAAAAGTTTTTCGATATACGACCTTCGTCTATTTGATATTGCTTGGGGGCGGAGGGGGTCAACTATTATTTTCTTATTGCGACGAAAAAAGCAATACCAGTTGCTTACGTTATAGCCAAACGACCTGATAACTCATACAAGCTTCCGGAAAAGGCATGACTGAGGCCAGGGGACTTGATGAGGGAATAGCCGATTGCGGCGGTTGCCGGATTGCTTCAATATAGAAAGGATTATCCGTATGAAAGAAAAATGGAAAGATATGCCCGGATGGAAAAAGGTTTTTTTTGTGATGATGGGAATCATTCAAATCGCTCTTCTGGCAGCGGCGCTTCTGGATATTCGCAAACGGTCCGCGGAAGATATTCGGGGGAGCAAGAAGCTGTGGACGATGCTTTCGTTTATCAATTTTATCGGGCCTCTTCTCTATTTCAAATGTGGTCGAAAGAGTGAAGGGGTTTTCAAAGACTGTCGATAGTCATATATCATGAATATATTCGCGGAACTTGCCTCTGTTTTCTCACGATGGATGCGTCCATCGCTGAGTTCCATCTCAACCGCTATAATCGCGACGCTTCTGGTGGTGTATGCAAACGATTTCAGCCGCTGGCTTCGAAAACGTATTCGCAAACACCACTTTATCGTTCGGGCGTTTATCTTTGTGGTGGTATGCGCATTCGGCTATGGAGCGGTGACGCTTTTTCTGGCAAGCATCGTCGCCCGTTATCTGGCCTTACTCAACAATGTTCTTCTGGCGCCGGTGGTGATCGGAGTGTTTATCATCATCGGAGTGGCGGCGGAGCACAAAAACCACATATAGCTCCAAAAGTGAACTGGTTTACAATTATCGCACCTGTTACACGAATACGATAATCTGTTTTCGTGTGTGATTGTTTTGTCCTTTTTCACTGAAATAAGGAGTAGTGTTTGACCCTTGCCATAATTCGTCAAATCCCTCTGTTTGCTTTCTCACTCTTTCTGATAAGCTGTCAATCATCCGTCATAAATAGAAGAATCGTTCGTCCTGACCGCCGGAATTTAAACGGTCAAGCTGTTTCGGTGATGAGCTTCAACATTCGTTATGGCACCGCCAACGATGGGGGAAATTCATGGAAACACCGTAAGGAGGCTGTCTTTGAGCTGCTTCGTGAACAGGCACCTCAGATTATCGGTGTGCAGGAAGCCGTCTCTTTTCAGCTCACCGAACTGCAGCAGCAGCTCGGTCACTACAAGTCGGTGGGAGAAGGGCGTAGGGGGAAAAATCGCGGCGAACATTCTCCGATTCTGTACGACACCACGCAATTTGAGCTCCAGGAGACAGAGACATTCTGGTTTTCGGAGACCCCATCGGTAGCTGACTCCAGGGATTGGGGCAACAAAAAGCCGCGTATCTGCACCTGGGCGCATCTGATTGAGCGAAAAAGCGGCAGAGGAATCTATGTGTTTAATGTTCATCTGGATCACTGGTCACGCAGCTCCCGCAAAAAAAGCGTCGAGCTTCTGGCCTCAAAGATACGAGCCCGTCGCACCGATGATCCCGTGGTGGTCACCGGAGATTTCAATGCCGCAGAAAACGCTCCCTCCATCCGCTACCTCAAAAGCGATGTCGTGGATGACTGGAACGGAAGAGAAAAGGTGATTAACCCGTTTCCGCTGGTGGATACATATCGTGAACTAAATCCGGAAAAAGCTTTCAGTGGAACGTTTCATCTGTTCAGCGGCCTCAGGTGGGGTAAGAGAATCGATTTTGTGTTCTCCTCTCCCGATCTTTCCGTGCTGGATGCCCGAATCGTGCGCGATCGTCCCGAAGGCAGATACCCCTCCGACCACTTCCCGGTGATCGCCACGATTGGACTTCCCCAAAAGGACGGGCAGAGGGTAGTGAAAAAGTAAGGGGTGCGCATGAGCAGGGGCTGTCAGGCCCGCGAATACCCAAAGCAAGCAAAACACCGTCAATTTATGTCTCTTATTCCCCTTGCCACCTGTCGGTTATGGTGTCGATTGCTTCTCTGACCTTCTCTCGCGCATCGTATCTTTTGCATCCACGCATCATTAGCTCATCATAGGGCGTTTCGGTGTGACGAATATGTGCGCGAACCGACAGGATGACGGCTTTCTTATCCAGCTCTTTTGCCGCGGCACTTCTTCCCACACGCCCACTGTATTTGAGACAGGCATGTTGGGCTATTTCCTGCTCTCTTCCGGCGGGGCAGCGCGGATAGAGTTCACGGATACGCTTGCTGAACTGTGCGATAAACTCCCTGTCCAATTCGGCGCGCTTCACCGATGCTCTGGCGCGTCTCTGTTCGCGCTTATCCGCATCGGCCTCGCACTCAATCTCAGCGCGATCCACCGCCTGCTGCTCCACAAGAAGCCCCTGACGCTCGTAGCGCTTGCGCCTGCGGTTCCATTTCTGCACCACCGCGAACAGTTGTGAATGTTTCTTCGCCCGTCGGGTAAGCGCGGCATCTCCGGAGGGCAAAAATATCAGATGATCCAGGTCCGCACACTCCAGACACATAATGCGTTTTTCATCCTGCAGCGTAATCCAGGCGCCGCTGCCAAGATCTTCCCTGCATTCATCGCAGATACTCTCTTTACTGGAGATAAATACGGTAAATTTCTGTTTTGTATCCATTTGATCCATGATCATTTTTCATCACCACACCTACACAGCACGTTTACAGCTGCGGGCGAGATAAATAAGCTAAGCTTGGAAAAGTCCCTGGAAAAAAAAGGGAGCGCCGGCAGGTTCCTTGTAAGATTGACCGGCAACTCACGAAGCGATCAGCTATGCAACGCAGTATAAAATAATATCTTCGGAAAAGCTGAATCGCAAGGCCGGGGGTGATTTCATCTCATCCGACGGTTAAAATTGATGATCCGGGCTTTTGCTTAGCCATGTCGATTCAGCAATAGCTATGGAAAAGGCGATGCAATAGGAGCATCAAACGGCAAAAAAATAGACGTACAGAGTAATTCGGTAACGGTGGTGCATGCGATTGCGCGAGGACTGCTTAATGTTGTTTTCGGATTATCCTCAGCCTGGTTTTTTTTCATTTTGGCTGCAACAAGTATCCAAAAATTTATAACAGAATATGAATACGATTAATTGCTGTATT
>CAYQOU010000014.1:0-69062 GCA_964419255.1 uncultured Fibrobacterota bacterium | reverse complement strand
TGTCCCGAAGGTCATCGACACTCACGTAACGCCAGATACCCTGGTAGAGATTAAAGATTCCCGAGAAAATGAGAAATATAATGATATTGATTGGAAGCGAAATCCAGAAAAGCTGCGGGTAGCTACCATGCCCCAAAGAGAAATCGAACCGGACCAAAAAGGCCACAAAAAGGCTGCTGGCCGCAAAAAGTGCGTGGAGAAATAGTATGATTGGAAGCCTAAAGGTTAAAAATTTTCGGATAAGTGACATGATAGCTATGAAATGTAACATAGGTAAAATAGACAGAAATAACATTTTCTATTATGCCATGTGGATTTTTTGAGGGCAAGAGTTTTTTGTAAGATCGTTAAAATATGGGAATGCCATCTTTTTAATGTATTTTATTATAATTGTTAATTTTCTAATAGACCGATAAGTGCCAAATAAGATAAGATGTATTCAGATAAATTGTTTGGCTGGAGATTAACCTGCAGAACTTGGCACTTATATGGATCATAGTAGTTTTTGAATGCTCGTCTGAATAGCTATCTTGTCGGTGTTGGGGGTGGAAAATCGAAGTTGTCAGTATAAAAAGTTTAGTGGAGTAGATGTAATGAGTGACTCTAACATTCTAATCCTGAGTGCCGGCAGGCGTGTAGAGCTGGTGAAGTGTTTCAAGAATGCAGCTCGTAAAATTGATATGAATTCTAAAGTTGTTGCCTGCGATAGCTCAAAGTATGCACCGGCGCTGTATTTCGCAGATAAACAGTATCTACTGCCGTTGATAAAAGATCCCGGCTATATACAGGCAATCATCGATATTTGCATAGCCGAAAAAATAGCACTGGTTGTACCCACAATAGATACTGACCTTTTGCTGCTGGCGGAGAATCGGGACAGAATCGAAGCAGAAGCAGGAGCAGCGGTACTTATTTCTAAGCTGGATACTGTACGTTTATGCCGAGATAAAATACTGACCCATCGATTTCTTCAGAAAAATGGCTTCCGTGTACCGGAGTTGTATGATACGAAAAGTGTGTTTGCCGGTGAAGTAAAATATCCTCTGTTTATTAAGCCAAAATCAGGAAGCTCAAGTGTAAATGCATTTAAAGTCAGAAGCCGAACGGATTTCGAGTGTTACTTGAAAATGATAGAAGACCCGATTATCCAGTGTTTTATTCAAGGTGATGAGTATTCAGTTGATGTATTTCTAGATTTTGAGGGAAATCCGGTATCGATTGTGCCACGATTAAGAATGGCAACGCGAAACGGTGAAATATCTAAAGGTAAAATCATAAAAGAAGAAACAATAATTCGCGAAATTGAACAATTGATGAAATCCCTCAAAGCTATTGGCCACATAACTGTACAGCTGATAAAAAATGATACCGGTATTTATTTCATTGAAATAAATCCAAGGTTTGGGGGAGGTGCCCCGATGAGCATTTATTCGGGGGCGGATTCGTGCGAATATATCCTGCGGTTGTTGAGAGGAGATAAACTTACATATCGTCAGCAATATAAAGATGGAATCATCTATTTGCGCTACGATCAATGTGTATGCATAAATGATGACATGGAGATAATGCAATGATTAAAGGTGTCATATTTGATCTAGACGACACTTTATTTGCCGAAAAAGAATATGTCAAGAGTGGATACCGTTTCATAGCAGGAGAGTTGAGTTGTAAATTGGATGATTCCAGGCAAAGAATATATGAAACTATGATGAAGCTGTTTCGCGAAAACTCACTAAATGTATTCAACCGCTTATTGGATTATTATTCCTGTCCCTATGATGATAATGTGATCAGGCAATTGGTTATTAACTACCGGAATCATAATCCGTCGATACACTTTTTCCCCGATGTGTTGCCGTGTCTCGATGGGCTTGCATCAATAAATGTGAGCACAGGAATACTAACGGACGGTTATCTAGAAAGTCAAAAAAGGAAAGTAATGGCAATCGGGGCGCACAAATATTTCAAAGAAATCGTATATACGGATGAGTTTGGAAAAGACTTCTGGAAGCCGCATCCAAAACCATTTGAATACATGCGAGAGAAAATGGATGTGGATTACGATCATCTTTTATATGTTGGAGACAATCCCTGCAAGGATTTTTATATATCGGAAATACTACCCATAAGAACAATGAGGATTTATCGGAAAAATAGTGTATACAGTGAAGCGGAGTATTTCAAGGGGAAAAGAGAGGATTTTGCGATAGAAGATCTGCATGAGATAGTGACTATTGTTAAAAAGGATAGTTAGACGAAGGTATGACTAAAAAAGACAAAAAAGCGGCATTCACGGGGCCATTTGCAGATATAAATTTTGGCGATTACGCGATGCTTGTAAATAACATTTATGACCTGGGTGTCCGAGGAGTTGGTCTATTCTCATATGAGGGAAAGTTTCTGAAGAAGATTCGGGAGGATTATTTATCCCAGTTCGATGCAGATATTATCGATGTGGAGTTGGATGCCTCAATAAAAGAGATAGCAAGGCAGGACTATGTAATCACACCTCCCGAAATGCTGTCGTTTGTGAGAAATTACGACATTTTGGCTGAGAAGATGCAAAACTTTGACATATTAATAGTTAGTGGAGGAGGATACTTTAATAGTCTGTGGAGCATGCCGCATCGGATAGAGAGACTTGTATGCATAATTGTCCCTGTTTTAATCGCGCAAAGGATGGGAAAGCAGATCGTTTTTACCGGCAACAGTTTCGGTCCCTATAAGGAGGACGCGCAGCTGTTTGCCGGATTATTCAATCTTCTAAACAATGTAATCTATAATTGCAGAGACAAACTATATTCTCCAATGTGGCTGAGACAGCTGGGCATCGAACAAGAAAAAATTGGATATTTACCTGATGACCTTTTATCGATAAATAGTGAAATCATAGAAAGAAAAGCTGCCGGTAAACACGGGTTTGAAGACTATATAGTGTTGGAAACATATCTTCCCCTGCCCTTTATTGAGGAACATACTGAGGCGTTTGTGTCTTTTGCCGAAATGATGCACAAGACATACCACACGGGTATCGTTTTTTTACCTTTCAATCTGAATCACGGGGGAGTGGAGCAAGGCAACTATCTGCAGAGCAAGTCAAGCAATATTCAGATGGTTGATATTACGGAAAAAGGATATCTGCAGATGGAGGATGCAATTTCAATTGTAAGCAGTGCCCGATTGGTAATATGTAGCAGATACCATGCATTGGTGCTTGCGATGTTTAGCAGGACGCCTGTCGTGAGTGTACTGAGAAGTGTTTTGGGTGACAAACGCTATTACTACAATAAAAACTACGGATTGTTGAAAGAGCTGTTCAGCGGTATGTATTTCGACGAGAGCCAGTACTTACGATTCGATTATCTGGAAGCACTGAGTTTTGTTTCGAAAAACTACGAAAAGATCATTTTTAAACAACAAGAGAATTTTGGTGCCCGTTTCGCAGAAAACTTCAAATATCTGGAAGAAAAGCGAAATGCGTTTTTTAAAGAGATGCGCTTACGAAGAGAGGCGTTTGTGTGATATATCGTGAGTATTTAAAAAGAACACTTGATGCGCTATTTGGCATTTTGAGTATTGTGGTTTTATCGCCGGTTTTTTTGATCATTGCATGTGCAATTAAAATCAACTCAAACGGGCCGGTGTTATTTACTCAGAAAAGAGCTGGAAAAAATGGAAAAGAATTTGACATTGTAAAGTTCAGAACCATGCTTATATTTGAAGAAAGCTACAATGAAGACGGCACGGAGATGGATAATTACGATCGTATAACCAAAGTCGGGCATTTTTTGCGAAAAGCAAGTTTGGATGAGTTGCCGCAGCTATTTAATATTGTAAAAGGAGATATGTCAATAGTTGGTCCAAGGCCGACATTGCCATACCAAATCGAAAAATATAATGCATATCAGATGCAGCGATTGACTGTAAGGCCGGGGTTAACCGGCCTGGCGCAGGTGAGTGGAAGAAATACTTTGACATGGGAAAAGAAAATAGAATTGGATGTCGATTATGTCAAAACCATCTCTTTTGTAAGAGATGTTTTTATTGTTTTAAAAACATTTTTCGTCGTTTTTGATACAAGGCAGGTGGGTTTTACAAGTCCGGATGAAATAAGCAAGCACAAAGGAGATTTGTTCACGGATGTCGGGCATGGTAAGGAAAGTTCGTCAAACGGGTTCATGAAAGATGAAAAGGAATGAATGAATCGAGAAGAATTTATTTATCTCCTCCGCACATGTATGGTGCCGAGTTGGAAAATGTGAAGAAAGTATTTCAGTCAAACTGGATCGCACCCGTGGGAACGGACTTGACCGCGTTTGAAAAAGGAATATGCGCTTATACGGGGGCTTCGCATGCGGTGGCCCTGACATCAGGAACTGCTGCTATACATATGGCACTAATTTTGGCAGAGGTAAAATCCGGAGATGAAGTCTTTTGTTCAACATTGACATTTGCGGGCTCTGCGTTTCCAATATCATACTGTGGGGCTACTCCTGTTTTTGTAGACAGTGATACTAAAACATGGAATATGGATCCTGATCTTTTAGAAAAGGCTATAAAAGAAAGAATTAAAATAGGAAAAAAACCCAAAGCATGTATTTTGGTCCACCTCTATGGGAACTGTGCAGATGTTGAGGAGGTTACAGAAATTTGCAAAAAATACGATATATCAGTTATTGAAGATGCAGCAGAATCATTAGGAACTATCTACAAGAGTAGGCACAGCGGCACTTTTTCGGATTTGGGAGTATATTCGTTTAATGGAAACAAGATTATAACGACTGGTGGTGGCGGCATGCTGGTAGGAAAGAAAAGTGAAGATATCGATAAGGCTCGTTTTCTCTCAACTCAAGCAAGAGACCATTATCCATACTATCACCATTCCGTCCTTGGCTATAATTACAGGATGAGCAATGTGCTCGCGGCTATTGGTTTAGGCCAGCTTGAAGTCATAGAAGAAAAAATACGGAAAAAACAAAAAATAAGGAATTGGTACAAAGAATATTTAACTGGTTTTCCGGAAATCGAGTTTATTCCTGAGAATAAACTCGAAAGATCAAACTGCTGGCTTACCTGCATTATTGTCGATGATAAACGTACAGAAGTTACAACAGAGGAGTTGCGTATTGCCTTGGAAAGAAACAATATTGAGAGTCGGCCGATTTGGAATCCAATGCATTTGCAGCCAATATACAAAAGTGCGCCTGCATACATAAATGGTGTTTCAGAAAATCTCTTCCGGACCGGCATATGTCTTCCATCTGGAACTGATTTAACAAGCAAAGATGTTGAAAGAATTTGTGATTGTATTGTTTCTGCATTGTACAGAAGAAGATAAACATTAATATTTAAGTTTAAATGAAGTGTAAAATATATTGAGACGATAAAAAGTAAAGAAAAAGTTAGTATTCATAGCAGGGGCATCGGAAAAGCCGGCAGAAGGATATTACGCGCGCTAGTATCCTAAATGCCCATCGATTCCAAAATGCATTTATTTACCTTGTGAATGTCATATCGTTGTACTGCATATTTCCTGCTTTCCTCACCCATTCTTTTAATTAAATCAGGGGATCTTACTAAAAAATTTACGGCATGGACCAAAGCGTCTGTATTTCTGGCGGGTATTAGGATGCCATTTTTGCCTAAAACAAGTGAGCCAAATGTTTTTGCATCCGTCAGATTAATCGTTTCTCTGCAACCCGGCGCGTCAGTAGTGATGATAGCTCTGCCTGTTGCCATCGCCTCCAATACCGTACGTGGAGTACCTTCGCGATAGGATGGTAAAACATATACATCACAATTAACATAAACATATTTAATGTCATTTATGAATCCCAAATACTCGATACTGCCGTCTTCAATAAATTTATTGAGATCAGACCACTTAATTGATGAGGGGTTTGTGTCTACAGCGCCCGCTAAAGAAAAAGCGATGTTCTTTCTGTTTTGAAGAACACGAGCTGTATTTAAGTACTCATATATACCCTTATCTCGCAGTAGGCGACCAACCATGAGAAACCTGACGTTCTTCAAGGGGCCTTTAATTTTATGGAAATCGTAAATTTTATTATTAACACCAATGCCATTAAGTAAAATAGCTTTCTTTTTATTGATGAAATTACTCTTGTTAAATAGAGATAAATCATCCGGATTTAAAAAGAATACTCTTTTACTAAATCTTAAGCATAAACGGTATAATGACCTGGCAAATAATGCCGAAATGTAGTGGTTTATGGAATCGGCGGGCATAAAGGGATAACCCAGCCCTTCAATCATGGAAAAAATCTTGCATCGAGAAGAAATCTTTGCTGCAAGGCTTCCCCATACAATGGGCTTGATAGTATAAGCAAATACAATATCCGGTTTGTATTGTTTGAAAATGGTAACCAGCTCAAACAGTAAAGATATATCCTGAAATGGATTTGTGCCGGCTCTTGATATTTTAATGGGAATGTATCCGACACCTAACCCGGAAAGAGTATTTTTTACTTCCGCCATGTATTCACCAGCACATGCTAATACTTCATGACCACCTTTGCGGAATTCCAAAATCAGCTCTTTTCTAAATGTGATTAGTGAACGTGATCGTCCGCCTATAATAAGAATTCTCAAACCATTTGCTCCTCTAAAATCAAAAATGTTTAAGTGATTGGAAAATCTACCTTATTGAAATGGTGGTATGCTCTTTGAGATACGTGTAAAAAAGATTTCTTCTATTGGTCAAAACATGGCGTCTATACTCCTGAACCTGAGATAGGTTATGCTTAGACATTTCACTCATTCTACCCGGATCGTTTACGATGTCTATGATTTTTTGGGCAAGTGATTCGCAATTTCCGGGTGAAACCATGTATTGCTTGGGTAAAAGTTCCGGAATCCCGCCTACGTTTGATCCAATGCAAGGCATTCCTCGTGCCATTGCTTCGAGCATGACGCGTGGTAATCCTTCCTGGTAAGATGGTAAAACAAAGAGATCGGCAGTATCTAACATGTCGTAAATAGGTTTTCCCGAAGGCAGCAAGCCGGTAAGATGTATCCGATCGGAAAGGTTATGTTTTATTATGTGTTCAAGGAAAAATGGTTTGTATTTACCGTCACCAACTATAATAAGGCGCAAGTCCAATCCATTTTTGATGCACAATAAAAAAGCATCTATAAGTGTTTTATGTCCTTTATATAGTTGTGACATCGTGCCGATAGAAATAAGGACTTTCCCCTTTTTATCGTAAAATTTAGGTTTGTCCAGAAAAGCATAATCGGGAAGATCAATACTGGAATAGTAGGTGGTAAAACAGCCAGGTTTGCAGGGGTAACTATTTTGAAGAGAATTCTTCGTGACATAGGAGGATGCAGAAGCCTTCCGGCAAATGTGCCGCATCATATGGGTGGCCCACAAACGTATAAGTGGCCTTAATGGAGTTCGGATAGCCTGCGGTGCGAAAGAGTCATAAGGGTCACCGACTACTTCAACCGCAAAAGGGTGTTTCTTTTTAATTAAAATTTTTGATAGCAAAATACTAACAATACATGGGACTCTTAATATGTATACAGCATCTCTACTATAAAGGTTTTTTAACAGGTTGGAAATTTTTGAGTATTGTGATAATAATTCTTTTGCTCCAGTGTATGCAGGGAGTGGATAAAAAGTGACTCCAGGACCTTCAACCGGCTTAAGGGTTGAAGCATCACAATAAGAATTGTCAAAAAGGCGACCGACTATTACAACCTGTTTGTAGACAGCAAGATACCTTTTCCAGAATTTTTCATAGGTGAGGTGAGTAGAAGAAGGGACGCCATTAACATTAACGAACCTACCTTGGATTGTTACAATGCAAGTGTCGAATGTCATATCATTTATCCTTAAGAATATCCCTGACTATTTGTTCCATTCTTTCGTGCCTCTTATGTGCCGACTTTAACCATTCATTTAACTGTTTTTTTATAATTGGAGTGTTTTCAACCAACGAATCAAACTTGCTACATAGAGATTTAGAAGTAATATCTTCGATTCTGATTGTGTACTCTGAAAGACCAATGTCAGACATAATACCATTTCCCTTGTTTCCACCATATGATATTGCAATAGAGGGGATGTTACAACATTGAGAGAAAATAATAGAGTGAAAACGCGTGCCAACTACATAGGACATGTGGCTATAAATATCTTTAAGGTCAAGGTGGTCTCCTGGTATGTCTATGTACCCATAATCTAGTCCGTGGAGCCTGCTCAAAACTTCTTTTATCGCATATCTATCGTCTTCATGTTTGTTAGGGCCTAAAACATGTGCTATAAAAACAGGAAAAAAATCGTTACTACGGAGATGTTTAGTGAAATTAACAAAAGAGCGGATGTATTTTTCATATAAATAGTGAGGGTTAGAGGATGCAGGAAAACGATATGGTCTCAAAGTAATGCCGACACAGAGTTTTGAATCGATCGGAATAGAATAACTTTTGATAAGTACGGATTTATCAATCGAATTTCTTATTCTCTTATTGTATGCCATATCTGGAAACACTTCGATTTGCCTGTTAAGTATTTTCGAAATTGTCTCAGAAGAGATTGATTCTCGCGCAGAGATAAATGCACATTTACACAAAATATGTTTCAGAAGCAGTTTTATTATGATAGGACCATGGAAAGGGCCATAAGAATTCGGAAGAATTATAATTTGTTTTCCAAGTCTGTATCCGAGATAGAGGTAGTACAATTGGTACCAAATATAATAGATCGACCTAAGTTTCCCATACGTATGGAGAAAGCCACCTCCCTTTACGACCACAAAATCTGACTTTCGGAATGCCTCTATTGTAGCGTGCTGTTGTTTGTTCAGAAACAGGTTGCATAAGGAAGTGTTGTTGGCGAACAAAAAAACCGCAAGGCTGGAAAAAAAATCATAAATGCTGTTTAGGGCAAGGATAATTAATGTCCTTATATTCTCAGTGATATAATCATTACCTTCCTTAAAACGTCGGGGTGTCCTGATTATTCCCGGTAATACATTAAGACCAAACTCCAGGTTCTGCTCATTAGCAACATTTACAGAAAAACTTGATACAATATATATGTCAATACATTTGAATATGTTACGCAAAAGGTGCGCTGCCTCCCATACAAGAGCCTGGTCCCCACGGTTATAATCACTGCAATTCGGTACAATGATTGCAGATTTTGTTTTCATATTTATCCTTTTGTAATTGTTTTCTTCTTTGGAATTTCAGTAGGCCGATTTCATGCCACATCGTAAAAACTGCAATTAACATAATAGATAAAGAATTGCGAGCTATCAGGTACTGAACTTTAGCGTCTATAAGGAGAATGGTTATCATAACAAAAAGAGTTATGAATGATTTTTGGGGTAGTTTGTGGCGATATTTGAATGCGACGCACAAATCATAAAGTATGAAGCAATATAGAAGCAATGACATTATTATGCCCAGATTGTGAACGTTTAAGATAATTCCATTATCGGCTGGTATGTAATATTCATTGTCTTTTCTACCGCTTCCTCCCAAACCGAACAAAAATACATCTGTTTCTGAAGGCAAAAAATACATATCCATTATTGTTTTTATTGTGCGGTTTGCGGTAATCGTTCGTTTGTTGTTGTGTTTAAGTTCATATTCTGTGTCAGATAAAAACATGTTTGTAGTTCGCGCGATTGAAGTACCAGAAATCATAAGCGATAATCCAGGCAGTATATTTATAACTACATATGAAATTATCATTATCGTCAAAAGAAACGTCAGGAGTAAGTTAAATTTAATGTTAATCGTTCTGTTAATACGTTTTCCAGCTGCCTTTATGTTGAAAATAAGGCTGTGATGTTGAGCGTTGAAAGCCCTGTTGGGCCATAAAAAAGTAATAAAAAAGGTGTTTAAAGCCAAAGTTATAAATCCAGTAGCTCCTGAAAGAAACATCGAAAAGAGACTGAAAAATATAACACCCAGCACCATGAAAATATTCTTGTATCCCTTTACCCAAAAGGCCGGAAGAAGTATTATACCCAGGGATTGCATACCGGATGTCGCATCCCAGGATGCCGTTAATCCCCCTATGCGATTGCCGTCCAAAAGAGTTTTAAAATGTTCGCTGTTAGGGTCAACTTTCCTGACGTGCATTATAATGAATTCATTTACAGGCGGAACAAGAAACATTATTGTAATGATAACAGCGTGGAATAACAAACAAAACCATAGGTCCTTTACCAAACGAGTGCCGGCATTACTCTCATAATGTTTAACATATAAGGACAATAAAGATGCCACTCCCACAGTGTTAACAATACATCTGAGAAAGCGCAATGGCTGGTACATGTCTGTTATATTATTGGAACTGCGCAAGATATAGGAATACAAGAAAAATATGAAAAAAAGTGAAATATAGAAAACTATTCGTTTAACGGGGGTAATCTTTAGGTTCCTGATGCTATTTGATACGACTGCCCATAAAGAAATGATAAAGCAAGTAGCTGCAAGAGAGTCAAGACTGCCGGCAATCTTTGGCGAATAGATCAAAAGAAACATCGAAAGGAACAAAAAATACCTGATCATGGATGGATACTGATCTCTGATAGAATTGCGGAATAACGGTATTCGAAAGAGTAGTATTTCAGAGCATCATTTTTTGCCTGAGCAGAGATTCTGTTGAACAATTTATCATCCGTCTTTAGTCTTTTAATCGCCTCAATCCACCCATCTAAGTGGTTGTGTTTAATTAAAAGAGCATTGTATTCATGCGTGAGAACTTCACGCAAAACCGGTATGTCGGAAGCGACAATAGCTTTGCCCGCAGCCATGTATTCGAAAAGTTTGAGTGGTGAAGTGTGTGCACCGATATCTGTACCATTTGGAAGATGAATATTGGGCTGGTTTGGGAGAAGCGCTATATTGAAGCGGTTAAAAATGCGAGGTACTCTATTTGGTTGTATACGACCATAAGCATTTATATTGGTAAGGTCAACATCTTTGTTCGAGTGTTTTATAATATCGCGTTTGGATATTCCGGCAATGTGGAATTCAATATCAGGGTTTTTCAATGCTAAAGGAATTACGATCTCACGGAGTCCCTTTCCTGGAAAAGAGCTGCCCACGTAACCACAACTTGTTTTATCAGGAACGATAATGTCAGAAAACCGTAAGGGATTAACCGGATCATGATACACAGATACCCTACAATCATTGTTATCTAATCCATAAGAATCGTAAAGAGATTGAGAGATGAATAATAACTTAATAAGATTAGAGTTTTCAAGTAATGCAAGAATATCTTTAGAATTGTTTTTGCTCGTATGTAACTCTAATATTGTGGGAATACCACGATGAGTAGTGTATGATGCGGTGCTCAGATCCCTTGTGAAAACGATAGCATTCATTTTCCTAGCCAAATGGTATAAACCATGAAAATATACCGTACTGATAGGGGGAACCCTATGAATATCAAAAGATAAGCGATCAATCCCATAATATTTTCTTACATTGTGAAATAGTGTGGTTAACCGCCAAGGTTTCCAGTCGTTGTACAGAACAGAATTATAACCAAGCTGTGCCAAAGTTTGACAGGTTTGAACAATATTGATGCTTGCGGCATTGGGGTAAGGCAGCGGTGTTTTGGTGGCGTATATAATGCTAGTGCGCATATTATAAAATCAAGTAATGAAAAATGAAATGAAAAGTATACAAAATCCTAAAAACATATATAGGAAACCAAATGACGCCCCCTGGATGGAGTGGTTACGCGATGGTATCTCCAAATCCGCTTCCATGCAAACTTCATAAAGAAATTAATTTCAAGAGCAAAAAATCTATTCGAAATTAAACGGGTTATTATATCCATCCAAAAAGGATTGGAATAAATATATTCATGTTGTACAATTTTCAGGCCCGTTCCGCTTTCACGTATTTGTTTTTCTAAAATAGAAAGTGTGTAATGTCTGTAATGTTTTTTGTTAAGAGGAGTATTTATTGTGGGTACAGAAATAATGATATTACCGCTGGGATGCAATTTTTCAGCGAGGCTACTTATGAATATGGAAATACAATCATCAGGAATATGTTCCAGCACCTCAATAGCAGCCACTAAATCAAATTTTCCGTCAATTTCATATACGTCTGTATCATAGAAAATGCAATCTGGCCAGAAGGCCTTCGCAAAAGATATCGCTTCGGTAGATAAATCGCAGCCAATACGTGTTTGTATGCTTTTAGGTAACCTGCCAATGAAAAATCCATCTCCACATCCTACTTCAAGCACAGAGCGTGGGCTCATCGAAATAGTTTTGGCGCGCAAGTGATTTTGGTAGCAAAGATATTCCAAACCCCACCTTAGATTGCGTGTTACAGAAGGGGTTCCATCCTTTTTGAAATGAGGTATGTAGTGATATGGAAATGTATATTGTGAATTCTGGAGTTGGAACTTATTGGCATCGACAGATCTCATAATAAACTTCTTTTCAGGCATGTGTTAATAGTAAAACCTTGAATTGTCGACCAAACGACGTAAAAAAATACGAAAGAAAGGGAAGATCCCGCTAAACCGTAAGCATTCGTGAGTATTACGAGTGAGACAAGGTATACGAAAGTACTAAAAAGAAGAATATAAAGGGAAGTTGTAGCCTTTCCAAGAGATAGCAAAGTGGGGTGGAATGAAAATGTTACCATGCTTAGGAGTGTGCCGATCAGATATATTTGAGCAGGATGAAAAGAAATAATGTATTCTATCCCCAAAAACATGGTAATGGCTGTTTCGCCAAATAATATGAACAGTAAAAAAAGGGCAACAGAAACGATACTCACCAATCCAAGGGGATTAATGATAAGTCTTCTCAAAGCCACATAATTACGTGTTTCCACATTTTTGGCAAGTTCGGGGTATATAACCTGGTATAGTGGCCCCGTGAAACTACCTATTGATGTGCCTATGGATTTAACAACCTTATAGATTCCTGCTCCGTGTAAACCCAACAAATGGCCAACAATAACCACATCAATTTCTTTTAAACCGAGTTTGACTGAGGCATGTATGTTTGAGGCCCATACAAATTTCCAAATCCCTTCGAATCTTTTAGATAGATCCTTCAAACTACAAAAAACAAACCCTTGCATGCCTCTTGAAACCATTGCTTTTTGTGCGAATATTACGAGGGCAATATTCCCGACGATATCGGATGCTGCCCAGATAATTATGAAAGCTTTTAAATCCGCATTGAGAATGAAAGCAACGGCTGAGAACAATAACTTTAATGATGATGATACTATTTTCTGAAAGGCAATTACAGTATACTTATCAAAAAGGCGCAATATGGCCGTGGGAGTGCCATTTATGTGAAATAGAATCGTAATACTGTATATAAAAGACACTACTATGAATTGAGTATCCCACATCTTAAACTTGCCAATGAGGAAAACTACTACTATGGTCAAAATTTGGCCGATGAAAGCGGTCGAAATGTCTAAAACAAATCCAAACTTAACTAGCGATTTGAAATCTTCAGTATTTCCTCTACTCAAAGATTCTGAACCATATTTTACAATCGCCTGCCAACTTTGGAAATTAACAAAGCGGTCAACGATGTGAATGTAAGAGGTAATCAGCACCATCATACCAAACATTTCTGGACCTAGTCCTCGGGCTGTTAATGTCAGCGTGCCAAGAGCGAGAAAGGAAGAAAGTATATTACTTCCATACAGAATACTGGTATTTTTAAGTAATCGTTTCATATTCGAATCGTCAAAAGGAATTTGGCGAATTTCAACGGAATTAGATATTTATTAGGTTAAAATGAGCGATTGCGGGTGAATTTGCTGCCTTTAATGTGCATCTCAATGCTGTCGCTGTTCAAAAATGGATTTAGGTACACAATAAAATAGTACCCGATTTTTGCCAGTTCGGAGTGTACGGCAGATATACATTTTTTAGTTTTCCACCATTTTACGAAGGCATCCTTTTGGTTCTTAACGGAGTTTCCTTCAACAGGTACAAAGAAAAAATTGTTAGAATCTGTTTTGCCTCTGAATTCAATGGCCGCCATTATGGATATTCTTCTCATGTGATATGGTGACGATAATAATAAAATATCGGCATTCTTGATGGAGTTGTCACCTAAATGCTTTTTAAGGAAAGTAATCTCATCAATTGTAGATGAGCTGTAATTAGCTACTTTGATTTGATAAGGAGTCGTATCAATGATCTTTTCTATGCGGAGAGAATCTATTTGTGAACAGATAAGTGTCGATTCCGAATACCTCGTGATTAGTTTTGCGGCATACTGGATTCGTTGAACGTCGCCGGCGAAAACAAAAAGTATATCGGCTTTATGAGGAAGTGTATCGTCCAAAACAAGCCAAGATCCTAACCTCTTGTAGATATCAATTGTCGAAATAATAAGAAACAGAACCAAGCCTATTATGATGATAGTACGTATATTTTTCCTGAAAAATACACTCATTGATATAAAGAGCAAAGGATTAAAGACGAAATCTACTATTGAAAAACAATAAAAAGAAGAATTAAATAAATACGAAGAAAATATACGGAAGCGGGCCAAAAAGCCCGCCTCCCGGAGGGGTGTCTTTTTGCTTACAGCATCGCTTTGATTTCGCCTTTGATCTCGGCGACGCGGGTCTGGAGGTTGGCAATGTGGTTTTCAAGATCCTGGATCTCTTCGATCTTATCCATCACCGATTTCTTATCCACGGTCACCGGGGCGCTCTTGGGTGATGCTGCGGCTGCTTTCTTGCGACTTTTCTTGGCGGCTGCTTTGGGTGCGGCGGCTTCGGAAGCTTCAACTTCCGGCAGTCCCTCTTCCTTTACCCATTTACCGACAGTGATCGGGTGAACCTTATACTTGTTGGCAGCAGCTGTTATGCCGCCGCGTCCGCCGTGCTCTGCATTGTATTTGGCAATGAAATCGAGAGCTTTCTTACGCTTGGCTAAATCTGGTTTTCTGGCCATTGTGGTCTCCTGAAAAAAAGTGTACAAAGCATGTCCGGTTTTACCGGTACAACAAAAAAGGCGCTAGTCGACACCGTCGACTTTTTCCCCTGATGCCTAAGAGCATCAGAATTGACTTTCAGGTTACAGCAAATATATAACCCAAAAGTATATTAAACTAATTTATTGGCAAAAGATTAGCAAATTTATTGTGTCTGGAGACCAGCGTAAAGGGCGAGATTGGAGTGTCGAGAAGCGAGCTTTGACGGATACAGTATAGGTGAGATAGGTGGTTTTATTTCTTTTGTTTACCCTTTCGAGGGTAATACTTGTTCAAAACTCCACACCCGAATCCATCGAAACTGAAACAGACGCACCTTCCCCCCGTAGGCGGTACCCGGCCGCATGCGAATCGGGTTTTCGAATAGTAAGTGTACCCTAAATGAATCATTCATGCAAGATAAAAAACGATTTTTTGAGCAGGCTTTCGAACGGCTTTAATTCTTACGTGCTAATGAGTTACATATCACAGCCGGTATATGACAAAAATCGGGGGCAGCGGAGAACAAAAAGCTGGTATATACCCTTATTTGTGCCGGTAAATGGAATGTCATACGTGTATAGGTGATCGGAATTATGGGCAAAGCAGAAACGCTGGACGGGCGGATCCGAGAGGTTGCATAGTTTAGGTTTGGCTCAATCTTTCAAACGCTCTTGCTGACCACCTGCATTATCGCGTGGATTTCATTCTCTTGCAGGTAGGGGTGCATCGGAAGGCTGAAAATGTCGGAGCTGATTTGTTCACAGATTTCAAAGCTTCCTTCCTGATAACCGAGATATTTGTAGGCTTTCTGAAGATGAAGAGGGATTGGATAATAGATAGCTGTGGGGATCTGTCTTTCTTTTAAGGCCGCCTGGATGCGTCCACGCCGAGCGCTTCGTACCGAATACTGTGCCCAGGCCGAGCGGCAGTCGTCGGGAATGGATGGCGTTTTTAGGCCGGATGGTGCATATCGGGAATACATCTGCGCGACCTGTTGACGCGCCTCGATTTCGGATTCGAAAATGGTGAGTTTTTCCAGCAGAATGGCTGCCTGGATCGTATCGAGCCGACCGTTTATTCCCAGGCGGATGTTGGTGTATTTGTCTTCACCCTGACCGTGCACCCGAATGGAGCGCAGGCGCTCGGCGATCTCATCATCATCGGTAAACACCGCACCACCGTCACCGTAGCAGCCAAGCGGTTTTGCCGGAAAGAAACTGGTCGCCGCAATGTCAGCAAGCGAGCAGGCGGACTTAGCTTTATAAAGACCCCCGAAGCTCTGTGCTGCATCCTCCAGGACGAAAATACCAAACTCGTCCGCGATTCGATTTATGCGGTCATAATCCGCAGGCAACCCAAACAGATCGACTGCGATAATTGCCCTGGGGTGTATCTGTTTGGCCACACCGGGAGGGGAGTGTGTGTCGATATGAATCAGCGTGTCTCGAAGTTTTTCCGGATCTATATTAAACGTATCTTCGCAGATGTCCACAAAAACTGGCGTTGCGCCGGTCAATGCTATGGCCTCGGCGGTTGCTACGAAGGTAAACGGAGTGGTCAACACCGCATCCCCCGGCCCCACCCCATAGGCAACAAGCGCCATCAGAAGAGCATCCGTACCGCTGGAGCAGCTCACGCAGTGTTTGACCCCGGCATGGATGGCAAGCTTTTCTTCCAGCTCAAACACCTCCGGGCCCATAATGTAGGCACCGTGATTCAGAACATCCTGTATCCGCCTGTAAACGGCGGACTCTATTCTTTTCTGTTGCTTCTTCAAATCAATAAACTGCATCGTGTGCTTCCTGTAAAAGCAAGGCTCTATGAGATATCGACCGCTTTTTTGCTTTTGCGCGCCTGCTCTCCGAGATAACCACCATGATGTCTCAGACCGTACTGCTCTGCGGTAAGCCCGCGTTTTTCGGCCAGCACCAGACTGAGCGCATCCCCGATGGCCAACATCACCGCAGTGGATGCCGTCGGGGTAAAACCCAGGTGGCAGGGTTCGGTGACCAGCCCCATGTCGATAACAATATCACAAATTTCCCGGATTTGGGTGTCGGGATGGCTGGTGATACCGATGATATGTGTCACTCCCAGGCGTTTGGCCAGAAGAAGCATCTCTACTATCTCTCGCGTTTTCCCGCTGTTTGAATAAGCCACAATAACATCTTCCGGGCCGATTAGTCCCAAATCCCCGTGTGTGGCATCTCCGGGGTGAAGATGCGCCGCCGGACTGCCGGTGGAGCAGAGGGTGCTGGCCATCTTCATGGCGATATTTCCGGCTTTGCCCATGCCGGTGGTTATAATCTTACCCTTGCATGAATAAAGAACATCGATAGCATGTTCAAAGGAGGGACCCAAGGGAATCGAGCGGATCGCCTGCGCTTCGGCTTCCAGAATTCTGCGCGCTTTTTCGACTACATTCATAGACTCTTATCACTCACAAATAGGACTGTTATCTGATAACTAATATTCATAAAAAATACACAACCGCCTGCACAAAAATGAAATGGGCCGTCCAAACCGTAATTCAACCGCCGGAATAATCCTTGCGCGGTCATGCAAAAAAAAACAATCAGAAAGGAAGATCATCCAAAAGATGGACCGGAATTTTTAATGTCTCTCGATAATGGCCCAGATAATGGGATGGTTTACTCTCACCGTGAAAATCCGATCCGCCTGTGACAAACAGGTTGTGCTTTTTGGCCAGTGTTGAGAATTCCGGCAGTTGAACATCTGTCGTGTAAGGAGTATAGATTTCCATACCACTCAATCCGTGTTCTTTTAATCGGCTTATGAGTGTATCCAGCGATTGCATGTCGATATTCAACTGACTGGGATGGGCCAGCACAACGGCGGCACCGGCATCCCGCAGAAGCTCACAGGCGCGCTGTGGCTCAAGGCGATAACGATCCACGTAGGCAACCTCCCCTTTGGCCAGGTACCTGTCAAAAGCTTCCTGCACCGAGCGGACATATCCCTTCTCCACCATCGCCCGTGCCACATGCGGGCGGGCCACCACCTCGCCTCCGGCAAGCGCCTGGACCTGCTCGAGTGTAATATTAACATCCGCCGCATTGAGTTTGTCGATGATTATATCGTTTCGGTTGTCGCGGCTGTGGCGAATCTCCTGCAGCACATCCTCCAGCGGCTGATAGTCGGTGCGTACATTAAGCCCGAGTATATGACAGTTGCCCGTGTTCCAGGTTGCAGACAGCTCCACCCCACCGATAACCCTGAGCCCTTTATCTTTCCCATAGGAGACGAAACGATCGATCCCGCTGGTGGTATCATGGTCACACAGAGCGAGTGTATTTACCTCCCGTGAGATGGCAAGATCGACAAGCTCCTCGGGCGTAAGAGAGCCGTCCGAGCTGCTGCTGTGGGCATGAAGATCGATGTACATGGTGTGTTCCTTTCTGGGTAAATCGTATGCGGCTGTCTGTAGTCGCTATCATACTGTCATCGGACAGGTTTACGTTGAGGGTACCGGTTTTACCATGTGAGCGTCGACTGTGATTGCTGCTCTTCCAAGCGCATCCACCGAAATTACCAGTTTCTGACTTCCCTGAGTTCGAACCACTGTGCCGGAGATTCCCCTCAATGGTCCCGATTCGACCTGCACCGGGGTACCCTCCACAAGCCGATCCACATCCTCCCAGGGCTCGACGGGTATCCCCAGATCGATGGTATGATACACCTGTTCAAGCTGTTTCATGAAGCGGCTCTGGTGCTGAATTTCCACCAGATTAACGATACGTCCGGTCGCATAGAGATGGCGTTGCTGGCCCGGCTCGGCGCAAAAACTCAGATATCCGGGGAAAAGACACAGTATCGATTTGCGCTTTTTGTTATTATCCTGCCGCCGGACAACCTTCATATACATGGGAAGGTAGTATTCGATGTTTTGTTCCATCAGATCAAATGCCAGAGCTTTTTCCTGCCGGGGTTTGACCTTTGCCACCCACCACCTTCCTTGCGCTTCGTGTATGGATCGCTGAGGAAAACGTGATGGCGGATTATCCGATAAACGTTTCATATATTACCCAATGAGAGGAGAAAATTTCAAATTATCACACGGGATTTCATAATAAAATACACAATTTTTCACACACCAACCATTATACGCCGTACTGTTGCCGATACCTCTGTATACACTCGTAGATTTGGTCATCAAGAACAACTTTTCCATCAATCTCTTTATTATGAAGAAATGTGATTATCTCCTCCAGATTTACGATAGATGTTGTTTTCATCCCGAAACTGTGCTCTATCTCCTGCAGTGCGCTCTGCTCGCCGCTACCCTTCTCCATACGATCGACCGATACGACAAGGCCAGTGATCTGTACATCCGCGGCTGCTTTGAGAATCGGAACGCTCTCGCGTATGGATGTTCCCGCGGTGGTCACATCTTCTACAATTACGATCGAATCGCCGGATTGTGGCGTATAACCGACAAGACTCCCGCCTTCCCCATGCGATTTTTCTTCCTTGCGGTTAAAACAGAAGGACACGTCCCTGCTGTGCTCGCGCGCCAACACCCCGGCCGTGGTGACGACAAGCGGGATTCCCTTGTATGCGGGACCGAACAGAGTGGTGAAATCCTCTCCGAAGGCATCGATGATTGTCCGCGCGTAAAACTCGCCCAGCTTGTTCATCTGCTCACCTGTGCGGTAATTACCGGTGTTGATAAAAAAAGGCGTTCGGCGGCCGCTTTTGGTGACAAAATCACCGAACGTCAGCACCTCACTACGTACCATAAATGTGATAAAGTCCTGCTTGTACTGTTGCATATTCTGAGCTTTCTGAAGAAATTTCCTGAAATAGTCTCTGTTCTGAGCCCGATGTTCACTACACATCGAAACGAAGCCCGTCGTAGGCAAAATGCATCCATGGATCAAGGTACCCGCCATCGCGGTGGTAGTGAATCTCATGACAAAGATGAGTAAAATAACATTTTTCGGGGGCAATCCGGCGCGCAAGTTCGATACTTTCGGGAAGAATAATATGGGTCTGATGCTCGGGACTGGTCCGCAGGCAATCCAGGATGAGAATCTTAACTCCTCTAAGAAGGTCAAAGGATCCTGGCTTCAGTTTCTTCATATCGGGGATATATGCAACCTCTCCTATCCGATAGCCCAGACACTGTCTCAGGCTCCCGTGCTCCACCGCAACCGGAGTGATATCAAAACCGCCCAGAGTAAATGTAGCTTCCACCACTCGGGGGGCAAGTTGAGGGATTCCTCCGCCTCTTATCTCAGGAGGCTGGAATATGTATGGAAAAGTTTGTTTTATTCGATCGATACTCTCCCCCGAGCCGTACACGGGCAGCTCACGGAATCGGGTATAGGAGCGGATGTCCGGAATGCCTCCGATATGGTCGGCATGGGGATGCGTGATAAGCACCGCTTCGATATGCGTAATATGCCTCTCGAGTGCCTGCTGCCGGAAATCGGCGGATACATCCACCAGAATAGAGAAATTATCGTTTTCGACCAGAATCGAGCAGCGGCTGCGCCGGTGTTTTGGATCATCATGGGCGGCTGCACATACACCCTTGGGGCAGTTGGAGTATCCGCTCATCATGCAATCTATCGACGGCACACCGTGGGAGGTCCCGGTGCCAAGGAAAGTGACTTTCATAAAATGAACTCTTTTCAGGAAGTTTCTTCGCTGGCAGATGCAGGAATACAGCATCAAATATACCTATTCGACGAAGGGTATTTGAATCGCGCCTATATGCACATCACCTCCAGGCTATCATGTGACCATAAAGGGAAATACACAGGCGTGGAAACATTAAACACGACGCTGGACCTTTTCATCTCGCAGCTTATTTTCCTTTCCCTACCGAACGGTGATTCTTTTCATGCGCACCGATGATTCGCCATTTTGGTCGTTTCTGGTGGTGATTCGAAGGAGATAGGAGCCGGCGGCAAGATTGTGGCGGTTGCGCAGAGCCGGGGATGAGAAGTGGGCCGGATTCAGAGTTTGACCGCTTTTTTCAAGGTGAGCTACCAGCCTGCCTGTGACCGTATAGACATGCACCGATTCTATCGATTCGGAAGCCTGGTTGACAAGCTGAGGAGGCCTGTCGGTTGTCTCAGACGGTTTTGCCTGGCTTGTACTGTGGGTCAGGGATAGCTGCTGTGCCGCGTACAGACCGGTGTTGGAGAGCACGGTTAGCGCTTCTTCGTAGGAGTCCCAGTTGTCAACCGTTACCTGTATGGTATCATCCTCGAGTGTACGAAAGATGATGGTATCCTGCATGTTTCCATCATGGGAACGAAGCAGCACGCTTATGGCCAAGGGCGCATCATTGGATGATTGATTTTTGTTTCGGGCTATTATCCGAAGCCTGTTTCCCTGACCCGGTTCCCGGAGAAAAGAGACGGGAAACAGTGCGTGGTTGTTTACCGAATAGTCATCGGAATCATCTGATTTGGCCAGGCCGGGGGAGTAGTCCCAGGTTTGAAACAGCGAAGCATCCTCCAGGAAAAGCCCTTCGTCGCGGGAGCCGGTGAAAAAACTCCTTCCATGAAAGGAGCCGATGTACTGCTCCCAGGAGGTGCCCAGCTCAAAAGCCGTTTGCCTGAGGTTTTCATAGAATGGAATATCGAATTGCAGATTGGTGAAAAAAACCCGGCGGATAAAATCGATGCTGTCGGCCGTGGGGCTGTTTTCGTAGAGATATTTTGCCAGCAAAACGTTTTTATACTCATCGTAGCCATCATAAAAATCGTCCAGAAGTGTCCGGCGGGGATCTGAGAAGTAGCTGTTTGTGTATTGCACATAATCATTTATGGATGGAAACGCCAGATCCTCCATTAAAACCGCCGTTGCCTCCAGCCAGCTGACAGGAAAATAATCAAGCAGTATTCCTTCGCTTACCTTTCTGACCATCCGGTATTGTACCGCGTGAAAAAACTCATGTGCTGCGGTTACCCAGACTGCCAGATGTGGGTTTTTCTCGTAATTCAGTTTTTCGCCCAGATGCCACCCTTGCCACTCGTTGCGAATCTCTATGAAACTGGCATATCCCGCATCATCACCCACCTTGCCCAAAGGATAGGTCATGCCGTAATAGCCGTCCGACAGACTTCTCAGCACAACCTTATAGCGGCGGGATCGGTTACGGGTGTCGGTGTATGGGTATGGCTCGAGGAATTTGAAACGATCGATTATCATCGACCAGGCACTGTCCAAGGCAAATCCGGTCTCCTCCACATAGTCGGGAACGCCGTTGGAGCCCGAAAGCCGTTTCCGCCAGTCGGCCTGGCTAAATCCTGAGGTATCCACCGGGCTTACCGCATCCGGCCCACGCGTGGTATAAAAGATTTCGAAATGCCCCGATGGAGTCAGATAGGAGTTCATGGAATCGGGAATGGAGAGCGCCGAAAGGTAATCCTGTTTGAAGGAAGGGCTGAGATGATCCCATTGGCGGGCTAAAGCGAATAAATCGGTTTCCGACGGAGTGTTCTCGTCTTGATTGTGTGGAGATATTCCAAAGCGCTTATTTTGACGGGTGTGGATAAACGGTGCGAGTTTCTGCTCGATCGACTCGTTTCGGGCGAAGAAGAGCGGCCCCTGGAGATGTCTGATACTCACATGCCGGCGTCGCACACGGGACTTTGCCTGGATAGAGGCTATGCCGCAAATCAGGAGTAATCCCGCGATAAGACAAACATGTTTCATGTGATCTCCACTAAGTCCGGCAAAGCCGGATAAACGATCAGGCAATTAGTAACAGCTGAACAATCATAGGAAATGAAGCCTTCTTAAACTCCCGTTCTGTTTCCGTCCGCTGATGCGGGACGGGGGGGCAGAACAGAGACAGGTGTCGAACATACGATTTGAATCGTTCTGTCAAACCGTTGCATAAAAGAAAGCAAATAGAATTCCATTGGCCAAAACCAGATGCGGTGAGTTCGATAATTCATTTAAAATTTTTCTCCAGTATGCAATTAATTCGATAAACCGGATCATTTCTTTTGGCAAAAGAGTAATTGAGCGGAGAAATGGAAGTTTTGTAGCAGAAGACCTGCATATGGATCATAAGGGCCATTAGCAGGGGTATGGTTATTGCTCAACTGTGCTCGTCTTGTGAGAGGATAATTGCGCGGGAATAAGGATGTTTGTAAATTGCGCCAAAAAAAATGACACGGCAGGCCACTACCGCCTGTACGGTGGTGTTTTCAGGTTACCGGTTTTTCAAAAAGACTATCACTTTCCCATTTTTAAAACAACAAACGTAACCCGAGCTTTGGAGGGATGCATGTCAAAGATTACGGCTGTGAGAGGACGCGAGATACTGGATTCACGAGGGAATCCAACCGTGGAGGTGGATGTATACCTGGACAACGATACTATGGGACGTGCCGCGGTGCCCTCCGGAGCATCCACGGGAACCCGTGAGGCTGTCGAGCTGCGTGATGGCGATAAGTCACGATATCTGGGAAAAGGGGTCAAAAAAGCGGTTTCTAACATAAACGACCGTATAGAAGGCAAGCTAATCGGCCAGGATCCCGAGAAACAGTCGGCAATCGATAATATCCTGCTGGAGCTGGATGGTACCGAAAACAAGAGTAATCTGGGCGCCAACGCCATTTTGGGGGTATCGCTGGCGGTGGCAAAGGCCGCTAGTCTGGATGTGGGGCTGCCGTTATACGAGTATGTCAACACCACCGATAAGTTTGTGATGCCCATTCCCTTTCTCAACATTCTCAATGGCGGCGAACATGCCGACAATAATGTGGATCTTCAGGAGTTTATGATCGCTCCGGTTGGGGCACCGTCTTTTTCGGAGGGGCTGCGGTGGGCCGCCGAGGTGTATCAGACCCTCAAAAAGGTGCTTAACAGCAGGAAACTGAGTACGGGAGTGGGGGATGAAGGGGGGTTTGCCCCTAATCTGGCCAGCAACGAGGAGGCGCTTCAGGTGATTATCGATGCCATCGGCAAGGCCGGGTACAAGGCGGGGGATGATATCTGCATAGCCCTGGATGCTGCAGCAAGCGAATTCTACGACAACAGCACCTATTTTCTACAGGCCGACAACAAGAAGCTGGATGCCTCGGGAATGATCCAATTTTACGGCAACCTTCTTGACCGCTACCCGATTATCTCGATAGAGGATGCGTTGGCGGAAAACGACTGGGATGGTTGGGCTCTTCTAACAAGAGAGCTGGGAGGAAGGGTTCAGCTGGTGGGTGACGATCTTTTCGTGACCAACAAGAGGATTCTTCAGGAGGGAATCGACAAAAACATCGCCAACTCCATTCTGATAAAGGTCAATCAGATCGGCACGCTCACCGAGACACTTCAGACGGTGCAGACGGCTAAAGAAGCAGGCTATAGCTGCATGTTTTCGCATCGATCCGGAGAGACCGAAGATACCACAATCGCCGATCTGGCGGTGGCGACAAATGCCGGACAGCTCAAAACAGGAGCACCCGCCCGCTCAGAGCGGTTGGCCAAATACAATCAGCTCCTACGCATTGAAGAGGAGCTTGGGGGCAAGGCATCCTACCCCAACTCGCTTGGATGGCAATGAGAAGTTTGCATCGCCTGCCACTCCGCAGCTTTCCGGGGTGGCAGGTTTTGGTGCCTGTTTGTGAGCTGTCGTAAGTATCGGTTCGTCGGGGCTTTCTGGTTCTTCTTGATCTATGTATCAAAAAAATCCATCTTCAATCTGATTCGCAAGGCAATAATGGTTTTAGACATCGCAGGCAACGATCCGGATTGCTAGAGGTTCGATCCGGCTGTAAAAGATGTGGAGTGGGGAGCGCTGTGGGGTAGTGAGACCAGTTCTCTGTCGGTGCTGTCGGCATCTTCCAGGGGAAGGGGCGAGTGAGGAACCTTGAAGCGATGGCTCACCATCGCGGAGAAAGACGATTGCGGATAGAGCCTTTGGAGCCGTCCGTCCATTACCCGGAAGACCCGGGGATCTGATTGAGTTGCCGGGCCGGAAAAAGGAGACTGCCCGGTAGCCGCATAGAATGCTTTCATTCCAAGGACTCCTCCGGAGAAGGCCAGGGTCACCTCCTGATTATCCTTGCCCCTGTTTATCAGGGGTATGTTAAGGCTGTAGTTGCGGGGTATTTTTGCTCCGGGCTCGAACAGCCTGGGATTAAGGGCCGGATTATAAAAAGCGAGCTGTTCGGCTGTTATGTTGAGGTATTGGGTCAGGGTGGATGGTTGAATCGGATGTCTGAGATTGAGTGTAAATGCCTTGTAAGGTGGCAGCCTCATCAGATCATCGAAATAGTTTTGCGGCTGACTGGCCACCCGCGCTGCGGCAATAAAGCAGCTGTAAAAGTTTTTAGAGGCAAATTTAAAGGACGGACTGGTGTGCCGGTCGATTATCTTTCCCAGATCGGTTGTGCCGGTGGATCGTACGGCGTTTCTCATGCCGGTTACTCCGTGATTGTAGGCGGTGACCGCCAGCGGCCAGGATTCAAGGACCTTATAGTTGTAGGCAAGCAGTTTTGCGGCTGCCTCCGTTGAGCGTATCGGATCCAGCCTCTCATCTACAATCTCGTCTATGGTAAGGAAACGTCTTGCGGTGGCGGGCATAAATTGCCACATCCCCAATGCTCCGACTTTGGATCGTGCGAAGATATCGAACGACGATTCGACATGGGGAAGATAAGCCAGTCTTTCGGGAACCTGGTACTGTCGCAGGATCGCCTTGATTGTATCGTCATACATGGTGGACTGCTCCAGTCCCCATTTAAACCGCTCACGGATACCCGATTGCAGACGAATGCGCTCGGTCGCATCCTCCAGCGCTCTTTTTTGGCCGTGGCGATTGAACAGGGCGGCAATATCTCGCTCTCGGCTGCCCCAGGTAGAATCGGGTTGGGATTTAAGCGCATGGAGACTTCTTTTTACGGCGCGAATCTCCGCTCTGATCGCCTCGTTTCTCTGTTCGTTGCTCATACCGTAGAAATTCATCTTCTTATAGATGACAAGCGGATATTCACGGTCGTGCAGCAGCCCCTCGGCTATGGAAACCTCTGTAAATATCTTCTCCCAGAATTTCACGTTGTCTCTGATCTGAGGGGGAACAGGAAAGAACGAATCGGGCGGGGTGAAATTAGTAGCGATTCGGGTGTGGCCGGAAGTTATCTGCGGCTTCACCAGGGGACGAAGGCCGCGGGTAAGGATTATGGAAAGTGAGCTGTCTGTTAAAAAATCCCCGGGTGGAAGCCATGAATCGTTTCTGTCGGGGCGCCTGATATCGCAGATATGGCGCTTAAGCTGTTTGTCCTGGCGGGAGTCAAACGACTGGCTCTGATGCCTGTCCAGGCGTGTGGCCAAAGCGGTCATGCCGATAAGTATGGGAATAGAGAATAGAGTCCTTCTCACGCGGTACTCCTTCCCGTAACAGATCCTCCCTCTAAAAGATTCTATCACGTATAAACACCTGAGCCCGTTACATCCGACACTTCACAGATTCATAAAAGCAAAGGCAGTGCCTAAGGGGTTGTCGAGCAGAGAGAAACCGGAATTAAAGCGCTTATTTTGCAGCCGGAGCTGCCAATCGCGGCACACATGATCGTGCCGCTTCCCATCCATTTCTCTTGGCATTTGTATCGTTTTAATCCCGAAAAAGCCTTGCAAACACGTATAATGGTTTGTTTTTGCCATGTTTTTGGACCTGTGAGGCCGGCACAGACCCATCACAAACACCACTTCGCAGTTTGAGAATTCAAAAAAACAACTCCCCATATCCCCAACCGTATCCCTTTGACCCAAGGTCTGGAAATATCTGCGCAGATTTATTTTGCTACTCTCCAAAGCAACAGAATAGATTTCAACAATGGTCTGATTTTTGATAGAAAGTGGGACATGCCTGTAAACGGCAGCTGCGATACAGATGAAAGGGGCACGATACTTTGAATGCTAGGGTTTGGCGGCGTCTGGGAAAGGGACTGCGGTGGTTTCTTTACGCTCTTCTAATTCTTATCCTGCTTATACCGCCAGCTGTGTACCTTCTGGGAAACTGGTGGCTGAATACCTACGCCACCGAGACGATTCAGTTTGGGCAGATGAGCGTGCAGGCGTTCGATCCGCATCTTGCCTGGAACCTGACGGTTACGGCCGACTCCGTCATATACTCTTCACCGTCGCTGACGGCTCGAGGGGGCAAAATTGTCGTCGATCCCCTTGTCGCCCCCAGCCTCCTTGCCCTGAAGCCGGTGGTGGACCTTAACCTGGATAGCGCCTGGATCGTTTTGCCGGCTGATACCGCCGATACAACCGAAAAACCCGACACCACCGAGGTTGCGTTGCCCGATTCGATACATTTTCCAGATTTTGCGATGCCTGTGCGGGCGGCGGTGAGTGCGGAATATATCGCAATGTATCGAGATACTGCATTTGTCGTTGCCGCACACGATCTGAAAGCAACCACCAGTGCAAAGGAGGCTGCCTTATACGTAGACAGAGTAGATTACCGCATGACAGATTCACTGTTTCCTTCGATAGATCTCTTCATCAACTGGTCCGATTCTCTCATCGATGCGTCTTTGTCGGTGGCTAGAGGGCCCGATACGGTGCGTCTTGAGGCGCATCACAGCAAAAACAATCTGCTTCACGCCTGGGATACCCTGCATGTATCGGCTCAGTCGTCGCATGCCTATCAATCTTTTTACCCGCAGTCTCTCCCGCAACTGAGTAATGTTGATGCCACATTCACCGCCCATACTGATGGCAGGTACCGGTTTGACGGGGATCTGGCTGTAGATGTCGGTGGTATCGGGAATCGGTATCCGCTGCGGTTGACCGATCAGGCTCTGAGCTTTACATTTCTTCTCGATGATACGACCGGTTTCTGGCGGCTTAAAAGCTCTGGGGAGAAGGAGCAGATATCTCTGGAGGCATCCATGGAGGTGCGTCGAATCGATTCGCTGCCCGATTTGGCAAATTTAGTCGATAAAGTCGGTATGACCCTTTCAGGACATATCCGTGGTATTCCGGTGCGGTTGGCCGATCAGTGGGTAATGCTGGGGGTGACAATACCCCGTATGCGGGCATCGAGTCGGAGAATAGCAGGTGAGGTGGTCACCACCGACGGTACCAGACTGGAGGCGGTTGCGGCCAAAAAAACGAAAGAATGGGGGGGGAGCTTCGATGTGGACATCGCTCCCGACGAGCGGCTGTTGCGGGTGTTTGTGGATACGAATATGCAGTTTGATGAGGCGTATGTGTCGGGGAAATTCAGGGGAACAGAATTGTCGGCATCATCAGCTTTCTTTGATGTGGCAGCTTATGGCGGGGTGGCTGATTCCTTATATGCCGTCCACGAGTTTGATATGCAGACCGGATATACGCTGAAACCCTCCCGGCTATTCCACGACGATATGGTCTGGACGCTTAGCGGCAACATGGATGTGCGGGGTGATTTTCCATCGATGGTGTGGCAGGCGACAAACGAAAAGCATGGCACTATCCGCTTTAGCATGCCAACAGCCGACTCAATGTATGCGGAGGCTCAAAGTGTGAATGTCTCCCGGGTCCCCTATGCGCTGATTCCGGAGCTTCCCATAGAGCAACCGGTTGTAAGTGCGGAGTTTGCCTGGCATATGCGAAATCAGACCGGCCATGCCCGTATCGAACAAGCGACGGCCCGATACAACGGGGCCGGTATTGCCGCAGAGGGGCTGATGAACTGGACCGACAGCATTCTGCAATTACAGGGGCTGCGGTTTCGGGTTGATGACTCGGAGTTGGAGGCGGAAACAAGCGTTCGTCTCAACGGGAAAGATTTTTACGAGCTTGCAGCCCTTGGTCTGGAGGATATCGAATCGGTTGAATTGAGGGCCGATGAATACAATATCTCTCAGACTTTGAATGTGTTTATGGAGCAGTCGCCGCTGCAAAGCGGATTTGTAGACGGCCGGTTTGCCTACTCCGATACGTCAGGATTTGGCGGACTCTACCGGTTTTACGATATCGAGTTGATTGAGGGGGGTAATCTTCCCGAGCTTAGGGCCTTGCGAATAAACGGAAACGGGGATACGCTTCTGGTAAATGCATCCACTTTCAGTCAGGCGGAGCCGCTTTTCAACGATTCTCTGGTGGTTGCCGTCACCGGTGTATTATCCGATACGCAGCAAGTTCGTGTATTGGTAAGTGCTGCCAGCGGCAGACTCAGAGCGGTGGTCAATGGTGAGATTCAATCACTTCAGGTGTTTGACGGCTCATTCAGGGTGATGGGAACGGCACCTCTGCCAGGTGATATCGGGGCATTGCGCAATATCATCACCAGAGGAGAATTCAACATTCCTTTTACGGAAACTGTTGAGAAGATGAGGCTTTTCACAGATACATTGTATATGACTTATGCCATAGCGGGCATGGATACTCAGTTTATTAGTGCCGAACCACAGATTACCGATGGTGCCCTGAGAGTACCCGATCTGTATGTCCGTAACCAGAAGGGACAGGAGCTTACCGGAAATGCTGTCTACGGTTTGATCGAAGGTGGTAGGACGCGGGTGAGATTGCAGGGAGAAGCATTTGCAGTCCGGTGGGGAGAGGCCGATTATGTCACGCTCGACGACATAAACCTGCGCATGATGGCAGATTCGGTCTCGATGGTCGTTGATGCCGATATCGGGAGGGCGGATCTGAGTTATCTGGCACCGCCTTTGAATGTGGATGGAATCATCCAGGATATCGATCTGGAGTATGAACAGATGGTGGGAAGAGCCAAAGAGCCGGAGGCGAGTCCCCCGGAGCTTAATTTTGAGGGTACACTCAGAGACATGACAATCGCTTACCGGTTGAGGAGTATTCAGGCTCTGCAGAACATCTTTGCCGGCAACGGTGATAGAACACGAAAGTCCTCCTCTGAGCGGGATGCGGCGATTCAGCTGAATGTATCCCTTCAGACGGAGGGGACCAAAAACCGGATCGACACCGATGTTTTACGAATGCCTTTCACTGCCGATGTAACCATACAGGGAACCTATCCTTATGCGCTTGCAAACGGAAGATTTAGCGCACTGGATGGGGAAATAGGTGCTGCGGGGCAATCCTATGACATTCAAAATCTGCAGGTAAAATGGCTCAATGTACCGGTGGAGCAGGGCTCTGTATCGATGGAGTCGGCGAAGATGCTTGCCGAAGATTGTGAGCCGGGGACCACCGATTCGTGTACGGTGTATATTCGTCTGGACGGGGAGCTTGAGGAGATGCAGTTTACCTATGAGACAGACTGCGGGGGAGAATTTGGGGCGGGGGCCAACGTTTCTGCAATCATCTTTTCTGTGCGCAGGGGCTGCTATTCGCCCGAATTCGCGGGAGGAGGCGTGCAGGAGGGGTATGGCAGTCAGGCACTGGGTCTTCTTGAGCCCACAATCAGTCAGAGTCTCACCAGACTCACCGAGCGCCTTACCGGTAACTGGATAGCGGGCACAAACATTACGGGGCTGGGGGCGCTGGCCGCCGATTCCGCCACGGAGGCTATTGCTATCGAAATCGTTACAAAGCAGTTCTGGGGTCTGAGGTTACGTGCGAAGGCGGGATACCGGCCCGATGTCAGGGAGTCTGCCACTCCATGGGAAAGCAAACTGGGGCTGGAGTGGCAGCCCCCTCTGGATTCTATTATCACCAGTAAGAAATGGGAGGATATTCTGGAGGATAACATTCTTATTGAAGCTTCGATTTCCACCGAGCCGGAGAACGCCGAATCGACTCTGGAGGATGAAATATCAAGAAGGCTGGGGATTATTTACCGATACAAATTCTGGAATCTATGGTAAAAGAAAAAACTCATATAACTGGATTGTTTTACCTGGGTGTACTATGCATTCTTTGTTTTGCTTCTGCGGCAGAGGCTGAAATCGATTTGCGTATAAGAGGAAACGATTCCTTATCGACTCGTAGAATCCGACAACAGATACCGGATTACCCCACCGAATGGACTGCCGAACAGGTGCAGCTGTGGCGTGAGGATGCGGTCTATTCTGTGGAGCAGTTCTATCAGGATCGGGGGTATTTCGACGTTCGGGTACGGGTGCAGACTATCAGGCGTGATGAAAATACCTGGCAGGCTTTTATGGATATACATGAGGGGGCGCGCTACAGCTTTGGCCCCGTTCAGATAATCCTAAAGGACAGTCTTTCGTCGGCTCCCGGGCAATTTGTAGACACTTCTCAGTTGAACGTGCATATGGGCAATTTTTTTTCGGAACGGCCGATACTCAAGGATCGACTGCTTCTACTTCGTCAATATGGTGATGCGGGGTATGTGCACGTGCAGGTGCAGGATAGTGTGTCCATTGATGATTCCACCAAAATCGTGTCGGTTAAATATGTAGTAAATCCCTCGTATGCGGTAGTGTTCGACACGCTTATCATTCAAAACACCCGGGAGGCACCATTTGACTCATTGGGAGGAATCACCAGTGATCAGTTGCTGAGAGATTTGTTTCCCTATACCTTGGGTGACACGGTTCGCGCGCGACAAAACGACAGCTACATCGAAAAACTGCAATCAACCGGTGTATTCAATTTTGTTCGGATCAGAGACACGCTCCTAAAAAAGGATCCAAACCGCAGCGCCATGATTCTTGTGGCAGAGGAGCATGTACCGGGAGAGCTGCGTTCGTCGGCTTTCTACGAGACGCAGTACGGCCTTGGTATTTCGCTGGACTTAAGTCATGGAAATGTCAACGGCTCCCTTAACGAGGTGCAACTGGGAGGAACGCTTGCTTCCGATAAGCAGAGTTCCTACATCGGCTTTGGGGCACCACTGATCTTTAATTACATGGTGCGCTTCGACACCGATCTTCAGGTGAGCTGGTATCAGAATGCCGCCATACATGAACAGATCGGCGCAGAGATGTTTGGCGGCAGCTTCGAGGCGGTAAGTACCACCAGGCTTTCGCGATCGTTTACCGATTGGGTGCGGCTTGTCACCAGCGCCGAGCTTCTTGCACAGCGGATAATCGGCTCATCCGACTCGATCGCCGAGATCGATGACCCTCTGGTAGGGGATCTGGATACCTTACAAGTTGGCGATACACTGGAGGGGGTCACGCTAAATTTCATAAGTACGGTATTTTTTTCGTTTCTGGACGATCTGCTCAATCCAACCGATGGAAGCCGATATGCGATCACCTGGGGAAATGGCGGAACACTTATTGAGGCGGGAGAATGGAGTCTGCTCGATAATCGTCACAACTGGTTCGAAATAAATTCGGCTTACTATTATCCGATCATCTCTCAGATAAGAATGGCTGCCCGTCTGGATGGCGGCATTTTCCTCGATGATGGTGGTCTGAACGCCCGAAGGTTTTACCTGGGGGGACCCAGAAACATCAGGGCATTTGGATTCAGGGAGATTGAACCTGCACAGGCCTTTGTCGATGATGAGCTGGTTCCTCTGTATTGGCTGGCATCTCTTGAAGCCAGAATCGGGCTCTTTGATTTCGGATATATCAACGAGAATAGCTTTTTCAGTTTCATGACGGAACTGGATATCGTACCATTTGTCGACTACGGACAGCTGTACGATCGGTCAGAACCACTGGATGATCCATTACAGAAAACCGGCTGGGCCCTGTCATACGGTGTGGGGCTTCGCTATCCGCTCCTGGGAATTTTTAATCTTCGTGTCGATTTTGCCTGGGGGTATACCTATCACAACGGGGAGCGTATTACCGCAAGAGAGTTCCGTGAACGCCAGGCACCGGATGAATTTCACCTGCCTTTTGCGCTGGTTATCGATCTGTCGCAGGCGTTTTGAAGTATCCGTAATGGATATAATAGGGTATGGATGCCTATGTATTTTCGGTCCATGCTCCTGTGGTGATGACACCGAGCGGGTAAAGGTGAATGGTGAAGGCTTTTACATAAATCTAAATTGCGCGATTCTCTCGCGGCGAATCGCGCAATTCTCTGTGAGTCACAAGGCCTCAGCAATCTTGCAAATTCCTTTACGGGGTATTTCGCACGGTTGCTTCAACTATTCTGCTTTCAAGGCTTGCGCGATTCATCCACTCAGACCCGCTCATTTGGGAAAAAAATGATGCCTCAGCAATAGATGGAGAAAACTGTCACCTCCCCACTGACCATCATACCCTGTTTCTCATTTCATAGAAAGAAATTCCTTTGTCAGCTCTTTCCAAGTCTCCTCAGTCAGACTGCTTCCCACGTGACGGACGGCGTGTGATCCGACAACGGCTCCCATGCGTCCGCAGGTGTCAAGCGACAGTTTTTTGACATACCCGTACAGAAACCCGGCTGCCCACAGGTCACCTGCTCCGGTGGTGTCGACCACCTTTTCTGCAAATACCGCATCCACCTCGTGTTTCGATTCCGCATCCTTGACAAGTGCACCCTTGCTGCCCAATTTCACCGCGGCGATGGGGCAATAGTGAAGCAAGGTGTCCAGCGCCGCATGCATGTCTTTTGTTCCTGAAAAGGCTTGTGCCTCCAATTCGTTTGCAAACACGATATCCACATAGTCCCTCAGAATTTTTTTAATAAGGTCACGTGATGCATTTACCACTTCGAAGGAGCCAAGATCAAGACTGACTGAACAGCCTGCCTGTTTTGCACAACGGACTGTCTTTTGAATCAGCTCTGCATTGAACAGAAGATAGCCTTCCAGGTGCACGTGTTTTACTGCGGCAAAATCTTCAGGTTTGATGGCATGGTGTTCAAAAGTGGCGGCAGCTCCCAGATGGGTACGCATGGTTCGTTCGGCATCAGGAGTAATCAGTGAAATGCACTGGGCGGTCCTGTGAGTTTCCGAATGTCGGAAATGCCCGCACTCTCCACCCAAATCCTGAAACGTTTCAAGGTAGTAAAAGCCCTCAGGATCTCTACCCAGCATGCCCATGAAAGCAGTTTTAAGCCCCAGCCGTGCCAGAGCAAATGTGGTATTTGCCGCCGCGCCTCCGGGAGCCCGGATGACCTCTCCGGGAAGTTTCTCCAGGAGGTCGGCCATTTCCTGCTCGACAATCAGCTCCATACCACCCTTCTGTCCCCCAAGCTCTTCGATGAAATTTTCCGGCACATGAGCCAGCAGATCGATAATCGGGGAGCCTACACCTGCAACATCGATGGTCTTTTCTGTATTCATGGTTTTCCTTTGTTTTGTGTTTTCCATTCAGATTCATAACCTGCTCATTAGTTTGGTACCGCAGAGACGGATCGGCGGTAAAGCTAAAGAGGATTGACTTTCGATAATGGTGTCCTCAGCGGATGGTTTCATCGCCGACAGTGCCACGTGGGGTGGTTACACGCATTGCAACTACGCCTGTCAACAAGTAACCTGTTGTCATTATTCGACGAAAGCCCGCAGAATGTAAGATTAAGTGCCGTTCCGTCCAGCTGAAGCGGGACGGAACGGATGACAAAAGAAAAGGTCCTCATTCGAATCTGAAACTATTTAACCGCTCTTTTCAAATCGTCAACCATATCGGTTTTCTCCCAGGGAAACTGGTCGTGTCCGAAATGGCCATTCATCGCTGTCTGCTGATAGCTCCAGCCGCTTGGATTTTTCAGCCCGAGGTGTTTGATTATTGCTGCCGGTCGGAAATCGAAGACTTTTCCTTCCTCCAATATGCGCTGCAGATCCAGATCCTCGATTGTACCGGTTCCGTAGGTCTCGATGTTTATACTCAGGGGTTTGGAAACACCGATGGCGTATGCGACCTGTATCTCGCATTTTTCCGCAAGACCGGCTGCCACGATATTCTTTGTGACGTATCGGCAGAAATATGCGGCGGAGCGATCCACTTTTGATGGGTCCTTTCCGCTGAATGCACCACCTCCATGGCTGCCCACGCCCCCATAGGTGTCGACAATGATTTTTCTGCCGGTCAGGCCGCAATCGGCGTAGGGGCCGCCGAGTACAAATGCGCCGGTCGGATTAACCCAGTATTGGCTTTTGTCCGTCAGCAGACCTGTGGGCCTAAGAACGGTATTTATTTCCCGGACGATATCTTCGCGAATCTTCTCCAGCGCAATATCGTCTGTCTGATGCGAGATGACCACGTTGGTAATTTCGGTGGGTTTGCCGTCATTGTAGCGAACAGAAACCTGTGATTTCGAATCGGGACGCAGATATGGGATCGTGCCGTTTTTGCGCAGAGTGGTAAAGTGGCTCAAGAGTCTCTGACTGAATGCGATTGGCGTAGGCATAAGTTCCGGAGTCTCATTTGTGGCATAGCCAAACATCATCCCCTGATCTCCGGCGCCCTGCTCGGTAAACAAGCCTGCCCCTTCGGTGACACCTTGTGAGATGTCGGGTGACTGGCCGTGAATTCGTGAGATATACTCAAATGATTCGTGCCAGAAACGAAGTTTTTCGTGATCGTATCCGATCTGTTTTACGACATCACGGGCGATCTGCTCGGGTTTGATCTGATCCCATCCCGAACAGGTGATCTCCCCCGCATTCATCACCACGTTATAGCCGACCAATGTTTCGCATGCCACGCGGCTGTTTGGGTCTTTTTGAATGCATGCGTCCAGCACCGCATCGGATATCTGATCGCACAGCTTATCGGGATGTCCTTCGCTGACCGATTCCGATGTAAATACATGTTCCGTTTTGATTTTGCTCACACACTTTCCTTTCTTTAATTCGTGTATTTATGGTATGGAAGTGGAAAAAAATAAAGTGTCTTTTTATGGAAAAGCAATCTTTTTTGAATATAATACAGGAGTATCTATAATTTATGTTCACATGAAAGTTTTTATCGATGTATTTTCAATGTTTGGTCTAATCACGCTTCCAGGCCCCGGACATCTCCGAGGAGCAGTATATTAGTACATCTGGATAGAAAATTGCAATTATTTTTCTCCACCCAAGGAGTATAGCTATGGCAAAAAGGAGCTCAACCAGCGATCCACAGGCGAATAAATCGGCAGCGGTAGAGGCTGCATTGAGTCAAATCGAAAAACAGCATGGTAAGGGATCTATCATGCGGCTTGGCTCTGAAGAGCAGAAAATAGATGTGGGTGCGATTCCAACCGGATCTATCTCCCTGGATGCCGCTCTTGGTGTGGGAGGTTTCCCCAAGGGGCGTATCGTTGAGATCTACGGGCCCGAGTCGTCAGGTAAAACAACATTGGCGCTTCATGCCATAGCTAATGCTCAGAAGTCGGGTGGGATAGCCGTACTGATCGATGCCGAGTATGCGTTTGATGCAAAATATGCGCAGAGCCTGGGAGTGGATGTGGACAACCTGCTGGTGAGTCAGCCGGATACCGGTGAGCAGGCTTTGGAGATCGCCGATACACTGGTGCGAAGCGGAGCTATCGACCTTATTGTGATCGATAGCGTTGCGGCATTGGTCCCTGCCGCCGAAATCGAAGGTGAAATGGGTGACAGTCATGTGGGGCTGCAGGCGCGGTTGATGTCGCAGGCGCTTCGGAAATTGACCGGAATTCTCTCCCGATCAAAAACCTGTCTGATCTTTATCAATCAACTTCGGATGAAAATCGGTGTTATGTTTGGTAATCCGGAGACTACCACCGGGGGTAACGCTCTTAAGTTCTACTCCTCGGTTCGGGTGGATATTCGACGTATTGCCGCGATAAAGGACGGTGACAAGGTGATGGGAAACCGCACGCGAGCGAAAATCGTCAAAAATAAGGTAGCTCCGCCATTTAGAGAAGCAGAATTCGATATCATGTATGGAACGGGTATCTCCTATGTCGGCGATATTCTTGATCAGGCGGTTGCCACCAATGTGGTGGAAAAAAGCGGTGCCTGGTTTAGTTACAACGGAGAGAGACTTGGCCAGGGGCGGGAGCGGGCCAAGGAATTTCTTCTGGAAAACGCCGATATTCTCCAGGCAATCGACACACAGGTCCGTCAGACTCTGGGCATGATCGAGGCGAAAGAAGAAAGTAAACAACCTGTTGAAGAAGAGAAGTAGGATTACATGAAATCAGCAAAACAGATCCGTGAGGAGTTTATACAATTTTTCGAGCAGAGAGACCATACGTTTGTCAAAAGCTCTCCTGTAGTGCCGCAGGATGATCCGACTCTTCTTTTCACCAATGCCGGAATGAATCAATTCAAGGCGATTTTTCTTGGTGAAAATAAGGAAGGACTCCGCCGGGCGGTAAATTCCCAGAAATGTATGAGAGTTTCGGGTAAACACAACGATCTGGAGGAGGTCGGCCGCGATCACCATCACCATACCTTTTTTGAGATGCTGGGCAACTGGTCTTTTGGCGACTATTACAAGAAAGAGGCAATCACCTGGGCCTGGGAGCTGCTTACAAAGGTGTGGAAATTGCCAAAGCAACGGCTGTTTGTCACGGTGCATCATTCGGATAAAGAGGCGATTGATTTGTGGAAAGAGAATACCGATATCGCCCCGGAGCGTATTCTCCCTTTTGGGGATAAGGATAATTTCTGGGAAATGGGTGAGACCGGACCCTGCGGTCCCTGTTCGGAGATCCATTATGACATGGGAGATCCTGCGACTCAGAAAGAAACTTTCAATCATCCGAAAAAAGGGGTGAATGGAGAAAACGACCGATATCGCGAGATCTGGAATCTTGTTTTCATGCAGTATAACCGCCAGAAAGATGGCGTGCTTAAGGAGCTGCCCAGCAAACATGTCGATACCGGTATGGGGTTTGAACGGGTGGTTTCTATCATTCAGGGGGTTAACTCAAATTATGATACCGATCTTTTCTCGCCGATTATCCGCAAACTCGAAGAGATGAGTGGGATCAAATACTCTGCCGGAGCTCAGGGCACACCGTTTCGGGTAATTGCCGATCACGTGAGGGCGCTGACCTTTGCCATAACCGATGGCGCGCTGCCTTCCAATGAAGGGCGTGGGTATGTTTTGAGACGCCTCTTACGGCGCGCCTATCGTTTCGGCCGGCAACTAGACTTCCATGAGCCATTTATCTGTCGTTTAATCCCCACCGTGTCGGCTATGATGGGGGAAGCTTTTGCGGAGATCACTCAGCGGGAGCAACACGTGGCGCGGGTGATTCAGAGCGAGGAAGAGCGTTTTGACCAGACCCTGGAGCAGGGGATCGAAAAGTTTAATTCGATGGTGGAAGAAGCCAAACAGACGGGTAAAAGCATACTGGCCGGTGATGATGTCTTTATGCTGTACGATACTTTTGGTTTTCCCATGGATCTTACTCGTCTGATGGCACAAGAGCAGGGGATGGCGGTGGATGAAGAGCAGTTTGCGGCCCGCATGGGCGAGCAGCGCGAGCGGGCTCGCGATGCGGCAAAGAAAACCGAAGATGCAGGTCTTACGGCTGAGGGATGGATCGAGCTCAAGTCGATTCAGGGCACCGAGTTTGTCGGATACGAGACTACGGGCATTTTGGCAAGGGTTGCTCGGTACAAAGTCCTGAAGCCCGAAGCCGATGCCGAATCCTTTCAGCAGGCACTGGTTATCCTGGATGTGAGTCCGTTTTATGCCGAATCGGGTGGCCAGACGGGAGATAAGGGTGAGTTGAAATTTTCCGACGGCAGCATCCTGACTGTTGGTGATACTTTCAAATGGAATGACATGAGTGTCCTTAAGGTGCATGCCCGTGAGCCGTTTCCGGTCAGCAGGCTTGCGGAGGAGTTTGAGGCTCAGGTTTTTTCGGTCAAACGTAATGCCACTCGTCGAAACCACAGCGCAACTCATCTGCTTCAGGCAGCCCTTCGTCAGGTGATCGGTGAACATGTGCAGCAGTCCGGCTCACGGGTCGATCCGGAGGGGCTTCGTTTCGACTTCACCCATTTCACGCAGCTGAGCGAGGGGGAGAAAAACAGAATAGAAGAGCTTGTCAATGAGTGGATACTGGCCGATTTGCCGGTGGATACAAAAATCAGCACTGCCGAGCAGGCAAAGGAGGAAGGGGCGACAGCTCTTTTCGGCGAGAAATATGGTGAGATGGTGCGTGTGGTTTCCATGGGTGAGGTGAGTAAGGAGCTGTGCGGTGGTACTCATGTAAATTCGACCGGCCAGATCGGGCTGTTTCACATCCTTTCCGAAAGCAGTATCTCGGCGGGAGTTCGCAGGATAGAGGCGGTGACAGGAATGAACACTCACCGCTACCTGCTGCAGAAGGAATTTATCGTCTCAGAGATTTGTTCCACACTGAAAGCGGGTGATGATGGGGTGGTGACAAGGGTGAAGGATCTGGTTGAAAAGATAAAAGAGCTCGACGGTGAACTTACCCGGCTAAAACAGGCCGAAGCGGGGCGGGAGGTCTCGAAGATCATTGAAGAAGCGTCTAAAAGTCAGGGAGCTTTTCCATGGCTGGTGCGTAATCTGGGCAGTATGGACAAGACTGAATTCTCTAAATTTGCCGATGCTGTTTCGGATCTGATAAGAGAGAAAAATGTCGCCGACATTGTGGTCTTTCTTGCTGCGGAGGCGGGAGGAAAGGTTCTGTTTGCTTCCAGTGCGGGCAAGAAGGCGGTTAGCTCCTATGGCATCCATTGCGGGGAGCTGGTCAGAGAGGCTGCCAGAATCGCCGGAGGCGGCGGGGGCGGCAGTCCTGTGCGGGCTCAGGCTGGGGCAAAAGACCCCGCAAAAATCGAGGAGGCACTTCAGAAAGCAGAGTCGCTTATCAGGCAAAAGGCGGCCGTATGAACCAAGAGTCTTCAGTGTCGCGAGGGATTCTCCGGCGAGTTGCCGACAAAGAAAAACAGCACTGGGTTTTGCTCGATCCAGATGACTTTTTACCCGACGAGGCTGCCGATATCGTTACCCATGCATGTAAAGCGGGGGTTCACGCGATTCTTATCGGTGGCAGTCTCTTGTATTCCAATCATTTCGATATGTTTGTGAAAACCGTAAAGAAACATGCCGGCAAGCGTCCGGTCATCCTTTTCCCCGGAGACGCGACACAGTTGTCTCGGCATGCGGATGCGGTACTGTTTCTCTCGCTGGTTTCCGGTCGAAATCCGGTTAATCTTATTGGTGAACAGGTCAAGGGTGCTCCTTTCATCAAACAAATCGGAATAGAGCCTGTGTCCACCGCATACATGCTGGTGGAATCGGGTAGTGTCAGTTCTGTGGAGTTTATGAGCAATACCCGTCCGCTTCCGCGCAACAAGCCTATGATAGCGGCTGCTCATGCACTGGCAGCTCAGTATATGGGGATGAAACTGGTATATCTGGAGGCGGGGAGCGGTGCACAGCTAAGCGTTCCAGCCAGTATGATCAAGATGGTTCGTTCCACTGTAGATATACCGATAATCGTGGGAGGCGGTATCCGGTCGGTTGAGGATGCTGTCGAGAAGGTGGAGGCGGGAGCCGATATCATCGTCACCGGTAATCTTCTGCGCGCCGAGGGCGGTGTTGATTTGATGGAAAAAATCGCTCGGCAAATAAACGATTATTCGACTTAAGTCCGGCACAGCCGGAGAATGAAAAATCGAGAATCAAGCAATTTTAAAAACAAGGGAACGTGAACAAATAAACAAGAAAAGAGGTGCTTTCACTTAAAACTTTCGTGCGGTTAGGCTCTCAAATTTTCCGAAAAAATGTCCAAATTGAGCGCTTCTGCGCGACTCAACGCGAGAGTATAGCTCAGTAATCGAAATAGTTTTTTTCAGCCTGTCTATAAATTTCGGCTCTATCGTTTAAAGATGGAGCGGATGAGGCGGCTAAAAGCATTCTCTTTTAGCAGGCGGAATTTTCCCGCATCAAAATAAGCACCATGACAGACGGGGCATTTCTGGAACTCTACCTGCGGATGAGCCGGATCGGACAGCAAAAGCATATTGACATTGCATTTGGGACACTGCATATCCTGGTTGATTTCGGTGTCCGGCTCACCGATATCTATACATTCCGATCCTTTGATTTGTTTCAACTCTTCATGCTCTAAAAGGTCAAACCAGATTCCTTTGCATTGCTTGCAGCGGTCTACCGTTATATGCTGACAGGATATATTCTCGGTATCTGCATCACATTTTGGACAGTGCATATCTCTACTCCTTTATAACTCCGGGGGAAAACTGCCGGAATGCATCATGATATCGGCCGCTACCTGCTGGAGTATGAGTATCGCAAGAGAATGTTATGTCTGCTGATGTTCTGTCGAGCCTCAACCTCATTAGGCCAGCGCAGCTCGTAGTCATACTGATAGTCGACGGTGAATGCACGGGCAAGACGCCAGCTCAAAGTGGAATACAGCCGCAAATCGGGACGGAACTCGTTGTTAGAATCGGTCATCCGGTCAATCGGAAAAAAAGCCTTAAGTTCGCTTTCGACAGAGGCGTAGCGGCCGAGTCTGATCGACAGGTTCAGGGCAGCTTCCGGCCCGAATTCAGGGCGTGTGACCTTCTTATCGATATTTCGAACAGTCGTAAAGTTCTCCTCGTCAAGTCCGGTTATACTTTCCAGCGTATCGTTCAGACTGGTATCACTGAGCACTTCGGACCGTCCCCAGATGTATTCCTGCCTGAGGCCCAATCCGGTAAGAAAACGGGCGTCAAAATATCTTGTACTGAGGAGGTTCATGTTGGCTCCTGCTCCCGCCTCCAGATTGAAAGGAGAGAATACCGGCTCCAGCAGATAGCTGTTGTTGTTTGAATCGATGCCTGCGTATGAACTATCCTCAAAGGTCTCTACGAAATAGTAATTATCATTCTCTTCACCGGAGGGTACTCGAGCATATTCGGGAAAGAGTCCCGTCTCCATTTCCAGTCTGCCGTACGGACCAAACCAGGGGAAAAAGCGCCAGGTGAATATGGAGCTAATACGAAGTTCATCGATATCGCTTTCGATACGGCTGATATCGAAGCTCTCAAAATCAGCCAACTGGTTGAGTCGAAGGTAATTATCCCAGTCTATGGGTCCACGTTTATAGTCGAGGCGAGAATTCACCAGAATGGTCAAGGAGGTACTTGTTTTGGAAGAATCCGTTTCATGGTTGATTTCGCCACTCATCCCGACACTTCCGCCGACATTTATACCGTATCCCCAGTTTGAAGTCAGTTCTCGGTTGATTTCGGTGTTGACGTTTCCGCCGCTGGTAATTTTCATCTGGTTACTATTCATCACTAGAAGGAAACGCACGTATTCGCCTGGAAGAAGGCGAACGGTGACAAAGTTTGTCAGTGTATTGTAGCTTTCACCGACACCAAATATTTTGTATACCCCGGGGCGTACGATCCAGGTCCGTACTTCTTCACCAAGTGTAGGATCTCTGCCGAATCCACGACCGTAAGGCTCAAATTTATCTATGCGAGCTAATTCATATTCTCCTCTAAAAGGGAGACCATCCTGATCAACCACGTCGATTGAAATGCCGCTCCAGGTAGGAATAACCGGAGTCGTCTCACCCTCCTGGACTTGTACTTTATGGACGATTCTCTGATTGTGGCGGCCACTGCCCATCATGATAAAATAGGAGCCGGGCATGACACTGTATTTTGTTCCTGGTAATCCGCTTTCGACGCTTTCACCGGTTGAATCGACGATCTCGATATTTGGCTCAAGGTCCGCAGGGCTCATGGTGGGGACAAAAATGGATCCCATGCCCATGAGAGTATTCTTCTCGTCTTCCGCCAGTTGTTTACTGAGCGAAGGAGCATCCCAGGTTTCGGATGCGCTGTCCAACCAGGTAGGCGAATAAGGCGAACTCGAAGGAACTATGGCGGCTATGCTGTCGCGAGGATAAATGAAATTCATGTACTGCTCTTCACTGATTTCTTCTCCCGGCAGCTCATCGGGGAGCCTGGCGAATAGAGATGAAATCAGCCCGATAATCATCAGGGCAGATAAAGAGCGGAAAAACATATTAGTAGTTTTATGTGTCTGCATGTAATCTGTTTCTCTGAAGGAAATTACTGTGTTCAATTTATCATGCAAAGGATTAATTCACTCCATGTTCCTTCGCCAGCACACCATCGATGTCATGGATGGCCTGTGTCATCAGAATGTCCATAATTCGCGACAGTTCACGTACGACGTATTCGGGTTCCCTCTGAAACACCTGTTTGCGGCTGTCAAACCGTCGTGTGTAGACCGTATGGTTATCTTTCAGGCGTACCAGGTTGAGACGAAAAGCCAGGTGCGCAAACCACACATCTTCACTGTCATATTCCTCGATAGCTTCTATTCTGCCGGTCAATTCGTAATCCGGCCGTGCTCCCTCGTCAAAGCGTCTTACTACATGGCTGACCAGTCCGGTTGATACCATGTGCTTGTGGATGAGGTCCGTCAACATAATTTCCGGTTTCACCGCCCATACCCTGTAAAAATAGTACTGCAATTCAAAAGGACTCTTTCGATACACAATCTGTGATCGATTGTAGGCCTCTTCGATATCCATATCCTTTACCCTTATAACAAACGGATAGGGCGCATCATGCTTTCGATTTCCAATCGGTTCGGGTTCATAGTTTATCACATAGTACTTTTTTATCGGAACACTTGCGCAGCTTACCAATATCAAAAACAACGACACCACTAATAGCTGAATAACTGGTATATATCGGCCTTTTTTCATCGGATAATTCTCTCCCGCTGTTGTTCACCTCTTATGAGAAGTGAGGGATTTTCGGCAAGCTGTTTGGATAACTCGTTTGCATTTTCCAGTGTCTCGCGTAGATTTTCCATCGAAATGGTAAAATCCTCCCGGGTCTGCCTGATTGTTAGCCCCAGATCTTCCGACATGTTTTTCATTGAATGTGCAGCGGAATCGACGGATGTCAAAATCTGTTTCATCTGATCGGCTTCCAGTCCCCGGTTGAGATTATCGGTAATGTTTTTGATATCCTTCGCAATTAAATCCATCTTCTGCACAGTAGATTTTGCTGCCGTGGTTATGTTGTTCAGCTCCGGTGCTGTGCCGCTGACAAATGTTTGAACATCCGCGGATATACCGGCCACATTGTTCACGATTTCCTTAATGGCGGCCAGACTGTCCGGGTTTGTGATCTCCACGATATGATTTAGCAGAAGTTCGACTTTTCCGACGAGTACATCGGTCTTGCCGGTGATTGTGGACATAAGGCTTGCTTTTGATTCGATCATCGAACCCTCCGGAAGCAGTGAGGAGGTGTCACTGCCACCCATTATCTCCACATATTTTAGCCCGGTTATACCCATCATTCCCGTCTGAACATACATATCCTCTTTCACCGGGAAATCGGATTGGATCCTGAACTTGACTTTGATTCGGGTGATTTCTCTTGGATTGTAGGTGATATCGGCGACTTCTCCGATGGGAACACCTCTAAATTTGATATCCGCTCCCTGTTCGAGCCCTGAGAGAGATGACTCCTCTTGGAAAAAGGAGTAGTATACCTTTTCCTGTTTGGTCAGGCTGAAGCCTACCGGAATAGCGATAAAGACCGCAATCAGGATTGCGCCACTAATCATAAACATGCCCAGCCGGGCTCGTTGAGCTCTTGTGATGCTCATCGTATATTCTCCACACGAAAAAACGATTCTTGCTGCGATTGTGTTCCAGAAGATTTCTGTTCGTTTTGTTGAAAGAAGTCATAAATTGGCCCCTTCTCAAAGGAACGAGCCTCGCGGTAGCTCCCTTCAAAGAGCAACTCTCCCTTATGAAGGAATATAATATTATCAGCTATTCTTTCGATGGACAGCAGCTCATGGGTGACTACAACGATTGTGATACCCAGTACCTCCCGTAGTCGTAAGAGAAGTTCGTCCAGGCCGGCGGCTGTCACCGGATCCAGTCCGGCCGAAGGCTCGTCACAAAAAAGCAGTGGCGGATCCATGGCAAGGGCCCGTGCCAAGGCCGCTCGTTTGCGCATGCCCCCTGACAGTTCTCCGGGAAAAAGGTCCGAGGCATGTGGAAGGTCCACCTGTCTTAGCTTCAACCGTACCATTTCTTCTATTATATCATCGGGAAGACTCGAATGCATCTGAAGCGGCAAAGCAATATTCTGTGCGACGGTAAGGCTTCCCAGAAGAGCTCCGTTTTGGAAAAGGACGCCGATTTTTTTGAGAGTCTCTGTCGTTATATCGGAATCAGCCTCTCCCAGAAGATTGCCGAAAAGATGTACGCTGCCTGAGAAAGGCTCAAGTAAGCCGATTATGCTCTTAAGCAGGGTAGTTTTCCCGCATCCGGAAGTCCCTAGAATCACCCGTATTTCGCGAGGGTAGACGGTGGTCGAAATTCCGTTTAAAACGGTGCGTTCACCATATTTTATAATCAAATCTTCCGTTTTTATTATCGGCTCAGCCATATTTGTTTCTGCCTCTTATGTCTCTTTCCAGGTTTTATGGACACACTCATATGATAAAAGAAAAAACAGCATCTGCAATGATAATCACAAAAATACCGGTCACCACGGCAGCCGTTGTCTCCCGTCCAACTTCTTCCGCTCCGCCCTTTACCTTAAATCCGTAGTGAGATCCAATCCAGATGATCAACCAGGAGAACACCACGGACTTTATAAAACCGGCCATAAAATCCCGCAGATATATGTTTTTGGCAAGTTCACTTAGAAACAGACTGGATGCCGTTTGAAGATAGAATACCGCCACCAGATATCCCCCGAAAATGCCACTGGCCGTAGCGATAATAGAAAGCATGGGCATGGTCAGGGTAATGGCCCAGAACTTTGGTACGACTACAAACTGGATCGGATTGAGCGACATCGTCTTTAAGGCATCCAGCTCTTCCTGCACCCCCATGGTGGCAATCTCGGCGGTTGTTGCACTTCCGGTACGTCCGGCCAGAATAATTGCCGTCATCAACGGCCCAAGCTCGCGGATCATGGATATGCCGATCATAGGGGCAAGAAAAATATCCGCCCCGAATGTTTTGAGCTGCATGGCTGTTTGAAGCGCTAAAACCACACCGATCAGGAAGGCCAACAGCCCGACAATTCCCAGTGCCCTGAATCCGAGCTGATACATCTGCTCACCCAGTATCCCCTTGCGAAAGTCGCGTCTTTTCAGAAGACCGAATGTACCCCAGTAAATCATTTCCACGAGAATGGAAAATGCGGTGATCAGTTCATGATAGAAACCTATGGATGCGTCACCGGCTCGCACAAAAATGCTGTCCTCCTGCTGTTTCCCCTCAGGCTCAACGGCTTTGGCATTCCACTGATGAATAGTCGAAAGCATCTCTTTGGAGATGTTAATAATGACTAGCGTGTGTCCGGCTTTGTGCAGTTTACGACTGATCAGCTGGATAAAAGAGGCTGCCGCTGAATCGATCTGTCTGGTATTTCCAAAATCCAGGTAGAGATCATCCGAGCGCCCGCTAACAAGAGAACGGTTTTGTTCCAACCATTCGCGATTAAAGCTTTCAGGCAGCAGAATAGGTGCGTTTGCACGTTGTGGTGAATTAGTCATAGGTCAGACGAACAAAAGACGTTTCAAAACACTGTTTGTTACAATAATACATTAAAGGAAACGTTAATAAAATAATTGTACCCGGAAGCGATGTCGCATAATCGTCTTTTATATTTCGAAAAGGAATCAAGGATATTCCTTTAATATATACCTGAATTGAGCGATTTTCTCGCGACTATATGCGCAATCCCTTAAAGCATAAGGGCTTGTGCAATCTTGGAAAACCTGAGGAGGCTATTCCGCGCTCAAGGGTTTGCACGACTCGGCCACTGGGAACAGCTCGACTTAGGTTTAATGGTGCGGAGTGACTTGGCGGATTATTATTTGTGCGGTTAAATGGATGGGTATTGACACAATGTTTCACCTTGTGTAAAGCATCTAAAAGATGTTTTGGACAGGCAAAAACAGTTTCTAGAATCTTTTTAAGCCTTTTAATATCAAACTGTTATATGCAACAGGGCGGCGCTGGCGGTGGATGCGGACTGGTGTTATGCGCTAAAATAAGTTGCAAAATATTCTAATTGTCTATATATTATGTCTGCATCGCGAATCAAGATTCTTCTTATAGAACGTTATTTTTTCAAGCACTATATCTCATTCCGGAGAGGTGTTTTTTATGCAGCTACCTAAATCGAGGCGCCGTCAGAAGCTTCGTGAAAAGAAATGTCAGTATCCCGGATGCGGGAAAATTTTCTTTGGGATTCACATCTCGAAGTATTGTCCCGAACATCGTCAGGATCGGTATCGTATCCGTAAGCGGACCAAGCCTGAAGATGTTAACATCAAGAATCAAACATATAAACATAGTTACACCGAAGTGGTGACCATGGTGATGGATTGCGCGCTGGAAGGGTGCGACAATCAGTTCGAAGTCAAAATCTATCCCAGACAGTATGTATATCCCAAGTATTGCCCCAATCATCGCAATGAGTACCGTCGTGTACGCCATTTGCAGGTTATTGGGCGTCCGGAGCTGATCGAAAAGATGTTAAAAGAGGGCGAGTGCGCCGAGGTGAAGAAGAAAAAACCCGGTAAAGACGATAAGATGGAAGATGTTGCCTGAGAGCATCCTTTAGACCTTTTTGCATGTCTAAATTGTGGCTGGGAGAGAGATTCCCGGCCTTTTTTTGTGCCAAAATGAATATTGAGATTTGGATTTAGGCGTCTCAAATCCTATTTTTAAAAGATTTTATCCATTTATCTAACCGGTCGGCGATATGAAACCGTACGAAAAAGAAATGCGGCGCGTTTCAAACAAAGTAGAAAATTTTCTGAAACGCACCTTCAACAATATCTACTTGAATGGTCCCCAGCTTCCTGCCGATACTCTGGACAAGGATCCCACGATGGTTGTCTGTACTCACCGCAGCCAGTTGGATTATTTCATCCTGGGTTGGCATCTTCATCAGATGGGTGTTCCGAACATCAGGTTTGCCGCAGGAGAAAACCTGACAGATTTGCCAGTTATCGGGAAAAAGTTTCAGGGTTTTGGTGCGTTTCCTATCAGACGTGCCAAGAGGCTGGGAAAAAATTACCTTCGTGATTTGTGTAATCAGGTTGTTACCATGCTCAATGATGGTGACAACATTATTGTTTTTCCTGAAGGTGGCAGGAGTTATAAAGGGAACATGATGGAGGTGCGCGGGGGGATAATCGGCGCGCAGGTTCTGGCTCAGGCCCAATCCCCTGAAAGAAACTATGTCTTTTTCCCTTTTGCCATCTCCTATGAACAGCTTCCCGAACTTCCCTATTTTAGTATGCTGGAGAGGGGGAAATCTCTGAAAAGCAAAAAGGGGCTGCTCAACGGTTTGTTTGGAGATCTGCTCTACTTTGGCGCTGATGCCCTCGCATACGCCAAGCTGTTGGTCGTCAACAGAATCGGTGTCAGGTACAGTAATGTGTACATAGATTACGACAAGCCGGTTGCAGTAAATGATCTGGTGGATTTAAAAGCCAATTTTCTGCCCAAAGCGCGTGATGCTTTTTCCGCCAATCGTGTGTCGATGCAAAAGGTAGGAACTGCAATTTATCAGAAGTTTTTACGCCTGTACCGTCTTTTACCGTCACATATCCTTGCGGCTCACCTTCAGCAGCATCCGGTCAGTACACTGCAGGAATGCAGAGAAGCTGTCAGGCCGATAGTCGAAAATGTCCGAGAACAGCAGCGCAACTGTCTTTCCATTGATAAATTATCCGATGCTGAGCTGGTCGATAAAGGGATTGAGCAGTTAAGGAAGATGAAGTCGATTACGGTGCACAGGGGAACGGCAGAGGTGAGTCGCCCGGGTATTGTTGCGTATTATTCAGCCTCGATTGAGAAATGAGGAGGTAGTGAGTGGCTTTTTATGAGTATTTGAAAGTTCCGGTTGTAGTAGATCTCAAATCCGTAGATAAGGTTCAGGCCCTCAGAGAGCTGGCTCAGGCAACCAGCCGTGCCATGCACATCCGCAAACAGAAACCGATTATTGATGAGATGCTGAAGCGTGAAGAGGCGGTGTCCACATTTATCGGTCAGGGGCTTGCTATTCCCCAGACAAGAGCAACGATAAAAAGCCCGTTTGCCATTGCCGTGGGGCGTAGCATTGAAGGGGTGAATTACGATGCGGCTCGAAATGCACGCGCTCATATCATAGTTCTTGTCATTTCTCGTGATCCTGAGAGCGGAAATCAGATTGAGCTTCTTTCTGAGATCGCTTCCTTTTTCAAGTCTGAAATAGTACAAGAGGCGATCTTATCAACTACTGAGCCGGTAAGCGTGCTTGATTTGGTCTCTTTGTACAGCAGAGGAAGTGAGGAAAAGCAACTCAAGGGTGGTAAAAAAGCAGTAAATCCTCTTATACACTCAGCCGTTTCACTGGTAAAGGAGCTAAAAGCCTCTTCGCTTGTCATTTTTGCGGATGCGGTGAAAGAAAATGATTTTCTTGACCAGATCAAATTGCGGGGAAGTACAAAGACGATTGTTGTGACAAGCAATAAGACGCGCTTCGATCCGGAAGATAAACGTATCGGTGCACTCATTCAGGCCCCCTCTTTTCCTGCATCCCGTACCGGACAGATGAAAATCGGTGTCCTTCTGGCTTTGTCCCGTAACCTGCTTTCGAAGAATGATCGCGTGATCTGTCTTTCGGGTAATTCCCGGATAGGTGTATTTGACACGGTGGTTTCACTGGATGTAGGCTCGGAGTATGAATTCTTCTTCACTGCTGCCCACGATATTCTTCCCCCCGATGTCAAACCCGAAGCGTTGGAGAGGGTTCTGGGGTTGGCCGGAGAAATTGCCGTAGAGGGTCGTGAAGGTAAACCCATAGGGACGATATTCGTGATAGGGGATACCAACATCGTCAACGGCTATGTTCGCCAGTTGATCATCAATCCGTTTCGTGGCTATAGTGAGGCTGAGAGAAATATCCTCGATCCTGGACTGGGGGAGACGATAAAGGAATTCGGCGCAATTGATGGTGCCTTTATAATCACGGGTGACGGTATTGTATTGTCGGCGGGCAGTTATTTACGGCCGCAGGCGGAGGTCGAATCCTTACCAAGCGGATTTGGTGCCCGGCATGCAGCTGCAGCGGGAATCACCGCCTGCACCAATGCCTTAGCAATAACGGTATCGGAGTCGACGGGTATGGTGTCCATGTTTAAAAACGGACAGATTATGATGACTATATCAAAACCGATTGTTAGAGATAAGAATCTGATAGATAAAGTACTATAACTAAAATGGAAGGGGTTCTCTATGGCTCAGCGGGTGGTATATGATGATCGTGGATTGAAACAATGGATTAAGCCGACTGAGTTGGAAGGGTATGAAGGGGCGGCGGCAGCCGCAGAGAAACAGCTCCAGCAGGCAACGGGACAGGGCAACGACTTTCTGGGGTGGTTAAAACTTCCCGAAAACACCTCAAACCAGGATATCTCTGCAATCGAGCAGGCCGCGCAATCGGTTCGTGAGAAGGCGGATGTATTTATCTGTATAGGAATAGGTGGCTCCTACCTGGGTGCCAAGTCTGCCATCGAGTTTCTTAGTCCGTCTTTTGAAGATATGCGCAAGCCGAGGGTTATCTTCTTAGGGCACCATGTGAATTCCGACTATCTCTCCGAGCTTCTAACGTTTATCGATGATAAGGAAGTGGCGGTAAACTGCATATCAAAAAGTGGTACAACCACTGAGCCGGGTATTGCATTTCGGGTCATTCGCGAGTGGATGGAAAAGCGCTATGGGAAGAAAGAAGCTGCCAAACGGATCATCGCCACGACCGACCCACAGAAAGGAGCTTTACGTCAGCTGGCTACCGAGCAGGGCTATACAACTTTCCCGATTCCCGGGGATGTAGGCGGCCGGTTCTCTGTTCTTACCGCCGTTGGCCTGTTGCCTATTGCCGTAGCGGGAATCGATATCAGGGAGCTTCTTGGCGGAGCTTGTGAAGCGATGGGGTATTGCAGCAGTGAGAAACTGGCGCAGAATATGGCTGCCCGCTATGCCGCCAATCGTAACATTCTGTTTCGCAGAGGCAAAGTTATCGAGATGCTTGCAGGATTTCAGCCTCAGCTGCATTTTATCAGCGAGTGGTGGAAGCAGCTATCGGGAGAAAGTGAAGGGAAAAATCAGACCGGTATATTCCCTGCAGCAGTAGACTACACCACCGACTTGCATTCTTTAGGGCAGTGGATGCAGGAAGGGCTGAGGAATGTATTCGAAACATTCATGATTTTAAAATCGACTAAATCCACCGTTACGGTCCCCGGGGGCGAGTCCGATCTGGACGGGCTCAATTATCTTGCTGGAAAGAGTTTCGAGCAGATAAACGAAAATGCCCATAAGGCAACCTTTCTGGCGCACATAGACGGTGGCGTACCGGCAGCTAATATCTATCTGGAAGACCGCTCTGCTGCGACTCTTGGACAGCTGTTTTATTTCTTCGAAAAGGCAATTGGTTTATCCGGGTATATGTTGCGGGTCAATCCTTTTGATCAGCCCGGTGTTGAAGCATACAAAAAGAACATGTTTGCGCTTCTGCAGAAGCCCGGGTTTGAGAAGCAGGGCAAGACGTTGGCAGAAAAAATCAAGGATCTGGAATCATGAAATCTTACAGGCAGACCTTGACCTTTAATGTTCCTCAGCGGCGCGGATATGTGAATATCACATCTCAGGTAACCGATGCGATTACCCGAAGTGGAGTCGGAGAAGGACTGTGTCTGGTTAATGCGATGCACATAACCGCAAGCGTCTATATCAATGATGACGAGCCGGGTTTATTACAGGATTATGATGATTGGCTTGAGAGGCTTGCTCCTCATGAGCCTGTCTCTCAGTACCGTCACAATGGTTTTGAGGACAACGGTGATGCACATCTGAAGCGTCAGGTGATGGGTCGGGAAGTCGTGGTGGCCATAACCGAGGGCAGGCTGGATTTGGGTCCCTGGGAGCAGATCTTTTATGGTGAATTCGATGGTCGGCGCGACAAGCGGGTGCTGATCAAAATAATAGGTGAATAGGGATACTTATTTGGCGTGACTGGGAGATGAGTATGGCTGCGAAAAAGCCCCTGACTGCGATCGGGGTTATCGGTGGAGGTGATGCAAATCCGAAACTGCAGCAGGCGGCTGCGGAAGTGGGGGCTCATATTGCACGCAACGGTGTCGTGCTTGTGTGTGGCGGGTTGGGAGGAATCATGGAGGCTGCTGCAAAGGGGGCCTGGGAGAATGGTGGTGTGGTCGTAGGGCTGCTTCCCGGAGAAGACAAAGATGCAGCCAATCCGTATTGTACTGTAGTTATTCCAACCGGCTTCGGTATTGGAAGGAACATTCTGGTTGTCCGTTCGTCGGACGTTATTATTGCTTTTCCGGGGGCTTTTGGCACTTTAAGCGAAATTGCGCTCTCCCTGAACCTGAAAAAGACTGTAGTATGTATGCCCGGCAGCTGGGATTTGAAAAAAATCGGACGGGTTGACAGTGCCTATTTCAAGGAAGCTTTCGATCCAGGCCAAGCAGTCGGGTTTGCGCTAAACTCCCTGGGGAAGAGTCAATAATCATTTAATCCCCTGACCCGAGCTTGGCATCCGATTGCAGACGATACCAAAGCCGATTAGATCAACAGATCGAGGGCAGGTCAGAAAGAAATGTGAAATATAAACTTGTTTTCTTTACTTAAAGCACAAGAATGGGTAAAGCTCATAACTATATACAAATCAAAAGAATACAGTTATGGTGCGGCCGCCGGCTGCGTTAAATTAATTGACGAGCCACCCGGTATTATGTAATTTGAGTGAATTGTGTCCCGTCCTCATAGTGTGTATGAACCAGCAGGAGACCGCTTTGAAAAACCTCAAGACCGCGCTCAGAAATCCTCGGAGAGAATCCAAACCCTGGGCTCTTTGGATCTGGAATCGGGAGATTACGGAGCTGGAACTGGCTCAGCAGTTAACGTCGTTTATTGAGTTTGGCTTTGGTGGTGTGGCAATAAGGCCAGGTACCGAAATGTCACCTGCCTATTTGTCTGAAGAATACATATCTCGCCTTGAGACGGTCTGTTCGATGGCAGAGAGTGCCGGCATAGGGGTGCGTATTGCCGACGATTTTTCACTACCGTGTAATGGATTCTTTCAGGAGCCTGCCCAGAAACAAAGCTCTCTGCGATCGCAGACGATTACTCTTGAATACACAAAATTGATTGAGGCTAAAGCAGAGTTTGTCATGTCTGTGGAGCGGCCCGATGAGATGATAATTCTTGCCGCGCATTCCTATCCCAATGGTCAGGTCGATCTGGACAGCTGCAAGGAGATCCATCCGCAGCAAAATCAGATCACTTTTCAGGCTGGCTCACAAGACACCCGTGTAATGGTTTTCAGAAAATCATTTCTGATCGATCCGGCTGGGCATTATATTCCTAACCCGTTCAATCCGAAAGCTGCGCAGGCATACATACAGAATGTGCTGGAACCTCTGAAAGCCACCTTTTCCAAATACATCCCCACTACGCTGGAAGGGTTTATCACCGAGATGCCGGCAGTTTTACCGGCAGAAAACAGTATTCCATGGGATGATGATCTTGTCGTCAAGTACCGATCGAAATACAAACGGGATCTTCTCAAGATTCTTCCGGGATTGTTTTTCGATGTTGACGAGAAATCCGTGCGTAGTCGCAGTCATTTTTATAACTACATGTCACAATCCATGTATGAGCGATTTGCCGGACAACTGGAAGCATGGGCAAAAAAATATCGTCTCTCCCAGTGGGTTCTGACTCCGGAGAGGGATATTCTCCGCTCCGATGGTGTACTGCTGGAGCAGTTCTGTATTCCTTCCATAACATTGAGCTCCGTGGGTATTCAGAATCAGGAGGGGACGGATCAGAATTATCATATTTTGCGTATGATGGCAGATGCCAATACGGTTGAATACCGCAGGGAGACGGTAACCGTTATAGGACGTAATCGCATGGGTGATGGGGCAACGGTGCAGAGCCTGAAAAATGAGATCGATTGCGCCATGCTCAACGGGCCGACTAAAATTCTTATCGACGGCATGTACTTTAATATCGAACATCGCAATCAGGTTCGCACCCCGATTAATCCTAACTGGTATTATCCGGGGTGGGATCAAATAAAAGATCTGTGTGGATATGCTACCCATCTGGCAGAGGCAAACAGTCAGCCCGATCTTCATGTCGTCAGATCGGTTGCGGTGGTGATGCCGAGTGCGTCGATTATGGCAGAATATATACCGAATAACAATGAGTCGGCCGAGACCGCATCGACTAATTTGCGCAAGATCACCAACAGCCTGGAAGGCGAGAATATTCCATACGATATAATTAGCGAATCTCGTCTCCTTTCCTGTTCTGTGCGGGTTAACGGCGAGTTTGGGGCCGCCGACAGGATTCGGAAAGGCAATTATCAGGCCGTAATCATACCCTACGCCCGATATATCAGCAAGAGCCTGCTTGTGTTCCTGGAAAAGGTGTCGGTGAAGAAAGGCACCATCGTGTTTATTGACGAGCCGCCGGTCGGATGTCTTGAGGATGGTATCAGCGAGGTTTTTACCGACAGAGTGGAGAAACTGGTGCGGACAAAGCGTAGCTGCGTCCATGTAAAGCCTGTGGAGGAGGTGTGCGATACTCTTCAGGGAGTTAGCTGTCCGGCAAAAATCCTGGTGAATGGGAAGAGTTGTCAGGACCTGTATAGCTCATTTATATCAAACACCCACTACGATCAAATTCTTATTCACAATACCGCCGATAGAGCGGATTATTATGCGGAAATAGAGCTGCCTGCCGGGAAACAAGTTGCACTTGTCGACTGTAATGAAGGCGAACTATATAAAATCGAAGATATCCGCAATGAGGCGAACCAAACGGTTTTCGGTCTTTCGTTTGATCCGAAACAGACCTATCTTCTTGCGGTTGCGGATGATCTTGAAGAGCTTGCAATAGTCTCCCCTGATCATCCGGTGAATAAATATCGTACAACTGCCCGTAAATACCGCATAATGCTGAAGGATAAGTGGAGTTTTCTACCCGATTCGCTCAACGTGTTACCCCTGGCAAACTGGAATATGCGTATCGGTTTGAGTAGAGAGACCGGGGGGTATTCACATTACAGTGAAGCCTATTTTGAAATCAAGCATATTCCTGAGATATGCGTGTTAGTCTTGTGTGGAATAAACGATTCCCGTCAGTCCGCTACTCTGGGTGGCTCATATGAGATCGCCATAAATGGTGCAACCATCCAACCATACAATGCTCAGGGGCAAAACCCCGATGAGCCGATTCCAGCCTGGGGTAAGTATTGCGGGAGTCGAGCACTAAAGTATGATTTGAGAGACTATATTCTCAATGGAGTTAACCGGATCTCATTTAGATCCGTCGGAGAATACAGTGATCCGCAACCAATGATATATCCTCCCGTAATTGCCGGAGATTTCTCCATCAGCAAGGGAGCTAAAGGCTGGACTATAGACGAACCGGCCTCGATGGTCGGATATGATTCCTGGACCCGTCATGGTTATCCCTATTTTAGCGGTGTTGGTATCTATTCGCAGGATTTTGAAGTCCCGACGCAATTTAGCCGTATAGTTTTAAAGTTTTCACAGGCAACCGGTCCTGTTCACGTAACCCTGAACAGCAAGGACCTGGGTGTGCTTAAGTGGCATCCGCTCGAAGTGGATATCACCGATATCTGTGAGAAACGCCGCAATGAACTGGTTGTTCGCGTATCCAATACCATGGATAATCTCTTGCGAATGAATGGCAGGGCCTCTGGTTTTATGGGCGAGGCCTATCTGGATATCTATCAAGAGTAAACGGTTGTAAATCGAAGGTTTTTACTCAGATAAAAATGTAGGGAGCCGAAAAATGAAGAGCACTGGAGATGCTATACGAACGTATCGTTTCGGTGAAAGGCTTCATTTTGGTAATGCCGACCGCATTCGACAGGAGCTGGAGCCTTACATTTCGCAAGAAACTACCAGAAAGCTCATCCTTGATCTTGAGGCGGTTAGTGAGTGCGATTCGAGCGGATTAAAACTTCTGCTTGATGCCAAGAGAAAATGTGATGCGCGAAGTATCGAGATCCTTCTTTTAAGCCCCCGGCCCGTTTTGAAAGATCTGCTTCGATTGACCCGACTGGATACAATCTTTACGATCATTGAAAACAGATCGGACGTAAATAAGGGGGAATAAATCCCCCTTACCATCATTGAAACTGCAGTAGATAGTTTTCTATGAACTGATCTATATTCCCATCCAAAACCGCCTGGGTATTGGATGTCTCAGTATTGGTACGGTGATCCTTAACCATGTTGTAGGGATGTAGCACATACGACCGGATTTGGCTGCCCCATTCGATCTTTTTCTTATCTGCAAGTTTGTCGCTGCGCTCCTTTTCCTCCTGCTCGCGGTAGAGCTGTTTTACCCTGGATTTCAAAAGACGCATTGCAGTTGCTCTGTTTTTCATCTGAGAGCGCTCGTTTTGGCATTGTACAACGATGCCGGTGGGAATATGCGTAATTCGCACAGCGGAATCCGTCTTGTTGACGTGCTGTCCGCCGGCCCCGCTTGCCCGGTAGGTATCGATACGCAAATCCTTATCTTCGATCTCTACATCATCAACCTCTTCGATGACCGGATAAGCAAACACCGAAGCAAAAGAGGTGTGTCTGCGGGCATTGGAGTCGAAAGGAGAAATTCTCACCAGACGGTGAACTCCGGATTCGGCTTTGAGATGCCCATACGCATATTCGCCTTCCACTTCCAGAGTAACACTCTTGAGTCCGGCCTCTTCACCGGGAAGGATGTCTATAATTGTATAGGAGAATCCTTTGTTTTCTATCCATCTGACATACATGCGATAAAGCATATCGCACCAGTCGCAGCTCTCGGTCCCTCCCGCACCGCTGTGAATGGAGAAGATAGCTGATTGCCGGTCGTTTTCTCCGCTGAGTTTGCGAACGAACTCCAGGTGCTGAATCTCCTTTTCCAGCTTCTCTATCTGAGGCACCAGATCGTTGAGAGTGGCCTCATCTTGCTCTTCCTGAGCCATTTGTATCAGGTCGATGGTATCTTCGCACTCCGTTTTCGCATTCTCCCACGGTTCTATAGTAGATTTGAGCCCTTTTACCTTCTTGAGTACCTTCTGTGCGGTATCGGGATCATCCCAAAACTCACCTCTGGTGCTCTCTGCCTCCAGAGCTTGCAGCTTCTCTTTTTTGGTATCTATTTCAAAGATACCCCCTAAGATTTTGGATTCTTTTGCGAAAATCTCCCAATTTTTCCATATCAATTTCCGGCATGGACGATCTCCTTTCAGATCTGACACAAATGTGTGTAAATATAGTTATTGTTAGCGATGGGAAAAAGCTTAAGTGTTTGACTCCATTGCATATAGCTATAATGGTGATTGCTCTCTTCATACAATCCGTGGGGCAATAGGTGTGCTCGCTATACCGTATATTGTATGAAGGAGAGGTTTTCTACTTGACACTGCCATTTAGGATAGATATTTTAACTGACACGGACGGGCGCTATCCATTGTATGTTTTGCTGATGTATTCTGTTCGACGCCTGCTTCCACTCGAAAAAGAATCATAAGAAGATAAAACGTTAGGAGTCATTACCATGTCCCCAGAAGCTACCATTGACAAGGCCGGCAAAACGGTTCGGTCAACAGTCTCGAAGTCTGAATCCCCACAACAGGGGCAAACTCGGATATTAAAAACGCATCTTTTAGAGAAAAAGGTCAGAATCTCCGATAATGCGCGTAAGGTTCTCGAAAAGCGCTATCTTCGTAAGGATGAGAATGGAAATCCTGTAGAAACTCCTGAAGAGTTATTTTATCGGGTCGCTGAAAACATTGCCGGTGCCGAAAAAATCTTTGATCCCGAAGTTAATACTACTATCTGGATCGAAAAATTTTATACCATGATGGCCAATATGGATTTTCTGCCTAATTCACCGACGCTGATGAATGCGGGGCGAGAGCTTCAGCAGCTTTCCGCCTGTTTTGTACTGCCAATCGGGGACTCGATGGAGGATATCTTCACTGCCGTTAAGAATACGGCGCTTATTCATAAGAGTGGGGGAGGGACCGGTTTTTCGTTTTCTAATGTCAGGCCGAAGAACGATCGGGTCAAATCAACCAAGGGCGTGTCCAGCGGGCCGCTTAGTTTCATGCGGGTGTTTGACATCGCTACCGAGACGGTAAAACAGGGGGGGACGCGCAGGGGCGCTAACATGGGGATTCTCAACTGCACCCATCCTGAGATAATGGATTTTATCGAGATGAAGGAGCGGGATGGGTTCCTTTCGAATTTCAATATTTCAGTTGGTGTAACTAATGAGTTTATGGAAGCCCTGAAGCGGGATGAGGAGTATCCACTGCGTAATCCGAGAACCGGAGAGGTGGTGGGGCAGCTTAAGGCAAAAAAAGTGTTTAAGCGGGTTGTTCAACTTGCCTGGCAAAATGGAGAGCCAGGAATAGTCTTTCTGGACAGGATAAATGCCTCAAATCCCACCCCCCATGTGGGACAGATAGAAAGTACCAACCCCTGTGGTGAGCAGCCGCTTTTACCTTATGAATCATGTAACCTTGGCTCTATCAATCTGGCTCGCATGATCAAGGAGGAGAATCGAGAGAAAAGAATCGATTATGCCAAACTCAGCGACACTATCACGACCGCGGTCCGCTTTCTGGATGATGTTATCGAGGTAAACAAATATCCCCTGCCTGAGATCGACAAAATGACAAAGAGTAATCGGAAGATCGGTCTTGGTGTTATGGGTTTTGCCGATCTTCTCATCGAACTGGGGATTCCGTACAACTCACATGCTGCGGCAAACATCGCCGAGGAAGTGATGAAATTTATCCAAGCCGAAGGGCATAAGGTCAGTGCATTTTTAGGACAGGAACGTGGTGTTTTCCCAAACTATGAGGGCTCTGTATATGACAAAAAAGATGGTTTGCCGATGCGTAACGCAACGGTGACAACCATTGCCCCGACCGGTACCATCAGTATGATCGCCGGGTGTTCAAGCGGAATCGAGCCGCTGTTTGCGATCGCCTACGAAAAGAATGTCCTTGATGGAGAGCACTTGCTGGAGATTCATCCTGCGTTCGAAAAAATTGCGCATCAGGAGGGCTTCTACTCCAAGGAACTGGTGAAGATGGTTGCCGATACCGGAAGCTTATGCAAGGTGTATGGTATCCCCAAACGCATACGGGATGTTTTTGTGACTTCTCATGATATCGAGCCTCGGTGGCACATATCGATACAGGCATCTTTCCAGAAATACACCGATAATGCAGTTTCCAAAACTGTAAATTTCCGCAACGATGCAACGGTCGCCGATGTCGAAGAGGTATTCAGGTATGCCTACGAGTTGAATTGTAAGGGGGTGACTGTATACCGTGACGGATCACGGCAGAATCAGGTTCTAACCAGTGGGAAAGGTCAGAATGGAGGAGCGGTTATCTCACATATCGGTCCCGGAAGTATCCATCCTCGACCGCGTCCGGGAGTGACTCATGGCCGTACCTACAAGGCCAAAACAGGATGTGGAAATCTGTATGTTAATATTAATTCCGACGAGTATGGGCTGTGCGAAGTTTTTACTCAGATGGGTAAATCCGGAGGTTGTGCCGCATCCAATGCCGAAGCCGTCGCGCGTCTCCTGTCGGTGTCTCTGCGTTCGGGTGTGGATCCAAAATCTCTGGTCGAGCAGCTTCGTGGTATACGCTGTCCCGTACCAACCTGGAGTGAAGGAGAAATGATTCTTTCCTGCGCCGATGCGATCGCCCGGGTGCTGGAAAAGGCGATAAACGAAATGGAACACATGCGTAACGCAGCTCTCAGCCTTCCCGGAGCGTCAATAAGCTCCGAATCCTCTGAAAACTACAAGGCGGTGGAGGTCGATCTGGGACACTGTCCGCAATGCCCCGAATGCGGTGGAATGATGGAGCATGAAGGTGGCTGTGCGGTTTGTCGCAGCTGCGGGTTTTCCAAATGCGGGTAAGGATATACTTTTTCGGTGGGGTAAAGCTGTTTACCCCACCACTTCTAACTTCAGTAATAATATTAAGAAGCTAAAGTCGCGAGAATCAAAGCCTACTCTGCCGCAACAGGCCAAATTCTATATCCCACACATAAGTTATCATGGAGTTTCGAGTACGGAGACCTGGGTAGACCTATATATTTTCCCCTTTCCCCGCATTGTTCTTGTTATCCAAATCCAATCGCTATCGTGATTGCCATCGGTTTTTTTTGTTATCCAGCCCATTTTTATTGTGCGCAAAAGCAATATACATTTTAACATGAGCGTATACCCTCCAACTTTACATTCCATATATTCACAAAACGGTCGTGAGCGCATGAACATACGTTTACAGTGCTTTGTCGGTTTAGCAATAGGGTTTTCGAGCGTTATACATATGGCGGGGGCTCAGAATGAAAACTCAACTCAGATTAAAACCATCCAGGATACCAATGCCTCCTCAGCGTCTACATCGACAGATTCTGCCTCCCGTGCATTAAAAAATGAAGAATCTTCTGCTGAATCCCTTTTTGTTTCTCCACAGCTGATCAGCGCTTCCCGGGCTGTTTACCCACCCGAATGTATCCTCAATGGTATCGGGGGGACTGTTTTGCTGACCATTACTATAGATGAAAATGGTAGCGTTGATCGAGTCAAGATAGAACAGGGGTGCGACTCAATACTGGATCAAAACGCGGCGCGGGCGGCGTATGATCTAACATTCGAGCCGATACTTATAGATGGCGAGCCGGTGAGTGTTTCAATGGAGTGGGAGTATTTTTTTGATCCCTCCATGTATATAGATTCGACAATAAAGCTTTCGCATTTAGATGGCCAAATCCGTGAGATGGGTACGCGGGATCCGGTTCCAGAGGCGTACGTGGCTATCTGGCCAAATGAAGAACACGATGATGGTGACCTTAAAACGAATGGAACCCAAAACCCGGATACCACCACCGGTGCTTACCAAGAAAACACAATGAGTAAAGTTCTGAAAATAATCGGGGCACTTGACGGATACACCTATGAAGAAGGAAAGCTTATCGGGAAAACTGATTCCGTGGGGCGATTTTCCTTTAAATATGTCCCGATTGCTTTGTGCAGTGTATTGGTTGTATGCCCGGGATACCACATATATGAAGAAGAGGAGTTTCTGCCGGAGGAAAACGGAGAGGATGAATTGGACATTCGGCTTGAGAGGAAACGGTACAACCCATACGAAATAGTGGTTTACGGGCGTGATGAACCGGATTTGGCAAAAGGATATTCTCTTTCTGCAGCTGAGATTGCACATGTCCCCGGAGCGGGTAAGGATGTTCTGCGGGCTCTTCGTACTCTTCCTGGAATTACCAGAGCAAGTCTTTCCTCCAGCGAATTAATTATCCGTGGCACGGGTGAGCAGAATACCCGTGTGTTTATTGATGGTTTCGAGCTTCCATATCTTTTTCATCTGCCCCTGACACATCCCCGCTCATTCTGCCATGCGGATATGATAGAAGCACTGGATTACTTTCCCAATGGCCTGGGTGTAAAATACGGTGATGCGGTCGGAAGTGTCATTCAACTAAATACACGAAGCGCCAGCGATGAACGAATGCACGGAATTGTTGATATTAGCGAAACTGAAGCCTCCTTTTTCCTGGAATCTAAACCGAATCCAAAACTGTCCTTTATGGCCTCTGGAACTAAATCATACTATGATAAGGTGTTTAAGGCAGTTTATAGCAGGTTTACAGAGGAGCCTTTGCCATACGATGTCATGCCGTCTTATCATGATGCTTTTGTAAAAATGGATGTGGCACCCTCTGCCGGGCATTCTGTATCGGGCTTCTTTATTTTAGCAAAAGACACAATGAAACTAACCATTAGGGGCGGCAGAAACCTGGGGAGCGCCAAAAAAGACCCGGAAATGGAGTCGTTTAAATTTGGCAAGGGGTTAGTAAGCGGTAATCTCATATGGAAAGCTGAAATTAATGAAATTATCAAAAACAGAGCACAGTATGGGATCGGCTTTTCGCACACAAGCTGCTCTGATCGGGGATATTCAAAACTCAGAAATGAGACGGTATACAATTTTATAAGAAATGAGCTGTCAATGCAGCCGACATCTGAAATTGTTCTTGATTGGGGAATAGAGGCTACGCACAAAGATAATGAACTTTTTGTGGCTGCTCTTACAGATACAGTATGGAATGACACTGTAAATGTTGATTTGGGGCCATATGGAAGCTATTTGAACGCTCAATGGTATCCATGGAAAGATTTCACGATCGGCGTGGGAGTTCGGTACGATTATTATCCAAGTCTTTCATTTGATGGTGGGCTGTTGCCGGAATTCTGGGACATGTCAAAACAGATTAAAACAGATTTTTCGGTTGCCGCTGCGGCTCACGTATCAGCGATGGTTTCGCCCTGGAAAAATCATACTGCTCGTTTAAGTCTGGGAGCACATAACCAGGCACCTAGAATTGAAGACATGTCCGATCTGAGCATCGGGAGGGATATGTCGAATCGGACCTCCCTTATTGATCCTCAGAGGGGAAACCCAGAGCTTCCGGTAACTCGCGGCAATCAGTTTACTTTTGGCTATGATTTGCGTCTAACCGACAGGCATACGGCTACAATTGGGGCTTATGTTAAAAATCAATGGGATATTCCCCGCCTGCCTACCCAAAAAGATCTTGTGCTTGATTCTGAAGTATCCATCTTCGCCGATGGTAAAGCGCAGCAACGCGGAATTGAGCTGGCGCTCAAAAAAGAGCGAGGAGAGCGATTCTGGTACGGATTAACCTATACACTCGGCCGTTCAGAGGTGTATGACTTTACCGAACAAAAAATGGTTCTCCATCGACGGGACAATATGCACAACGCACAGATATATGCATCCGTTCTTTTTAATAATAACATGGAGTTTGGGGCTCGATTTCAATATACCGACGGTTTCCCGGAAACCCCTCTTCTGGCTGTGCGCTATAATGCGACGGAAATGAGGTATGTTCCCACTCTTGGAGAAAAAAATTCGCAACGAACGGATTCTCACTTTGGTATAGATCTCCTTTTTTCGAAAAGATTCATTATGAAAAATATGATCTTTACTCTTCGAGCAGAATTGACTAATGCACTTCACCTTTTGCAGTTTGTAGAAGGCAGTGATGGAGAGCCTGTTTATAATCCCAAAGAGCTGACTGACTGGTATTATGATTATTCAAAAGGAAATCCCATTTCAGTCTTTCCTGTTCCAGTGGTAGGATTATCATGCGAATTTTAAAACGTTTTGCCGGCGCTGGTTTTATAATGTGTGGGCTTCTTGTGTTCAGTCAATGCAGCAGAATATATGAGCCGGTCTTTGAGCAGATTACAGAAGATAAAATTAGGGTTATCAGCACCGTTTACACCCCTTCACCTGACGTATCTCCGGGAGATACTGTGGGCATGACAATACATTTTGCCGGAGATCCTGTAATGAGAATCAGAGACATGCAAATTTCCTACGATCATGTGACAAATGCCGAAACTCTTATAGACAGAATGCCGCTCCAGACAATATCCACACAATCACACTTGCCGGATTCATACTCTGTCGAATTTGTTATACCGGATACTATTCTGGCGGATGGGAGCGATGCTTACAATCATGCAAAATCCCTATGCATGTATGTAGAGGATTCCCTTGATGGCGATTACAACCGCTTAACATCTGCTCAAACCGATTCCCTGGAATCGATCATTTCTCGAGTATCGGCGTTGTATAAATGGTCGATGATCAGTATGCATGCCGAATCAAAATCGGGAAAAACTCTGGAGGTCTGGAGTAATTTCTTAGTGAGGTATAACAGAAAGATACCCATAATGAAAGCAAATGAAAACCCACCGATCGAATGGATCGGCATTTATATGACGGATTTGCAAGATTCAACTACAAAGTCCATCAACTCTTTTGAGAGAGCGGGCCATACATTTCATTATCTATATAACGCAAATCAACCGCAGAGCCTTTTTTGTGAGGTTTCAATCACCGATGATTCCCTGTTTTATCTTGCAGCCGGGACATTTGACTCGAAGGGGATGAGACGTTCTTCTCCAAAAGAGACTGCAGATGAATGGCTTGTATATACCTTTTTCTATCAGATGGATAATACGACCTTTGCCGATCCGGATTCGGCGATAAAGGTAGATAACAGCGGAGATGATCTGGTCAAATTTTTACCTCCCATTACCGACCATGACATGGCTTTCAGAATCTGGGCGGTTGTATACGATGCCTTACCGGGAGTGATCAGACCACGGGCTTTTAATTGCGCCAGTGGTGATGGAGTTTTTATCGTAAAGGATTAAGCTCTAAGGGTATTACGATTTGCCTTTGTTTTTCTTCCTTAATCCATTGACCCTGGTTCAGTGATTTCCTCCTTTTGTACGGACTTGAGGCTACAGAAACAAAGATGTCAACTCATTCATCATTTTTCTCCCGAAGTATGTAAAGCAGAGAAGACCGAAGCGAGATCCGCATCCCCAGGTAAACGGAGCATAAACCCGCTGTCAGCACTATTATCAAAAGAACCGCGATGTGAACACACGAACCGATGCCCAGTGATGTTCCCGAGATTAACATAGCTGGTATGATCCCGGAAAAAATTCCGGCAAGACACAAAATGGCGTATTCGATGTAAAGAATTTTTTGGACATACATGCGGGAGAACCCCTGAGCCTCAAGCGTGGCTAACTCGAAGCGCCTTTCATGCAAGGTCCGTACAAAAACGATAGCCAAACCCAGACAGCCTGACAAAAGCCCAAAAAGTCCAAGCAGGCTGAAAATGGATAGATACGTATTCGTGACGCTATTTACGGCTTGCAATCGTTTTGTCGTGGGAACAAAGTAGCCACCCTCATTCATGGATATGGTATTTAGTGCCTTCCCGATTTCCATCTCTTTTCCCTGCGGGGCGGCTGCCAGAAAGAGACGGTATCCGCTGATCGAGGGGAAATGGCGAATAAAATTTTTCTCGCTGATAATTACATTCCCATGTAAAACCGAATTCTCCAGACCGGCAGCAAGGATTATATTGAGAGGCTCACCATTTTCGCTGATATTGGCAAGAGTATCACCTGTAGATTTTCCCAATATCCACTCAATAGAGTTTTGGTCTGCTATACCATAGAATGTGTTTTCATCAGCGGATGACTCCAGAGATAACCATGGGTGCTCTTTGTGTTTCGAAGATGCGACGGATGCAAATGAAAAACAGTCCAGACTATCCAATAATTTCGGATTGGTAGCGACCAGGCTGGGTGTACTGACTCGATTGAGATTGGTACAGCTGGCATCATCTCCGTCTTTCATTCTAAAAGCATCCAGGCAGTACAACATCCCGTCGGCATAGGTAAGTGACCCTTTTCCTCGCGAATTCCACTTCTGCTTTCCGCTCATCAGATCCAGACAGAACCACCCCGATGCATACGAGCCCGATCCATATACGTGCCCTTCGTGAAGAATAACTCCGCCATGGTGGTTATCCATCAGTTCGGTGGAGTAGATGGTCTCAGCCGAAACTTTTTTACCCGATGTGCTCAGCTTCACCAGCATCGAACCCCTTCCATAGCCGGTGGAGACAAATACATAATCATTATGGAATATCGGGTCGGTGCAGTTGTTGTCGCGGCTGTTTTTGAAGGGAACACTCCACAGCAGGGTACCGGACTTCTAATCAATACAGCTGCTCGGAGCTTAGTCCGATCAGTTGACGGTATCCACCGGATTGTGCCAGTATATGTGAACTGAATCCGACATTTCCTTTGATATCGTTATTCAACCAGATAACCGCACCAGTTTTTTTATTCAGACAGATCACAAACCCTTATGCCCCGCGGCGCTGCAGAACAGCCGATTACCCTCGATCAGAACGGATTCGGCATATCCATACTCGGGCAGCTCGGCACCAAACTTTTTCTTCAGATCCATCGCCCAGATCAGTTCGCCTGATTTTGCATTCAGAGCCGAAAGATGACCTGCATCATTCAGAAAATAGAGATTCCCGCCATCGATGGTGGGGGTGCTGCGGGATCCCGAATAGGCGCGTGCCCATGATCGTCTGGTCTCCCATGCCTTACCCACCTTCTTTTCCCAGACCAGCTTCCCGCTCAGATCGTAGGCATACACGTATGTCTGCTTATCCTTGTTGCCCGCAGTATAGAAAAGGCCATTTGAGAACGATACAGAGCTGTACCCTTCCCCCAGTCCCGATATGCTCCATGCGAGAGTCGGCCCCTTCTCGGGCCAGGATTTGAGAAGCCCGGTCTGGGCGGATTTATTGGTGCGATCGGCTCCATGGAAACATCCCCATTGGGCTGAGGCTGATTCCACGGAAAAGATGCACAGAGAAGTGATTACAGCGAACAATGTAACGAGTTTTGCGTCTGACCGTCATAAGAGTACCTCAATTGGAATGCTTTTTTTGCATAAAGAACATGCTGATAAAAACTAATATAAACCGGCTTTTTGATTCACCGAAAAAGAAAAATATGCGCACTGATAGTTATGTGGGGGCGGCTCTATTTCGAAGTAACAATTTTTGTAGGATAAACTATCAAAAGATACATCCTGACAAAAATTCCGTCGTGAAAAGCGGCGGTAAGCAATAGAGGAGTTAATCACAAACGGCTATCAGAAAATCATCCGGCATCTTTTCGTAATATATGTAGGTAGTATCGCCCAGGAAGGAATCCTGATAAGAATTCCTCAGGGTATCATATGATTCAGAAACGAATGTCTCTCCCCACATGATCACGTAAAACTCATCGTTTTCCTGTATAACCCATGTGTTAAACTCAAACCTGCTCTCGTGTGTAAAATCGGTCCGCAGCAAGCTGTAACACCCGCCAGATTCCGGTTGGTACACAAACAGGGAGTCGGCAGTAATTTCTATGTATTTCCGTGTATTATCATCATGCCGGGTTTCCATATCCTGGTTTCTCTGATAGTAGGTGGCCCAGATTCCGGTGACTAAAGATCTGTCCGTTAGCGGCTGCAAAGAGTCGTCTTCCGGCTGTAATGGGTTGGTGGACAGCGTACAGCTCAAAAGAAAACACACCAATGTCGCAGAAAGAACGCTGATTGAGGGCCGCTTAGATAAACTGTTCCTAATCATTACAACAAAATCCTTATCGTTACTAGAAGGTGATGCGGAGCAGATTGCATACGAGTCATATGAATACAGGCAACATTTGTAGCATAATTAACGATTTCGGCGTAACGGTGGTCCGCCCCGAAAATATACAAGTATACAATAGTAGGAAAAAGTCTGCAGTCGGTTTTGAAAGATGCATGATTTCATTGAAAGGCGCTTCGTCCTGCACCGCAAAAGAGATAGCTTGCAAAGACGGCCTGCACAAACTGAAATGATGAATTGCATATGATGGGATCTTTTGAACCGGGTGGTGCGGTGAAATCATCCAGGTGATGCTCCATATTTTACCGCAAAACGAATTCTTCCGGGGGGCTTCATACGATGCGATAGTTCCCATATCACCTATGGCCGTCAAAATTTCACCGCACTATGCCACCACCTCAGGGATGCCCAGGTACATTATATTTTAACTTGGAACCAATATCGGTGGGGAAAGAGGCGTAATGCATTTTTTTCGTATTGCATTTTTTTTTGAAGGCTGTACTGCAGCATTTTCCCGACAGATTCGATGCACCCGGAGAACTGTACAAGCGGGGTTGGGCAGGTAATACATTCAAGGATGAGCTCTACCCCATGGTACATGACCTGAAAAAAGAGTACAGTCTGTCGGGCAGCTATCAAACAGATCAAAGAAAAGATGCGTACAGTATGAAAAAAGTATGGCAAAAATGAACGTTTATCTTAGCATTATTACGACATTTTTCAAAATCGGTGCATTTACCTTCGGGGGCGGTTACGCGATGCTGCCGCTTCTTCAAAAAGAGATCGTGGATAAACACGGGTGGGCAACCGAAAAGGAGCTGCTCGACTATTTTGCTATCGGGCAGTCTACACCGGGAATAATCGCTGTCAACACAGCGACATTTATCGGATACAAACAGAAGGGAATATGGGGGGCTATTGTCGCGACCCTCGGTATGATTCTGCCGTCTCTGATGCTGATAAGCTTCGTTGCCGCCCTGTTAACGAAAACCTCCGACTATCCCGTTTTCTCCGGAGCCTTTACCGGCATACGAGTCGTTGTAATCGCGCTGATTTTGGCCGCGGTCAAACGTTTGGGTAAAAAGGCAATAACCTCTCCCGCTACCGTCATGATTGCTGCCACCGGATTTGTGTGCTCCGCTCTTTTCAACATCTCACCTGTTTTCATTATCATCGGTGGCACATGTGCTGGTTTACTCATGAACGGATTCTCAAGGAAAGGGTCTTAGCCGTGAACCTTTTTACCTTGTATCTCATATTTTTCAAGCTTGGACTGTTTACAATAGGAGGAGGGCTGGCCTCGCTGCCGCTGCTTCAAAACGAGGCGTACAGCCGCGGATGGCTTACAGAAACGGGTTTCGCCGATATAATTGCAGTCTCTCAGTCCTCACCCGGCCCAATAGGTATCAATATGGCGACTTTTGTAGGCTTTCAACAGGCCCATTTCTTTGGCGCCGTTGTCGCAACGCTCGGTATTGTTAGTCCATCAATAATAATAATCATACTGATCGCCCGTTTTTTTCTTTCCTTTAACGAAAAGCCTTTCGTCAGGAGTATCATGTACGGCATCAGGCCGGTGGTCATCGGGCTGATTGCCGCAGCCGCATTTATCATCGCCCGTGTCACTCTGATAAACACAGACGTAAAGTTTACGGCTGATTCGTTTGCCGCGTATTTTGCCTGGAAAGAGATACTGCTTTTTATGGTGGTGCTGCCCCTTGTGTTGAAATTTGACATACATCCCATTCTGTTTATCACCGGCGGAGCAATTGTCGGTATGATAGTGTTTTGACAGACAAACAATAACCCATACATCTCAAGGAGCCAGGGTTCCACTGGCTGAACACCTCACTCCAGGTATCCAGTACAATGGGTAGGTTAACCCATTTTGCATCACTGTTTGACAGATACATCTTCAAAGACAATAGACGGGATCATGGCCGTATATACCATAACTGTTCTTCGCTCCCCACGGAAAAAACGCATACTTTGTGCCTGAAATTAGTCAATGAAAATCGGTTCACCCAGAAAAGGGAAAATAATTAGTCCGGTCAAAAAATCCTCTACTCTTCACACCGACTCAACTCCAACACCG
>CAYQOU010000013.1:0-71286 GCA_964419255.1 uncultured Fibrobacterota bacterium | reverse complement strand
AAACCGCCGTTTGAACAGGGGGTTGTGTAGTTATTCTTCGCATACTCATACCCCCGCAACGCCGCCTCTATACAACTATCGGCATACGCGTTGGTTCCAAACTGTGGAGCCAGTCGTGCCATAATAGCAAGTGCCGCAGTGAATTGAGCCGCCGATGCGCCACCTCCCTTCGTCAGCGCAACAACCGGGCGCGGATCGCCGCCCTTTTCCACCGCACTCATACTTTGGTAGGCGGAGGTGACCCAGTCGATGTGATCATAATTTGGATCGCCGATTTTGGCGAGAGGATGTGCTGCTTACATCATAAACATGCCATTTTCTGATACGCCATAGAACCCGTGATCTTGTGGGGGATGATTTTGGGCAGCTTTTCGAGCATGTCATTTTTATGCATGATCGTGTATTTGCCTTCATCCTCAATATCCTGCGGTGCGCAGCTGACTATTATCCCCGGCACGCCGGGATGAATCCGTGATATGGATTCAAGCATCTGAAGCCCGTTTATATTACCCATGTGGTAGTCGGTGATGACAAGGTCCACCGATATACCGTCACCAATATGTTGCAACGCCTGCAGCGGATCGTTATAGCAGCGGATGTTTTTGTATCCCTTTCTCGAAAGCCACATGCAGATCAGTTCGGTCATCACCGGCATATCATCAACAACGATGATTCGACTGTCACATATTCGACGATGCATTTCTATCCTCCCTCTGAAGTGTCAGTAATTAATATAGGAAGTGAAAATGGATTTATATGTGATGTGGGTCACATATCTACCAAAAAATCAATTTTTTATGGAGAATCGACAAACAGGGCATGATGAAGGCGGGGAGGGCTGGACGCTGAGAGGCTGGCATGTGTTATCCTCGGCGGATATGGTCCACTGGACGGATCACGGAGGGGTTTTGTCGTGTGAAGATATTTGCTGGTTGAACACCAGACAGGCTTGGGCTTCACAGTGCGTAGAGCGGGATGGCAAATTTTATTTCTATATCTGTGACTCCGGTGAAATCGGCGTTGCCGTTGCGGACAATGTTCTTGGTCCATACACCGATGCTCTGGGTCATCCACTGATAACAAACCAAACACCGGGGGCATGTCCGGATAATGATAACATCGACCCGGCGGTGTTTATCGATGATGATGGACAGGCGTTTATCTACTGGGGAACCGATGGAGTGGTCAGACAGGCGAAGCTGAAAGATTCCATGATAGAAATCGATGGGGTAATAACCGAACCGCAGGGGCTTTCATACTTTTTTGAAGCTTCATGGGTTCACAAAAAGGATGGAATCTACTACTATACTTATGCGGCCCACAAAGACAACGGAGATGCATGGCTATCTAATATCAATTACGACACCATCATGACAGATGTAAATTCCGCGCACCGAAAATCAAACGCCTGATACGTATGTCAACGCTAATAATGATGTTTTGCTCACTTTTTCTTTCGTTCAATCCGCCTTCTACTCCACGGCCAGCGTATCCTTCGTACGCTTCTGGGAGATCTTGTAGGTCAGGATCCTGGAGTTACGATCCTTACTATAGGTTTTCTGACGGGCTGGGGGAAGGTCGTCTATCGAGCCGGTTTGAAAGCCGTGCTGTGAGAACCAGTCGGCGGTCTGGGTGGTCAGCACGAATACCATGGTCATCTTCATCTGCGTGGCGCGTTCGATCAGGTAGGTAATAATCTTCTTTCCGATCCCCAGACTCACGTAAGCAGAGTCGACCGCTATGGCTGCTATTTCGCCTTTTTTGCCGGGGAATGCATGAAGAGCCCCGCATCCGTGAATGGTCCCGTCCACTTCATAAGCCACGTAATCTTCCAGCTTATCCTCGATCTGAGAGGCAGAGCGCTGCACAAGGATTCCTTCCTCCACCGAGGGAGTCATAACCCGGAGAAGCTCGGGGATGTCATTGTGTTTTACCGGGCGGATATTTTCCAGTTGGTTGGAATAGATCATGGTGCCGAAACCGCGATTGGAAAAGATCTCCTTGAGAAGCATCCCTTCTATCCGTCCATCCAGCACATGCACCCGTCGAACACCGCCCATGCATGCCTTGTAGGCGATGGAGACAAGATCCAGGACCGGATCGTAATTCTCCGATGCGTTATGGTCGAGAAACGCCCCGGCCTCATCGATCGTCATCTGCGAGATATAGCCCTCGCTTGACACATAGACACCTTCGGCAACGGTGTACGAATCGGAGGAAATCGCACCGAAAGGGGTGATAAAAAACAGTTTAGCAGCCTTAAGCTCCCGGCTTATGGTGAGGGCAAGTTCGTTTGATGAGATGTTATAGGGCTTGCCCTTGGCACTCCAGCCAATATTTGGAAAGATCGGAATCATTCCCTGCCCGAGCATGTTTGTGATAGTCGGGGTTTGAAGTTTCTCCACAATCCCGGAGCTCTGATAATCGACTCCATCCCTAATGCCGATGCTGCGTGCCTTCACCCAGTTGCCGATGATCGCATTGGTGTTGTTTTCGGCGAGGATGGTCATGATCTTGTTGGATACATCGAATGCGGCCATCTTTATGAAAGGAATAGCCTCCGGAGGGGAGATGCGGACTCCATTTACGGTGTTACAGCTGATGCCGTAATTGGTCAGTATTTCATCGATACGGGATTTGGCTCCCGGCACCAGTACGATACGAATACCCATAAGATGAAGAAGAACGATATCTTTCATCAGGACAGGAAAGAACGGATGCCCGATCAGCGTGCCGTCGATTTTTATGACGAAGGTTTCGTTTTTAAATCGATTTATATACCCAAACGCCTGCCTAATTATTTCAACCTGTTCTTTGAGTTTCGTACTTTCCATCTAAACACATACCTTTCTTTCACGCTAAGAGGACTTCACAAAATACATCACGCAGAGTGTTGCTGAAAATGTGCTGCTATTCGACCTGTATAGTAAAAGGGATCGAACCTTCTCAGGAACAAGACTTGCATGTTAAAATAGAGCTAAGAAAAGGAGGTTACTATGGCATGGAAACCGGGAGCCAGTGGAAAGGGTCAGAAGATGGAGGGCCCGCAGGAGAGTACGCGCAAGGAGATGGGGGAGGATAAACACGAGCAAACCGCTCAGAGCAAGAGGCAGCCACGTCAAAACCCCGATCAGGGAGTCCCAGCATCCCAGGCGCGGCGCAATGCACGCATATCGATAAACAAAGGAGGCTCATTGCCGGACAATCAACAGACTCTGGACGAAAACGAGCTCCACCAGGAAGCCGACAGGGCACGGGATGAGGCGAGAAGAAAACGTGGGGATACGGGAGATTCTTCCGATCGCAAGACGCACTGAAGATTGAAAAGCAGAGGAGAAAGTTGGGAGAAGGTGGAAAAGAGTATGAATAATGTAGGTCGGTTGGTCACTATTTCTTCCTTCTTCATCTTTATTCTTTATTCCCATCACACCTCAAATTTATTTCTCATTCTCCGATATCGTTGCTCGCGACTCTCGACACCCGCCACCCGCCCCTGTTGCGAAGAGGGCATCTTCTCCTGAGGGCTATGGGTGGCTATGATGATGCCGCCCAGAAGGAGCAGCAGGCCAAAGATATAGGACCATAGGAGAAAAACGACCACCATCGCAAGCATGCCGTAGATGATTTCCCGCTGGCCGGAGGCGGTGATCAGGGATGAGCCGGCGATGTTTATGAGCTGCCACATGATTGCCACCGCAAGAGAGACCAGAACCAGAGCCAGATAGTTTATCTTGTTGCTGTAACAGATCCGGTAGATGACTACGAGTGCCAGCCAGATAAGGATAATCGAACTGGTTTTTCGGGCAAGAAAGTGGTATCCTGGCGGTATACCCAGCGCCCCATAATAGATTTTGAGATAGGTATGGGCATAGGTTGCGGCAAAGAAAAGGGTGATTGCAAAAATCGTTAATATGGTATAAATCAACCTGTTTGCCCACATACTGCGCCTTCGTCTATTGTACATGACGATGGAAAGCCCTCTTTCCAGGCTGCTGAATATACCCTGAGAGACAAGCAACAGACCGGCGATACCAACGATACCGATCTCGGCCCAGCTGAATGCGGCAAGCCGGGCCGCCTGAGTAAGGATAGCATCCGCCAGCTCCTCGGGGAAAATCTCATCCAACCGGATTTCCAAAGTCATCTGAAGGGGAGGGGCAACGGCAAAAAAATAAGTGCTGCTGTATAGGGCTAGAAAAAGGAGCGGAACCGAGCCCACGATTATCGAATAGGCAATTCCCTTGGCGATCAGCGGGCCACCGGAGTGGAAAAATCGTTTCAGTATTCGGTGCAGGTATCCGATTAAGCGCATAATTTTCCGCAGATAAAATGTGTAAATCACCGGCTCCGCATTAGCTGCCTAAATAAATATATCTTTACGACCGGAGGGGGACAACCGTTCAGGGGCCGGGAGATGAGTTATGCGCAGCTGAAATACATATGTCATGCGCCTACAGATGCTCACCGTCCTCGGGAACACCCGCGGTGGGTTTGAGGTTGAAATAGACGCGAACGAACAGCTCGAAGGCTTTTTCCACTTTCCGGTGACGCATTGCGCCATCTTTTTTCTTCAACTCCTTTTGATCCCAACTTTTTAGCTGGTAGATCAACTCCTTGGTGATTATTCGCAGCTTAATAATGTAATCTTTCTGCGATCGCCACTGCTGGATACGCCTGTCGGATTTTTCCGAACGCAGCGACACATCATACTTGTCTTCGGGAATTCGTCCGATAGCGGGAAAACCCTCCGAGGAGGCTCGTGCGGCACAGACAAGGAAATAGAAGGACGAGAGAAAGCGTGGAAAGAATGCATCCAGATAGAGACAGCGATCCCAGCGTTCCTTCTTCAGATCGTTGTTGAATATCTCCAATGTTCGGATAAACGACTGAACGACGTTGGAGAGTTGCCTGGCTTCGAATTTGGAAAGCATATACGCCCGCTCGGGAGTCTCGGCGTACACTATCTTATTGATCTTATTGCGTTTGTAGTGAACGTAGGTGTCGTTGTGGTAGGCGATAAGTGCGTATTCCTTGTATCCATCTATAGGAATACGCACATGTTCAACCTTTTCGTTCCTGTCATCCATCGCCAGCTTTAGCTTAACCAGCGGGATATTGTATTTAGATCGAGGCTCCAGCTCTCTGCTCTCCTCAGCATCTACCGCATGCAGAAAAAAGACGATAATCAGGCTGATTGTTCTGCGGAAACCCCAACTATACACAGGCAAAACCCTAGAGTTTACTTATTTATCTTCTGCAATAAGAAGAATCTGGGGATCCAGCTTGAGATGCAAGTCCGGGTCGGGTGTCGCATCGTGGTCCTTAACCAGATTCAACCGTATATGATCCTTTTCGGCTTTAAGGCATATGATTATAGTGGCTTCATCCGCAACATGAGAGATACTCTCCGGGACTTTTGTCGGATCAAAATCCGGATTTTCCTTCTGTAGCGTCGCGGTAAACCAGATCTGTAACCCGAGATCTTCTGCAAACGACTTAAACTCGCGTAATTCCTCGGCACTGCTTCTGGAAAAATCGTATCCGTCGATAACAATGGTATCGGCGGAAAAATGTCCCTCGTTCACCAGCGTGCGAAGACTCTTCTCGATCTCGGTAATGTGTATGCCGTCCTGAGTGAAATTCATGATCACCCTGTTTTTGATTATACTATCATGGATCTGCATCGCGCCATCAAGATTGTTACGTCTGGCCAATTCTTTGAAAATATCCTCATACCAGGCGATTATATGATCGGTCGTATCGGAGAAAGATACGTGTATAATGTGTTTATCCTGCATAAGCTGATCGGTGGCGATATGCACCAGTGCTGCGGTTTTACCCACTCCCTTGCGCGCTGCCATTATACCGATGTTGCCTTTTCCGACTCCACCGTGAGTCGAATTTTCCAATATACGCAGAGGACTGCGGAGAATTAATTCCTGTTTCAACATGCGGGAAAACTCCTTTCTAGAGCCTGTTCGCGGCTATATAGTGAAACGGAGCCAAAGGAAAAAGCACCGGAAAACCTATCAGTGCTTTTCCCATCTCAAGCTTCCTCACCTATAAATTTAACCTTTTTTCTTTTCCTGATACTCTTTTTTTAGCTGTTCGGCTACATTTGTCGGCACACGGTCATATTTCGAAAACTCCATGGTAAATTCGGCCTTACCCTGGGTCAGCGACCGTATGAGTGTGGAGTATCCAAACATCTCGCTCAGCGGCACATCGGCCTCTACCCGCACAAACAGGTTATCTTCCGTTGTAGCCACAATCATACCACGTCGCTGATTGAGACTGGCGAGGATATTTCCCTGAAATTCCGCCGGTCCTTCCACCGAAACACGCATCACCGGCTCCAGAATCTGCGGTTTTGCCTTGGAATAGGCCTCGCGGAATGCACCGATACCTGCCGCCTGAAACGCCTGGTCGGATGAGTCGACAGGGTGATAGTTACCGTCATTGATCGTCACCTTCACGCCCACAATAGGAAAGCCGATCAGCGAACCCTTACTCAGACAGGCACGAATACCCTTATCTACGGACGGCACATATTCATTGGGGATAACACCACCCTTGATCTCATCGATAAATTCATAATCAGATTCGGTGTTTGGCTCCAGAATTCCGGCAACACGACCGTACTGACCCGCACCACCAGTCTGCTTCTTATGGGTATAGTTAAATTCAACCGGCTGACTGATCGTCTCACGATAGGCCACCTGTGGTGCTCCGGTCTCTACATCGACCTTGTACTCGCGGCGCATCCGCTCGATATAGACATCCAGGTGAAGCTCACCCATACCCTTTATAATGGTCTGGTTACTCTCCGGATCCAGGTAGGTCTGAAATGTGGGATCTTCCTTGGTGAACCTGTTGAGAGCCTTGGACATGTTATCGCTTGCCTTGTTGTCCTTGGGCTTGATCGCCAGGGATATAACCGGCTCCGGCACATGCATGGTGCTCATCGAATAGTTGTTTCCGGGAGTTGTGAAAGTATCACCGGAGGCGCAGTCGATTCCAAACAGCGCCACGATATCACCACTGCCCGCCTCGGTGATATCTTCCATCGAACTTGCATGCATCCGGATCAGGCGTCCGACTTTGAATTTCTTTCCGGAACGACTGTTATAAAGCTCCGCACCCTTTTTAACACTGCCCTGGTAGATACGGATGTAGGTCAGCTGCCCATACTGGGTATCTTCCAGCTTAAAGGCGAGTGCGACCGTAGGTTTATTGTCATCGCTGACCAGGGGAACAGTTGCCTCTTCTTTGTCAAGATCCAGTGCATGGTTGTCGACATCCATCGGGGAGGGAAGATATGCCAAAACCGCATCCATAAGCGGCTGTACGCCTTTGTTTTTGTATGCAGATCCGCAGAAAACAGGCGTAATGTCAAGCGATAATGTGCCTTTGCGAACGGCATTATGTATCTGCTCTTCTGTAACATCACCCTCAAGCATCGCCTCCATCAGCTCATCGTCGTACATGGAGATTACATCCAGAAGCTCTTCGCGTCTGGATGCCGCCTCATCGGCCAGATTCGCCGGAATCTCTTCGGTGCGAATCTCATCACCGCTTGGCCCGTCAAAATAGAGCGCTTTCATGGTGACTAGGTCCACAACTCCCTCCAGCCTGTCCTCCAGCCCAATAGGAATCTGCACCATGACGGCATTGTGGCCCAGTTTCTCTCTGAGCTGATTGGTTACCTTGAAAGGATCGGCGCCGGTACGGTCGCATTTGTTAATAAATGCCAGGCGCGGGACATTGTACCTTTTGAGCTGACGATCGACAGTGATCGACTGGGATTGAACACCTCCCACAGAACAGAGCACAAGTACCGCCCCGTCAAGAACACGAAGAGCCCGTTCCACTTCGATGGTAAAGTCTACGTGCCCGGGGGTATCGATAATATTGATAGGATGGTCCTTCCAGGTAACGTTTGTCGCAGCAGAGGCGATGGTGATACCCCTTTCGCGCTCAAGCTCCATGGAATCCATGGTCGCACCTACACCGTCTTTCCCACGCACTTCGTGGATTGCATGTATTCGCTTCGAATAGAAAAGAATACGCTCGGTAAGAGTGGTCTTACCCGAATCGATATGAGCGCTGATCCCTATGTTGCGAAGCTTGGTCAAGTCTTTGGCCATACAGATTAAACCCTCTGCTTTGTTATAAATGAAAAAAAAATCTGGTAAATTTCGTATTTAAAATGGAGATGCACAAACCAGGTGAAACTAAAACCTGAATTAAGAGGCTCTAAGCCGATGAGTCGAGAGAGAATCGCTCAATTCAGATATAATTGGATGGTTATAAAACGCGCGTAACCGCATATAAATTCCCAAAACACCCTGTTGTTGAATAATTTTCTTGTTATACGCCCTGTATAAAAAGGCCTTTAAAATATGTTATTGGCACCGTGTGTGTCTATACTGTCGCCGAGGCTTTTTCTTCTCTCATTGCCCCAGCCAGTCATTTGCTTTTTCACCGGGATTAATATCCTGTTATTTTGCGTATTCGTCCGTTTTATTGTTGCCGAAAGAAGTATTGAGGTGCACACACAGAATATGAATCAGCTTCTGTTTGGTACCCTGTGCTCCATATGCTGTTCTCCTATCCCGTATTTCTGCTTTTGCGCGGGCAACGAGAGATCGCAAGTAAGAGAGGAGAAGGAAAGCTGAGGCTTTTTAACCCCTAAAGTGTTTTGGTGTTCTATCCTGACCCCTTGATCTTTGATCCTTGATATTCCTGTTCTGCCGGACAGGAGATGGTTCCGGACAGGTCCGAATGATATTTTTAAACTGACTGAGCGGCTCCGAGTGGATGGCACGAATGTAACGATATGAATCTTCTGTTAGTTAGCCGAACGGAACCCCTTTTTTTTCAGATACTGTATCATTACGATAAAAGCCTATGCATGTTCTCTATTATATTACCGGCCATGGTTTCGGACACGGGGTACGAAGCTGTGTTATTTGCAATGAGTTTTCCGAATCGGTCACCCTGACGATTAGAAGTTCACTGCCTGCCCAATTTTTCTCCGAAGAACTCAAACGCCCGTTTCGCTATACCGAGGCGGGGTTCGATTGCGGATGCGTTCAGAAGGATGGCGTGACGGTGGATATTGAAGAAACACTCATTAAGTATGCTGCCTTTGCAGAACGTAACCGAAAGATAGCAGGCAATGAGGTCGATTTTATACGGCAGAAAAGAGTGGATGTTATTGTCAGTGATATAACCCCCTTTGCCTTCGAGATGGCTCATCGGGCGAATGTGCCTTCGTTTGGAGTAGGCAATTTCTCCTGGGCGGATATCTACAAGCCCTATACTCTAGACTATCCCTGGTTCAGGCCATATCTTGAGCAAATGTGTGCGCAATACCACTATGCCGACTACCTTCTTTGCCTTCAACCATCAAACGAGATGAGCTGTTTTAGCCGCAGGCACCCCGTTTCCCTGGTAGCTCGCACAGGAAGAGAAAGACAAAAGCACATACGGGCTCATTTCGGCATCCCACCGGACAAAAAGCTTGCCATGATCTATGCCGGAAACTACGGCATGGACAGCATCGACTGGAAGGGGCTGGAGCAGTTTGAGCAGTGGGCCTTTCTGGGCGTATATCCGTTCGATCCGGCACCAATGAATTACCATCTGGTATCTAAACAGATTTTTCCCTTTCAGGACCTTTCGGCTTCGGTGGATCTTGTCATCGGAAAAATCGGATACGGACTGTTTGGGGAATGTCTGGTACATGGAGTACCCCTTCTGTATGTACCTCGAACAGACTTCGCCGAACATTCGGTTCTGGAAAATGCAATCCAGCTCCGCGGGGCAGCCTATCGGCTTTGCCGAGAGCGGTTCTACAGTCTGGACTGGCATCGAGAGCTGCAGGATGTGGTGGGGCGTAAAAGGCCCCAACGATATGATGCTCATGGGGGAAAGGATTGTGCCCGCTTTATAGAGAAGCATGCCAACGTATGATGTGCTCTTCACACTTAAGCCCGCCCAGATGACTTTCTGCTTGTGGTTTATCTGCACACGATCCAAAATGGTAAGAGAATATTTTTTACCGGTAAGAGGTTTTGAGTGGAAGAGTCGTATAATCCCTTGGTTATCAAAGGATTATGATAATCACCGCGAAATAACTGCTACTTAGGATTATGAGCGCCTTATCAGCCTGTTGCATCCTTGACTCTGCTATGGTACACTGTAGTAAGCGTCTACTATAGTTCACCACAAAGGTGTTTTCGCCTTGCGAAAAGGCGTAGAGCTTCAGAGAAAGAGGTTTTTGGTGAGCAATCCAATGGCAAACATAATACCTGTAGAAGAAAGAGAAGACGGCGTTTACGTTAAAGTGACACGCGATCAGCGAAAAAAGATCGATATCGTTCAGATAGACAAGGCGCTTAAGGCAGCAAATGTTATCAATTACGATCTTTCGCACATAAAGGAAGTGGTTGAGCGGGCGAGAGGCGGTTTCGAGAGAGTTTCTCCTCCTTTTGAGTATTACAATCCACAGATTGAAAATTATATTGAGGTTACTATTAACCCCCTTTCTGCATCGATGCGGGTTGATGCTGAAATCGACAAAAAATCGGTAGACCTGACCATCTCGGGTATTCTCTGCTGCCTGCGCCGGCGGGGGATAAGATTTGGCGTCAAAAATGATGTTCTGGATGAATTCATTAAAAATCCTGTGTATGGGAAAGATATCGAGATCGCTGAGGGGCGAAACCCACAGCCGGGTGTGAATGGTAAAATCGAATATGAGGTTGAGATTGATCCGGATGTGCGGCCGCAAAGATCTCATGGAGGTAAGGTTAACTACCGAGAGATTCAGACTTTTGCCGCGGTTAAGGACGGGGATATTATTGCAAGAAGAATCCCGCCCGGTGCGGGCAAAGCCGGTATGACAGTTATGGGTGAGCAGATTGATGCTCCTGGAGGAAACGATGTCGCCCTGCCACAGGGGAAAAATACCATGATCAGTGAAGATGGCACCTCACTTATTGCCTGTAAAACCGGGATAGTGTACCGGGAAGGCGGTGTTGTTCATGTCGAAGAGCTGTTGAAAGTAAACGGTGATGTCGACTACAGTGTGGGCAATATCAAGTATACAGGCAATGTTTTGGTTGAGGGCAGCGTGATGCCGGGATTTTCCATCGAAACGGAGGGAGACATACATATTGCAGGAGAAGTCGAAAGCGCACGGATCATCTCACGTAATGGAGTTGTAACCATCGAAAGTGGAGTCATCGGAAAAGAAGACACATACGTTTATGGGAAAAACGGAGTATGCATTGAATTTGCGCAGGAGGCTAATCTGAAAACCGATGGCATTCTGACTGTTCAGAAATACATTCTTCACTGCGACTGCATGTGTGAATCTTTCGAAACAACTACCCACAACGGCAGTGTGGTGGGCGGTTCATTGAAAGCGTTCAAAACGATAAAAGCCGGCACCATCAGCAATGCAACCTGTATACCCACAAAAGTTTGCATTGTCAACAAGATAAAGATAGCGGCGGAAAAGAAAATAGCCGAACTGCAGAGTCTGAAAGAAAAGCTACAGGAGCAAATGACACCGGTATCCCGGGATCTGAAGGCAAAGACGGCCATACTACGGAAGGCCGGCAGTGCGGTGACCGGCAAACATCGCGATGAAATGAAAAAGGTCATCGAGAAGTATAATGATTTTTCAAGAAAGATCAAATACATCGATAAGAAAACAGATGAAATCAAATCCCTTCTGGAGAAGCCGTCTACCTATGATGGATATGTGAAGGTATATGGTACGGCATATCCGGGAGCTGAGATAAACCTTTACGAAAAGGGACACAGAAGTATCAAACAACCGGTCACAAACAAAGTCTTCAAACTGCACGATGGTGCGCTACAAACAGAGGAAAACGATGGCGTCTGACAAACTCATTGAAATGAGGCAGCAGCGCGGGCTTTTGTGGGTAATGATGCCTGCCGCAATGACAATGGATAATTATCGGCATATCGAGGAGAGTGTGAGCGCCAGAATTGAGGATGGAAATGACCGGGTCGTACTCGATATGACCGACACCGAACATATTTACAGCTCGGGCATTGGCCTGTTAATTCGCCTGCGTCGTGTGATTGCGGAAAAGGACGGGCTGTTGTGTCTGGTCAATGTTTCGCAGAAGCTGAGAGGCATATTTGAGAATATGCATCTTGAGAAGGTGTTTCCTATCTATGCAACCGACGTGGAATTTGAGCTTTCCCATGAGGAGATATGGCGTGATAAGCTGGCCGAGGAGAAATTCGATTTCGTCTTTATCTCGCAAAAAGAGCAGAGTAACTTCCGTCTGACATTCTCGGGGCATATGGACGGTCTCCATGATCTTACCGCAATAAGTACGTTTGTTCCTGATCCATCTGTAAGCAAATATGTGTTTAATCTGGAAAACCTGGAGGTGCTGGATACGTATGGAGCAGAGGTTTTTCTGCAATTAATCGAGAAAATACGCTCGGTAAATGGACAGGGAGTCGTTTACGGGGCAAACGATATTATACGTGAACTATTTTCTGTATTGTCAATAGATAAAATGATTAGGTTTGTCGATTCGGAACAACAGGCGCTTTAGTGCTGGTTACTTTACAAACACGTGTTTGCCGGAAAAGGGTAGTACTTCTCCGATGATACTGCTGTGCGGGTAAACCGACTCCCGGAGTCGCAAAAGAATATCGGAGGCGTCCTTTGGTGCTGCTGTCATCAGCAGCCCGCCCGAGGTCTGAGCGTCCATCATAAGCATCTTCAGATTGTAATCCACGTTATCGTCAAAAGAGGTATCTTTCTCGACAAACTCCTGATTTCGGAAGGCCGCACCGGGTATGCACCCCAGTTCCGCCAATTCGTATGCACCTGCGAGAAGGGGAATCTGGTTGCTGTGGAGTGTAATGGTTACCCTGCTTGCCTGCGCCATTTTCAAGGCATGTCCCATCAGGCCAAATCCGGTGACATCGGTTGCACACCGGATTGCGCTGCGCTGCATTAACTCAGCGCCATCTTTATTGAGTAGTTTCATAGTTTCCAGAGCTTGACGATAGTGCTGTGGTGAAGATTCCCCGATTCGCTGTCCCGCCACCAGTATACCGGTCCCTATCGGTTTGGTCAGAATGCAGAGATCACCGGGACAGGCCTGTGCATTGGAAATTATTCTGTCGGGATGCACCGTGCCGGTCACCGCCATACCGTATTTGGGCGGGTAATCATCTATCGTATGCCCGCCCACGATCACCGCCTCCGCCTCACGGACCTTCTCGGTTCCCCCCAGAAGTATCTCTCTGAGTACATCAAGAGGGATCCTGTTTTGAGGAAACATGACAATATTCAGAGCGGTCAGCACCTTTCCTCCCATTGCATAGATATCACTCAGAGAGTTAGCAGCCGCAATCTGCCCAAATTCGTATGGATCGGAGCATATCGGCGGGAAAAAATCGGTTGTCTGGATGATTGCAGTATCGTCACTGAGCCGATATACTCCGGCATCATCGTGAGTCTGTATATCCACCAGAAGATTGGGATCGTGGATTTGAGGCAGCCCCTCCAGTGCATCGGCAAGCTGTTGTGCGTTCAGTTTGGCCGAGCAGCCACCATATTCAACAGTCGTAAGAAGGTCGAAAGGCATTTTGATACTCCTGAGAAGGGGAGAGGGTTAATTATGTGGCGGGATCACATAGTGTTCACACAAATATACGGAATCAATAAATCACGTCTTTTATCTCTCTACTCTCTACTCATGAGTTCCGACTCGCGAGGTAGCGGCAACTATTCCGTCAAACTGAGCATAGCTGGTTACCCGCGGGCCCCATTCGGGAGTGTTTCCGCCGTGGAATGTCGAGAAAAAGAATCCACCTATTCTGCCGGCATCGTTGTCTATGGTGCGGTAGGTAACATCCTGTAATGTCAAAACCCGCTCGCCGTCCAGCCACACATACAGTTTACCGTCCTCCTGGCCGATCGTATTTACCTTGCAGAATTGCTCGATGCAATGCCAGCTCCCCGGGTTAAATTGTCTGTTGAGCTTGATGTCGGTACCCCACCGGGAGGTGTTATACTTTGTGCCGGTCGGAAGATACGCATATACGACCGCTTCGCCACCCTCACGCCACATAAAGCGAAGAGTCCAGCCGTTGGTGCCGTCGGGTTGATCACCCCCGGAACGTTTCCAGGACTGATTTCCGCCCATCAGGCCGGGCAGCTTACCACCCAGTCTGAAATCGAAACCATCCTCAAATTTGACATAGTATCGAAGGTAGAGTGAATCGTAGGTTTTCTGCGGCATAGCATCCATGTTCTTGAAATCGACAGGAAACTGCATGCCGGTAGCAGAAGGGCCGACGCCGCCTCTGGGATAGTCGATCCGTAAGGTTTTATTGCCAATAAATGCCTCTGGCCCCGACAAGATCTCCACCTGATCACCTCTATTGACAAAAGGAATACCCCAGGCGTTTTTCCAATCGGTGGAGTTTACGGATATCTCCTCAAATCCTCCATAAAATACGATGTCATTGCGATTTTTTATCATGGTTTCCAGACTTCCCGGCTCACCCTGTTGAGCAAAATTGGTATATGAAGCAAGAAATATAATCAACGGCAGTAAAAGCGGCTGTCTATGCATCAGATTCATTGTAAACTCCTGTTTTTCTTTCGCCTGAATGAGCGGTTCTGAGCGGTTGAGTCGTGCAATCCAATGAGGGCATACGATTGGGTATTGCGCGAAATAGCCCCTGAAATGTTTTCCAGAATTGCTGAATCCCTTGTTTCTTAAAGGATTGTGCGAATCGCCGCCAGAGAATCGCCTAAACAGGGTCAAATGTACATCTTTAAAAATAATAATGGCCAGGCAAACCGGCGTCGCTTCAAATATAATCCAGGGAGAGATCTTTTACGGCAGTTCTGAGCGGGGCGAGAGTCATTTGTCAGTAGATGCATTGTAACAAAGACTGACCTGCGCAGGTCAGTGTGGGGAGAAGGGGGGAGGCCAATTTTTTCAATATTGCTGGTGCCCGAATGCAGGTGGGATTGTAAGAATCGCCGTAGGAGAATTGCTGAATTTAGGCTCCATTAAACTTCCCAGAGTTATTTTTATTGTAACAGAAAAGTCGTTTATCAATGATCGCGGGCAAGGAGATATACATCTCGGACCTGAAAGTCGATGAGCATCACCGGGGGAAAGCATGTCGGTAAATCTTTACTCGCGGAGGCCAAAAACTTTGCTCAAAAGACCGGTGTCCGGAGACTGATGCTGAACAATGCACATGATGCAGAATCCTATCAGAGGAGCTTTACGCTAAGGCGGGGTTTAGAGAGAACCAGCATCTCGAATTTCGTGAGGGAGGTTGGAAAACCCCACCCAGGATAAACAGGATTAGAACCCGATCCTTTTCTTATGAGTGGTGCTCTTTTCAGGTAGTGAATTCATTTTGGCCCCCCCTTGATACACCCGAACAATCGTATGCTTCGGCAGAATGTTTGCTTCTACGTTTCCAATAAATCAAAGAGAGGTACTGTAATGGCACGAACCATCTATATCAGCGAATTCGATCTCAAACGGCTCAACAGCCTGATTGATGACTATCTCAGCACCGGGAAAAACAAACAGCAGCTGCTCGAATTGAGAAACGAACTTAATCGTGCCGAGGTCGTTGCCCCAAAGGATATGCCCTCCGATGTAATTACGATGAATTCAACCGTGCGGCTGCGGGACCTGGATGATGACGAAATCTTGGATTATACTCTTGTTTTTCCCAGCAATGCAGATATTTCAAAAAACAGAATATCCATACTGGCGCCGATTGGAACCGCCCTCATCGGCTTTCGAAAGGGGGATACGATAGAGTGGAAGGTGCCGGGGGGAACCGCACATCTGATCGTGGAGGAGATTATCTATCAGCCCGAATCCGCAGGACATTATCATCTCTGATTAACACCTGTGGGGGAGGTCTGTGCGGTCGTTGTCGATACCCGAAGACTGCGGCATGATAGGGACCACCGGCAGAGAGATCAAACACAAAGCCCAAAAAAAAAAGAAGATTCCCGCTCGTATTCAAGAGGTTTTGATCGTCTTTTCATCTGCTTCTTTCTGCCATCGACACTTGTGGGCTGTCTGCAATTTACCGCACACCACCGTCGCCTATCTTCATCAATGCCGCCGAGCGCAGCTTGCGTGCCGAGGGGATGTCAGGTTTTATGCGCAAAGCCCTCTCACAATACTCAAGCACGGCCGGATAGTCACCCAATTCGAAAAAGGCGCTTGCTAATCCAACCAGGGCCTCCAGTCGATAGGGGTTAAGCTCCACACTTTTTCTCAGATGGCGCACCGCGGCTGCATGATCTCCCAAAACCCGATTTACAGTACCGAGGTGATAGAATGCCTTTCCATTTTCCGGCTCGCAGTGGGCCGCGGTCGCAAAATCTTCGAACGCCTGCTCGTAGTGGGCCTGACAGAAATGGGCGATTCCGCGATGGATAAGCACGATTGCCTTGAGTCTTGGCTCCGTGGATGTCTGAAGAATTCTGGAATACAGCTTGATGGCAGTAGGAAAGTGTCTGCGGTTATGCGCGTGCAGGGCATCCACAAGCAGCTCATCCATGCTTCGGGGAACCGTTTGCGCCGAGGTCGTCGTGTCCTCATGTTCTGAATTTAAAGATACATCGTCCTCTGCACGCTCCTCATCACCATCGATGAAGCTCTCAGAAAGCTTTTCGGTATTCTCCACGTCAAAGGAAAGGCGCCGTTTTTCGAGCTCTTTGTTGAGTTTGCGTTGATAGTCGCGAATCTCCTGGAAGGTGATGTCGGAGAGTGAAAGTGTAGCGTTGAGTGCGGCCAGTTTGCGTCGCAAGGGGGAATCAAGCGGGGCGATCTGACTTTTATAGATCAGCTCGTGTTCAACCTCCGCCCACGCGTCCTGTAAAATCGTACGTATCTGTACCTCTGCGGTCTCAAGATCCAACCCGTGCACCTTCTGACGTACTCGTTTGGGAATGGCAAACACCAGGTGAACGCAACTATATCCAAATTCACCAATCGTATGATTTTCGCCTTTGTGTTCCATATCAACGATTGTGTATTTCGCGCGAAGCCGCTGCTCTACCCCTGCAAGGTCCTCCATAAACGGGCAGACCACACGCAGCGCAATAATGTCATGGATGGGCTCCATCACCCCACTAACATGTCGTTTTTCGAGTCGGCTGAGCAATTTTTCGAAATAACTTGGAAACGATTTAACCCGTCCCTTGATTGTCACCGGAGTGTCCATATCCTCAACCGTGGTCTGCATATCGCGCCATAGCTCCACCATCGCCGAGCGGTATAGAGACATTTTGCCCGTATACTCGGCCTGCAGCGCATTACGCTCGGGATACCACTCGATATTCATGATGATATGTCCTCGGTTGTCTTTTTGCAGCTCTTCGACATACGTTGATACAGAAAAAATGAGAAGGGGATCATACAGCCTGCTTGCAGCATTTTCCGTACCGATAGTTTTTCATTAGAATAAATCCGTTCTGGTGAAACATATATTGCCGGTATGCACAGATGTTTGGTCAGCAGGAGTCACCCATGTCCGGCGACTTCAAGAAAAAAAATCTAGTTTTCGTTCAATGTAGATCATATCTTCGTCCATTTCTTTAGTGCCCTATAAAAATAGACGAAATCATTGTTTAAAGGAAAAATATTCGGCTGATTCTATGGTCGAGTATAAAATCAGCCGAAACATAGGTTTTTTTTACAAAAGTTTTTTCCACCACACGTTCATGCTCTCGATGTTACCGCTGATATTGGTGTTGTTGATCAGGGTTCCATCGAAGGTATAGCCGTGTTTAGCAAACACCGCGTTCATACCGAAAGACATCGCGCGTGCGATGGTGTACACGGTGGGCACATCGCGCCTTTTCATCTCATCCTCCATGAGGCCCAGAAGAATGGTTGCCAGCCCCTTGCCGCGAAACGCGGGCAGGGTGGCAAAATCGGTCATCTCGGCAGCACGGGCGTGCTCATCCATTTCCGCCGATGAGAGCGCAACTATCTTTCCCTCGTATCTTACAGCAAAGTACACCACGTTTTCTTCGATGGTCTTGCGGATGTAAGCCGGGTCGTAGATAGGGAAGGGATAGCTTTTGAAAACGACTCCGTACACCTGTGCCATCTCCTCGGCTTCCTCAGGCGTGCACACCGAGACCGGATACTCTGCGGCAGGCTCGGGAATGGTTTTGGGAGGCACCACCTTTTTGGCATTATCCAGCACATCGTTTATGTGCTGCAGCTCATTTGGTTCTTTTCTCCATTCCTTACGGTACCTGGCCATGAAAAATACCGGTGACTTGCCCTCGAAGTAGGTAGGAATCCGGGCTTCCACCTGGTAACCGGCATTCTCGAAAGGCTCAAGCCCCTTGCGGGGGACTTTGGCAAAGATCTTGGAATAGTCGTTTTCCCGGCTGAGCTGATCCAGCTTCTCGATGGTTTTATCGATATCGTCAGGATCGCAATGCATCAGGTAGATCCGGTCGTTATACTTTCCATGCTGTATGGTGGATTTCCCGATGTTTACGATAGTATCTGTTGTAGTAGTCATGGTGATAATCCTCAAAGTTTGTGCTCAGACCCAAAAATAGTCTGCGCATCCGTTGCGATTAACATACGTATAAAATTCATGTGGCTGTAAGCCAAAATCATTCGAGGGACGAGGAACTGTTTTGGCCTGCGGCTGTTGAGCCGATCGCGGAGTTAGCTCGATTGAGGGGGAGGCCTACCCCTTCAAACAATCGTTATAATGCATTTCAAAGCACAAAGATTTAAAAAAAAGGTAGTAACACATGGATGCCGGATCATCCCGCAAGCGGAAGCATGACAACCGAAAGCTACCTTTTTGACCGTGGATATACAGAACGGGTTTCAGGTAACGCTCGCCGCCGCCGGCTGATGCAATGCGGTAAACGTATTGACTATTTCTTCGATCTGACCACACGCCTTGACCTCACCCTGCTCCATCAGAATGCCGTCTGAGGCGACCTCCCGGGCGAAGGGGATATCGTGGGTGACTATGATAAATTTCGTGCGTTCCTGCAGATGAAGCAGCCAGTCACCAAAATCACGCGTTGTGTTTATATCCAGCGCCGATGTCGGCTCATCCAGCAGCAGGTATCGCGGCTGAAGCACCAGCGCACGGGCTATGGCCACCCGCTGCGCCTGTCCGCCGCTGAGCTGAACCGGGTAGCTGTCGGCAAGCTGTACTATTCCCAGACGGTCAAGCATCGCATTAGAGCGATCGCGTGCCTCCTTTTTGTGCATCCGGGCGACTTTTTCCAAGGCGAGGGTAAGGTTACCCAGCACCGACAGATGCGGAAACAAATACAGACGCTGAAACACGATGCCCACCTTGCGCCTGAACTCCTTTTCCGCGATCTGCTGGACATCGGTACCATCCACAAGGATGCGGCCACTCTGCGGAGTAAGAAACTTTCCGAAACAGCGCAGAAACGTCGTCTTCCCAGAGCCGCTTTCTCCCAGTACCACCGAGATGCTGCTTTTGTCGGGAAGTGTTGCGGAGATGTTTTTCAGCGCCGGCTCTCCCGGCACATAGGCATAGGTGAGGTTTTCAATCGAAATCATGCGGTGAATCCTTTACTTTTTATTACCTTCTCCAGCCTTCCTGCAAGTTTCATCAGCGGATAGGTCAGAACGAAAAACATAATGGCGACGATCAGATAGTATTTCATCGGGTTATAGGTCACCGATATAATCGATTGAGCTTCCCGGATAATTTCACTGACAGAAATCACTGAAATAAGCGCGGTGTCCTTGAGCAGTGCTACCGCCGAATTGACCAGCGGAGGCATAGCAACCCGAAAGGCCTGCGGCCAGATCACGTAGCCAAAGGACTGCAGGCGCGTGAGTCCCAGTGCCTGAGTAGCAAACGTCTGCCCCCGGTCGACCGCCATCAGTCCAGAACGGATAACCTCCGACATGTATGCGGAAGAATTTACCGTCAGGGTAATAATCGCCGAGGTGATCGGGGAGAGTGAAATACCGATCTGCGGAGCTCCAAAGTAGACGAAAAACAGCTGAATCAGCACCGGCGTCCCGCGTATAAAATCGATTATCGCCCGAAATGCCTGGTACCATCCCCGTGGTTCTGCATGCAGGATAATGCCGGCGGGAATAGCAAGGGCAAAACCCAGAAGAAGGGAGAGAAATGCCACGCCGATGGTAATGGCAAACCCCTTCACCAGCATCGACACCACGGTTCCGGATTGAATGGATGCACTTGACACCGATTTGCCAGCCGAGCCCGCCGAGGTTGTTGTTGCGACGGCATTGTCTTTTTTGGCCGAACCGAACCATTTGATGTGGATCTGGTCTAGCGTACCGTCGGATTTGAGGCGACTCAGTGATGCGTTTATGGCATCGAGAAGCTCCGGCCGATCTTTTTGCACCGGAATGCCCATCTGTTCGCTGTAAAGAAGGTCACCTGCGGGCACAAAGGGCATGGATGACGACTTGATCTGGTACATTCCCACCAGTCGGTCGCTGAGAAAGCCGCTGAGACGGTCATTTTTCATGTCCTGAAATATGTCGACCGTGCTTTTGTATGCAACTATGGAAATTTCGGGATGATTTTTTCGAAGATAATGCTCATACGTTTCGCCAAGCACCACCCCCACTTTACGGCCGGCCAGATCTTCTATGCCTTCAATACTGGCCATATCGTCCTGGTGCACAAAGACCTGTGCCCCGGATTCGTAGTAGGGAAGAGAAAAATCGACTTTCTTTGCCCGCTCCTCGGTTATGGCCATGGAGCCGATGATTGCATCGAATTTCCCGGTGAGAAGACCGGCGAGGATACCGTCCCATTCGGTGATGACTATCTTCAGCGGCTGGTTGAGATCGTCGGCTATCGCCCGGGAAACATCGACATCGAAACCGGAAAGATTCCCATTTTCATCGTAGAAACTGAAAGGAGGGTATTTGCCGGTGAGGGCGACCGAGAAATCCCCGGTCACCGCCCAGACGGTTTGAAATAGAAAACTAAACGAGAGTAAAAGCAGAGAAACCAGGTGAGGCGCCCATCTCATACTTACTCCTTGGTATCAATATCGAAGTCTTCGTCTCCATCTTCATCGCGACGGGACATACGATCGTTGTTCTCGGGAACAAGTGAGATGGTATCGTCATGATCGGCCAAAAGCATCTCGATACCTATACTCTTGGCGTCTTCCGACTCCGTACCCTCGAGTTTGAGTTGCAGCTTACAGGTCTCACAGTTGCGGTCGCAGAATTGCGGTTCGTATGAATCGGGCTCCTTATAGGTGGTGATCATACCTTCGTAGTTACGCAGCACCACCTTGTTTGTGGACAGCGAGATCAGATACTGTGGCATCACCGGAATCTTCCCGCCACCACCCGGAGCGTCAATGACATAGGTGGGTACGGCAAATCCGCTGGTGTGTCCGATCAGGCTTTCGATTATCTCTATACCTTTTCCCACCGGTGTCCGGAAATGGGTAAGTCCTTCGGAGAGGTCACACTGATACAGGTAGTACGGACGGACTCTGTTGGCCACAAGATTGTGGACCAGGCGACGGATGATTCGAGGACAGTCGTTGACACCGGCAAGCAGCACGGTCTGGTTACCCAGCGGTACACCGGCATCGGCAAGTTTGCGCAACGCATCCTTTGAGGCGGCAGACATTTCGCGGGGGTGATTGAAATGCGTATTGATCCACACGGGATGATGCTTCTTCAGCACCTCCACCAGCTCATCGGTGATACGGTAGGGAAGCACAACCGGTGTTCTGGTTCCTATACGGATAATTTCCACATGCTCGATGGCGCTTATTTCCCCCAGAAGCCAGTCAAGTTTCTTATCCGAAAGGAGGAAAGGATCGCCCCCTGAAAGCAGAACATCACGGACCATAGGATTGTTCCTGATGTATTCGATACCCTGCTTCATTTCATCGGAACCGGGTATAGAGTCCATATCTCCCACTTTTCTCTTGCGGGTGCAGTGCCGGCAATACATCGAGCAGGTGTTGCTGACATGAAACAGCACTCTGTCGGGATAGCGATGGGTAATACCGGGTACCGGACTGTCCTTATCCTCTGCAAGTGGATCACGAAGGTCGTGCAGATCGATCTGCAGTTCGTGTACCGTCGGGAAGGACTGCAGGAAAATCGGATCATACTTGTAATTGTCTTTCTCGATCAGACTCAGATAATAGGGGGTAATGGAGAGAGGAAATTTATCCAAAACTTTATGGTATTCCTTTTTCTCCTTGTCGGTAAATTTGATACCGGTAAGCTCTTCGAACGTATCGATATCTTTAATCGCATGTCTCATCTGCCATTTCCAGTCACGCCAGTGAGATTTATTGTGATCGGGGTGGATCTTGCGGGTTATTTCCATTTCACGTTGTTGAGTCAATGGCATATTATCTCCTTTGTATGGTAGTAAGACTACTCTATTGTGACGGAGAGGATCAGAGACGGCCGGTCGGGGGGGAGATGAGATCAAAATGTATGTCATCATCTATACAGCCACATGTCCTATCCGGATTATTATTCATGTTCGATTCGTAAAAGAGGTGCCGCTGGTTTTTAGTTCACAGAGGAAAAAGAGGAATATAGTATTGTCGTTTCACTGTCAATATCTACGGTTCTAATTATACAAAATCGGCACTTTCTGTGTCAAGATAAATGACTTGTATATGAGAAGTAACATTCTTTGTACATGTACGATGAGACTATGTGTCTGAAAAAACGGCGTGTGAGTAACCCGGACCGGTTCCCTTGAGTATGGGAGAGATGGAAGATTTAATCGTCCATGAGCTCAAAGTACTTCTTATACATCTGGTCGATGTCGAGCACTTCCAGATCGATCTTGAGACTGATAACCTCATCTTTATCGATACTTTCTTTTCTGTTTGGGCGACCGTAAAAAAGGCGGTTGGAATCGATAGACTTCTCAGTCATGGGGAAGACCTCCTGATTTTCAAGAACAAACGTTTTGCAGAGACTTACAGTACTATTTTTCGACAAAATAACCGCAGCGCTTTACGGCTTTTAGATAAACCGGAGCCGGTTTGCGAAAAATGCGCAGGAACACTATGCTTGAGAACATAAGCAGGCTGAAGAAGAGTGGTAAAAGCATCTGTGTGTTTTCCTTCCTATAAATAATTATACATTTTTAATTCGTATTTTTCAAATGGTTATTGCACGATTTTCGAAATTCGTTCAGATTCATTGATCTTTGATTCTCGGATTTGAGTCTACTACCCGAGAATCCGCTCTAAAGTTTACAAATATATGCTAACATACTTCTCACTTTCATAGAAACATACTTAACGCATGTTTTCATGCGGAAAAACCATACACGGTACAGGGAGCATGCGGTATAATCACTCGCTTAGCACACTCCCTTTGCAGCTACAGTACATCTACGTGACCTTTTTGGGTATGATCGGTTGATTGCGCTTACAAGCGCCCTGGCCGACGCACGGGCGATATCGGTATCGACTCCCACGCCGAAGTAGTGACCCCCGTCCTGCACCTCAATGCGTATGTAGCATACCGCCTGGGCGTTTGACCCCTCCTGCAACGAATGCTCGTCATAGCTGAGCAGACGAAACGGGGGCACCCCATTTTGCTTAAGTGCTGCGGCAAACGCATCCAGCACGCCGTTTCCCTGGCCCGTAATCTGCATGATCGTGTTATCATGTTTCACCTGTGCTGATATGCTTATCGGCCCATCATCACCCGCTGTCTGCTCCTTCTGACCCAAACTCTGAAGGGTGTGAAGAGAAAAGGGAGTGTCTCTTTTGATATATTCCATCTGAAAACAGTCGTGTACCTGTTTAGCTGTAAGTTCACACCCTTTCAGGTCGGCAGTCTTCTGTATGATACCGCCGAATTCCGGATGCATTACCCTGGGCAGACGATATCCGAACCTATTTTCGAGTATGTATGCCGCACCGCCTTTGCCCGACTGGCTGTTGATACGAATAATCGCCTCATAGGAGCGACCGATATCCCGTGGGTCCATGGGCAGATAGGGTATATTCCATACTGTATTGTCGCCACGGTGATAGCTGTTTAACCCCTTACTGATCGCATCCTGATGCGAGCCGGAAAATGCCGTGTATACCAGCTCTCCTACATAGGGGTGACGAGGATGAATCGGCATACCGGTGCACTCCATATAGGTTTGTACCACAGAGGCCGGATCCGAAAAGTTCAGTTGTGGATCGATGCCCTGGGAGAAGAGATTAAACGCAAGCGTCACCAGATCGGTATTACCGGTTCTCTCTCCGTTTCCAAACAGGGTTCCTTCCACCCTCTGTGCACCGGCCATCTGCGCAAGCTCGGCTGCCGCCACCGCGCATCCCCGATCGTTATGGGTATGGACGCTTATGATTGCGTGTCTCCGGTTTTGCATCCTGGTGCTCATCCACTCTATCTGATCGGCATACACGTTGGGGGAAGCCACCTCAACGGTCGAAGGAAGATTTATTATCACCTTCTCATCGCCTTGCGGCATCCAGGTGTCAATCACCGCATCGCATATATCTTTGGCAAACGGAAGCTCCGTCTGAGAGAAACTCTCCGGCGAGTACTCCAGTACGATCTCCGTCTGTGTGCGCCGGGACAGTTCCTTAATCTGGCGTACCCCTTTCTTTGCGATGTCGATTATCTCCTTTGGAGATTTACGGAAAACCACCTCTCTTTGCGCCGGAGAAGTGGAGTTGTACACATGGATTATTGCCCTTTTAGATCCCTTCACCGCCTCGAAGCTTCGCGCAATGAGATGCTCCCGTGCCTGTGTCAGGATCTGTATCGAGACATCATCGGGTATCCTGTTTCCATCGATCAGATCTCTGCTGAAATCGAATTCAATCTGAGAGGCCGAGGGGAAGCCGATCTCTATTTCTTTGAACCCTGCCTGCACCAGTATCTCAAAAAAACGCATCTTCTGCGCCCTGCTCATCGGGTTAATCAACGCCTGATTGCCATCCCGAAGATCGACACTACACCACCGCGGCGCCTCTGTGATCGTCTTGGATGGCCACTGACGATTCTCAAGTGAAATCGATTCGAAAGCCTGATATTTATTTGGTATAAACATGAATTTCCTCCTGAAAAAAAAAGCCCGCTTTTTAGAGCGGGCTTGAGTTTGATTATCTTCTTGTGTAACTATATGTGCCGCTCGTGCTTCATAGAAACAAATACAGGAGGAATAGGTATAGTGATAGAGATGAGAAAGAAGATACGGCAGCTTCCTCGTTTGTGGATCTATCGGTATATGTATTGTAAGAAAAATTCATGGTTATTTCTCTATCGATAGTGTGAATCCGGGTATTCTCCCGAATCTCCCTTTAGTAATATACTAAACGAGTCGAGATGCATAAAGAGTAAAAGTTTTTTTGCTTGATGCGGTTTTGACCGGGGCAATTCGGTCTTTCAAGGCGTATCGACGAAGTGGCTTTTACCTACTCTCTCTTCCCCGTGGAATTCTTTGCCCAGCCACAAAATCCCCGCAACCAGTAGAACCACTCCCGCCGCATCCAGCCACAGCGGATGATACTCGAGTTGTTCTCTGTGAATCACCCCCGGAATATCGGGATTAAGCCAGGTGACAAAAAGCAGCATGCCGTTAGTGGCGGCATGGGCTATGATTGCCGGCCACACCGATCCGCTTCCCAGCGTAATCCATCCCAGGAAAAGACCCGCCAGAAAGGCGGGTATCATCTGGTAGGGATTAAGATGAATAAGCGCAAATAGAAGTGCCGCAGTAAATATGGCTCCCTTTCTTCCGTAGTTTCGCTCAAAGCCACGAAGGAAAAGGCCTCTGAATAGAAGCTCCTCGGTAAATGGTGCGACCACCACCAGGGTAAACATACCAGCGGGTCCCGCGTCGGCCATATCCTGCATAATTCTTTGAATCGCCTCGGGTGGGGGGAGAAGATGGCGTATGAGGTTATCTATCTCCGAGCCGATTATACTTAAACCGGCAACCGAGACCAGCACTGGTATAATCGTGTAGGGCGAAAACGAATGTGCAAATAGTGCAGTACCGTTGCCTGTGTCGGTTTTTCTCAGTCCATATAGGATTACCGCGGCAAAAGCCAACAGATTGGCAACACCGGCCACCACTAGATCGATCGTGTTGGAGATCGCAACACCGGCTCGGCTCAGAAGCCACTGAGCAGTAGAGGTTACTCCCAGCTGAATGACTATCAGCAAAAGAAGTAACAGCAACGCATTACCAAGTGCCGGATATTTCTGAGGAGGAGTCTGTTTTCTGCCCTGCAATCCTTCCCGGATCTCCTCCATATTATAGAGATGATCTTTGAGCAGGTTGTAGCGTCGGGGCTGGTTTTCTTTATCGGTTTGGTGAAGGAGCCGGCGGACTTCATGAATATCCATCTGCGACAGCTGCTCTTTTAGTTGTTTCAGTTCGTTTTCGTGGTTTTCTACCATGGAAATCTTCCCCCCGCGGCGGTAAATCCGTAACCTGGAATAAATGAAGACAGTATGAAAAAATACATTGTCCGCTCAGGTGTCATGATCCGCCTCAGTCATATACCATGCCTGCTTTTTTGAGACATATGAGCCGAACGCCTGATCGGGCGCTGCATACACAAGCAGTCTCTCCTCACTGGGCCGTTTCATAAACCCGTTTCGGCTCAGGATCTCCTCAACCTCCGAGCAGCCGAAGAATCGCACGGACACCGAAGAGGCCACCGAGCGCCTCATCAGAGTGTTAAGCTGCACCAGAAGCTGATCGAGACAGTGCTCGTCCCGGGCCAGAAAATCGGAAACATAAATACGATCCTTCTGTTGATGAAAGATCGCATAAGCCAGAAGATTCTTCTCATCATCACGTATGCAGAAGGTGCGATACTTGCGGTGGGGGCAGTTATCGAATCGCCATGAGAGAAAGCCGGTGTTTCTTTCTCCGATAAGCGGATAGTGTCTCTTTACCGATTTCCAGAGCTCGTCAAAACCATGCTCAAAGCCCTGCTCGATCGAGGCATGAATGTGTCTGTTGTGGGAGTGCCAGAATTCGCGCGAACCGATGTGCAGGGCAAGATCTGCGGCGGCGGAAAGTGGCTTGGCCGCGTGGCTGCTCTTTACCATCTTGCTTATCTGCTGCTCGGTATGAAGCACCTTGACCCAACGCTGAAAGACCCCGATATCTTTAAAGCCAATGTGCTTCTGTACAGGTTCGCTTTTCTTGTTGGGAAATCCGTAGATCAACCCGATATTCATTTCTCCGGCTGCCTGCACCGCTCTTTTCTGAAGATTAAGTGCTGTGAAAAGATTGCGATATTCTTTATCCACAAGAAAATCTATGGTTTGCCCGCCGACGATATCCCGTTCGCGAAAGGAAAATCCACGCCGCATGAGCGCAATCATTCCTACAACCCCAGACTCCTGCAGCTTGGCGGTAAACACGAAGGGGGCAGATGCCTGCTCCCCATCGTAAAGCCATGAGAATCTGCTGCTTACATCGGTGTTGAGATTTTTGGCCCACAGATGATGAATCAGTTCCTTTTCCTGTGACAAAACTGCTCTGGTTATCTGAGGAGATAGTGTGTTCATATTTTCCTCTGGTTTGCTTTATGTTTAGGAGAAATCATTCGAAAAGAGAATTGTGCCTGCGATTGGATGCGTATGTTTTCGGGTTCAATCAACGATTTCTGGTTTTTTTTACACCATAGGGTAGAGTGTATCGATGGGAGATATCTGATAAACGGCAGTTCTACATTGTAAAGCTTTTTCTTAAAGCATACATCGTCTTCACCGACGGCACTGCGTCCCAGCTCGAACATGTCGTTTGTGTTGGGATTCAAGGAGTTGGGGTAACTTACCACCGCACACCGGTAGCCGGCATTCTTTATCACCTGTTTGGTAATCACGGTATAATCGCCGGTTTTCCCGTTTGGATAGGCAAACGAGGTGACATCACAGTCGAGCTGCTCGGAAATTGTTTTCTTTGATTGTTGTATCTCATACACAAGGTCCTCGGCTTTCTCTACTCTGCTTAATATTGGATGAGTCACCGTGTGAGAACCTACTTCTATGTCGTGTTGAGCCATATACCGTAGTTGATTCCAGTTCAGCGCCTGGTACTCGGGCGAAGGCGCCATTGGTATGCGTACATCGCAAACTTTGGCCACCGAATCGATGATCTGGAATTTTTCAGGATTGCTGACTGTCAGGCAGTAATCGGCAATCGTGTTCCATGCGCTTATCCGGGAGAAGTAGTCGTCCAGTTTGAAACGGAAATAAACGCCGTTTAACGGCAGATGGATAAGACTTTTCGGACTGTGCAAAACAATGTATTCGATCATATCGGGCCACATCCAGAAATCGCCGTCGATAAAGCCGGTGGTGACAAAAAGGGTTGCAGGCAGACCGTATTTTTGCAGAATGGGAAAGGCATAATAATAGAAGTCTTGATACCCGTCATCGAAAGTCAGCACAAGCGTATCGGGGTCGGGGAGTCTTCCTGATCTGATAATGGCTGTATACTCGGCGAGGGAAATAACCCTGAAACGTTTCAAAAGCATTCGCAACTGAGATTCGAAGGTCTGTTTGCTGATTTTTCTAAAAGTGGATTTGTGGTCAAACCGGTGATACATCAATACCTTGGCGGAGCCGTACAGACAATGCAGCAGCTCAAAACCCCCGCAAAAGTAAAGTGTCTGCCAGAACAAATCTTTTGCTTTGCGATGCCACAGCATTTGCAATACCCCCCCCTTTCCGGCATGTTGTCTTTTTCATCTTTTCACTTTTAACAAAAGCAAACATAATGCCTGTATTCCGTTTTTTTGTATCCAACAAGGATGCAAAAATCCATTCTGCTCTAAAGTGTATTCTCAAAAAAAGATCCCTACATATAGGCCGAGACCATACCAGATTCCCACTGCATGAGAGTACCGGATCCTGCGCCGATCCCGTACTCCGATTCATGACAAGCGATGAGCAAAAAAGAGATGCTTTATTAACATAATAGCTGCCTACGCGTTGTTTTTATTTCGCTTTTGCCTGATTTAAGCCGTTGAATTTTCCGTTTTCGAAGTACTTTGCGAGGTTGACGGGGCCATCTGGTAATGGAACGCTTATTGCATTGTTTTCAACAGGTATGGCAAATATGGTGGGGAAACCTCAATTGACGGGTCTCATATGCAACAGACAGATCAAATGCAGCTGAAGAGTTCGGGACAACGCGACTTTCCTCAATATAAACACGTTCCCCTGGTTCTGATTCTCATGTTCTGCTGCTATGTGCTTATCTGGTATCTGCAGATGGGAGAGAGATGGCCCGCGCTGGGCTCAATCCGGCTGGAGTTTATTTATGGATTGATCCTCATTGCTATAATGCCGTTTCTCGGTGTCCCATTTGATTCACCACTGGTGAAGTTTATCCTTTTGTATCTGGCGATGGTAATTGTTCAGATACCCCTATCACACGATGCCGATCACTCGATGGATATTTTCTTTAACAGAGTAGTCAAATTTGGATTCATGGGGGTATTCATTGCCACCTTTGTCAAGAGCCCCCGCGATCTTCGTCTGTTTGTACTTTCCTTCATGCTGGCGTGGGCCAAGATGGGCCAGGAGGGTATCTACGGAGTGCTTACGGGGGGGATGATGTGGGAGAACCAGGGTATATTACGGCTTCACGGAAGCACGTCACTGTATCATCATCCAAACTCGTTTTCTGGACTGGCGGTGGGAACACTTCCGTTTATCTACTACCTGTTTCCAGTAGTAAGCAGAATGGCTAAAATCGGCCTGCTGGTCATGGCGGTGTTTACGGTGAATATTATCGTCTTTACCGGATCGCGAACGGGGTATGTAGCTCTGGCGATATTTCTTATCCTTCTGTTTTTCCGTTCGAAGAAAAAGAAACTGTGGGCAGCGGCGACCATTCCAATTCTGGTGGGGGCGGTTGTGTTTACACCTGTGGAATACAGGCAGAGATTCATGTCTATCTTTACGCTCCAGGAGGCAGAGGGAAGCTCAGCGCAAACCCGTATTCAGATACTCAAAGATGCCTGGCAGGTTTTTATGGAGCATCCGGCGGGAGTGGGAGTAGGGGCATTTCCCTACGTACGTCAACAGATGTTTAACCGCATACAGGACACCCACAATCTATACCTGGAGGTGGCCACGAATCTGGGTGTGCAAGGCTTTATTGCCTTTATGCTCTTTATCGGAGCACTGATCTTGACGCTGGTGGCAAACTATCGATCGTTCAAAGAGCAGCTTGAGGACCTATACTCAAACGAAAGCAGGGTATGGAAGGATGATTCTTTTTACCGGTTCCATGCTCATGTGAGGGACCTTCGTTTCATGAAGGCGGTAAGCTCTGCAATTGTGACTTTTGTCATCGTACGGCTTGCGTTGGGGATGTTTGGGATGGATCTATATGAGATATACTGGTGGTTTGCCGCCGGATCCGCTATTGCATTATACAAAATGCGAGAGGTTGCCGAGATGCGAACAATCGATTTTGTCGAAGAGACTGATCATGAAACTCAGTCCGGAGAAGCAGAAGCACCAGTATAAATTTTTTTCTGAGATCTCTTCTCCGTATTCCCTCCCGCTTTAGCGGAACGGAATGCGGAGAGGTGGAGAGAGAAATCATTTATTGTCGTATAATGTGTCCATGAGTTTTTGTTTAATAATTGTCTGATCTTTGATTGTTTACTCTCCGGATCCGACGCGGATTTAGAAGTGTAAGGGAGAAATATGCGTATCGTGATTGTGTATGATTGTGAGTTTCCCTGGGATATCAGAGTAGAAAAGCTGGCCCGGACGTTTACAAGAGGGGGAAATTCGGTAAGGATCGTTGCCAGAAACCTTCACAGACAACCCAAAGAGGACAGCTATAACGGAATAGAGTTACGGCGTGTGGTCTCATCGGCGAGCAGACTTTTAAACGGGATGTTAAATATAACTCTTTTTTTCAATCCGGTATGGCTTTTTACTATTTGGAAGAATGCCCGCGGTTATGATCTGATAATAGTTCGAGATCTGCCTCTTGCTGTGGCCGGAATCACTGTTGGTAGATTTCTACGCATACCGGTTATTATCGATATGGCCGAGCCCTACCCGCTGACTCTTAAGCAGCGCCGGATGCATGAGCCTTTCAGGCTTCACCACCTTCTCATTCGAAATATACCTTTTGCTCTGGCTTTGGAGTGGGCTTCCATCCGGCTGGCCGACAGAATTATTGTTGTTTGTCAGGAAGCTGCCGACAGGCTTATTTACAGGGGAGCATCTGAAGATCGGGTCGTCATTGTGCACAATACCCCTGTTCTGGAAGAGCTCTCTTTTGACCAAGGCAAATCGCCACAGTTGATGGAATCGCTCAGGGGACGATTTGTTGTTCTATATGTGGGATTTCTGATCGGAGGAAGGGGACTGGAGGTTGCAATAGAGGCGGTGAAAAGTGCAGTCAAAAAGGTCCCGCATCTGGCACTTGTCATAGCAGGAAGTGGAAAATCTGAGCAGGCGCTTCGCAGGTTGGTCAGTCAAGCGGGCCTTGAAAATCATGTGTTTTTCGCCGGCTGGTTAGATCACACCCGGCTTCCCCGCTACATCGCCTCCTGTGATATTGGCATTCTCCCTTTCCACGCCACCGATCACATAAACCATACCATCGCCAATAAGTTTTTCGATTTTTTTTCGTTAAATAAATCGATTATCTGCTCGGATGCAAAACCGATGAGACGCCTGATTGAGCAGATCGGTGATGGATATCTGTTTAGGGCCGGCGATAGCGATGATCTGGCGCGTTTGATTGTATCTGTCATTACAGAGCATAGGCCCACCGATGCGCCGGCCGGAAAACGGGCCATACAACAGTATTTCAACTGGAGCGTCGATTCTTCGCGGCTTATCGATGAGATCCAAAGGATGATGAATCAGGCAAGGCGTGGGCAGAAAAGCACAATGGCTGAAAGTGTGTAGGTGAGTGGTTGAGTAGAGTTGACATATAGGCAGGTAGTTGGATATGGAGCATACAGACTTTGTCAGCGTTGTACTGACATGTTATAATTACGAGAATTTTGTTAAAGATGCGATAAAGTCCGTTCTCGGTCAGACCCACAAACACTTCGAGGTCATTGTCATAAATGATGGCTCTACCGACCGGTCCGATGATGAGATACGGTCTTTTTTACCCGACAGCCGTATTCGTTACATTTGTCAAAACAACAGGGGGCAGGCCTACAGTAAAAACCTGGGAATTGCGCTTTCCAGGGGAAAGTTTGTGGCATTTATCGATGCCGATGACCGATGGGAGGAAACCAAGCTCGAACGTCAGCTGCCGCTGTTTAAAGATGAAACGATCGGTGTCGTATACTCTCCCCTGCGTTTTATAGATTATAAGGGAAGAGTCTGTAAGAGAAGGCAGGAGGGATTTTTTCTTGGGCCATATCGGGGTAAAATTACCGATAAACTGTTTCTGCGCAATTTTGTACCTTTCTCCTCATCAATTGTTCGAAAAAGGTGTCTTGATGATGTCGGTGGGTTTGATAAATCAATTCCGATGGGAATTGACTGGGATTTGTGGTTGCGAATGTCCACAAAGTATAAGTTTGATTATGTAAGGGAGCCTCTGCTGCTTTATCGTGTTGGTCATAGTAATCAGATGTCCGGCAACATAGCTTTGCGTCACAGATGCTCCGATTTGATTATGCAGAAATTTCTCCTGCACAATCCCGACAGCGTATCTGCCGCAGTTATCAGAAAATCTCAAGGTTTTACCTATTACAATCGAGCACGGCAGTTAACTTTGCAGGACAGAAAACGCTCAACGTTATTTTTCCTGAAAGCTATCAGATATCCTTCCTTTACGGTGCCTTCACTGAAGGGGCTGGCCAAAAACGGTATAGCATCTCTCGATCGTACAGGTTTTCTGAACAATTTCAGAGGCAGCGTGGTGTTTCCTGGTCGAAAACCTGTAAAAAGAAAATCGACTATACACATCGCATTTGTAATAGATACAATCCGTTGCGATACCGAAGGAACACAGAGACAGCTTCTTGAAACAATACGACGTCTGGATCCAGCGAGGTACACGCCACTTCTAATCTGTTTGTGGCATTCTCCATGGATGAGCAGGCATAACCTGCCCTGTGACACTGAGGTGCTTGGTTACAGGGGATTTATGAAAATAAACATTCTTTCGGTCATCGGTTCCTTACGAAATATCGTGCGAAACTACGATATCGATATTGTGCAGTCCTTTTTTGAGGATTCCAGGATATTTGCCTTTCTTTCATTACGATTTCTGTCCCCGACACCTGTGCTCTTGGCGAGTCGTCGCGATATAGGACTGGACAAGAAGCGTCCCTGGTATCATCATATCTACAGACTTCTCTATCCTATAGTAAATAAATATTATGATGGCGTATTAACTAACAGCAAACAGGTGGCTGCATTTGTCATTCAGAAGGAAAATGTGCCGAAAGACAAAGTCAAGGTGATTTATAACGGCATTCAGGTAGACCATGGACAAGAGCAGGTCCCTGCTGAATTGGTCGATAACAGTGGCAGTGTACGAATAGGAATTGTGGCAAGTCTCACACCGGTGAAGCGGGTCGATATCTTCATGGAAGCTGTTGCCGGACTTCTCAGGGAAAATCCCCAGACTGAAATACATGGATATATCATAGGAGATGGTGTGTTGAGAAAGGATCTGGAATTTCTTTGTGCGAAACTCAGTTTACAGAATCATATTACGTTTACGGGAGCGGTTGATAATGTCCCGGCTTATCTAAAGCACCTGGATATTGGTGTTAATTGTTCGGAAAGAGAAGGCTTATCAAATGCCGTTCTTGAGTACATGGCATATGGTTTGCCTGTTATAGCCACAGATGTCGGAGGAAATACCGAGCTGATCGATGAAAACCGTGGAAATCTGGTTGAGGTGGGAAACACGGAGCAGATGATACGGTCGTTATACCACCTTATCAATGATAAAGACCTTCGTATTACATTGGGGGGAAACTCCCGAGAGTATGTAATGCAAAACTTCTCCTGGGAAAAGTCCATGGCTGAGTTGGACAGCTATTACGAGTCGTTTATGGAAAAAAGAAACAGAGGAGCGCGTTACGTATGGCAGTATCCACAGTCGCAGCAATAAGAAGAAAACTGGCTGACCCGCTTATCGGAATGGTAACCGGTAGCCCAAAGAGCCGCTACTGGCGGGAGGTGGAAAAAACACAGTATCTTTCGCCGGAGGAGCTATACCGCTTGCAGTGGAAGCGAGTAAATGAGATGGTTCAATTTATCTACGAAAACAACTCCTTTTACCGTTCGCGTATGGTCAAAAGCGGTATGAATCCCCAGGATATAAAGACACCGGACGAATTTTCTCGTTTGCCAATACTGACAAAAAATGATATACGGGACAATATCGAAAAGATCATATCCGATGGCTATAAATCCACAGATCTTAAACATTTCAAGACCGGTGGATCGACCGGAAAGTCTCTGGATATTATGATCACCGAAGAATGCAGTGAGATGCGAAATGCGGTAGCCCGCAGACACGATCAGTGGGCCGGCTGGCGATTCGGAGAGCCGGTTGGTGCGGTGTGGGGAAACCCTCATATTCCGCGGACATTGAAAGAAAAGGCGCGTCATTTTCTGTTGCAGCCGACCATCTACCTTGACACCATGGAGTTAACCGGTGAATCGGTGAAGAAATTTGCCGCCGAATGGCGAAAGAGTCGGCCGACGCTGCTTTTCGGCCATGCCCATTCATTGTATCTTCTTGCGCAGATGGCGGAGACGCTTGGAATAGACGATATCCGCCCCCGGGGTGTGATATCTACATCCATGATGTTGATGCCTCATGAACGGGCTCAAATAGAAAGATCGTTTGATGCCGAGGTGTACGACCGATATGGATGTGAAGAGGTGAGTCTGATCGCATCCGAATGCGAGCGGCATGAGGGTATGCATCTGAATATCGAACATCTGTATGTGGAATTTCTACGGGAGGATGGCTCTGCTGCAAAACCTGGTGAGAGCGGGAGAGTCATTGTGACCGATTTGATAAACCGTGCGATGCCCTTTGTCAGGTATCAGGTAGAGGATATGGGGGTGCCGATAGATCGATTCTGCAGCTGTGGTAGAGGGCTTCCTCTGATGCAAAACGTGACTGGTCGTTTGGCAGATTTTCTCATACGGCATGACGGTTCACGGGTCGCGGGGATATCTCTGATTGAAAACACCCTGACCAAATTCGCGGGAATCGATCAGATGCAGATAGTTCAGGAATCTTTGGATTCGCTGGTACTTAATGTGGTACCCGGAAAAGGATATAATCGGGACACACAGACTCTGCTTATCGGCTATTTTAACGATCTCTTCAATGAAAAGGCAACGGTTGAACTGCGGCTGATCGACGAAATACAGCCAGAACCGTCAGGAAAATATCGCTTTTCTATATGCAAAATCGCAAAATCCGGGGAAAAGGAGCAGCTGTGGAACATGTAACTGTCATGCATCTTATAGAGAGTGAAGGGGTGTATGGAGCTGAATGGGTGCTTCTGAATCTCTCAGAACAGATGAAAAAAAACTCCGCTTTCAAACCGGTTATTGGCTGCATCGTTCAGAGTCCGCTGGAGAAGAGCGATCTTTTTGACAGAGCATGCGAGATGGGTATCGAATCAGAAAAGTTGGTGATTCGCAACGGCAGGGTTCACACCGATATGCCGGCTGCAGCCAAAAGGCTGCGTGAGAAGCGCATCGATATCATTCATTCCCATGGCTATAAGCCGTCCATTTACGGTTATGTCTTTCGGAAAATGACCGGTATTTCGGTGATGGCCACCTGTCATCTGTGGTTTCGAGACGGCAGGCCATTTAAATATCACGTGATGACTGCAATAGAAATGTTTCTGTATCGGTTTTTTCCAGTGGTTGTATCGGTTTCCGAACCGATCAAAAACCAACTGATCAGCAAAGGGGTACCGGAGGAAAGAATCAGGGTAATTGGGAATGGAATATTCGTGGAAAAATATACCGAGGGCGGTGCGGCAAAGCGTAAGTCGGTTCGCAAAGCGTTGGGGGTGAAACCGGGTGAATTTGTGGTGACAACCGTCGGGAGGCTAAACGTGCAGAAAAATCAGGCTGTAATAATAGAAGCGGCGGATTTACTGCAGAAGACCGGGAAAAAATATCGGTTTTTTATTGTGGGTGAAGGGGAGTTGCGCTTCGATTTGGAGAGACAAATTGAAGAAAAAAATCTATCTGCTCGTGTCCATCTGCCCGGTTTTCGAAAAGATATCGACGGACTACTTCATGCATCCGATGCTTTCATCTTGACATCAAGGGATGAGGGGCTGCCGATGTCCTTTCTTGAGGCTGTGGCATCCGGGACGCCGATAATCACCACGGCTGTGGGTAATATTCCACAAATAATCTCCCATGGAAAAACCGGCTTTATTATTCGAGGTGATGATCCAGAACATACCGCCCGGATGATCGAATATGTTTGCCAACACGAGTCGGAGGCACAGGGTGTTGCCCGTGCAGCTTACGATGTTGTAAAGCAAAAGTATTCCACTGAGGCAATGTTTAAAGAATATGAGTCTGTATACAGGCATATTTTGGCCTCATCGTCAAATGCAAGTGGTGTTCTTAAGAAAAGGGGGAGTCTAAATGGTATTGAGTGAACTTGCATTGGTTTTGATGGTAGTGATTGCGTTTGCTTTTGTTTTCTATATTTTTGCAGGCTATCCCCTTATCGTGTATTTTCTGGCCAAGGTTCTCAGAAGAAATATAAAGAAAAGCGGCGAATATGTGCCCGATGTAACTATCATAATAGCAGCATATAATGAGGAGGATTGCATTTCCGAGACTCTTGAAAACAAGCTCAATCTGCAATATCCGGCTGAAAAGAAGGAGATAATAGTGGTGTCCGACTGCTCTTCGGACCGTACCGATGAGATTGTCGCCTCATTTGAGAATCAGGGCGTGCGTCTGATCCGTCAAAGGAAACGAGGGGGAAAGACGCTTGCCGTCAACAGGGCAATGAAAGATGCGCATGGGGAAATAATAATGTTTTCAGACGCAAATTCTATTCATGCTTCCGATTGCCTGAAGAAACTGACAGCAAATTTTTACGATCCATCCGTTGGATACGTTACCGGTAAAATGATATATGTAAATGCGCAGGGACAGCCAATAGGCGATGGGTGTTCAGCCTACATGAAATACGAAAATTTTCTCCGGAGTCAGGAATCAAAAATCGGATCCATTGTGGGGGTGGATGGCGGAGTTGATGCGATGCGCAGAGATCTATATATACCCATGCGCGCCGATCAGCTTCCCGATTTTGTCCAGCCGCTGCAGGTGGTGAGGCAGGGTTATCGGGTGGTGTATGAGCCCGAGGCCCTCCTTTATGAGCACAGCCTTAATGAGTCGAATGATGAGTACCGCATGAGGGTACGGGTTGCGCTGCGGGCATTCTGGGGATTGCTGGACATGCGGCAGCTTCTTTTGCCGTTTAGAAGGCCGCTGTTTTCCTGGCAGCTGTGGTCTCACAAAATTCTGCGCTATCTGACGTTCGCATTTCTTTTCATTGCATACGGTGCTAACTGTTTTCTTCTGCCTTTCGGCACTGTTTACGTGTTTATGTTTGCGCTGCAAAACCTGATGTATCTCAATTTTTTCTTTACTCCGCAGGCTGGGAAAATCGGTCTGAAATCGGCTATCCTCAGCTTTCCATACTATTTCGTACTGCTTAACGTGGCCTCGACATCCGCATTCTTCAAGTTTCTCAGAGGAAAGCGAATGGTAACCTGGCAGCCCCGGAAAGGGTGAGGATGAAAAGGACAGAAAACCTTGGAAATAAAAGAATTTAAGTTTCTTCTGAAGCATACAAGTATTTACGGTATTGGGGCGATAGTCAGCCAGGCTGCATCTTTTATGTTACTGCCTGTGTATACCCGGTATCTTTCACCGAGTGACTACGGTATTATGTCGCTTGTAAACATATCGATGGAGCTGATCGGTATCGTCCTGGGCCTGGGGGTAAGTGCCGCTATGGCACGTTTTTACTACGACAAGGATGATGAAGAAAAACGCAAGAAAGTGATTTCGACCTCCTATCTTCTCTCATTTGGTTTTTCGGCAGTTGGGCTAATTCTATTGTTTCTGTCTTCAGAACAGCTGTCGTTGTTGATTTTCGATACACGGCGGTATACCAACATTTTCATGGTCGGTTCTGCGGCAATGGTATTTGAACTTAACGTAGAGATTGGACTTGCCTATATGAGAATAAAAGCCGCATCGACAAGATACGTCATAGTTTCTTTCACGCGGCTTTTGATGCTGATATCTTTTAACATACTGTTTGTGGTTGTGTATAAAACCGGTGTTATCGGAATATTCTATTCGTCTCTGATCACCAAGGCGACATTTTCAATTTTACTGACTGTTCCCATTCTGTTTACCACCGGTGTGGCCTTTTCCCGCCAGGTGGCAAAGGAGATGATGCTGTTTGCCTATCCGCTTATTTTCTCCAATATTCCGCGGGTGCTGGTGAATCAGTCGGATAAGTTCTTTATTAATTTCTACTTTACTCCGCTTCTGACCGGCTTATACACCTTGGCACAAAGAATTGGCACATCACTTCATATCCTCATGACTGCTCCATTTCTGGCCAGTTACCTGCCGCACCGTTTTGCCATCATGAAGCAGGATAATGCCAAAGAGGTGTATGCAACTGTTTTGCGTTATTATATATTGACCGTGGGTACGGCTGGGCTGGGACTGTCTATCTTTGCAAGAGATATTGTACGAATCATGACGGATGAAAAGTTCCATGCTGCTTCAGAATTTGTACCCTTGTATGCTCTGGGGATGATCATCTTCGGTATCAAATACCATTTCGAAACCGGTATAATGATCCGGAAGAAGACAAAAATAATCACGCTGATCAATGCTATAGCAGGCGCAGTAAATATAGGGCTTAATTTCCTGCTTATCGCCAGATACAAGATTTGGGGTGCATTGATCTCTCTAAACGCATCCTACCTTATAACCGTTGTGCTCAATTATCTTTTTGCTCAGAAGATGTATCCCATAAATTTTAGAATGCTACATGTATTCAAAGTATTTGGTTTTGCAGGTCTGGCCTATGCTGCCGCAGAATTTTTCGCCCCCCGAAAACTCTTTCTCAGTATCGGGGTGAGATCGCTGATTTTCCTTGCATACGTTGCGACGGTTGTTTTCTCAGGAGTAGTGACTCGAGAAGAGCTTGCTTTGGCGAAAAAGAAGGTGCATGCTCTTGTCCGAAGAAAGAAAATACCTGCAGAAGCATTGAGCGAAGAGTGATACAATTTTAGTGTAAATAAACAGAGATTGCCAACATGTCAAATACATCCATCAGAATACTTTTCTTTCTAAGCACTATCTGCTCGGCTTTTTGCCTCGCTTACGCAAAGCGACCGCTTATTGACTCTTTAGACTATAAGACGAATGAGAATATAGTGACAGTAAAGGGACGCGGATTTGGCAGCAGGGGAGCCACCGTTCATCTGTTCGACACCTTTGAAAAGGGAGTCGATGGAAACGATATCAAAACGGGGCCCGGCAGCGCGACTGTTGGAGGATGGGACAGGACGGAGGGCAACGTGACCTACTCCTCAAAAACATCCGTGTCAGGCAATCTTGCCATGCGGGCCGATATGAGTAGCGGGTATCGTAACCTTCTGGAATCTACATTTCACGGCGACGGTGAACGCATGCTTTTTATTTCCTACTGGGTATATTTAGCCGATACAGATCATTTTCCGGGTAAAACAAGCCCCCACGGAATAAACTGGAAACTTCTCTGGATCATGGGAGAAAACACCACCGATGACGATCTGGTGGTGCCGGTTAAGGTGGGAAAGGAAATCCTGATTGACGGCAATGATGACTGCCTCTCGGCGGTGAGTGTTCACCGCTCACCAAAAACACCGCAAAAACAGTGGACATTTAAAAAGGGACGATGGCACCGTCTTTGGGCCTATGTATTCGCCAGTCACCTCAAAGAGGGAGAATTAACGCTTCACGAGCTTACCACCGATGGGGTAAGTACGATAGACAAAAGAAAAGGAGTTCAGATTTTCTGTACTCCTTTAAGTATGTTTGAGCGTCTGTATGTAAACGGGTACGGACGACAGACACAAAACAGCAGGCCTTTGTACGATGATGTATATATTGCGACGGGGAAAAATGCACGCGCACGAATCGTTCTCGGTAATGCCCCTGACTACCGTAAATGCACCGATCTGGCTATCACGGTTATCCAAAAATGGTCAGACTCCTCAATTACGACGGAAATTTATCGCCTGCCACAAAAAACCGGTCATGGTTTATACCTCTTTGTGGTGGACTCGAAGGGCAGAATCAGCGATGGGGTCCCTCTAAAGCGATAATGTGCGCATTTTTAAGATTACTTCATAGATGTGACTATTCATTTCGTATACTACCAATATGCGCGTTTTTTTAAATCTTGCCAATTTAAGCTATTAAATCGATCTCCCGTTTTTTCGTGCTAATCGGAGGCCTATGAATTTAAGCGTTAAAATGCTCCTGTATGTTAGCTGTGCAGTTTTTCTTGTTTCCAGTCAGCCTGTGGTGGATGAGGTTATCGGAATAATGCAACAGGATGCCCTTATCCGCATAAAAGGGAGTGAATTTGGCTCTCGGGGGCCTCGGGTCGTTCTTTTCGATGATTTTGAGAATGGAGCCGACGGGCAGGACATATACACCGGCGAAGGCTCAGCCAGGTACGGGGCATGGAATGCTACCGCTGGAAACCCCTCCTATTCATCCGAGAGTTCGGTCAGCGGTAGTTTAGCTTTCAGAGCGGACATGAGTGATGGGTACAGAAAATACGCAGAGGCGTTATTGCCCGATGGGGGGGATACCGATCTGTTTGTGAGCTGGTGGATTTACCTGCCGGAGCAGGACAATTATCCCGGCGAAGGTACCGCGGATGGAATAAACTGGAAGCAGCTGTGGGTGCAGGGCAGCAGTACCGTCGATGATGATCTGGTTTTGCCCGTGCTGGTCGGCAACACTGTTTTTCTGGACGGAAATGACGATTGTCTTGGGCCGGCCCCAACAGGCAGCATGCATGGAACTCTGGAACGGCAGTGGAGCTTTGAAAAAGGTGAGTGGCTGCGGTTGTGGGCCTGGGTGAGGGGGCGTGCGGATGAATCGGGACAGATATATGTTCATGAGCTGGGTGCTGACGGCATTGAAACTCTGACTGCCCGTCCTGCAACACAGGTGCAGTGTAATGAGGGGGATATGTTTGAAAAAGTGAGGATCAACGGCTATGGGCGGACGACTCCTGACTGTCATCCCATGTTTGATGATGTGTATATCGCATCGGGTGAGGACGCGCGTGCTCGGATAGAAATCGGAGATCATCCGGTGTATGAACAATGCACCAGATTGACAGTGGCACTTCCGGTTCAGTGGAGTGAAAACGACATAGAAGCCCGCATACAAATGGGCACATTCAATGAAAACGAACTCGCGTATGTTTTTGTCATTGACAAAGATGGTAATGTAAGCGGAGGGGTACCTCTACGTCAAGGTGATGGGCTCCTCCGGAGTGTTTCGGACGATGCGGATGTTGTTGTCGAAAAGCCACTCAGCTACAGCTTGGATTTATCTCAGAATCCTTCTGCAGAAGTGCAGCTTCAATATGCTCCATCATGGATAAATCTGGAAAATGGCACCATAAGCGGTACGGCACCATCCGAGCCTCAGAATGATTCTGTTGTTCTTGATATTTCCTCGGAGCAGCAGCAGGAAATCTTTACCTTAAGGTTACGCGTATGCAAGCCGCTGGATTCGCTTATACTGGACAATGCGGATTCAGCAGTCTCTGCCTCTGCGGGATGGATCAGCTCCAGACATTTCAGCGGCTATTATGGGGATGATTACCTCTACACACAATCCAATTCAGAAGAATGGTTTGAATGGGAGGTCAGTGACACCAGAATAGATGGTACTTATGAGGTTTTTGCCTGCTGGACGGAGGCGCAGGGACGTCCCACCGACGTCAGCTACCGGATAGAATGTGACAGCGGAATCATCACCGTAGACAGTATCGATCAGAGCCAAAGGGGGGCACAATGGAACTATCTCGGTTCCTTTTGCTTCAGCGGATCTGCAAAAATCCGTTTACATAGCGGGACAAACGGCAATGAAGGTTCCTGTGCAGATGCCATACGCCTGGTTAAGAAAGCCGCTCCGGTTGAGGATCTCAACCCGGTGGCGGTGGTATTTGAGGAAAAAGAGCACCTCGGCAGTTTTTCGTCACTTTCCGTGGATATCCGGGGAACCGTTTTGGAATACAGTCTACCCACGGCAGGAAAAGTTGATCTGAGCGTTTTTGATATGATGGGAAAACGTATATCGGTGCTGAACGGTAAGAGAATGGGTGCCGGAATTCATCGGATTGATTTGAAACAAGCACTGAGGAGCAGGGGACTGGCAAATCAGATGTATCTTGTGCGTTTGCGCCATAATGGTAATGTTTTTTCCAGACGTATACGCATTCAATAGTTACTACCTGTGCTCCAGAATTTTGAGCTTTTGCCGGGGAGGCTGGCACGCTTTTTGTCGCATTGCCTGTCTGTGTGTTTTTGTTTTCTGATTCTCTGGTTTTTTGACTCCGGATCTTTAATTCTTCTGTTTTTCCGGACCTAATAGAGTGTCTTGCCGTTACAGTCCTTTGACCAGTCTGCAAGCGCTTCATCCAAAGGATACTGAAAGGTAAATCCAGTCTGCTTCAGCTTGTTTGAGCTTATGTTGGTGGATTTAACCAGTTTAATTAGACGATCGGGTACAATGCCCATGCGTCTAACGTATGGAATATTGAGGGTATTCAAAACTGAAACCCCACCGTTGATAAAAACCCACGGGATGACAAACTCCGGCGCCTTATAGCCGAGTTGCTTCTTAAAGCTTCTCACGATCTGCTGGATAGTAATTTTTTCAGGATAACAAAAGTTTACCAGACTGTAATGCTCTTCCTCTCCGAGCCGCTGGAGAATATACCGGCACAGATCTTTTACATATAGACATCCTTTTACCGTATCCGTTCTCCCCGGATAGGCAAATATACCTTTTTCGAGCGTGTTTGCAATACGGGTAAAGTTTCCTCCTTCTCCGATACCGAAAATCACAGCAGGCCGAACCACCGAAAGTCTTCTATCAGAACCGGCAAACAACCATTCGCGGTGAATATATTCCGCAATGATTTTCGATGAGCCGTAGGGTATTGCCGGCATGGGAACGGTATCCTCCGTTTTTTCATCTTCGCCGGGCCCGTACACGGAAATGGAGCTGGTGAACACAATCCGTTTTATATCTGCATCAGATGCATAGTCGCAAACATGTCGGGCTCCTGTGATATTTGTCTCGAAATATTCATGAGGCTCGTGTCCGGGGCTGGTGTGTACAGCTGCCAAATTGATAATGGCGGTAACGTCTGAATCAAAAAGAGAACGGTCAATGGGTTTTCGCACATCGCAGTATACATATGTTGCCCGTGGATTAGTGACGGCGGTTTCTTTTAGATGCCATCCCGGGCTGCGTATATCCGCAATGTATATCCTTTCGAACGCATCTCCCAGCATATTTGTCAGGTGAGTACCCACAAATCCCGATCCTCCAAACACAACAAGCGAACTCATCGGGTACCTCCCGTTGTCAAAGGAGCGAATTTTAAAGAAATATCCTTTACCTCGTTCCAATCGACTTGCGCATCGGCTTGCGAAAGATCTGAGAAGGTAAAATCGTTTAGCAATGATTTAAGCTTATCAAACGCCCGGCCCAACCCGACATATGATTTGAATCTTCTGATCGCGGGCAAGCCATCCAGCACGGGTTGATCGGGGTCAAAATCTCTGGGATGAAAGTATGTCATCACATACGAACTTTTTTTCATCAGATGCTTAATCACAGCATAGGGGAGAAGTCTGAAATAACCACCACCTGAAAACACCAGCTCTTTTCCGGCAAAGGAGAATGTATTGATCGGAAACTCCTTAAGCTTGTATGAGCCCATTTGTATGAATGCCGGCTCGGCAGTGCCAAATGAGGGGAATCCGCCATGAGCGCGCGGAGCGGGGAAAATTGAGCTGTCGTGAGTTATACCCTGCTCAAAGAGTGTCTCCAGCACCCAGATGTTATCTTCACGTAAAGAAAAGCCGGGTGCTCGAAACGCTCTGACCGGCTTACCGATAACATCTTCGATCGAAACAATTGACCGGTGAACATCCTCTTTAAAGGATTTCGGGTCAAGCTCATATGAGAGCTGGTGCATATCGGAATGAGAAGCAATCTCAAAGCCCGCATTATCGATAGCCTTTATGATTTCGGGATAACATCGAGCGACCCATCCGAGGCAGAAAAACGTCGCTTTTTGACTCTTTTTGGTAAGCAGGTCGAGTATACGATCGGTGTTTGCATGTATTCGAGTCTGGAACCTGGTCCACTGTTGGGCAGTCTTTGTGTTGGTGTTGTCAAGTATATGGAACCAGTCTTCTATGTCGAAAGTTAAGATGTTCATTCATCAACCCCTTTACATAAAAATAATTTGCAAAAACTGTACCGCTGTGGTATCAAAGCAGAATGAATATCAGAGTCAGCCATGCAGGGGAGATGAAGAAAAGGAGTTTGAGAAAACTTCTCATGAACTCATTTTTCGCCTCCATTCTGCTGTGCTCGACCAGGCGGCGTAAAATGAAACGCAGGTAATGTATTTTCAGGGGGAGCTGAACGATATCGTATACCCCTTGTTGCATATACGGATAAACCATATATTCCTGCTGCTTGTGAGCAGCAACAAGAATGACTGGGTTTTTCTTATAAGCCTGAAAAAGAGAAAACATACGTTCAGGATCAGACGGCAGGGACGCTACATCCATTATGACAATATGGTGTTTATGCTCACGATAATTGTGGATGCCATCTTCCCTGTTATCCACATAGTCAACGTAATATCCGTAACCGGTAAGAAGAGTTACCAGATCGTGACGTACTTCACTGTTTTTGCTTATAATCAGCAGTCGAGGTCTATTTTTTTGGAAATTTCTTACCATTAGATGCCCATCCGGTGATCGGTTGGAGTTTGGTGATATTTATCAGATTGTGTCTTATAGCCACACCGGCACTTCTGTGTTTGGCAATGGAAAAGAGCTCATAGAGTAATGCCGGGATGTATACGGGACGTGTCGCATGCAAAACGACCCCCTGCGCTTCTATTTTCTCTTTTGGCAGCTGCATTTTTTCTGCACCCGAGACAAGTATTGTCGGACAATCGTTTATGAAGGCAACATGATGTGCAAATATCCGATCATCATCGAAGCTGCTTGTATCGGTGCAGGATAAGATAATTGCGGTGTACGCCAGTTCTTTTGTCTCAAAAACCTGTTCACGATTGAGAAAATGAAAAGAAAAGTCGTGCTGCTCATAGGTGACAAGGGCATGTTTGAGAATGGGATCGGCATCCACGACCGCAATATGATACGGACCCTGTGGTATGCTTACGGATAATATTTTTTTTGAGATTATTCTCTCCAGGCTATCCAAAAAAGACAGGCGCATCAGAAGCCAGATTATGAGCACCAGCAGATAAAAAGATGCAAGAATAGAGAAAACCGGTGGTGCATGCACGACAATCAATGCAGTAGCGCAAAATGTCGCCTGCAAAAAGGATAGGAAAAGAGTCGCTTCCGAATGCTGAAAACCCCTGTATACCAGACGATGATGGATATGCCCGTTGTCTGCAACCGTCATCGAACCAAAGGCTCTGGTCCATTTTACTCCGTTTGTCAAAGCTCTGATATATCTGCGAGCCATGGCTGCCGATACATCGAGAATCGGCAATCCGACCAACAATAACATAACCAGTATAGGATAAGGACTACCTTGTCCGGTGGAGTAGGTCACGGTATAGACCGATAAAATCCCTAAAATCATCCCCAGAAACAGTGAGCCGGTATCGCCAAGAAAAGCGCGAGCTGGGGAGCGGTTATGGAGCAGAAAACCCGCCACTGCTCCCGCCAGAATGACACTGAGTGTGACAAGAGGCTGGTTTTCGGCAAGCCTCGCAAACAATGCAATGGATAGGAAAGACACCAGAACCACACTGCTTGCCAGACCGTCTATGCCGTCGATGATATTCATCGCATTAGCCACACCCACGATCCACAGTATGGTCAACGGATAGCTAAACCACCCCAGAGGGATGATCACTCCGAAAACGTTAATCATCTCAAGCCTGATCCCCAACAGAAAAACAATCTCCGTGGCGATAATTATTTCTAATAGAAACTTGGCCTTGTTCTGGATCTCCAACATGTAGGTGTCATCCAAAAAACCCACCAGAAAAATTGTCAAGGTGGCAAAAACGATGCTGTCGAAGAGAGTTACCGGAAGGTGCTGAAGATTCCAGATCGTATCCAGATGCCACAGGTAGATCGTCAAAAGAAAGGAGATGATAATACATACTCCTCCAAGTCGTGGAACCACTCGCTGGTGAATCTTTCTTTTACCCGGAGGATCCTTGAAAAACTCAGACAACGGTGTCTTGAGAAACGCCCATACGATCATGTATACGGATAATAAGGAAACTCCAAAGGCAAACATGATATTGAGTGCTGTATATGAAATCATAGAATTCATCCGTGTGAATACTTGGTAACACCAAAACTGTATACCTCGCGCTTATACTTCAGGAAAGGCTCTTGTCTCCGAAACTACTTGCTGCCCGGAGCTTCTTTTGCGAATCCAGCCAAGAGATATCATGAAAATCAGGCTCAAGAAAAAAAGCACAAGCATTCTCGACTCAGGAAATCTGATATCCTCTGCATATTTAAGCGAACTCCATGCCGTTTGACCGTCGGAGCGACTCATCAGATGATGTATCGCCTCCTGATCGTTGTTTATGTTGGCGCGGTTTGCAACCGATGGGAAATCACTGTCTTTACGATTGTCCGTGGATGCTCTTATGCCTTGCGGATCATTTTGCGGGGTGTGCTTTTCCCGATCGATATAGCCCCACCATCTTCTCGTTAGAACCGGCGCAAGGCCCAGCCGTGCCTGACATGTATGCATCGTATGATCTTCATGAGACTGCTCAGACCTGTTTTCTTCGAGATTCAGTGCCAAAACAAATAAGACACTGATAAACAGCACGATATATTTTCTATCAATCATAGAGTCCCTCCACTCAGCTCCTAACTCCTAACAATGTGTAACAATATATTGACAAATGTAAACCTATCTACACTTCTATTGGTATGTTGAGCAAAAGCTCTGCCAATGTCTTGTGAATGCCTGTCTGCAAAGACCAGTCCGGTCGAGAAACACTTGACATTCGATATTTTGAGTAAAACACCGAGCAACAGATTCCGGCTCTGCCGGAATCAGGTAAGAAAAAATGCATGCATCATCGAGAATCACATGCAGCACATGAGGATAGTCGGAATAGAGGACGGAACATGCGGTAAAATCAAATTTCCCATATCGATTCGGTCACTTAATTATTTTATAGCTCTATCTCTAACCTTCCATATCTACTTAAAAGAAAACACGGAGAGATACAATGGCTTCTCATGTCGATGATTTAACGATCAATTTTGAAGAGGATGGTATCCAGGTCGTAAAACAACTCGATAAGGAAATTTTGTCCAAAGGCGCCTGGGCGACTGTTTTGTTCAGATATCAGGAGTGGGACAGGCGTAAGCAGGAATATGGGGCCGATAAATTTACTATCAGACGATATCGCAAGATGAACGATGAGTATCGGCAGCAAACAAAATTTAACATCTCCAGCATCGATCAGGCCAAAAAAATTATCGATACCCTCACCCGTTGGATAGATCAAAAACAGGACGCTCAGGAATAAAAATAACGGGGAATGAAAAAAGCCCGAAAATCCTGTTCGATATTCGGGCCTGCTTTGCTTTCTGGAAGGGTAATTTCTACTGAATAACTTTGTTGATCGGGTATTCTACTATCCCTGATGCTCCGGCACGTTTGAGCCGTGGTACTACGTGTTTAACCTCCGATACTGCGACAATTGTCTCAACTGCATGCCATCCTTTATCCGACAGCTCACTTATAGTCGGATTGTGAAGTGCAGGAAGCTCTTTCAGAACTGCCTCCAGATGTTTATCGTCGACATTACACTTGAGTCCCACAAAGTTTTCGGCCTCGAGTGTCCCTTGAAGGAGCATCGCGATGTTCTCAAGCTTGTGGCGCTTTTGGGGGCTTTTCCAGGATTCTCTGTTCGCGATCAGTATTGTGCTTGTCTCAAGAAGGGTATCGATCACCCTGAGACGATTCGCTCGCAGAGAAGAGCCCGTCTCTGTTATATCCACAATTGCATCTACCAGCCGTGGAGGTTTAACCTCGGTTGCTCCCCAGGAAAACTCAACTGTCACCGGCACCTTCTTTTCCCTGAAAAAAGACTTTGTGGTGCTGACCAGCTCTGTTGCTATTCTTTTTCCCCTGAGATCCTCGGCTTTCTTAAACTTAGACCCCTCCGGTACCGCAAGCACCCATCTGCATTTCCGTCTGGATACCTTGCTGTATTCAAGCTCGCATACGGTGTGCACTTTGGCCTTGTTTTCGACGGTCCAGTCGTAGCCGGTGATACCTGCGTCAATGATGCCCTGCTCAACATAGCGGGGCATCTCCTGGGGACGCATAAGAATAAGGTCAAGCTCCGGGTCATCGGAGGTGGGGAAGTATGATCGTCGGTCGACACTTATGTGAATGCCGGCCTTTCGGAACAATCCGAGTGTAGACTCCTGCAGGCTTCCCTTTGGTATTCCCAATGAAAGTTTCATATTATTTACTCAACGCCTGTTTGAAGGATTCTGTTAACGATGGCAGTACTTCGAGTGCATTTCCGACAATCCCCAGGTTGGCGATCTGGAAAATATCGGCGTCCGGATCGGTATTTATGGCAATGATATAGTCCGAAGACTGCATGCCGGCCTGATGCTGTACCGAGCCCGAAATGCCGCAGGCTATGTACAGCTTGGGGCAGACCGTCTTTCCGGTCTGGCCGACCTGATGAGAGTAAGGGATCCATCCGGCATCCACAGCCGCACGACTGGCTCCTATGGCCCCGCCGATTACTTCGGCAAGATCACGCAGGTACTTGAAATTCTCGGGACTGCCCATGCCGCGGCCTCCGGCCACAATGACATCCGCTTCGGTGATATTGACTGTCGATTCTATTTCCTTTATAATATCTAATATTTTTACGCGATCGACAATCGAATCTGCCGGTATCTTATGTTCTACAAACTCTCCGATACGGTGTTCATCATATTGTGCCGGTTTCATGACCTTATGCCTAACGGTGGCCATCTGCGGGCGGTGGTCGGGGCAGATAATGGTTGCCATCAGGTTTCCGCCGAATGCCGGACGGGTGCCCAGAAGTAGTCTTTTTTCCGTGTCCACTTCGAGTTTGGTGCAATCGGCTGTCAGACCGCCGTAAACTTTGGCCGCAACCTTTGGAATAAACGAACGGCCGACTGCAGTGGCTCCGGCCAGAAAAATACCCGGTTTTTCTTGGTCGATAGCACGCTGAACCAGTTCCGCATAGGTATCATCCCTGAAATCAGCCAAATCGGGGCCGTCGAAATAAATCACCTTATCCGCACCATACTTTACCAGCTCCTGCGCTTTGTGTTGTATCTCATATCCGATCACAACTGCAATAAGCTTCTCTTTCAGCTGATCGGCGAGTTTTCTTCCTTCCCCGAGCATCTCGTAGGACACTCCGGCGATCTCTCCACCACGCTGCTCAACAAAAACGGCGATGTTTTTATACTGCGTCACATCCACCGCACCTTCCCCGGCTTCCTTTGTGATGGTTATGGCCTGGTATTTTTTGCAGGCATCCACACAGGCGCCACAGTAGTTGCATTTATTCAGATCTATTACGGCCTTCTTTTCGGCAATCTCGATAGCATCCTGAGCGCAGGCGCGCACGCAGAGACTACATCCAATACATTTCTCCAAGTCTACTTTAATACCCATTCTTCACTAACTCCTTATCGAACAACGCCCAGGTCAAGAATCGTGTTTTTAATCTTTTCTACCAGCTCAGGTGTTTCTCCACTAATCTTCTCACCCCCGCTTTTCTTTTCCGGGACAAATGAGCGAAGAACCTGAGTCGGACTACCTTTCAGGCCAAGCTTCTCTGGGGTGACGTCCAGATCGGAGGCGGAAATGGTTGTTATCTGTGCCTTCTTCGCACGCATTTTTCCTTTCAGAGATGCCATGCGCGGCTCATTGATCTCCTTGACCACAGTCAGAAGTGCGGGCAGCTGCAACTCGACCACATCGTAGCCATCTTCCATCATTCGCTCCACGCGAACCGCGCTGTCGTTGATCTCCTCGACTTTGCGTACCCATGACACAAACGGAATGTTCAGCATCTCCGCAACACCTGGTCCGACTTGCGCCGTATCACCATCTATAGCCTGCTTTCCACATATCACCAAATCTGTATCTCCAAGCTTTTTTATCCCCTGAGCAAGTGTGTAGCTGGTGGCCCAGGTATCCGAGCCGGCAAATGCACGATCGGAGATTAAATATGCCTCATCGGCACCCATGGCAATGGCCGTACGCAACGCGCTCTGCGCCTGCGGAGGGCCCATAGTGATAACTTTTACTGTTCCACCGACCTTATCCCGAATTCTCAAGGCCTCTTCCACCGCATATTCATCGAAGGGATTAATTACTGCTTCAACACCATCACGGATAAGTGTACCTGTGTCAGGATTAATTTTAACCTGAGTCGTGCCAGGCACCTGCTTGATGCAGACCACAATATTCACAGAGATCCTCCTTTAGGGGAACTGCATAAAGAAACTACTGCCAGAAAATCTTTCAAAATAGTAATTTTATCACTCCGGAGCAAACCGTGGAGTTAATTTGTCTCAACCGATATGGTAATGACTGATGGATGAAAGGAGCTCTGAAAATGCTGGAGATTATTTTGGCTCCCTGTTAACCTCCACCTGTACCTTCTCAATACGCTGATTATCCATCTCAAGAACCTTTATATGCAGTCCGTCGTGATCAAATTCGGTGTTTACCAGCGGCACATCGCCATATTCGTGATAAATCAGTCCGCCAAGGGTGTTATATTCGACATCCTCAAGCTCGAGGTCGATATTTATTCTCTCGCAGAGGTCGTGTAAATCCATGTGTGGATCGATCTGGTAGAGATTCGGTCCGACTTCCACAACCGGTTCTTCCTCGGCATCATACTCATCCTGAATCTCCCCGACAATCTCCTCCAGAATATCTTCCAGAGTGACAATGCCGGCGGTACCCCCGTACTCATCCACAACTATGGCTATGTGTATCTGTCTTTTCTTCAATTCCCCCATAAGATCATCGATCATTTTGCCACTCGGAACAAAATGCGGCCTTTTGAGAAGGGAAGCCAGATTCCATTCCTCACTGGAATGATCGGCCATCCAGCTCAGCAAATCTCTGGCATAGAGGAGCCCCTCGATGGAATCTATGTTTTCACGATACACGGGAATACGGGAATGGCCCTCTTCCTTAATGGTCTTGAGTACCGTATCCAAATTGCTGTTTATCTCGAGGGCTTTGATATCCACCCGCGGAATCATGATTTCTTTGACGGTTGTCTCTCCCAGTTCAAAAATGCTGTGTATCATTTCCCGCTCTTCTTTATCAAGCCCCTGATCGCTGTCGGAAAAATCCTCCATGCGTGCACGTTCCTCGGCCGACAGGAATGCAAATTTCTCATCGTACCTGAACAGTCTCAGGAGCAACCGATGAATCACAAGGATGCCTGTAGAGAAGAAATACAATAGAGCCCTGAGGAAATTGTAGATAGAAAAGGTTGTCGCAGTCATTCCCAGATGCCATCGGAGGGCTATGGTACGAGGCAGAACATATGCAAATATCGATAATATCAAAATGCTTGCAATCACTGAGATGCTGAATACGCTTCCCCAGGAATGGGAGGGAAGTACAGCTTGCATGTAGGCAAAGAATATTATCGAAAAGGCTACATTTGAAATGGTTTTCCCAAATGATACGGTACTGTTCAGAAGAGAACGGTGTTCGAGTATATCCTCGATCTTCGATGCATAAAAACGGAGACGTTCCTCATCGGCAGGAAGAGAATTTTTGTCGATTGATAAGAAAACAACCTTTACTGTAGAAAAAAAAGCTGAGATCAAGAAAAATAAAATCAGTGCTATGAGTAAAAACGAAGCACCAGGATCACTGTCCAACAAAACCTCCTTTGATAGTTATCAGGACATGGTGAGCATCAGACTCATGAATGAATAAATATATTACATCTGTTGTGAAAGGCAACAGTATCGATTCTCGCGTTCTTCCATTTCAGAACGCTCGACTTCACCCTCGTGATTGTAGCCGAGTAGATGAAGAAGCCCATGAACAAACAGACGTTCAATTTCCGCGTCATACCCTAATCCAAAACGAACAGCCTGTTCGGCGGCACGGTGCAGGGAAATATAAATTTCGCCAAGAAAATCGCTCTCTTCAAAGGGAAACGATAACACATCGGTGGGGGAGTCTTTTGCGCGATACTTTCTGTTGAGTTCTTTGATTGTTTCGTCAGAACACATTATTACGTTCAAAGAGAAGCCATCTTCAACACACTCACCTTCTGCAACACTTTGCGCGGCATGCAGCAATGCTTTCCGTGGAAAGGGAAGTGCCGAGAAGTCGTGAATAAAGTCAATTATGATCCGGCTCATGATATCTTTCAGTTTCTCGATAACACGGTATTAAAAGGATTGACTCTTGTTTGCAGCAGATTGTACAATCATTTTGCTGAAAAATCTCTTGTTAAGGCATATATAATCTAAATGGCACGACTCATCCACCCGGAACCGCACAATTTGGATATAAACGAATCGTCGCCTGTTGGTATACAAAATAACTTGTTTATTAAATGAGCACTACAAAAAAAACTGAAAATTACAAACTCGATAAGGAAAATGATAGGTTTAAGGAAAAATACACGGAAAATCGTATCTATCGGGTGCCAAAATAACGAGGTTAAAACTGTCCGGGGCTGCACGTGAGGAAAACAATTAGTTGTCTCTTTATATTGCTTGGAGTGATAGGTTCCTATTCGCAGAGTCGCGTAAAGCTAGATTCCGAAGCTAACACGGGCAACGCCGTTGTGTCCGAAATCCTTCATTCGAGCACTGACGGTTCTGCAGACAGGCCGTATGTTGCCGACTCTTTCGGCCTGGAAATACCATCCGGCGTATTTTTTGGTGTTTTCCGCAAAGAAGATGGTCCTTTTCTAATAAATGGCAGCGTCATCGTGCCTGCGGGGCAGAAACTTGAGTTTGGCCCCGGCTGTCGCATCTATATCGGAGGCAAATATACGACCATTACGGTGTTTGGACAAATCGATGCGCAAGGAACTAAGGATGAACCTGTCGTTTTCCGCTCAGCCTACAAGGAACCAAACCCCTGGGACTGGGATCGGGTATACATCCGAAGCAGAGCCGGATCAACTCTGCGCAATTGCATTGTAAGTCATTCCAATTATGGGGTATATGTAGAAAACGGTACAGTATCGCTTGAACATTGTACGTTCCAGAACAATTCTCTTCATGGTATGGTGATCACCAATTCAGATGCCGTCCTGAAGAAATGTTCATTCTTAAACGGCCATGTACTGGCGCTCTATTGCATGGAAGGCTCGACAGTCTATGCTGACAGTCTGATCATTCAGAACAATATAACCGCAATTGCCTGCACCGATCAGGCTCGGGTAGACATCTTTCAAGGGACCTTAAGCCATAATCGCAATGGGATCGCGGTTAGAAGCGGTGCATCTGTGTCGGTGGTAGCAGCGGATATTACCAGCAACAAGATCGGGCTAATCTCGGAAGAGGAAATTTCCCGAAAAGAGACCGAAATGGTTTATGATAATATCGTTGATGCGCAGATAGTGGATGAAGACGAGATGTCTGCGCTTCTAAAACAGCCTGAGCAGGTCAAATCGGTGGTTCTTCCTTCACAAAAAGACCGTGTTGGTCAAACGGGTGATTTAAAAGCTGGCTTTTCGGCAAGACCTGAGATCAGCAACTCACAATCAAGTTTCATCGGGAATATAGAAGCTGGGGTTGGCTACTATCGACCTCAGTCGCAAAGGCGCAATGATACACTGGTCGAGCAGTCAAAATATCCTGATGGCCTGCAACCGGAGGTGACGGTTTTTTTGCAGGGTAAAAGGGGAGATGCTGATATAAATATCAATGCGGATCTCTATCATAACGACTGGGTGGATACTGAAACCCGGTTGCGCAAGAATATGTTTGCTATGGCTATGACATATGAAGACCAGTCATTTCAGGCCGGAGATTTTTATGAGAACAGCTCCGAGACATCCATATTCGGCAGAAAAATGACCGGAATCAGGTATACGGGATCGTTTTTCCAGATGGGACGTGGAGAAAGCCGGCTGAAATTTAAACTTGCCGCAGGCGAGAGTGAGGCGCCCAAGGATACGGGAGATCATGAGCCACAAATATATAATCAGGTTGTCGATTCAGGATTTTCCGTTCGACAGCAGCTGACATATTTAGCCTCGCTTACCTATAAACCTTCCTACAACTCATCCATAGCAGTGCATGGTTTGATAGCACGCGATCAGCTCGATAAGACGCTGCTGGGAAGGGACATCTTTGATCCCCTGGCTCCCGCTCCGACCGAGGCACAGACTGGCTGTATCGAAGCCAATGTGGTATTGTTGGATGGAGCACTCTCCGTGACGGCAGAGCTGAATATGGGGGTGCGGGATACCGTCGACACCCAGTCGTATGACGAAATCGCATGGTACAATCCGGGAGTAAGCAAAGCTCTACCGCGCGTCCTGGGACTTATTCATCCGGACAGCAGCAATTACGCCGCAACGCTTTCTTCACAGGGCATTTTTCACGGGTATGAGATATCCGGGTCATTCACCGCGATCGCTCCCGACTATTTTTCCGCAGGCAGTCCTTACCTTGAAAACGATGAGTATACGTTTAATGCCGGTGTAAAGAGAAGGTTTGATGAACGCCTGAATGCTTCACTGTCTTATGAATATGAGAGATCTGAAGCAAGCAACAGTTTGTTTTCTGATCAGAGATCGCCAATTGAACAGAATAATGTAGTTCTCCAGAGCGAATACTCTTTTGGAATGAATAAGCCGGTGGCTTCGTTTCACTATGCTCTGTTGCTCGAAAATAATGAGGAACACATTCGAGCGGGCTCGGTTGTATCAGGTAAAACCTCTGTCACCTCGCAGCATAATAAAGATGTCATACACGATGTGATGATCGGTGTCAGACAACGATTCAATAATGGTTTCAATTATCACCTGAGGTGTCGGCTTGCAAGAGAGAATGATTACACCAATTACGTGGATGTAACACAAGATGATATCGGTGACAGCTGGTATAATGAACTTTCAGGGAGAGTGGGTTTTAGTATCAAGCGGTGGCTTCGTAATAGAAGCGGATTTGCGATAAAATATAAAACAGAAACTCAGGATTCCCTGCACAGTTTGTTTTACAAGTTTTCAAACGATGTACGCATTACCGTGATTCCCAGGAAACTCATGCTCTCATTAAGGGGTGATTATCAGAAGAGGGTTGATGATGAGCACGAGACTGGTTTGGGATGGTTTGACACCATGTATTTTTTGCACGGGATTGATGGGCAGATAAGATATTCGATCACTCCTCGAATATCTACCGTCATCAAAGGCATCTATGAGAAAGTGTACGACGAGAATGTTGGGGCGGAAAATTATACATTAAAGGCTGGTGGACTGTACATGACCTATTTATTTTAATACTTATGAAACTTGTAGCAAATCTCCTAAATACACCTGCAAAGCAGCTCAAAGCACAGATCCTTCTTTGTCTGAGCCTGGTGGCGCCATGCTTTTCGATGTTGTTTATACCCATGGATGATACACAAACCGATCACCTTAAGGCCTACGGTGTGGTATACACCGCTCTGGAAAAGGGGGTTAAAGCCTCCTGGCTGCTTAACTATCGAGGTGGCTCTTTCGCACTCGATGACTCACGTGATATCGAGCTGATGGCCAGAAAAAAGGGGGTGTTGATTCAATCGATTACGAATGCGGACTTTGCATCAATTCTCAATACTATCGAGGATAACAACATGGAGAAGGTTACTCTCGAAAAATCCCCCAAAATCGCGATCTATACACCCCTGAACAAGCTCCCCTGGGATGATGCCGTAACGATGGCACTGACTTATGCGGAGATTCCATATGATAAGATTTACGATGAAGAGGTGCTTGGGGGGAAGCTCGACGATTACGACTGGCTTCATCTCCATCACGAGGATTTTACCGGGCAGTACAGCAAGTTTTACCGCTCGTTTCGAAACGCCCCCTGGTATCAGAAACAGAAAATGAAATTAGAGGAGCTGGCCCGTTCGATGGGATTTTCAAAGGTTACCGATTGTAAGAAAGCGGTTGCACTGACTATCAGTAAATATGTGGAGGCCGGCGGATTTTTGTTTGCCATGTGCAGCGCTACTAACACTATCGATATCGCTCTGGCGGCGGCTGGTACCGATATTGTACAATCGCCCTTTGATGGTGATGGTGTCGATCCGGACTACAAGCAGAAACTTGATTACTCCAAATGTTTTGCCTTCGAAAATTTTGAGATAGAGACAAGCGCCATGGCATCATACTTCGGTAACATCGATGTTAATCGGGTTAATACACCGCAGCGTAAGGAGGCACTGGATTTCGATCTATTTCCTTTTAGTGCAAAGCTTGACCCGGTTCCAACAATGCTGACGCAGTGCCATACCACGACGGTCAAAGGGTTCTATGGGCTGCTTACCTCTTTTAACAAGAATGTGATAAAGGAGAGTGTCATCCAGTTAGCTACTGTTCCGGGGACAGAAAGAGTCAAATATCTTCACGGCGTAAAAGGGAAGGGGATGTTTGCCTTTTTGGGAGGGCATGATCCCGAGGACTATTCGCATGCTGTTGGTGACCCTCCGACCATGCTCGAGCTTCACAAGAACTCACCCGGCTACCGCCTTATCCTGAACAACGTGCTTTTCCCTGCGGCAGAGAAAAAAGAAAAGAAAACATGAAGTCATTTTTTCGGAATAAGGCCACCTGGGGATGGTGGTTTTATGATTGGGCCAATTCTGCCTTCGCGCTTACCGCACTGGCGTTGTTTTTCCCGATATTTTTCAAAACATACTGGAACAGTGGTGTAGACCCCACGATCAGCACCGCCAGGCTCGGGATCGGTCACCTGATAGCGGGGCTGTGCATCGCCTGTCTTTCTCCTTTTCTGGGAGCAATGGCCGGGATATCATTCGGGAAGAAACGGATGCTGGCCGGCATGCTTCTTTTGGGGATTTTTTCTGTGGCGCTGCTTTTCTTTGTACCGTCACACCGCTGGCTTACAGCATTAACGCTTTTTCTTCTTGCCCGTATGGGCTTTGCTTTAGGCAACCTTTTCTATGACTCACTTCTGCCGGATATATCCAGGCCGAAGGATCACGACATGATTTCTTCGTTTGGGTATGGTTTGGGGTATCTGGGGTGTGGTATTCTGGGAATCGTCAATGTGATGATGGTGCTTCATCCGCAGCAGTTTGGTATCGACTCCAAGGCCCAGGCCGTTAAGCTGGCTTTTTTGAGTGTGGCGCTATGGTGGGGAGTCTTTTCCCTTCCGCTTTTCTTGTGGGTGCGGGAGAAGAAAAATCGAGCCACCGGTAGCAAAAGGCTTTTCAGACGAAGCCTTCGGTCCATGGTTCAGACCGGCAGGGAGATCGCGCATACACCGCAGCTGCTTTTGTTTTTGGTTGCCTTCTGGCTCTACCATGACGGCGTGCATGCATTTGTCATGATGGCTACCGATTTTGGTTTGTCCATTGGTATTCCCGATTCGGGTTTGATGACGGCTCTTTTACTGGTACAGTTTATCGCTTTTCCCGCGGCGATACTGTTTGGATATGTTGCCGATCGTATAGGTGCTAAAAACACGATCCTGATTGCCATCGGTATTTATACGTTGGTGTGTCTTGTCGGTGCATTTATCCTTCAGACGCAGCTTCAGTTTTTCATTCTGGCCGGTCTGACCGGATCTGCCCAGGGAGCAATCCAGGCGCTAAGTCGATCGATGTTTACCGCTATGATTCCTGAAGAGAAGTCCTCCGATTATTTTGGGTTCTACAATCTGGTCGGCCGCTTTTCGGTTGTTTTGGGACCGGGACTCGTGGGAATGATGGGGTTGCTGGGAAGACAGCTTGGCTTTGAAAGTGTTGCCGCCGCCCGCTTTGGCATCGCATCACTGGCAATACTATTCATCAGCGGAGGATTATTACTCTTGCGGGTTAGACCGTGTGCGGAACCCGCGGGGGAGGTGTGCTGAATGGGGCGGGGGAGACAACGAATCGGCGATATGGAAACAAGCTTCGAGGTGAGGAGCTTTGATCTGTCCATCAGTCTCGAAGAATACAGCGTTTTGCCGAAACATCCGTTGTACATTGTACTGGACAATCTGAGGAGCGCGTTTAACGTCGGATCGATTTTCAGATTATGCGACACGATGCGTGTTTTGGGTCTGTTTCTCTGCGGGTATACCGCATATCCTCCCCACAAAAAGCTGGAGAAGACCTCGCTGGGGACTATAGAATATGTGCCCTGGCGCCACTTCGATACTGCTCAGGAGGCGGTAAAATTCCTCAAGTCACAGAATATCCCGGTCTGGGCGGCGGAAACGACCTCACACTCCCACAGCTATCACACCCAGACCTACCCTCAGCCGGTTGCCCTGGTGTTTGGTAACGAAGCGCTGGGGGTGAGTCAGGAGGTTATGCATATGTGTGACCGCCTGATAGAAATCCCCACCTACGGGTTTAAAAATTCGCTGAACGTGGCTACATCAGTTGCTGCTATTGGATATAAAGTGTTGGAACAGTGGGAAAAAGGCGGAAAACAGGCAGGGGAATAAAAAAAAAGCCGCCAAAAAATGACGGCTTTTTGCTGATTTTTGTTCAGACTCACCGGCGATAGCTGCGACGGGATTCATCACGCAGACTCTTGCGTTTGGCAGCGTTGAGCTTTCTTTTACGCTCTTCGCTGGGTTTTTCATAGTGACGATACTTCTTCACGTCTGAAAGAATACCCGCACGCTCGCACGTTTTAGTGAATCGACGCAGTGCTTTCTCGAAAGCTTCGTCCTCTCTCACTCGGATACCATTCATGTAGCAATCACCTACTTTCCGAATATCTGTATGTTCCGAACCAATTTCAAACGAGTCTTATAAAATAAATCATTTCACAGGGATATGCAAAATCCTGATATGGACTATTTAAAAATTACGCATTGGCATGAATGTAATGAGCCGCGTTTCATTGAAAAGTGTATACAGTGTATATTTAGCAATAACAAAAACCACTCCTATCCTTGAATAACCCAAGGTGGCATTATGACACGGTTTGGCTTAGACATCTTCCTCGAAAAACCACCTGCTTCACTGCGAGGTAAAAGAATAGGCGTTTTGTGCCATGCGGCAAGTATCACCTCCGCCTATACGCACATACTGGATGCGTTAATGGCTCATCCTGCGTTTCATGTCTCGGCGGTTTTCGGACCGCAGCATGGGCTTTTCGGCCAGACACAGGATAACATGATTGAATGGGAAGGGTATAAACACCCTCTGTATGATATTCCTGTATTCAGCCTTTACGGAGATCACCGTAAACCGACCGATTCGATGCTTGAGCACATCGATGCACTGGTTATCGACCTTCAGGATGTCGGGGCACGGCCGTATACCTATATCTGGACGCTTAAGCTGTGCATGGAGGCGTGTGCCGAAAAGAGCATACCGGTGTGGGTGCTTGACAGGCCAAATCCGATCGGGGCGATCGATTTCGACGGCCCTCTTCTTGAGGAATCACTCTTCTCCTTTGTCGGCGGTGCACAGATCCCGCTCTGTCATCGTATGACATTCGGCGAAATCGCACAACTTCTCAAGCAGGCCTATTTTCCGTCACTGAGGCTTAATGTCGTCTGGATGCGGCTGTGGTGGCGAGATTCCCTGTGGCACGAAACCGGTCTGCCCTGGGTGCTTCCGTCTCCAAACATGCCCACCGAGCAAACCGCGATTGTCTATCCGGGAATGGTTCTGCTGGAGGCGACCAACGTGTCGGAGGGGCGGGGAACCACCAGACCGTTTGAGCTGTTTGGGGCGCCATACATCCGCATGGATGAATTTATCCGCATCCTTTACGAGCAGGAACTGGGTGGATACATTTTCAGAAAACATGATTTCATTCCTACTTTCCAGAAATGGCAAGGGCAGTACTGTCATGGAGGACAAATCCATGTGACGGATGCACGCTCCTATCTTCCGGTTACCACAACGATAACAATTCTCTGGGCGGTTGCGCAGAGCAGCGATGGTAAATTTTCGTTCACACAACCACCCTATGAGTATGATCACGTACATATGCCTATCGATATTCTCTATGGAAACGAATCATTCAGGAAATGCATCGAGATGGGAGGAGAGCTGAGCGATCTGATAGAAAAACAGAAGCAGGATATTGCTGCATTCAGTGAAATGTTCGACTCTGTCACCTATTACAAAGAGGAACTACATTGATCGGATTTGTTTTGGCCGCAGGTTTTGGCACTCGTCTCCGCCCCATAACCTATCATATGCCAAAGGCGCTTGTTCCGGTTGGTGGGATACCGATGCTAGGAAGGATGCTCGATGATTTTGCCTCCTCCGGCTTTACGTCATTGGGGGCCAATATCCATTACAGACCGTATGATATTTCCATCTTCTGCGACAATTACCCGCACCCGGTGACTCTTTTCCATGAGAAGGAGACTATCAGGGGCACGGGTGGAGCGCTTTACTTTGCCCGGGATTTTCTCGCCGGTGATGATTCGTTCTGTATACGAAACGTAGACATCCTCTCCGATATCGATCTCGAGAATTTGAAAGCACGTTTCAAAGCCTCTGGCAGTGACTGTATGCTGATCGCGGCACCGGCCAGGGACAGCGGCTCAATCTGCATGGATACACAAAACGGTGAGTATCGCGGATTGCCGCGGCAGAACTGTAAAGGTCAACAGTGCAAGGGAGTAGATTACATCGGGCTTTCCTTCTACAGCAAACGATTCCTTTCACTTGTCAAAGAAGATGATTTCTCGCTTGTGCCTGTCTGGAAGAGAGCCGCCGATGAGGGAATGACGGTTGTTGTGCATGAGATCGAACGCCTGTATTGGAGAGACATCGGTACACCGCAATCACTTGCTGAAATCCATTTTGACATGCTTGACCAAAAATTCAGCTTTACACTTCCACAAGAGTATGTCTGTGATTTTGACAAAAAACGGGCGTATCACCGGGGTGTAGAATCGCATAAACAGCTGCTGGGGCCATACAGCTGGTGTGATGCGAAGAGCCTTTCGGGAAAACATAGCTATGATCACTGCCTTATCTGGGAAGACAGCAGCTCGGATCACACCCGCCATTCAGATGCCATAATTACACCGTGGGGAGAAATGAATCTTGAGTAAATTATCACTGACTCCGGCACAGGAAGAATTCCTTAAGGAATCGTTGGAAGAATATGATCCGGGGACCTGGCGGGCCGAGCGTGCCGGACAGGCAGGTTCGGAGAGGCATTTCATTCGTGTATATCCCGAGCAGAAACCGGAAAAATCTTTTATCCTTGTGGTCTGGAACAGTATGGATCCCGACTGGGATCGGTTTCTGGCCATCGTGCGGGATCTGTCGCCGTATTCGGATGCACTGCCGATTGTGTATGCCGCAGACGCCCGTCACGGGCTTATTCTGGAAGAGGATTTGGGCACGGTTACACTGAAGGAATATTGTCGTCTTCACAAGGAAACCGAAGATATAGAGGCTGCCTATCGCAATGTGATAGATCAACTCCTGAAGTGGCAGGCGTTGGATGCGGGGGTGTCTGAAACACTCAGTTCACGCAGCACGGATGTGGAGTTGTTTGAATGGGAGAGTGACTATTTCGCACGGCACTGTGTGGTGGAGTACTTTGGGCTGGAAAAACTTCTGGACAAGCGCTGGGAGGCTGAACGACAGAGGCTGGCGGCGGCAAGCGCCGATCTGCCGCAAGTGGTCATGCATCGGGATTTTCAATCCGAAAACATACTCATTCATCACGGCAGGGTGAGGTTTGTGGATTTCCAGGGGGCGCGGCTTGGTCCTGCTGAGTATGATCTGGCATCACTTCTGTACGATCCATACAACGCAGGTCTTGATGATCAGATGGTAGAGCGGTTGTTTGCATACTATTGCAGTCGCAGTCCGCACGATGTATCTCCCCACACGTTTCGCCTCTGTGCCATGCAGAGACTGTTACAGGCGCTGGGAGCCTTCGGTAACCTTTCGATTCATAAAGGCAAACCCCGCTACCGTAAATTCATACCGGTGGCATTGTATCGATTCAAGGCGGTTATGGGAAAAGGGGAGCAGTACGACTACATCGACACGATTGTGGATGCGTGCCTGGAGCAGCTGCGGCTGAAAGGGGAGTAATGAATCCAAATCCTAAAACGGGTCGTGCCGGTCAGTCCATTGAAACTGGGTGCGAAACTGGGTTGAGGTGCGAAACTGGGTCGGACCAAAGCAATTTGTTTATTCATAATAACTTACTTCACGTGGCCCCACAGATATAAGCGATTAAATAGCCGTTTTATGCCTTTTTTTGGCGGTTCCATATTCACGATAGAGAGGCATTTTGGGGTGAAAATCGGCTGATTAAGCGCTAAAAATGAGCATGTTTCATGTAGTAAGTCCTTATAATTGTATGAATTAGCTTGGTCCGACCCTGATTTGGAGAGTAGTATAGAACGCATGGATGCCGACTCAAGTCCGATGTTACATAAGCAAGTGTCCTTTTCCGAACCGAAAAAAATCACTCCCCAAACAACGTCCCCCGATTCAGTCTCCATCCCGGATCAAGCGCCTTCTTCACCTCTTTCATACTCCTGATGCCATCTTCTCCGTACATCCTTTCCAGATACCCGGCCTTTATTTTCCCTATGCCGTGTTCGGCGGAGATGGTGCCGCCGGCATCGACCGCGATGCTCATCATCCGTTCGTAGAGCGAGAGTGCCGTCTGAAGCTGCTCACGGCTCGCCGGCAGGAGATTGAAATGCAGATGATAGTCGCCCAGATGACCGAATATCACCGCCTGAAGGGTATTTTCGTGGATCAGGTGAAGATAGTCGTCGAAAACCCTCTGAAATGCCTCGGCCGGCACTGCCGTGTCGGTGCCGATTTTACGTATCTCCGGCACATCCTTCTTGTATTCGGCAACCATGTGATTCACCGCTTCAGGGATCGCGTGGCGAAACGTTCTGAGCCTGCTGCGCTCGGCGGGCTCCAGTCCGCTCCAGGTGTTGTCAAAAGTGGAGTCGCAGCTCTGCAGATGCATTTCCCACTCGTCGAGACGTTCTTCAAACTCCTCTTCATCCTTTCCGGCATGCTCCCAGAAAATCGCCGCCTGTGAACGGACCGGGAAATCGGGCAGGTGCAGGTTCAGATCGTATTTGTGACGGGCAATAAAATCCAGCGCAGTTGAGTCGAAGTATTCTATGGCCGAGACATCCTGTCGAGCCCGCAGGATATCGGCAAACGCAAACGCATCCGTGCGGGAAGTAAAAAAGCTCAACCCTGCGGTAAATACCGGCTTCGGCAGCAGACGGATGCCTATTTCACAGAAAAATCCCAGTGTACCCTCTGATCCGATGAACAGATCGATACAATCCATGCCCGGCTGAGAAAAATACCCCGATGCGTTCTTGCTGTCGGGAGACCGGTAGGACAGGGGAGGGACATGAATCGTGGCTCCATCATCTGTACGCAAATCGACACCGTCCTGATTCATGGTATAATCACCGCGGGTGATGGTGAGCATAGCTCCCGTCGAAAGCATCATTTTCAGATATACCACGTGTTTCCTTGTCGCGCCGAATCGAAACGAGCGGGCGCCGGATGCGTTTGTTGCCACAGAGCCCCCAAGCTGCGCGGTCATCTCGGTCGGATCGGGGGAGTAGAACCAGCCACCGGCTTTGAGGCCCTCGCTCCCCGCAACGCTTTGCGGCCATTGTGAAGGATTCTGAAGAAACGATTCGATTGATTCGAGAGTTATTCCCGGACGACAGACAAGAATCGGGGTGCCGTCACCATCAGCTTCCACACGAAGGATACTGTTCATGTTCTCGAAGCACAGCGCGATGCAGCCCTCATCGGGAACGCCGCTTCCGGTGATTCCGGTCTGGCCGCCGATTCCGGTTATGGATTTGTTCTCATTTCCGGCCTTTTGAAACACGAAGGCCATATCCTCTTCGGATTCGGGATAGTAGACCTCATCGGGTATACCAACAGTCAGTCGTGATTCGTCGAAAAGTATCTGCGATGCACTCCTGAGGACATGTTCTTTTCCTATAATGCTTTTCATATATTATCCCTTACATTTTTCTTGCCCGAATGCCTGTAGAAACGATCGAACAAATCGAATGCCAGATAAACCTGCACCGAGCTGATCGCCGGCAGAACCTCTTCCCGCGACTTTAACGTTACCCGTATGTGCTCCTGCTCCGAAATATCCCCGGTGAGCCTTCCTTCCAGAGACTGGAATTGCTCGTTATTCATTTCGATTATACATCCATAGAAATAAATCGCCTCATCACTGGCTCCCGGCGAACTGTATAGCGGTTTTTCTACAAGGCTGTGAATGTCTTCTTCCGTGATGCGCACCCCGGTCTCCTCCTCCAGCTCCCGAACCGCCACCTTTCGTGGGCTGTCGACAAGATGATCCAGCATGCCGGCGGGAAACTCGAGTGCGATGTCCCCATTTGCCACGCGTCGCTGCTCCACCATCAGAAAACGCTCCTCGCCTGTGTCAGAGTTTCTGATCAGTGGCACAACAATCACCGCATCCCCTCTGATGAAAACGTAGGGAAGAAGCTTCTGCCCATCCGGGGCTGATATATCTGCCTTAATCAGCGCAAACAAAACGTCCCGGTTTCCTTTATGAAGCACTTTCAGCGGGTCGATGGAATGGATTGTACATCCGGTCTGCTCAATTGCCTTCTTCCAGGCGATCACTTTTGGTGAGTCGTTGAAATTTATCATAATCTTCTGGTAACTCAATGGTGAAAAGTACTTGAATTCAGCGATTCTATCGCGGTGATTTGCACAGAAATTTCGCTGCCAAGATGGGCCTCAGCAATCCTGGAGACACTCAGAGGGTAATCCATGCGTTTGTCTCACCCCTTCGGGCCCCTCAAGAGATTGCGCGAATCATCCACTCGGCATCCTCAATCTCAGGAAAAATCAGGGGATTTTTACTTCAAAATGATTCTCTTTGAAGAGCAATAAATGTCCTGATAAAATAATCCATGCAGCAGCCAATTTAAATGTTGTTGATTTTATATCGGAGAGGTATGATAAGGGTAGGGTTGTATCCTGTATCAAGTGTTTTTCGCGCGTCGATTTGCACAAACCTATGGGAAGGCAGAGGGTTGCAGCAATCCCCTGGACAAATCTGTCAGTATTGCGTGCGAATGCTCTACCCTTTCTGCCCCGGGGAGTTGCGTGACTCATCCGCTCGGAAACGCGAAATGCAGGCGGTAATTAAAAGGGGTTTTAAGTATGAACAGCAGACCGACAGTTGGATTATTCATCTCGGAGCTTGAAAACGCCTATGCGCAAAACCTGTGCACCGGTGTGCTTAACGCGGCCGCAGATCACGATGTCAACACGATTGTATTCCCGGGCAAATCTCCAAAAGCTCCCTACGAGCATCAATATCAGTTCAATGCCATCTACGAACTGCCCGACAGAAACTGTATCGATGCGCTGATAATTGCCTCCGGAACCATGATCAATTTCATATCCTCGGAAGAATTCGAGCAGTTTTATAAAAAATATGAAGGTATTCCCCGGGTAAGCATCTCTATTCCGATAGATGGCATTCCCAGTGTGCTGATCGACAATTCGGTTGGTTTTTTCCAGGCCTTCGATCATCTGATCCACCATCACGGCTGTAAAAACATTGCCTTTATCCGCGGACCGGAAAGTAATGTCGAGGCCCAGCAACGCTATCAGGTCTATCTTGATTCTCTCGAACGAAACAATATCCCCTTTACCGAAGAGCTGGTCTTTCAGGGAGATTTTACCCACTACTCCGCCTCCTGTGCCATCGAGGACCTTCTTGCAAGCAAAACACCCTTCGATGCGCTCGCCGCGGCAAATGATGAGATGGCGTTGAGTGCTCTCAAAGCGCTCAAAAGCAAGGGAGTGGACGTTCCCTCGAAAGTGGCTTTGATTGGATTTGATAACGTGCAGAATTCCAAATTCAGCTCCCCGTCGCTGACCACGGTATTACAGCCTATCTATGAGCAGGGCAAGCAGGCTTTTCACATGGCATTGGATCAGATACGGGGGAAAACCCCCGAGAACATAACCCTTGACACCGAGCTTGTTATCAGGGAGTCGTGCGGATGCTTCTCACAATCCGTTCAGTCGATAAATCTCTCCGGAAGACGGCTGGAAGAAAAATCCACAGACTGCATCACAGAGATTGAAAACGGACTGCTCCAGAAGATCACCCTGGATAAAGAGAAGTTACTGCAGTGTGTAAAGCAGATTTTTGAACTCGATGGGACATCGGATAACCTCAATAATGCATGCGGAGGTATTCTAAAACAATTTTCAGAGATCCTCTGTAATAAAGATGTTGTAGAAAATGATATTCTCCTTTTACAAAATATGGTCACCGAGATTAGAAACAAGTTTCTTTTCACCAATCCTGATCATGCGCGCAAGCTGGAAGATCTTTTTCACCAGCTCAGGGTGGTAATCATGGAGGCTGCATTGAAATATCATTCGCAGCGATGGGAGGTGCATCATAATGATATCCGGGGACTGAGGGTGATTTTAAATCAGCTGGTATCGGTGTACAAAACCGATGCAGCCCTGAAAAAAATCGTTCCGCAGATGAAGAGCATGGGCATAAGCAGCTGCGCGGTATATCTGTACGATACTGCTGTGATTCATGAGATCTGTGACGAATGGAAGTTTTCGGAAAAAGTCAAATTGGTGATGTCATATGGAAAGGTTCCCGCAACCTCGGATCTGCCCTACATGAAAGCAACCGAGATACTTCATAAGGAACAATTCCCTTCACAAGACCGTTTCTCGTTTGTTGTCTCACCGCTTTTTTACATGAATGAGCAGTTGGGATTTATAGTGTGTGAAGTTGACCTGATGGACAGTTATCTTTTTGAATCGTTATCGGTCGAGATCAGCTCGGCGGTTAAGCTGATACAGCTCATACAGATTCGACAGGATATCGAGATGAAACTGCGCGGAGCTCTGGTGCAGCTGGAAGATTACAACCGGAAACTAAACGATATCAGCAAAACAGACGAGCTTACCGGGCTGCTTAACCGGCGGGGTTTTTTGAATCATGCCAGGCACAACCTCCTGGTTGCCCGGAAGCTCAAAAAGGACGGCATTCTGTTTTTCGCCGATCTGGACGGCCTGAAAAAAATCAATGATACGTATGGGCATGAAGAAGGAGACCACGCGATTCAACAGACCGCCGCAATACTCTCAAAGGCGTTCAGGGGCCAGGATGTCATCGCTCGATTAGGGGGTGATGAGTTTACCGTGTTTACCATAAACACGACTATGGATACGATGGACAGCTTCAGAAACAGGTTGACGATGTATGTAAACCAGTACAATGAGAATTCCGGTAAAGAGTACAGATTGTCCATCAGCACCGGCGCCGTACCATTTTCCGCCCGAGGCGATGAAAGCATAGAGGTCCTGATGCATAGGGCTGATGTCCTGCTTTACGAACAGAAACGGAAAAAGAAACTGGCAAAAGGGGAAAACCCCGATGCTATGTAGTTGGTCCGGGTAGACCGGGGTCAGGTGTTGGCTCGCCCAGGATGCTGGAATCCAGGCTCTCCAGCATTACCCATCTTTTCTGGAGGCTCGAAGATTTTGTGTTTTGACGTACAATAAACGTCAGGCGCCTACACAGAATATTCCTTTCGGCACTCTGGACTCCGCTAAATACCACTCAGCAGAGTGCGAGCTTTCACGGCACTAATCTGTTTGTCTTTTATTTCCAGCATCATATCGTAGTTTAGCCCCTGAAGCTGCTTTACCACATGCCTGAAATGACCGGGGTCAAGTGTCTGTGCGTGGGAGCCTTTTCGACTGCCTTTTTCCTGAGATGAATAATGAAGGATCAGGGGGCCGTCCGTTTTTTTCCAGGTACCCATGGCCAGGTTACATGCATCGCGCAGGCTTTCACCATCATTGAGGCATTCATGATGAAAGGTGTCGAAAACAATCGGTATGCCTGTCTGTCGCCAAATGTCAAGACAATCCCGAAGGCTGTATATCTTATCATCATGTTCTACCACCAGGCGTTTTCGAATGATTCGAGGAAGCTTTCGGTAAGCGGATACAAACCTCTTCTTTGCGTCATCCTTATCACCGTAAACACCGCCGCCGTGTATCATGACTTTTGCACTCCGATCAAGCCCCATGGCATCGAGGGCTTGACAGTGGTATAGAAGCTCAGCCACGCTTCGCGCCACCACATCCTGGCGGGGAGAATTCAGCACGACAAACTGATCGGGGTGCATGGAGATGCGCATGGCGTGGCTTTTCACCAAATCTCCCACCATCTTGAACTCCTTTGCACACTCGCTGCGCCAGTCCACCGTGCAAACCTGATGAGAGGCAAACGGGACCAGACTGGAGCCGATTCTGAAGAAATACAGACCGTTGGAGAGGTTGTACTCAAGGATGTGCATCAGGCACTCCAGATTCTGTCGGGTGGTTTGTATCAGTCGTTCATCCGAATAGGAAGCCAGACGAAAGGTCCGGTTGGGGCTGCAGCCGATCTCGCTGTTTATACATGGGTAACCAAGTTTCATGTCAAACATGGGTGAGAAGCATCAGCTCAGAAGGATGAGGATTGAGATAGAACTGTTTCTTGAGATATGCCTGATCGTACTTTCTGACGTAATGCCTGAGCATGGTCACCGGAACGATCAGAGGCACCAGACCTTGATGATATTGATCGACAATCTCCAGAAGCTCCATTTTCTCGTCGTGCGAAAGATTCTGCTTGAAGTATCCCATGATGTGCTGAAGAACATTGGTGTGTCGTTTGACAGTTGCCATCTGCTTGAGGGTTATCATAAAAAGAGTGATATATCTGCAGAAACTGTCCCCTGACTTCCTGTTTTGCGCCTCGGAGACGATTGTACCCAGCTCCCTGAGCCCTGTGGGGCTGTGGGCCATGAGAAGAAGCTTGTGTCGGGTATGAAATGCCACCAGGTTTGAGATGGTCGTATCGGAGGCGACGTGTTTTTGCCATCTGTTATAGGCAAAAACACGGGCGATGAAATTTTCCCGCAGATGCGGATCGTGCAGACGCCCTTCGTCCTCCACCGGAAGCAGGGGAAAGCGGCTCATAAAAGCAGCGGCAAAGATTCCTGATCCCGTTTTGCCGGGTATGCCGCTTTCGGGATCATACACCTTGATCCGCTCCATGCCGCAGCTGGGACTCCTGGATTTGAAGATGTAGCCGGAGAGATTCTCCCGCGACAGCTCGTCGAGTTTTTCCTCCACCCACATCTTCATTCTATGCGTATGGTCGATACGGGTCTTTATGGTCAGAAGCAGAGACGTCTGAGGGTCTCCCACAAGACGCATCGCCTCTCTGGGAACGGAAAGCCCGCATTCGACCTCCGGACACACCGGCACCCATGCAACAAAACGTCCTAAGGTATCGGTGAGGAAATGATCCTGTTTATGCCCGCCGTCGTAGCGAACAGTATTGCCCAGAAGACATGAGCTGATGCCGAGCTTTATCATTATAAAAGAGATCTCCTGTTGATGGACATATCTGATTTGCGCGCCCTGTCGGATCGAACCCGCGCGATTGAGGCAAAAAAACATTAAGGTTAAGAACTATGATTATTGGGAGCGAAAGTCGTACCGTGGAAAGTCATCATCTTCGACCAGAAAACAAAGCTGCTGGCGGAGCAAGTAATTTTTTTCTGTTCAGAGCGACGATTTGGCTCTCAAGCTGCTTTGGGCAGCATCATTTGCCACCAACTCTGTAAAATCACGGTTCCTGGCCGTACCATTAATAATTACCCACTCGTCTTAGTGCCGAATGTTTGGAAAGATTCCAGCGGCAGGACGGTGGAGTCTGTCTGATGCATCTTCAGCATCCGGGTGATCATGGGGCTGCGCAGCTTCAGTGTCGGTATTTCCATCGGATGAAACCATCGTGCCCCACGGGAATGCTCGTCGGAGAAACCTTTGAGGTGTCCGGAGAGGGGAGAAGCGGAAAACACATACCTGAACCGGCAATAGGGCTTGCTGTCGGTGTTACAGAGCATCTGGTCGAAGAAAAGCAGCCCCTTGATATTCACCCGAAGCCCGGTCTCCTCGAGTGTTTCGCGGCTGGCAGCCTCGATCAGCGATTCGTTATTCTCGACCTTCCCCCCTGGAAAACACCAGCTGTTTCTGACATGATCCTTCTGCTCCTGGACCAGAAGGTACTGTCCGCTCTGCTCAACAACGATAACGACTACGGGAATAATCGGTGTTACGAAGGGTTGTTCCATAATGAATGCCTTGAGGTCGAAAGGTCCAAAAAACATCTGTATTGAAAAAATATACTCGGTGAGAGAGGAGACTCAATCATGATTTCAACAGTGTATCTTAAGTGATCAAAACAATGCGAAGCAAAACTTATGACAGGCTCATCTGAAAAGGGGCAATCAGGCAATACAACATTGTTCCATCTCACAGTTTAAATTTTGGTGATGAAAAAATATACAAAAATATCGGCAAAAAAAATCAGAGCCCGGTTTGACGACCGGCCTCAATTGGCATGAGAGGGCAAAATTCAAGAAAACATGACTTATTCGGGGGTATTTTATCTTCGACGCTCAACAAGCGGAATATGTTCAGACAGGAAGTATGTGGCGAGTCAAAATACCACATGAAAGAAGGTCAAGACACAGGTTCATCAAAA